>NZ_JBQFZS010000008.1:0-199138 GCF_056542385.1 Ruegeria sp. AD2(2025)
CCAAACATAAGATCTGCCTATGAGTTGAAAAGGGACCGAAACAGCAAATGCCCGCGATCAGGAACCGCGGGCATTTATCGTTTTTTGTGAGTGACTTATCTGCTGCGCCAGGCTTGCGTTCGACCCAGGATTCCTTTCGACGCTACCAGGTGCAGGATACGCGCTGCGGCATTGGTGTAGAAGATCATCATCCCCATCGCCGCCGCCGGTGCAATATCCCCTGCATCATCCATGTTCAGCACCGCAATCGAGGCCAGCGTGGTCTTGGGTGAATACAGGAACACCACCGCCGACACTGTCGTCATCGCGTTGACGAACAGGTAGATCGAGATATCCAGGATCGCAGGCAGACAAACCGGCACCGTTACCCGCGCAAACAGCTTCATCGTGGGCTGCTTGAGCGAGGCCGAGACGGATTCGAACTCGGTATCCATCTGCTTCAGCGCGGTTACGGCGGTCAGGTGTGACACCGTATAGAAGTGGGTTACCGAGCAGATCACCAGAATGGCCATTGTGCCATAGATTGCATTCAGCGGGTTGGCCGGGTTGTTGAAGAAGAAGATATAGGCCAGACCCAGCACCATTCCGGGGATCGCCATGGGCAGCATCGCAAACATCTGGAACAGCGCCCGGCCGGTTTTGAACCCGTTCGACTTTTCAACCAGATAGGCCCCGAAGAACACGATCGCAGTGCCGATCACCGCCGTCAGCAGCGCCATCTTGATCGAGTTGAAATAGGACCCCCAGCCGCCGCCATCCATCTTGTCGAACTGATAGTTGTTCAGGCTGAGGCTCAGGTCATAGGGCCAGAACTTGATCAGCGCAGCGAATTGACACACCGCCAGCAGGCCAACGATGAACAGCGCGACCATGCTGCAATAGATCAGCATGATACGGTCGGTTTTCGGATTCGGGTTGGGCTGATAGGGCACCGAACGCGCCGACAGCAGGGCCACCTGTTTCGATTGCACCAGACGGTCGATGGCAAAGGCCAGGATCGCGGGCACCACCAGAACAACCGAGACAACAGCGCCCATCTCAAAGTTCTGCTGGCCGATCACCTGTTTGTAGATATCCACCGCCAGAACGTTGAACTGACCGCCAATCACCTTCGGCAGGCCGAAATCGGTGATCACAAGGTTGAACACCACAAAGGCCGCCGAGATCAGACCATAGCGCGCGCCCGGAATGGTCACGGTCCAGAAGGTCCGCCAGGGGGTCGAACGCAGGCTCGAGGCGGCCTCATACAACCGCGCGTCCGAGATCGCCAACGCCGTTGAGATGATCAGGAAGGCATGTGGAAAGGTGAAGAAAACCGAGCCGATCACGATGCCTATGGGTCCGTAGATACTTGCCCCAAACAGCAGCTCTTTCAGAAATCCCTGATTGCCGAACAGATAGACCAGCGCGATACCGGGCAGCAGCGAGGGCACCAGGATCGGCGCCATGGCAATCAGCCGGAACACACCTTTGAAACGCATGCAGCTGCGGTTCAGCGCATAGGCGAACCAGAAGGCCAGCGTGACCGTGATGACAGTGCTGACGACCGCAATCCAAAGCGAGTTCTTGATCGAATTGAACAGTGCCGGGGTCGAGAAATAGCTGATAAAGTTGTCAACACCCGTCGACTGCACCGGTCGCAACTGCACCCGGCGGAAGGTGTTTGAATCCAGTTCGACCCAATCGGTGCCTTTTTGCAGGTTCGAACCGATCAGGAACCGGCCATCCGGCGCGGTGTTCCGGATCTGATACATCACCGGGCTGCGGAAACTGAAATCGGGGAAGAATGGCGTGACCGACAGCCGCCCGTCAGAGCCTGTCGAAAGCTCCTGATCGGTATAGGCGCCGGTTTCCGCATTCAGTTGGGCCCCATTCAGGATGGTGCCGCTGAACACACCGTTGTCGTCGCTGACCTGAAACTCGTACTGCGACAGCTCCATCCGGTAGGTGGAAAACGATTTGGACAGCATCGCCCACAGCGGGAAGGCCAGCGTCACAACCAGATACAGGGCGATGACCATCATGCCGCCACGCATGATTAGGTCGTCGCGGCTCAGCTTGCCCTTGATGATCGGGCCGGCGGGCAGAGAGGTGGTGTCGGTCATCAGCCCTCCTCCGCCGGGGTGAAGGCCATCAGGCGGTTTCGAGGCAGTTCGATCATCATCTGGCCACCCTCTTCAAGACCCAGACGACGGACCGCGTTGATCGAGAAATCGGCGATCAACTCTTCGTCTCCGAAGGTCTTGTGGGACAGACGGCAGCGCCAGAACGAGCCAAGGAACTCCATCTCGGTGATCAGCACCTCAAAAGCGTTTTCGGGCGTGGTGATGATGTCGGGCGCACCGGGTGAACGCGCCCCTTCGCCATGCGGAATGATATCCTCGGGGCGGACGGCGGCGACGATGCGGCTGCCTTTCTGGTGCGAATGCGGCTCGCATTTCAGCGCCGAACCGCCAAGTTCCAGAGTATCGGTATCGCCTGCAACCGCAGGCAACTGGTTCATCTCACCGATGAAATCGGCCACGAACAGGTTGGCCGGATGGCGGTAAATCTCAGTGGGCGTACCGACCTGTTCGATTACGCCGTGGTTCATGACCACGATCCGGTCGGCCATGGCCAGCGCCTCTTCCTGATCGTGGGTCACCATCACGGTGGTCACGCCCAGCTTGCGCTGCAGTTCTTTGATTTCATGCCGCAAATGTACGCGCACCTTGGCATCCAGCGCCGAAAGCGGTTCATCCAGCAGCAACAGGCCGGGGTTGGTGGCAATGGCCCGCGCCAGGGCGATCCGCTGCTGCTGACCACCCGACAATTGAGCCGGGTACTTGCTGCCCTGATCCGGCAGACCCACCAGTTTCAGCAGTTCGGCCACCCGCACCGCAATCTCGGATTTGCTGCGGCCGGTGTTTTCCAGGCCAAAGGCAATGTTCTTTTCGATCGTCAGGTTCGGAAACAGCGCGTAAGACTGGAACACAATGCCGAAATCACGCTCGGACGGGGGCAGGTTCGAGACATCCTTGCCATCCTGCATAACCGTCCCCTTGGTCTGCAGGTCCAGCCCTGCAATGGCGCGGAGCAAGGTGGTCTTACCGCAGCCCGAGGGCCCCAGAAAACAGATGAATTCGCCTTCGTTGATGTCCAGCGAGATATCCCGGAGGGCCAGAAAATCGCCAAACGCCTTCCAGAGGTCTTGGATACTCAGATAGAGATCACCGGGAGAGGTTTTCTTAAGCACGGGGAGTGGTCCTTGAGCTTTGCGCAGCAGCCATGACGAGAGAGTGGCCAGAAATTCGCCGCGCCGTTCACGTGAGTTGTAGGGAGAGTTTATCCAAAGGTCGGAGGGGCGTTAAGCCCCTCCGACGTGAGTGGTTTATTCTTTGGGTTCGGACTTGCCGTCGTAACGCTCTTGCCATTCCTTCAGGATGGCAGCGCGGTTGTTGGCGGCGAATTCGAAATCATTGTCGATCATCGCATCCAGCAGACCTTCGGGGAAGTGCTCAACCGGCTTTGCGATACCAGGGTAGGCAACGACCGCGTAGCCAACATTGTACATCTCGTTGGCCTCAGGCGTGACCGAGAAGTCCACCAGTTTCTGAGCGGCTTCCAGCTTGTCGGTGCCCGCTACAATCGCCGTTGCTTCCATGTCCCAACCAACACCTTCGCTGGGCACGATGATGTCCAGCGGTGCGCCTGCGGCTTTCGACTTGGCGCCGCGGAAGGCAAACGAGATACCGATCGGAATCTCGCCGGCGGCAGCCAGCTTGCAGGGCTTGGAGCCCGAATGGGTGTAACGCGCGATGTTCTCATGCAGCGCGTCCATGTATTCCCAGCCGCCCTCTTCACCGAACATCTGCAGCCAGCTGGACACGTCCAGGAAGCCAGTGCCCGACGAGTTCGGGTTCGGCATGATCACATGACCCTTGTACTGCGCGTCGGTCAGGTCTTTCCACGAGGTCGGCGGCGTCAGGCCAGCCTTCTCGGCTTCGACGGTGTTGTAGCAGACCGAAGCAACCCAGGCGTCCATGCCAACCCAGCTGGGAACATCGCCGCCGTCGACGAATTTCGCATCCAGCTTCTCGACACCGACCGGCGCATAGGGCTCCAGCATGTCTTCGGATTTCAGCAGCAGCAGCGAGGTTGCCGCCAGACCCCAGACCACGTCAGCCTGCGGGTTGTCACGCTCGGCCAGCAGCTTGGCGGTGATGATACCGGTGGAATCGCGAACCCAGTTGATCTTGATGTCGGGATGCACGGCGTTGAACTGTTCAGCATAGCGGGCCAGGTCTTCGGCCTCGACTGCGGTGTAAACAGTCAGCTCGGTTTCAGCAGCGGCTGCGGCGGCGATCAGCGAAGTCGCTACAACTGCCGTGAAAGTGGAAAGAGTTTTTTTCATGTTGTCCTCTGTTGTGTAGATTATGACGCTGGCGCCATTCTCTCGTGGCGCTTCCACTATTAATTTTTGATGACAGTAATTTGACAGAATACCAAAACAAGAAAAATCGTTAAAATCTACAATATCATAAGTTTTCCCTATATATTATAATCCTGCAAAAAATTCAGCGTTTTGAAGCGGTTTCGCCCAAATTTCCACCAAAGGATGACCCACACCGCCCGCAAACCAGTAAAGGCGCCGTTACCATATCACATGCCAACGGCCAGATAGCCGGTACAAATTCCGCTGATGGTCACTCCTGCATCGTGCCGCAACAACCCGGCACGCCGCGAACTCGGGCGACTCGGCAGGCCTAGGTCTGGCTTTCGCGGGCTGGCAGGTCTTCGATCAAACGCGTCTCCAGCAACTGCCCGTTGGAATACAGGATCGGTGTGGAAATCGCCGCGATGTGGCTGTTGAACTCGCGTAGCGCACGCAGGGTTTCCAGATGCACATCACTGGTCTCGAAACTATCGAACATTCCGTTCTGCAACCGCCGGAAGTGGCGTTTGCGGCTGTCCCGTTCGGCCCGTTTGATTTCGGTCTTTTCCGAATTCAAAAGGCGCGCACTTTCCAGATCTTCCGAGATGATCACATTGGTCGCCAGTTTCAGGTTGGCCAGAATCTTTTCGTGCATATCCTGCACCTCGGACCAGCCTTCAGGCGAAAACTGCCTGCCGGTTTCGCGCAGTTCAGTCGCCAGCACCGTCAGCCGCTTGGCCACCACATCACCCGCAGTCTCAAGTCGGACAGCGTATTCCAGTACATCGCGGGCTGTTTCCGAGCTTTTCTTGTCCATTTTCTCGGCGGGCAGCGCAGCAACAAAGGCGCGGATATCAGTCAGGCACTGGTTCACGTCCAGATCAATGGCCTGAACCGCCTTAATCTGTTCGTCATCGCCCGACCGGTACAGTCCGAGCAGCGGGCTGAACATGGTCTGGACCAGTTCGGCCATCCGCAGCAGTTCCCGCTTTAGGGCCGAAACGGCCAGCACAGGGCTCTCGGCCATGTCGGGGTCCAGCGCGCTGACGGGGCGGGTCAGCGGATCGCCCTGCGTCTGGGGTTTTGTGTCCGGGAAGAACCGTTCGAACGGCGCATGCAGCATACCGCAGAACGGCATCGACAGAATCAGCAGAGAAGCATTGAACGCCAGATGCGCGTTGACCAGCATCTGTCCCTGATAGTCCGCGCTCAGCATTCCGGTCCTAAGGGCCAGATTGGCAGCAAACAGGCATATAACAGCCCAAAGTCCGCGTAGTGCAAGGTTGGCAAAGGGGATGCGCCTTGCGCGCGGCTCCATCCCGCGGGTCAGCCAGACGGGGATCAGCGCACTGCCCAGATTGGCCCCCAGAACCAGCGAAAGACCCGCCGAAAATGGCAACGCCCCAATCTGCACCAGCGTCACACACATCAGAATCGCCGCGACCGAGCTGTGCATCACAAAGGCCAGCGCCCCCCCGACCAGAAAGGCGGCCACATAATCGCGCACCAGATAGTCGGCGATGGCGGGCAGAAAGGCACTGTCGCGGATCGGGTCCATCGCCTCGCGCAGGAACCGCAGCGAGATCAGGATTAAGGCGACCCCCATCAGGATGCGCCCGATCTGGCGAGGCTTCTTACGCTCGGTCTTGACGAACAGCCAACCGCCCACCGCCAGCAGCAGCGGTACCAGCCAGTCCAGCCGGAACGACAGAATTTGGATCACCAGAGCCGAGCCCAGATCGCCGCCCAGCACAATCGCCAGACCGGCGGAAAAGGCCAGATACCCACCGGCGGCAAAACCCGAAGCCAGCAGCGCAACCGCTGCCGAACTTTGCAGCACAACGGCCAGCACCATGCCCGTCATGCTTGCGCCGATCATGCTGTCATTGCGGGTCAGAACCCGCTGGAACGAGGCGCCATAGCTGCGCTCGATCCCAGTGCGCACCATGCGCACCGCAAACAGCAGCAACATCGTCGCGCCAGCCAGCTGCATCAAGAAAACGAGTATTGCCATTATGTAATTGCCTCAGGTCTTGTTTGGGGTTCATCCTGCGCGCAACTGGCGGCAGGACTCCCGTCATTCGTGCGGAGATATGTCATTCAGCCGCCAACAGCGTTTTGATCTGCCAGCCCTCAAGTTTTGCCGCCAGTTTCTTCCCCGGAAGCGCATCGGTGATCAGTTGGTCGACAGCCTGAGGCTCAAATCCCTGATGCGGCCCCGAGGTGTCGAATTTCTGGTGCACCATGGCGACCATGGTCCGGCTGGTGCGGTCCACGACCACCGATGCCAGCTCGGCCTCGCCCGGGCTCTGGTACAGAAACCCGAATTTCGGGTCCAACGCGTCCGGGCTGAGGATTGCGATGTCGTAGGTATAACGGCGCAGCTGCGCCTCGGCGACAAATCCGAATGTCCCCATTTCGTCCTTGCGCATTTCACCGCCCAGCAGAAAGACGCGGTTTCCGTTGTGTGCCAAAAGCTTATGCGCCACGTTCATCGAGTTGGTCACAACCGTCAGATCCCGTCTGTCCCGCAAGGTCTCGGCGACGAATGCGGTCGTGCTGCCGACATCTAGGAACAGCGTGGCCCCGTCTGGCACAAGGCTGGCAACCGCCTTTGCGACCTGCATCTTTTCTTCGGTGAACTCGCCAAGGCGTTGGAAAAATCCGATCTCGTGCTGCGCGTCCAACAGGCGAACCATGCCATGGTTCCGCTCGACTATTCCCAGCTTGGACAGGGATTTGATCGTGCGCCGGATCGTCTCATCCGAAACGCTAAGCGTTTCCGCCAACTCCACATTGCGGGCCTGGCCGCCCAGTTGACGCAGCGCTTCGATTATTTGAAGCTCTCTCGGAGATAATGAATTCCGGGCGATCACGTTCGCACTCCTCACGCTTTGTGTGGTTTTTGCACTAAAATCCAACAAAGTCCACACAAGTATTGTTTTTTAACCAATCCTACCCTCATTATTGGGTGTATTTGAGATTTCAGGCAATACCAGCGTCGTTTTTGCAGGCCCCGGGGAATACAAATCACCAACAGCGCGGGCTGCGCGGGGCATCCGGGACCGGTCTGCAAAAACTGCTCGTAAGTCATAAAGATCATATTGACGCACCTTTCTTTCTCGGGCACTCAGATCGCTGATGGTTCCTGCGGATACGCCAAGGGATGAAAAGGGAATACGGTGCGGCACCGGGATAACCGGAACACGCCAAGACCGTAACTGCCCCCGCAACTGTAAGCGGCGAGCGACGTCAAACACCCACTGGCCGACGGGCCGGGAAGGACGGCCGAGCGCAGACCCGCAAGTCAGGAGACCTGCCATCAAATGTTAACCAACCCGGGGCGGGGCGTCCTGGAAGGAGGCTTTGATGGCACGTCTGATGCGTGTTTACCTGATCGGCACCTTCCGTCCGCGCTTGGCAATATGTGGAGCGGACGATGTCAGACCGGCCTGACCATTTTCTTCTGATCTGCGCCACCTGTGACGGAGGCAAGCCCGTTGATGCCATGCGCGGCGATCTGACGGACAAGCTGCCACAGGGGTTTGCGATCCGCACAGTTGACTGCATGGCAGGCTGCGACCGCCCCCGGACAGTGGGCTTTCAGGCGACGGGGAAGGCCCAATACCTGTTTGGCGACATCCAGACGGAAGCGGATATCGAGGCTCTGACCCAATTTGCCCAGCAATATCGGAACTCGGCCGACGGGTGGACCAAGGCCACCGACAGGCCACCCGCCTTGCTGACCAAGACGCTGTCCCGCCTGCCTGCGATCCACCGCGAGGGGCAAGCATGAAAGGCCCGGATTTTCTGATTGCGCGCGATCTCGAATATAATGCACCAAACGGGGATGTGCTGTTGCAGGATGCTTCGTTTGAACTGGACGAAGGCGCGATATTGGCCATCGCCGGGCCCAACGGGGCGGGCAAAACCACGTTGCTGAACCTGCTGTCCGGCGCGGCCGAGATGACGCTGGGGGATGTGCTGGTCAGGGGGCGCAGCCTCAGGCAGATGCCCGCGACCGAGCGGGCCCGGATGATCGCCGTGGTCAGTCAGCAGGAATATCCCGACGGGCGGCTGTCATTGCGCGATTATGTTGCGCTGGGTCAGATTCCGATCCGAACCGACCGCTCGGCCGACGACCATGCCGCCGACCTGACGCGCATTCTGGACCTGACCGGGCTGACAACCCTGGCCGATAAGAAAATGGCCGTGCTGTCGGGGGGCGAGCGTCAGCGGGCCCATATCGCGCGGGCATTGGCGCAGGACCCCTCGCTGCTGTTTCTGGACGAACCGACCAACCATCTGGACCCCGATGCCAAAGGGCGGATGCTGTCTCTGGTCGCGGAACTGGGAATCACCGTGGTCATGATCGTGCACGATCTGGTCATGATCCCGGAATTCGCCACCCATGTCGCGCTGATGAAATCCGCTCGATTGACCGGTTTCGGACCCGTGGCCGAGGTGCTGACCCCGGATCGGGTCCGCGACACGTTCGGGGTCGATTACCTGTGCCTGCCGCACGAAGGGCGCATGATTCCGGCGCTGGATATCAGAAGAACCTCAATTTCATCTCGATCAAGGAGCATTCCTGAATGAAACACCTCTGGTCAGTGGCTTTGGCCACAGCCTTGGCGGGCGGCGCTGCCGCGCATGAGATCACCGTCGACAATTGCGGTGAACCGCTGGTCTTTGACACCGCGCCTGAGCGGCTGGTGGTGCATGACATGAACATGACCGACATGGCCTTTGCTCTGGGTCTGCAGGACAAGATCGTCGGTCTGACCGGCATCACCGGCTGGTACAAGACCAGCCCGGAATTCGACACGCTGCGCGGCGACATCCCCGAGCTTGCCCCGAAATACCCCACTGTCGAAAACCTTGTGGCGGTCGAACCCGACCTGTTCTTTGCCGGTTGGTATTACGGCATGAAGCCGGGCGGCGACGTCACGCCCGACACGCTGGAACCCTTTGGCATCAAGACCATGATCCTGACCGAAAGCTGCGTGCATCTGGACAAGGACCGCCCCGAGGCGAGCATGGACCTGCTCTTTGACGATATCCTGCGTCTGGGCAAGGTGATGCATGTCGAGGACAAGGCCGAGGCGCTGGTGGCTGGTTGGAAAGAGCAACTGGCCGGGATCGAGGCCAAGACTGCCGATCTGTCCAAACCGCGCGTTTTCCTGCTGGACGGTCCAGCGGATGCGCCCTTCACAGCCGGTAAATTCGCCATCCCCGACGCGATGATTACCGCAGCGGGCGGCGAGAATGTCACCCATGACATGGATACCAGCTGGGGCCGCACCTCGTGGGAGGCCGTAGCGGCCGCAAATCCGGAATTCCTGGTGCTGCTGGACTATCAGACCGGCAATGGCGCGGCGGATACGTTCAAGTTCCTGCAGGAACACCCCGTCATGTCGCAGACCGACGCGGTCAAGAACGAGCGCTGGATCGGCCTGCGGTACGAGGAACTGACCCCCGGACCGGCAAATATCGAGGCGATCTCGAAAATGGCGCGGGCCATGCATCCGGGTCAGAGCTGACATGGGCCGAACCGGCCTGACACTTGTGCTGGGGGCGGTCGTACTGGCCGCCCTTCTGCTGGTCTCGACGATCTACGGCACCACCCCGATCCCCCTGCCCGATACGGTCGACGCCGTGTTGCTGGGCACCGGGCTGGCCGGGGGCGAGATGTCGCCGCTGCACCGGATCGTCTTTGATCTGCGCCTGCCGCGCGCGCTGTTTGCGGCGGTGATCGGGGCCGGGCTGGGGCTGGTCGGTGTTGTCCTGCAAACCACAACACGCAACGATCTGGCAGACCCGTTCCTGTTCGGCCTGTCGTCGGGGGCAGCAGCCGGGGCCGTGTTCGTCATCACGGTAACGGGCGATATTCTGGGCTTCTGGACCCTGCCTCTGGCGGCGTTCTGCGGCGGGTTGATCGCCTCGGGCATCGTGCTGGCGCTGGTCCACGGGCTGCGCACCAGCGCGCCGGAAAAACTGATCCTGGCGGGGCTGGCGGTTTCGTTCCTGTTCTCGGCCATCACCAATTACCTGATCTTCGCAGGCGACAGCCGCGCGGCGCATTCGGTGATCTTCTGGATGCTGGGCGGTCTGGGCCTTGCACGGTGGGAGACGTTTCCGCTGGTCTGCGCCGGTCTGCTGCTGATCCTCAGCTATTCGCTCTATCGCAGCCGCTGGCTGGACGCGCTACTGACCGGAGATCTGACGGCATCTACCCTCGGAGTACCCGTTCAGGGGCTGCGGTTCAGCATGTTCTTCGTGGCCGCGCTGGCGACGGCTGTTTTTGTCTCGGTTGCCGGTGTCATCGGCTTTGTCGGCCTGATGGTGCCCCATATCGCGCGCGGCATCGCCGGACCGCTACACCGCCAGCTTCTGCCGACGGCGGCGATCGTGGGCGCGGGGCTGCTGACAGGGTCCGACATCATCAGCCGCCTGCTGCTGGCCCCGCAGGAACTGCCAGTTGGCATCGTCACAACATCCATCGGCTCGGTCTTCGTGTTCCTGCTGCTGTTCAGGGGCGCGAAGACACCGCGATAACACGGGACACCCCGGATTGTCCCTCTCGGGCCATCACGGACATGACTCTATCGCGGAAAAACCGGCCTCACGTCGGCCACGTCCAAGGCCTCTTCAAGCGCCATCCCGAGCGCCAGCATGGGGCCTTCGTCAAACAGTTGACCCCAGAGGGAGACACCTCGGGGCACTTTGAAGGCCGGGCCGTCGCCGGTTTCAGGTCCACCGGGCGCGCGGTTTCCCAAAGTTCCCGGCAGCCTGCTGGGCAGGCTTTCGAACCCGGCGCGCAAGTGCAGACAGGGATGGCCGGTGAAATTGCTGGCCACGAGCATCGGCCCGGTGGCCGCAGGGCCGATGAGCACATCAACCTGTGACATCAGCCTGCCCACCTCCTCCATCACCCGAAAACGCAGGCGATCGAGGTTGACGTGATCCACAGCCGAAAGAAAACGGGCCTTTCGCATCGTATTCGGCCAGGCTCCATCCTCCTGCCATGTCAGCGCATCGTCCAGATCCGACAGCGTCAGATCCTCAAACGCAGCGGCGGCCTCGGCGTAGAGGATGTTGATCAGCGAGGTGTAGGGAAGATCGGGCAACGCCACTTCCCGCACCGTCAACCCAAGCGCGCGGACCGTGTCCAGTATTGCATGGTCGGTTTCCGTTGCGCCTTCGGCAAACGCCTCGGGCAGATAACCGACAACCATGCCGTCAATGCCGCTGGCTGCATCAAAGCGGAAGGGAGCAGCAATCGAGCACAGATCCGCCGGATCATGACCGTTCAGCTCAGCCAGCACCAGCGCGGTATCTTCGACACTTCGGCAGATGGGACCAACCTTGTCCATAGACCAACTCAGCGCCATCGCGCCGCGACGGCTGACCCGCCCGAAGGTCGGGCGCAAACCAGTGGTCCCGCACCGTTCGGAAGGCGATACGATCGAACCCAGCGTCTCGGTTCCGATGGAAAACCCACACAAACCCGCTGCGGTGGCCGAGGCTGAACCCGCGCTTGAACCGCTCGACCCCTCGTTCAGGTTCCACGGATTGCGCGTCCGCCCCCCGTACCAAAGATCGCCATAAGCCAGCGCGCCGAGCGTTGTCTTTCCAAGCAAAACCGCACCGGCCTCGCGCAGCCTGCTGGTCACTTCAGCATCTGTATCCGGCACCCGATCCTGAAAGGGCTCGGCCCCCCACCCTGTCACGACACCTCTGGTATCGAACAGATCCTTGAGCGCATAGGGCACACCATGCAAAGGACCCCGTGAGCGACCCGCCCGCGTCAGAGCATCCATAGCGTCGGCTTCCGACAACGCCTGCGCATCGGTCACGGTCGCAAAACAGTTCAGCCTGGGGTTCAGAGACGAAATCCGTCTCAGATAAATCTCGGTCAGCCTGCGTGATGTGATCTGCCCTGAAGCGATCCAGTAGGAAAGACAGGTCAGCGGAGCAAAGGCGATATCGTCTTCCGACGCCGGAAGATCGCCGGTAAAACCGGACGTCCTGACTGCATCTTCTCCCGTCGGCATTCTGAAACCCGGCAGTCGGGGATCAAATCTGCTCGCCATTGGCGTCTCATTGGGTAAAGGCACCTTTCGCCGGGCCCGAGCCGCAAGGATTTGCGTTTCGATGCTGTCCACCATCTGCCCGCGCTCGGCGGGCGTGTAGGCGACACCGGCGAGTTTTTCGGCGGCTTCGATGTCGCCTATGGTGACAGAATCCGTCATGTCCGTTTGTCAGCCATCGAAAAGTCCGGAGGCGTCTCGCCATATCCGTGGGCACGCACTTCGCTTTCCAGCGCAGCAAATCTGGTTTCCAGATGATCGCGCATGGCCTGTCGTGCGACGTCAGCATGTCGCCGGGCAATCGCCTCGACGATCGCCATATGTTCCGAGTGGGTCACGGCCAGAGATGCCCCATCGCGCGCCTTGGCCCGGATCCGAACCCAGCCAGCATTGAAACGAATGCTGTCGAGCAGCGAATAGGCCGTCAGCAGTGGTCGGTTGCGGGCGCATTGAGCAATCAGCCTGTGGAAAGACCCATCCCACAGTTCGGTGGCCTGCGCATCCGCCGCTTCGAACTGGCGCTGTGCCAGATGGCGCAGGCGGCTGATTTCATCAGGCGTCATACGTTTTGAACAAAGCGCCGCCAGCTCCGGCTCGATACACAGACGAGCCTCCATGACTTCCAGCGCATTGGTCTCGCCCGTGATTTTTGCTGCCAGATCGCCCATCGGGTCGGTGGGCTGGCCAATGAACGTGCCCTTGCCCTGTCTGCGCCAGACAAGGCCGTCGGTTTCCAGCGCATCCAATGCCTGACGCACGTGCCGCCGCCCAACCTCAAAGCGATCGGCCAGAGCGCGTTCGGTCGGCAGCTTGCCCTGTCCCTCCCACTCACCCGAGGATATCAGGGCCAGAAGCTGCCCCCGCACACGTGATGATGTCGCATTCAGCGGCATTTATTTCCCTTCACCCGTTCTCGACCGCAGCAGATAAGCTCTTGCGCCCCGCCGCTTTGCGCGCAGCTTCGGCGGCGGCAATGGTGGCGTCAATACCCTCGCGTCTGGGCTGGCCGGAAAACGCGGCGGCGGTCGGCATACCCTTGGCGAAATGGACGTATCGCTCTTGCGCGACCTCCCAAAGCCGGGCCAGTTCGTCCAGCGGGTTGGCGTGATCATCAGCACGCAGGTCAAGCCAGGGATGCTCCTCCTGCCGGTGTATGATCAGCCCGGCGGCCTGCCGCCCGCGCTTGTCGCCGCCTGCGGCCTGTCCGGCCTGCATGGCGCGGATCAGCCGTTCGGCAAAGGGACGATCAGCAAGCTCAGCAAAAGCTTCAGAGGTCGCCGTCAGGACCTGAGACCCGGCCAGCATGTTCCCTGCGACCGAGTGATCCTCTGCCATCAGGTGCCCGGCCCAATCCACGCAGTCTTGGCCGGTGTGCTGCGCAAAAGTTCCGTCCACACCCATCATATGCGCCTGCCGGATGGCCTGCCCCGCGTCCCGCGCAACCAGATCGTCCAGAACCGCCTGCGGATCTTCCCCGGCTGCCAGCCGGGCGCGCCCTTCGGTCCCCCAGATCGGGTTGCAGAACGCCTGACTGGCCACGGCGACACGCGCACCGACATAGGGAACAACGGCGCCGCAGGCAAAGAACTTGCTGGAAACGATTAGCCCGACGCTGCCGTCGTTGTCCCTTGCGATCAGCGACCAGGTCATCGGCCCACCGCATAGGCCTGCATCAGCCGCGGCGTCGCCGCCGCGCGCATGGAGCCGTCCGTTTCGCGCAGCGCAGCAGTCAGGCGCCCCACGCTCCAGGGTTCCGCGACAACTACATTGTGACCCCGCGCACGCAGATCAGCGATGGTTTCGGATCCGACATTGGGTTCGATCATCATCTCGCCCGACCGGACCTCACGCGGGAAAAAGGAGCCCTGAAAGTGCATCGAATGGAACAGCGGCGCATCCATGCAAGCCTGCAAACCCATACCGAAATGCACGAAACGCAGGAACCAGATCAGCTGCCACTGGTCCTGCTGGTCCCCGCCCGGAGTGCCAAAGACCAGACGTATACCGTTCTTTTCCGCCAGACTTGGCGTCAGCGTCGTGCGCGGCCTGCGCCCGGGGGCAAGCGAGGTCGGCAGGCCGTGTTCCAGCCAGAACATCTGCGCGCGCGAGTTCAGTGGAAAACCAAGGCCGGGGATGACCGGATTGCTTTGCAACCAGCCGCCGGACGGCGTGGCCGCGACCATGTTGCCCCACCGGTCGATCACGTCCAGATGCACCGTATCGCCACGCCTTTCGGTCAGATGTGACATGGTCGGCTCTTGCGCCACCACCGGGCCGACATTGAAGTCGCGCGCGCTGCGTTCGACATAGGCATCCGCCAGATGCTCCAGCCCGGGTACACGCCCCGGGCGCTGTTCGAACGACGCCTTTGCCGTAATCAGCTTGCGCCGTTCCGCGTTATACTCCTCGCTCAGCAGCACATCCATGGGGATTTCGCTGTGGTCCGGATCGCCGTAATAGGCTTCCCGATCCGCGTAGGCGAGCTTCATCGCCTCGATCACCGTATGCACAAATTCCCCGCCATTGGGATTCATTGCGCCCAGATCGAACCCCTTGAGCAGGGCCAGCGCCTGCAACATCACCGGCCCCTGGCTCCAGGCATGGGTCTTGTTGATGGTCCAGCCTTCATATTCATAGCTGAGCGGCGCTTCATAAGTCGCGCGCCAGCCAGCCATGTCGTCAGGTGCCAGCACGGCGGAATGCGGGGCGTTTGAAACATCCATGACGCTGGCAGTCTTCAGATAGTCAAAGATCGCATCGGCAACAAAGCCCTCGCGCCATTGCCGCCGCGCCTCATCTATCTGTGCTTCGCGGGTGTCGCCCGGGCTGTCGGCCAGCCGGTCGTAGGTTGCCGCCAGATCGGGGTTGCGGAACAGGCTATGCGGCTCGGGGCTTTTACCGCCGGGCGTCCAGACCTCGGCCGAGCTGGGCCATTCTTCGGCGAAAAACTCCGCCAGATCGGCAATCGTCTGCGCCACCCGCGGCAGTACCGGATGTCCGTCACGCGCATAGTCGATGGCGGGTTGCATGACATCGCGCAACGGCAGGCTGCCATGATCGCGCAGCATCAGCATCCAGCCGTCAAAGGCCCCCGGCACCACGGTCGACAACAGGCCCGAACCGGGAACAAGCGTCAGCCCCTGCGCGCAGTAGTGATCGACGGTCGCCGCCGCCGGTGCCACGCCTTGCGCACAAAGCACCTGCGTCTTTCCGCTGTCGGCAGAATGAAATATCGCAGGCATATCGCCGGCGGGCCCGTTCAGATGCGGTTCGACCACCTGCAGGGTCAAAGCGCAGGCCACGGCGGCGTCAAAGGCGTTACCGCCCTTTTCCAAAATGGACATCCCGACCGCTGATGCTATCCAATGGGTCGATGTGACGACACCAAACGTGCCGCGGATCTCAGGACGGGTGGTGAATTCGGACATAAGCGCTCCAGCAATTTTAGTGTTCACGCGGGTCGAGCGCATCACGCAGCCCGTCCCCCAGCAAGTTGAAACCAAGCACCACAAGGAAGATCGAAATCCCCGGCCAAAGGGCCATCCACGGGGCCTGATTCAGAAAGTTTTTGGCGGTGTTCAGCATGGATCCCCAGCTGGGCGCTGGCGGCTGCTGACCCAGCCCGAGAAATGACAGGGCCGCCTCGGCGATGATCGCGGTCGCAATCGTCAGCGTTGCCTGCACAAGGATCGGCGGCAACACGTTCGGCAGAATATACCGGCTGAGGATCAGCCGCGTGGGCAGGCCAATGGCCCGCGCACTTTCTACGTAGTCTTCGGATTTGATGTTGATGACCTGCCCGCGCGTCAGCCGAATGAAGATCGGTGTCGCCGAAATGCCGATGGCAATCATTGCATTGGTCAGGGACGGGCCCAGAAAAGCGGCCAAGGCAATCGCAAGGATCAGGAATGGCGCGGCCAGCAGCGCCTCGGTACAGCGCGAGATGACGGCATCGGTCCAGCCGCCGAAGAACCCAGCGACCAGTCCCAGCGGCACCCCCAGCGCCACCGCAATCCCCACCGAGATCACGCCGGCCAGCAGCGAGGCCTGCGCGCCCCAGATCATACGCGACAGGATATCGCGTCCGATCTCATCGGTCCCCATCCAGTGGGCCGCGCTGGGTGGCTTGCGGACAGCGCCCCAATCCGTGGCCGCCGGGTCCGGAATGGGCAGCAGCGGTGCGGAGATAGCAACCAGAAGGAAAAACACAACAAGGCCACCCCCCAGCATTGCGCTGCGATGGGCACGCAATTTCTTCCAGACCCGGCTTTCGCGCTTTGTGGCTAGAACGGGGTCTACCCTGGCGTCGGTTGCAGAGGCATCAGTCATCTACGGCTCTCTCAGACGGGGGTTGAGGACGAAATACATCATGTCGGCAATCAGGTTCATGACAATGAAGCCCACCGCGGTGACCAGAACGATGCCCTGCACCACGGCATAGTCGCGGTTGAACACCGCGTCGACCACCAGCTTGCCAAACCCGGGGATGGTGAAAATCTGCTCGGTCAGGACGGCTCCGGCGATCAGCTCGCCGAACAAAAGGGCCGTAATAGTCACGATCGGCGTCAGCGCGTTGCGGAAACTGTGCTTGAGGATGACAACCCGCTCGGGCAGCCCCTTGGCGCGCGCGGTGCGCACATAGTCGGCGCTCAGCACGCCCAACATGGATGATCGCGTGTGCCGCATCAGCGTTGCCGCCAGTCCGGTTCCAAGCACAAAGGCGGGCATGAGCATCGTGCGAATGGACTGCCAGAAATCCTCGGCCAGCGGCACATAGCCTGACGCGGGCAGTAACTGCCACTTCACCGAAACCAGCAGAATCAGCATGATGCCAAGCCAGAAATTCGGGATCGACAGACCGGACAGGGCGACGATATTGGCCACGTAGTCCGTAACAGTGCCCTTTTTGACCGCCGACAGGATTCCGGCGGGAACGCCGATGGCAAGCGCGAAAATGATCGCCATCACAGCCAGCTGGATGGTGACGGGCAGCTTTTCGGCGATCAGCTCTGTCACCGGCTGGTTGGACCGCAAAGACGTCCCCAGATCCCCCTGCAACGCGTTTCCGATCCAGGCGAGGTATTGCATCGGGATCGGATCGTTCAGGCGGTACTTCTCACGCAGGAATTCGAGCACCTCGGGATCGCGCTCCTCTCCTGCGAGCACCAGGAGCGGGTCCCCCGGCAACAACTTTTGCAGGAAAAAGACGAAGATAGAGATCAGTATGATGGTCGGCACCGCGATCAAAACGCGTCGCACCAGATAGGGAAACATGATCAGGCCTTTTGCGCGATAAAACCCCGCGCGCCGATGCGGCGCGCGGGACCATTTTGGGTCACTCTTCCCAGGTGACGTTTTCCAGACGGATCATGCCATCGGGATAAGCAACAAAGCCCTTCATCTTGTCGTTGTAGGCCCAGATCCATGTGACGTGATACAGGAACAGACGCGGCAACTCGTCCAGCATCATCACCATGGCTTCGTCATAAAGCCCCTTGCGCTGATCCGTGCTTGGCAACACCCGGGCTTCATTCATCATCTCGTCCATCTTGGGGTCCGAGAACTTGCTGTCGTTGATACCACCGTTCGTCGTGACGAATTGGTGGTTGTTGCCATCCGGATCTACACGGCCCGACCATCCGATCTGGCTGGCCGTGTAATCACCGGCCGACTGATCGGCCAGCAGGGTCGCAAACTCTTTCGAGGTCAGCGAGATATTGATCCCCGCCTGCGCGGCCATGGCCTGAATCACCTGCATGACGGCCAGAGGCTCGGTCGAGTTGGGAACCTGCACCTCAAGGTCGATCCCGTCCGGATAACCCGCCTCGGCCAGCAGCGCCTTGGCCTTCTCAATGTCCTGACCTTCGACGGGCAGGCTGCTGTTGTACCAGGGTGAGTTCGGCGGGAAGGACTGATTACCCGGGGCATAAGCGCCTTCGAACACCACCTGATTCAGCGCTTCACGGTCGATGGCATAGCTCAGCGCCTGACGCAGGCGCTTGTCATTGCCCCAGGGGTTATCGCCCTTGGCACCGTTGTTGATGTTGAAAGTAATGCCCTGATAGCCGAAGGAAACCGCGCTATCGACCACCAGCTGGTCATCCGCTTCGGCTTGCTTGAGGTCGGTCGCGGCCAGACGTTCCAACATGTCGATATCGCCTGACTGAAGGTTGGCCAGACGCACCGTCGTATCGGGGATGGGAAGGAAGGTGACGCTGTCGAAATGGATCGCGCCAGCGTTCCAGTAATCGTCAAACTTAGTCAGGACGATCTTATCCTGCGCAACCCGTTCCTCGAATTTGAAAGCACCTGAGCAGACCGGGTTCAGACCAAAATCGGCCCCCGCAGCCGCGGCGGCGGTCGGAGAGATCATCATCCCGGCACGATCCGCAAGCTGGGCAATCAGCGTGGCATCCGGGCCGGCAAGGTTGAGCACGATCTCATACTCTCCGGTAACCTCTGTCGAGGTGATCGATTTCAGCTCAGACTTGCGACGGGATTCGTCCAGCGTCTGAGACCGTTCGATATTCGCCGCAACGGCTTCGGCATTGAAGGGCGTACCATCATGAAACACGACACCCTCGCGCAGTTGCATGGTGACCTTGGTGCCATCGGACGAGGTTTCCCACGCCGTCGCAAGCTGAGGGATAATTTCCAGTTCGGGCGTGATGTCGACCAGCTTGTCACACATCGAGGCATAGACGATCCGACCGACAAAGGTCCGCGACTGATCGGGGTCCAGCACGTCTGCATCCGATTGCAGGGCAATGCGCAGGTCCTTCGCAACGCCCGGCGTCGCTGCAAGCGCGGTCGCACTCAAAAGAGCTGTGACCATGGCAGTTTTTACGTATCTCATCGTCTGTTCCTCTGCTGTTGGTTGGTGTTGTGAATGACTGTTCCGCCGGTCGTCGCGGCGCGATAAAGCGCAAAACGCGCCTCGGCTTTTTCCGATTTCTTGATGGGTGATGCGGCAGCCCGCGTCTCTGCAATCTCCTCCCAGAAATGGCAGGCCGTCTGATGGCCCTCTCCCTGCAGCGCAGGGCTTTCAGTCTTGCAGCGGGGCCGGGCATAGGCGCAACGCGTGTGAAACCGGCATCCAGAGGGCGGGTCAGACGGGTTTGGCAGCTCTCCCAGCAGCGCCGGAGTTTTGCCTCGGCTCCGGCCATCCATCATCGGAATGGCTGCCAGCAAGGCCTGCGTATAGGGGTGGCGGGGGCGCGACAGGACACTTTCGGCCTCGCCAACTTCGACGAACCTTCCCAGATACATGACCGCGACCCGGTCGCTCATGTGCCGAATGACCCCCAGATCATGGGCGATCACGACCAGCGTCAGGCCCAGATCACGCTGCAACTCGGCCAGCAGGTTGATCACCTGTGCCTGAACCGAAACATCAAGGGCCGAGACCGGCTCGTCGCCGATGATCAATCGGGGCTCGGCGGCAAGGGCGCGTGCGATCCCGATCCGCTGGCGCTGACCACCGCTGAATTCGTGCGGGTAGCGATCCGCGTGTTCCGCACGCAGACCCACCTGGCGCAGCAGCGAGGCCACACGCTCTTGCCGCTCCTGCGCGCTGAGGTCCGGGGCGTGCACTTCCAGCGGCTCTCCGACAAGTCGGCCAACGCTCATCCTTGGATTCAGAGACGAGAACGGATCCTGAAAAACAAACTGCATCTCGCCGCGCAACGCTTTCAGCGCCTCGCCCTGTGCGTGGCTGACGTCAGTTCCATCAAATCTTACGATGCCGTCCGTGGGTTCGAGCAACCGCATCAACAGCCGCGCCAGCGTAGATTTCCCGCAACCTGATTCCCCTACGATCGCAAAGGTCTCGCCCTTCTTTATCTGCACCGAGACCCCATCGACCGCCTGAACCCGGCGCTCGGGTGACAACAGGCCGCCACCCAAATAGAAGTGCTTTACGACATCGACCGCTTCGAGAATGATTTCGCCGGTCATGCGCTCACCCTGACATGAGCTTCGAGCGGTGCGAAATGACATGCAACAGCATGGCCTTCGCCGTCATCGCGCAGGCTGGGTCGGCTACTGCAAGCATCCGCGGCAAAGGCACAGCGGGTTCGGAACCGGCACCCCTGAGGCATGTTGGCCATGGTCGGGACGGTGCCGGGCACGATCGCCAGGGGCTCGCCCGGCCGATCAAAGCGCGGCATCGCGCCCATCAGGCCAATCGTGTAGGGATGTTGCGGATTATCGAAGACGTCGCGCACCGGCCCCTGTTCAACCACCTGCCCCGCGTACATGACCGCAACCGTATCGGCAATCTCAGCGACAACACCCAGATCATGGGTGATCATCACGGTGCCCATCCCGGTCTGATCCCCGAGATCCCGGATCAGATCAAGAATCTGCGCCTGTATGGTTACGTCCAGCGCGGTGGTGGGTTCATCGGCGATCAACACGTCCGGATCATTGGCCAGTGCCATGGCGATCATGACCCTTTGACGCATACCACCAGACAATTGGTGCGGATATTCCCGCAACCTCCGATCAGGATCGGCAATACCGACACGCTCCAGCATCTCTTTCGCGCGGGCCATCGCCTCGCTCCGGGTGACATCGCGATGGCATTGCACCACCTCGGCAATCTGATCCCCGATCCGGAAGGCTGGGTTGAGAGAGGTCATGGGTTCCTGAAAGATCATTGCGATCTTGTTGCCCCGAACGCTGGCCGGCAGCCGCTCGGTCTCCAGATTCCAACTGTCGGTCAGGATCGACAGTTTTCCTGAGGAAATATTGGATGAATTTGGCGGAAGCAGTCCCATCAAAGCCATTGATGTCACGCTTTTCCCGCATCCGGATTCGCCCACGACACACAGCACTTCGCCATGTTTCACACGCAGGCTCACCCCTTGGACGACGTCATTGGCTTGCCCCCTGAACCTCAGCGTCAAATCTGACAGCTCAAGCAACAGACGATGGCGATCTGCACTCGTCGAAGCGACTGCATCGGGCGTACTCAAACCAAAGACCTCGATTCGATATTCATGAACCTTTTATAAATTGGTTTGCTTCAATTGCCAGATTTTTTGCATGCGAACCTCGGAATTAGCGACGAAGGCACTGATCCGTTGTCTAGGAAATGAGCACTTTCAGCCCTTGAGAATACAGATCAGCGTCATGCGACCCCCTGGTCGGGATCAACCCCCGATACTGTAGACCTGCCATCAGAAACCGTTTCGGAACCGGGCAGTCGGATCGAACCCTCAGGCTTTGCGGCCACCATGTTTGCCTTTGCGAATCTGGGAAATGATCTCGGATGGTTGTCGCCAGAGTTGCAGAAGGCGTCCCGCTTCTGACTGCCTAGCCAATGAACCGCATCACAATTGGCGCGCCAAGGATGACCAGAACCAATCGAAACACATGATGTGCAACCACAAAGGCGACGTCTGCCCCCACGATCAGCGCCAGCACCGCCATCTCGGCCTGCCCACCCGGCGCGAAGGCAAGCAAAGCCTCGCGACCGGGCGCAAGGTCAAAGATAATCGCGACCTCGACCAGCGCGAATGTCAACGCGATCAGCACCAGGCAGAAGCCCGCCCCGGCCACAAGGTCGCGCTGAACTTCGGCGCGCGTCACGCCCGAGTATTTCGCACCCACGGTCAGACCGATGAAGAACTGCGCCAGCCAGATTGCCTCGGCGGGTGGGCGAAAGTGCAGGAATCCGGTCAGGGCAGCAATCGCCGCTGCAATCATCGGCCCCAGAATTGAGGCGCCAAACAATCCGGCCCGCTCTGCGATGCGCCAGCCCGCGACGGCACAGACAAGCATGATCAGCAGTTCATGTGGCGGGATTGATGCCGCGGGCGCTCCGGGCGGATTGCTGAGATCGACATCCCAGATGATCTCGAGAATAAACGGCAAGGCGGCGACGATCAGCAGAACCCGGGTGGCGTGGATCAGGGACAGGGTCCGCACATTGCCGCCAGCCTCTTCGCCGAAAACCAGCATGTCCTGAAGCCCGCCGGGCATCGCCGCATAGTATGCCGTCGGCATGTCATAGCCCCAGACGCGACGGAAATAGGGGACCCCGATCAGTCCGATCAAAACCACGCTGACCGGGATCATGGCCAGCGTGGGCCACATGGATGGGAAACTCGCCAGAACTGCCGGCGTCAGGGTCGCACCAACCGCGACACCCAGTATGGTCCGCATAGATTTGTTCACGACGGAAATCCCGCGCAGCGGCATCCCGAAGGCCGCCGCTATGAGACAGGCAAAGATGGGCCCCAACAACCAGGGCAACGGCAGGTCAAGCAAGTGAAACCCGGCCACGCCGGCAAGGCCAATTGCGAAGGTCAGAAAGATCGTCATCTCTGGAGTTTCACGGGCGTTCTCATGACCTTTCTACCTTTCAAAACTGTGACCTCAGGAGCGGGAGGCCGGCTCTCCTGCTTTAGCCGCGATCACCATTTAACATCGAACCTGCAACCCTATCCGTACAGATCTGGCGACGTCATCGAAACAAGGGTGTGAGCGCGCCCAACGAACCCAACGTCGCGATGCCTTGCGCACGGTCATATAGGTCGTCGGCACGTTCGTGATCGGCCATGCAATCGAGGAACTTCTCGCGCTTCTGCGTCTCGGAAAATGGTTCGGTGATGCTGCCCTTTGGATTGCGCCGAACCCGCTCGACTTTCGAACCATCCGTGAGTGTCGCGGTCAGGATATGTGGCAGAAAGTCTTCGGCAGCTTCTTCTTCGGCGGTATAGTGGGTCATCTTTATGCGGTCCAGCAGAGGTTCGTCCGCATGGGTCTCGACCCCTTCCGGGGTGAAATCTGCGACACTCAACCGGCCCGCCCGCACCGCGCGCGCGATGCAATAGGACATCGAGAACCGGGCCTCCATTTCGTTTCTGGGATGCGTGAACGGCATGTTCCGATAGTTCGCTATGCGCACCTTGACCGAGATGTCTGCAATGTTCTCGGGGGTGATGACGCCTTCGTCGTGCAGATCCAGCGCCATGTCGATGGCCATATGGCTGGACCCACAACAGGCGAACCGCTTTGGCATGACCCCGGCGGTTTCGATATAGTGGGGCATGTCGGGGGTTATGTTGAGATCGCCGTATCCGCGAGGGTCTTTGCCGCCGAAAAGCTCAAGAAATCCCTGCCCGCGTTCAATGATATCAGCGTGCCCGGAAAGACCTGCCCGCGCCAGACGGGCGGCTTCGATGGCATTTTTGGCGCCCATTCCCGCGTGGAACGGTTTGACAGGCGCCCCGAACTGGGCCTTGCTGCCCGAGGCGAAGCTGACAGTCAGCGACATCGCGTGGACGATTTGCGCGCGATCGAATCCCATCATCGAAGCCACGCCAGCCGCCGTTCCGATGGTGCCGATTGTCGACGTGCTGTGCCAGCCAGCGGTATAGTGAGAGGGCACCACACCCGCACCAACCAGTCCCTGAACCTGCAACGCGACCAGATAAGCCTCGACAACCTGCGCGCCGGATGCGTTCAGCTCATCGCCGATTGCCAGCAAAGCTGGAACTGAAACCGCTGAAGCGTGGCTGAGCGCGGGGCGGAAATTATCATCGAAATCCAGCGCATGGGCAGCGGTTCCGTTGATTGCAGCGGCAATGGCAGCATCTGACCGCCCGCCACCAATCAGCCGTGCCGGGCCATCCTGAGGCGATCCCGACAAATAAGCCTGTCGAACGCTGAGGGTCGCCGGGTCGTCGCGCCCCAGATACATACATGCAACCGTGTCCGTGATCGCATCGGCTGCAAGCGCGCGTCGACGCTCTGTCGATTGGTACGAGATGCACCAATCCGCGATGCGTTCCAGAACGGTGCTCATATCAGTTGGGCATGCTGGTCGGGGCCAGCACGTTCTCGACGACCTCGGCAAACCACGCCGCGCCGACGGGCAGGACATCATCGTTGAAATCGTAACGCGGATTGTGCAGCGGCACGGCCGTTTCACCGGGTTTGGTGGTGCCGATCCGGGCAAAGCAACCGGGGCGCGCTTGTGCCAAAAAGGCAAAGTCCTCGCCACCCATTGCGGGCGGGCGCTTCAGCATCACATTGTCGCCGCCAACAACGGCAATGGCGGCATCCATGCCAAAATCAGTCGGTGCGTCCGCGTTGATCACAGGCGGATAGCCCCGCCGGTAGTCGACGGCGACCTCGGCCCCCATTGTGGCGGCTGCATTGTGGGCGACTTCGGCAATCAGCCTTTCGAATTCGTCCTGAACCTCGGGTTTCAGGCTGCGGGCGGTGCCTTGCAGTTCGGCCACCTCGGGGATCACATTGCCTGTTGTGCCCGCATGAAACTGCGTCACCGAGATCACGCCGTTTTCCAGCGGATCGATCCGGCGCGATAGGATGGTCTGCAGAGACAAGGCAACCTGCGCCCCGGCAATCAGCGGGTCGACGGTGTGATGCGGGCGTGCGGCGTGTCCACCCTTGCCTGTGACCTTGATCGAAAACCGGTCGGACGCGGCCATTGTTGGGCCTTTGACTACGCTCATCACACCTTCGGGCAACAAAGGGTCGTTGTGTTGGCCAAACACCATGTCAGCAGGAAATTTCTCGAAGAGACCCGCATCAAGCAGGCTTTTGGCCCCGGCCAGCCCTTCCTCGGCGGGTTGAAAGATCGCATGAACCGTTCCAGAAAATCGGCGCGTCTGCGACAGGTATTTCATCGCACCCAACAGCGTCGCGGTATGCCCGTCATGGCCGCAGCCATGCATGACACCCGGCACGGTCGAGGCCCAGGGCGCGTCGCCCTGATCTTCCATCGGCAGCGCGTCCATGTCCGCGCGCAAGGCCACGGCTCGGTTGCCGTCGCCCGCGCGCAGAGTTGCGACGATGCCGGTCTCGGTCAGGCGTTCAAACGGGATGCCCCATTCCGTCAGATGCCGGGCGACGAAATCCGAGGTCTCGAACTCCTTATACCCCAGCTCGGGGTGGGCATGGAGATGTCGGCGCCAGCTGGTCATTTCACCGGCAAAGGCCGCGATTTCAGAAGGAATGGCCATAAGAAACCTCATGCATTGAAAAGGCACTGCCCTCTGCCTGCGTTTGGCAGAGGGCAAATGCCCGTGTTGGGATCAATCGTCCTGAATGGCGGCAAGCGCCTTGTTCATCCGGGCTTTTCTGATCCGCATGATGATCATGACAACTGTGAGGATCAGGATCGTCAGCGAAATCGGGCGCTGGAAGATGATCCAGAGGCCGTCATTGGCAAGTAGCTGGGTCTGGCGCACCGCGCGCTCCATGCCGCCGCCCAGAAGCAAGGCGATCATGAAGGCCGGAATGTTGTAGTGATAGCGCCGGAACAGATAGCCAAGCACACCGAACAGAACCATGATCCAGACGTCGAACAGCGACGAGTGCAGCACATAAGCCGACGAGACCGAGATCATCAGGATCAGCGAATAGGTGATCCGCGCAGGCACCGCCAGAATGATCCGACCGATCATCGGGCTGAACCAGAAGCCCACAACAAAGTAGGCGACGATGCAGAACAGACCGGCGCTGAACAGTGCATAGATCAGGTTGGCGTCTTCGGTGAAGACCTGCGGCCCAACGGTGATGCCATGGATCAACATCGCACCAGCCAATAGAGCCGCCTGTGTCGAACCGGGAATACCAAGCGTCAGCAGCGGGATCAGGTTCGCGCCAGAGGTTGCGTTGTTGGCCGCCTCCGAGGCTGCAACGCCTTTGACCTCGCCATCGCCCCATTCGTCATCGGGCTTGGCCTGACGTCTGGCCTCGCCGAAGGACAGGAACGACGCGACCGAGGCTCCGATGCCGGGGAACATGCCGACCGAGGCTCCGATGAACATCGACCGAATGATCGTCGGGAGAACCCGCAGATAATCCGCAAGGCCGAAAGTATCGTCCGGTTTGCTGACTTCGTTCTTTTGGTTCTTTTGATCCTTGTGCGAGGTCGCGCCAAAATCCCGAACGTCAAAGCGGTGGAACACTTCGCCAACCACAAAGATACCGATCAGCGCCGGAACCAGCGGCAGGCCATCCATCAGCGGCAGCTGATCAAAGGTCATGCGCAGGTTGCCCGAGATCGGGTCGAAGCCGACCAAGGCCAGAGTGATGCCGAACAAGGTGCTGATGATGCCCTTGATCATCGATTCACCAATGATCGACGAGATCACCACAAAGGCGAGAATATAGATCGTCACCAGCTCGGGCGGACCGATTTTCACGGCGTAAACTGCAAGGTAAGCCGCGCCAAAGATCAGCAGGCATTCCGAGAAGAAGTCGCCCGTTGCCGACGCCGCCGTGGCGGCACGCAACGCCTTTACCGGGTATCCCTTCCGCGCCAGCGGATGACCTTCGATCATGGTCGCAGCCGCGGAAGGGGTCCCGGGAGTGTTGAAGAGAATTCCGGGGATCGAGCCGCCGAAATCCGATGATTTTGAGATCGTATACATCAGGATCAACGCGATCAGCGGATCCAGATAGAACGAGAAGGGCAACAACAGGGCGACCGCGGTTGTACCGCTCAGCCCGGGCACGGCGCCGACGAGAATACCCGCAACCGAGCCGATGATGGCGACAATCACCGCGCTGGGGCTGGTGATGAACGCCGACATACCTTCCAGGAATGGAGTCATATTCTATTTCCTTTTGATCGGTCTTCGGATGCGTTCAGAACGCGGCAAAGAAGTCGCGGCGCCATGTGGGCACCTTGTCGTTCAACCCGGTCGAAATCAGCGCGCCATCGCCTTCGGTGATCCCCAGAACAAAGAAGAACAGAAGGTACGAGAACAGGGTGAAACACACCGCAATCGTTGCCTGCTTGCGACCGAACTCTCCGGTGAAAAGGCTGACCGCGACAAAGCCCACGATGGTAGTGGCGATGATGTATTCGGCGGCCCAGAAGAGGATCGGATAGGCACAGCCCACCAGCCCAATCAGAACGCCGCGCCGTGTCATGAAAGGAAAATAGGCATCCGGGTCCTCGCGCTCTTCCAGACTGGCACGTGCAGCGGGCGACAGGATAACCACGGCCAGCAAGATGACCGACAAGACGATGATGGCCAATGCAAAGGCCACTCCGCTGTCCTGCGCAATTCCGGCCAAGCCACCAACGGACAGCAGATCATACGCGCCCGCCAAAAAAACAACGATCATGAAGAGTCCGAACAGGATCTCGCCATCAAGCCACTTAGGCATCTCTCTCTCCCTATTTCCGTTGACCGAAGGCAGCGTACTGCCTCCGGTCCTGATCAAGATGCTCTTACAGCGAGCCAGCGACCGAGTCGGTCGTCGGACGCCACGCATCCATGAGCTCTTTCATGTGCTCATGCGTTTCGGCACCATCCATGAACACGACATTCAGGTTGGCGTTCTTGACTTTTTCCTGCGTGGCCGGGTCGTCGATTGCAAATTTGAACGCTGCGGTCAGCTCGGCAACAACCTCATCCGGCGTATCCTTGGGTGCCAGCACGATGTAGGGTGCAGGCATGGCGACGAATTCGGTATTCTGTTCGGCGAAGGACAGCATATCGGGGGCCAGACCATCACGCTCCTCAGCCATAACACCGATTGCGCTCATGGTGTCGAGGTTGGCCAGATAGTGGTGTGTGCCAACCACGCCAAAGGCCACCTGATCGCCGATGATCGCAGCACGGGCCGGGGCACCGCCTGCAAACGGGACGTCTTGTACCTTGTCCTGCAGATCATTGGCCAGCAGCCAGCTGGTCATGGCGACATCGGTGATCGAGCCTTTACCGGTATGGGCCCAGCGAAGCTGTTCGCCTGCCGCGTCCGCGTCCAGAATGGCTTGTTTCAGATCGGCAACCGAGTTGAGGTTCCGCGCCTTAGGGGCAACAACGGCCAGGTTCGCCACGGCCACATGCGCCACTGGTTTGAAGTCGTTCAGAACGTCAACGCCGGTTTCCTTGACCATCGTTGCGATCATGGCCGAGCCCGAGATCATCACGACGGTCTGGCCATCAGGCTTTGCAGGTTTGGTGAATTTCAGGCCAATCAACTGGCCCGCACCCGGACGGTTCGCGACGACGATGGGCTGGTTATCCAGCGCTTCGGTCAAAGCCGGCGCAAATATGCGGGACAATGTGTCAAGTCCGCCGCCGGGTTTTGCGCCCACAACGATAGTGACCGGCCCGTTCGGGAAGTTGTCGGCGGCAGTTGCCGCACCGGCCATAGCGGCCAGCGCGATTGTCGCGCTTGCGGCTACGCTTTTAAGTGTTCTGTACATGGTGTTCTCCCTTGATTGGTATGCGCAGAATTGAGGTTGAAGTAAGCATCCACAAAGCGGGTCAGCTTATGCAGAATGTCGTCGAAGAAGATCTTGCCTGCCTCGGCACTGAACGGCACGTTTTCACCGTTGATTTTTGCGTCTTCGCTGATGTCTTCAGCATAAACGGGTAAGTTTATGTCGAGATCCTCGAACTTGCCCTGATGCATCGAGACAAGGGGGATTCCGTTCATCTCGCCTTTGCCTTCACGATGCACGTCCTGCTGCAGGGGGCAGTCATCGGGGAACAGATAGCGGCTGAGCGAGCCCATCGGCTCGGTCCCGTGGCCTTTGGCGCGAATACCGAATTCGGGCTGCGCACGGTTCCACACATCATCGTCGAACTTGCCCCAGACATTAACCGACGGAATGATGATGCCGTGCTTGGCACGCGCCAACCGAAGCTGATTGGCGATGATCCCGGAATTGCCGCCATGCCCGTTCAGGACGAGGATATTCCGAACGCCGTCCCGAATGAGGCCGTCCACGATCTCGGAAAATACGGCGGCAAATGTCTCGGCAGACAGGGCGATGCCCGCAGGCGCATTCTGAAAATACGTGGCATGACCGAAGGGCAGCGTCGGCACAGCAATGCAACCTGTGACCTCAGCCAGACGCTTGGCCAGTTCATCGACCAGCCGGTAATCCCCCATGGGCGTAAAACACCCGTGCGGCTCGGTCGAACCGACCGGGATCAGGAAGGGCTTGTCGGCGACGACGGCTGCGCGGGCGTTCAGAATGTTGGTTGCTGCAAGATCAGTCATTGCGCGGTCTCCACGGTCACGGCGTATTGCGCCACCAGATCGTCGGCACCAGACAAGGCGCCAAGCGTTGCCCCGGCCTTCATGTCCGCACGGCGCTGGGTGCTTGTGTCTTCTTTTGTCGCCGCCGCTTTGGCGAGTTCTGCGGCTTGGGCGCGGGGGATGCAGATCACTCCGCTATCGTCGGCCATGATCAGATCGCCCGCATGAACCACAACGCCGCCACAGTTGACGGGCAGGTTCAGGCTACCTGCGGGGCCGGTCCGACGCGTGGTGATGGGCGAAACACCGCAGGACCAGACCGGAAAGTCATGTTCGCGGATTTCGTCGGGATCGCAGATCGGGCCATCGACAATGGCACCCGCCGCGCCCGCCTGCACCAGCCCATAGGCTACATTGCCACCAAGACAGGCCAAACGGGTATCCCCTGCCCGGTCGATCACGACGATGTCGCCGGGACGCACCCGTCCCGACGCATAATGCAACAGAGTCGAATCCGGCGTGGGCAACCGCAGCGTCACGGCTGTTCCCATAATGCGTTTGTCGGACTGGCGCGGCGTGATGCGGTGATGATCCAGAAAGCCGGTCCAGGTCAGATGACCGACCGTTGCAACCGAAACACCGGACAGCATCGACAAGATTTCGCCGTCGATCTGGTCCGGCATGGGGGCTATGTCGTAGTGTCCAGTCATATGTTCGAACATTTCTATTATTTCGATGATCTACCGATTTGTAGCAGAAACATAATTATCGGTCAATAATTTCAAATTCGACTATTTTCTAATGCCCGATCGCATGTTAAACACTAGGAATGCGCACAGATATTTTGCCCACCTCCGCGACCTCGACCGCCAAAGAACCGATAACGAACCGAATTTATGATTCGATTCTTGAGGACATCCGGTCGGGAAAGCTTGAACCGGGACAAAAGCTAAAAGTGCGCGAGCTGACATCCGAGTATGGCGGCTCTACCGGATCCTGCCGCGAAGTCCTGAACCGGCTCGCGGGCGAGCGATTCGTGCAAACCAAGGGCATGACCGGTTTCAGCGTCCGCGATCTGTCCTCCGAGGATCTGGTCGAAGTGCTCGATCTAAGGGACCAGCTGGAATCGCAGGCCTTCGTTCAGGCGATCCAGCATGGGGATACCGAGTGGGAAGAACGCATGGTTCTGGCGTTTCACAGGCTGGAACGCGAGCGCGCGCGGGAAGGAACCTCTCTGATCGAGCGGGAGTATTTCCACCGGGAATTCCATCTGGCCCTGATCGGAGCCCATACCTCGGAATGGCATCAGTTCTTCATTCGGACACTCAGCCTGCATTCCGAACGATACCGCCGGATTCTGCTGCCCAAGAGGATATTCGAACCCGAATACGTCCAATTGGTTGATGAAGAACACGCGCAGATCATGGGTCTGGCGATGGAACGTCGCGCCGAAGAAGCGGCAGCGGCACTGAAGAAACACCGCTCAAGATCCCGGACAGACCTGCTTATCGCACTGGAAGGTCGCTGACCTTGGGCCCGACCCGTCCAAACCCCGCACAAAGTGAAGCCTGACGCATGACCCTGCCCCGTATCGCCCTGATCCATTTCCATCTGGAAAGCAATCGTGCAGCGCCGATAACCGCGCGCGCCGATTTTGCCGCTCAACGCCTGGCCATCGGCAAAGATTTCGCTCGGGACCTCGCGGAACGACCTGCCCTCGCCTCGGCCGGGATCAGAGGGTTCCAAGAGGATTTCGGGCCGTTTGACCCCGTGCCGGTCTTCGCGGCATTCGCAGGGGCTGGCGGCATGATGGACGGCCCGTTCTTCGATGGATTGTTGCAAGCGGTGCGTGATCAGCTTCCGGCCAACGTCGATGGCGTCTATCTGGACGCGCACGGGGCCTGCATCGCAACCAATGACGAAGACCCAGACGGGACCCTGATTTCCCTGATCCGCAAAATTGTCGGGCCGGGTATCCCGCTGGCGGTGACGCTGGATCTACACGCACATGTCAGCCCGGCCATGATTGAGGGCGCGGACTTCATCGCCGCGTATCGAACCAATCCTCACGTGGATCAGTTCGAACGGGGACAGGAAGCTGCCGCCGCCATGAAGCGGCTGCTGAACCGGGAAAAGACAGGCCGCGCCTTGGTCCGCCTGCCCTTTATTCCGCCGTCGACCACGCAGGATACGACAGGTGGACCATATGGACGGCTGATGAACGAGGCGGTGGCACAAGCGGTCGGCCCGATCTGGAACGTGTCCTTATGCGCAGGCTTTTCCGTCGGAGATTCGTCGAAAGCCGGCGTGAATGTCACAGTCACGGCGGACACTTCCGCAATCGCTCTCGAAACGGCGCGCGCAATCGGGCAGTCGTTTTGGGACGCCCGTCATGAGTTCCAGATCAATCTAACCTCAATCGACGATGCGGTTCGCCTGATGTCCGACATGGGCACCGCTCGTATTTATGCAGACGTGGCCGACAATCCCGGCGGCGGAGGTCGCGGCAACACGCTCGCCATTCTGCAAAAGATGCTCGAGGCAGATATCAAAAATGCTCTGATCGGGATGTTCTTTGATCCGGCACTCGCCGCTGAGGCTGCCGAGCTCGGTGAAGGCGCAATTTTCCGAGCCAGATTTAATCGGTCCGAGATTGATACGCAGTCTGGCCGTCATGAGGCAGAGGTCGAAGTCGTGAAACTGGCTGATGGCCCCGTCAGTTGCAGACGCGGGCTATATGCTGGCGGACAGCAAGACCTTGGCCGATGTGCCCTTCTGAGGTGCAAAGGTGTGCTCATCATCGTTGCAAGCATCCGCCGCCAGCTATGTGAACCGGCATTCGTGGAACGCCTTGGGCTCAACATTGCTGACTTCAACGCCATCGTCGTCAAGTCCCGCGGCCATTTCAGGGCCGGATTCGACGAGTTTTTCACCCCCGACCGAGTTGTCGAAATCGACGGCCCCGGCCTGACCTCACCCGAGTTGTCCCGAATAGATTTCAAAAAGACCCCGCGCCCGATCCATCCGATTGACGCCGGCGTCGAATGGTCGGCGGAGGCCGAAGGATTCGTGGCGGGCGCCTAGGTAAGGCCCACCGACGCTGACACGATCTCCGTAATGTTCAGCATCTCGACACCGCCCCTCCGGGCGCGCGCAGCATTACGTGGGCAGGTTCAAGTCTCTTTACATCTGCCCTCATTCAGACCAGTCGATGCGGAACTCTTCACGGAAGGCAAAACGCACCAGATGGGCCTCGATCACGTCTTTCCAGCGGGTCAAATCACCTCTGGGGCCGGTCGTGGCGGTGACTATCAGGCTATCATCTTCCGCCACAAGCGTGACTTTGTTCCCATCCGGGAAGGTCACGCTGCCCTTTGTTTCATCAAACTCAACCTCGGCCTTGTTTGACCAGTGTTTGCAAAGCTGCTGCAGGTATTTCCCGGCTGCAGCGGTCGTGGCAACGCCCGAGACGGTCTGGTCCGGCAACAGGCTCAGCCCCGCTTTGGCAGCATTGCGCATCGCTGTTGCAAAGAGCGTGACGTCGATATCGGTGGCCACAAAGCTGGCCCCAAGATCCAGGCATTCGCGTTGCATTACCGGATCAAGCGCCAATATGCCCGCAGCCTTACCCGCAGCAACAATGCGGGTCAGCGCGTCAGACACGGCTTGTGCAACGTCAGGATGACCGGCGTTGCCGATATGGCCCATGTCGGCGGCCAGATCGGCCGGGCCGATAAACACTCCATCCACATCCGTGGTCAGAATATCGTCCAGCGCGGCCATACCCTTTTTGTTTTCCACCTGCACCAACAGGCAAATCTGGTCGTCCGCAGTTTGCAGGTAATCGGGAATAGCCGCAAAGCGCGAGGCCCGCGCCAGAGCGGACCCGACCCCCCGAATACCATGCGGCGGATAGCGCACCGCCCGCACCAGTTCGCGCGCCTGATCGCCGCTTTCGACCATCGGCACCAGAAGGTTCTGCACGCCTGCATCCAGGTATTGCTTGATCATCCAGGTCTCGCCAATCGGCAGGCGCGCAACGGGTGCGCTGCCTGATCCCTCGATCACCCGCACCTGTTCGAGGATCGAGCGCAGATCGTTCGGCGCGTGCTCCCCATCGACCAGTAGCCAGTCGAACTGAGCCGTTGCCGCAATCTCGGCCGAATAGGCGCTGGCCATTCCAACCCAACACCCGATCTGAGGGTGTCCGGCCCCAAGGGCGGCCTTAAAGTCATTCTTTGGCGCTGGCATATCCCCTCTCCTTTCGGGCAAAATTGATATCGACCGAGCCAAATGGCCCGAAATCGGCGTGAATCTTGGTGCCCGCCGGACACTCGACCGGGCGGATGAAACTGCCGGACAGGATGATCTGCCCCGGCTCGATGCTCTGACCGTATTGTGCCATGCGACGGGCCAGCCAGACCACACTTTCGACCGGGTCGTTCAGCACCCCTGCCCCAAGACCTGTTTCCTCGATCTCGGCATTGCGGAAGGTCAGCGCGCCGACCCAGCGCAGGTCAATGCTGTCGACGGCGTGGCGTTCGGCCCCGAGAACAATGCCTGCATTGGCCGCGTTGTCGCTGATCGTGTCAAACACCGTGCGCGCCTTGCCGGACCCGGGGTCGACCCTCTGAATGCGGGTGTCGAGGATTTCGATGGCGGGCGCGACGTAATCCGTGGCGGCGATGACATCATCCCGGCTAACGTTCTCGCCGCCAACTGCGGATTTCATGACAAAGGCGATCTCAGCCTCGATCCGCGGCTGGATGAAGCGGCCCGCCGGTACGGTTGCGCCGTTTTCGAACGCCATGTCGTCGAACAGGATGCCGCTGTCGGGAATGTCGATGTTCAGCGCATATTGCATGGCCTTCGAGGTCAGGCCGATCTTCCAGCCGATCACCTTGCGCCCCTCGGCCAGTTTCTGGCGATAGATGGCGTTCTGCACCTCATAGGCATCGTCCATCCCCATCTCGGGATGGCGCAGGGTCAGCAGGCCGATCTGCTTACCCGTGCGCTCGGCCTGCAGCAGATCAGCAGCGGCGCGGGCGTGATCTTCGGGCATCATGTCCGTTCATCCTCGACCGTGTTGCGCAGCGTGCCGATCCCGTCGACCGACACCTCGACCACATCACCCGGAGCCAGATATTTCGGAGGATCAAACCGCGCGCCCGCCCCGGTGGGCGTACCCGTCACGATGATGTCGCCCGGCTGCAGCGTCATGAAGGTCGAGATATATTCGATCTCGCGCCGGATCGGGAACATCATGCGGTTCAGCGTGTCGTCCTGCCGCAATTCACCGTTCACCCGGGTCTGGATGCGGGCCTCATCCAGCTGCGCCGCGTCGGTGAAGGGCACCAGCCACGGCCCGATGGCACCGGAATTGTCCCAGTTCTTGCCCTGCGTGACATTGAACTTTGCATGACGCACCCAGTCGCGGATCGTGCCTTCGTTACACAGCGTCAGCGCCGCGATATGGTCATAGGCATCTGCCTGAGAAATCCGGCGCCCGGCCTTGCCGATCACGATGGCCACCTCGCCTTCGTAATCCAGCGTGTGGTTCTCGGGCGGGCGGATCAGGGGGCGGTCATGGCCGGTGAAACCGCTGGCAAAGCGCGGGAACAGCGACATATATTTTGGCTGCGCGCTGCCATCTTTGTATTCCGCGTTGCGGTCGGGAAAGTTGACCCCCACGCACAGGATACGGCGCGCATCAGGCATCACCATGTCATAGGCGAAATCCCGGTGCGTCACCGCGCGGCCCTCGGCTTCTTTGGCCAGTTGCTCGAACGCACCGCCGGCAATGACCTCATACAGGCTGACGTGATCCGGAAACGCATCGTTCAGGGCAATTGCGCCTGCCTCGGTGATGACCCCGAAAAACTGACGCCCCTCGGCCGTGAAGGTTGCGAATTTCATGACAATGTCTCCCAAATCTCGCGGATGACATCGGCGGCCATCAGCACATCCTGCCGGGTGGTATCGAACTGGCCGACCTGAAAGCGGATGATCTTGCGGCCATCGAACATGCCTTGGGTCAGATAGATGCGGCCATCATCGTTCAGCGCGTCCACCAAACGCTGCTGCATGGCATCGTCACCGGGACAGCGGAAGGAAAACAGGCTGAGGATCGGCCCGGTCGTGATCTCGAACCCCTCGATCGCGCCGATCTGTTCGGCCAGCTCATTGGCCCAGGCGACGTGGTTGCGGATGCGCTCGCGCAGGCCATCCAGCCCGTATGAGCGCAACAGGAACCAGATCTTCAGCGCCCGGAACCGCCGCCCCAGCGGGATGGTCCATTCCGAGTAATTGGTCACCTCGGCCCCGGTTGTCTTGAGGTATTCGGGTTCGATCTTCAGCGTGTTCAACTGCGGCGCGGCATCGCGCAAGAACTGGATGGCGCAGTCGAACTGCGCGCCCATCCATTTATGCGGGTTGAAGACGATGCTGTCATAGCGGTCGGCCTGCGCCCACAGCGCCGCGCGGAATTCCGGGCAGATCATCGCCGACCCGGCCCAGGCTGCATCGAGATGAGTATAGAGGTCGAACGCCTGCGCAATATCCGCCACCGCCGCCAGATCATCGCAAGCCCCCACGCCGGTGCCGCCGGTGATGGCCACGATCCCCGCTGGGATGTGACCGGCGGCAAGATCGGCGCGGATCGCAGCCTCAAGCGCGTCCGTATCCATCGCATAGGTTGGCCCCCGCGTCGGCAGCTTGACCAGATTGTCCTGACCGATCCCGGCGACCCAGCAGGCGCGGTCAATCGACGAATGCACCTGATCCGAGCAATAGATCCGCAGCGCCCCCTTGGCGTTCAGCCCCTGCCGGTTGCCGGTATAGCCCGTGGCGCGTTCCCGCATGGTCAGCACCGCCGACAGGGTGGCCGATGACGCGCTGTCCTGAATGACCCCGGTCATGCCGTCGGGCAGGCCAAGCGCCTGCCGCAGCCAGTCGACCATGACGCCTTCGACCTCGGTCGCGGCGGGCGAGGTCTGCCACAACATGCATTGCGCCGCGATTGTGGTCACCAGCATCTCGGCCAGCATCGACGGCGGCGCGGCATTGGCCGGGAAATAGGCAAAGAAACGCGGGTGCTGCCAATGGGTCATCCCCGGCATAACGATGCGTTCGAAATCGCCCATGATGGCTTCCATCGGCTCGCCCGCCTCGGGCGGCGCGCCCTCAAGCTGAGCGGCGATCTCGCCGGGCGCAGTCTGTGCCCGCACCGGACGATCCGGCAGAGTGCGGTGATAATCGGCGGCCCATCTGGCGATGTGCTGCCCCCAATGCGAAAACGCGTCCCAATCCATGCGTTAGCCTTCTACTGCCGCAGAAACACCCATCCATCGAGCCCCGGAACCGGGGGTGCGGATGTCTGTATCCGTCATTTGAACTCTGTCCCTGTTTCCGGCCTTACACCGAAAAGCTGATATTCGCCTGACCAGTGCCAGAGCTGCCGAAATACGGGGTGTAGATGTCGATCTCGCCCTTATAGCTGCCCCAGCCAAGAGCCCCGAACAGCAATGCCGTGTCGTTCATGGCGCATTCGCCCACGCATTTCTTGGCGTAATCGGGCAGAAGCTCCAGAAACTCTTCGAACCTGCCCTGTTCCCACAGGTCCAGCACGCGCATGTCCATCTGGCGATTGAACTCGCCATTCACCGAGTTCAGACCTTCGACCGAGCGTTCATTGGGCGAAAAATCATGGCTCAGCGACCCCGAAGCCAGAATCGAGACATTGCGGTCCGAGCGCGTGATGGCTTCGGCGATGGCCTCGCCCCAGACCCGGTTTTCGGCAATCGATGAGAACTGGTTGACCGCCACGGGCAGAACCCGGGCGTTGACGCCGTCGTTGATGAAATGCATCGGCAGAAGGGTGCCGTATTCCATCCCCATATCGGGATGCGAATGCCCCAGCGCCCGCTCGCCACGCTCGCGCAAAACGTCAAGGATAGTCTCGCCCAACGCGTGGTCACCGCGATAGTCAAACTCCATATCCGCCAGCATGTGGGGCAGCTCGTGGCTGATGAACCGGCCCTTGTGATGCTCTTTGGTGTTCAGATGAAAACCCTGATTGGTGATCCAGTGGGTATCGAAGACGACGAACGTGTCGACCTTGCGGTCAATCGCATCCTGACGCAGGCGCGCATAGCCGTCGATGGCCGGCTGGCGGATGCCTTTGTATTTCGGCATCGTGTGGGACATCCAGATGCTTGGCACATGCGTGATCTTCGCAGCCTGCACAATCTTTCCCATGACAGTTCCTCCTGTTGCATAAGGTCCGGTCGGCGATCGGTTTGCGGGCCTTTACTTGCCCAGCTGCATGATCTTGTGCTGACCGGTGGCAAAACCGATATGCTTTTGTTCCATATAAAACTCGAACGACCAATCGCCGCCATCCCGACCAATGCCCGAGGCCTTGACGCCCCCGAAAGGCGTTGGCAGGTGACGGACGTTTTCCGAGTTCACCCAGATCATCCCGGCCTCAAGCTTGTCGGTGAACCGCAGCGCCCGCGTCAGATCATTGGTCCAGACATAGCCGGTCAGACCATAGGGCGTGTCATTGGCGATCTGCAGCGCCTCTTCCTCGGTCGAGAACGGGATTGAGGTCAGGACGGGGCCAAAGATTTCCTCGCGCGCGATGCGCATCTGGTTGTTGGCGTTGGTGAACAGGGTCGGGCGGATGAAATAGCCCTCGTCGCCCAGTGTCTCGCCCCCCGCCGCGATGGTCGCGCCGTCCTGTTTGGCGATATCGAAATAGCTGGTGACCTTGTTATAGTGCTCCTCGGTGACCAGCGGCCCAATCTCGGTCGCCGGGTCCAGCGGGTGGCCAACCTTGATGTTGTTCACGCGCTCGATCAGCCTAGCCTCGAATTCATCCTTGATGCTGTCTTGCACCAGCAAGCGCGAGGACGAGGTGCAGCGCTCGCCGTTGATCGAGTAGATCATGAAGATCACCGCATCCAGCGCCCGGTCCAGATCGGCGTCATCGAATACGATGACCGGGTTCTTGCCGCCCAGTTCCAGATGCATCCGCTTGAGCGTATCGGCCCCCTGTTTGGTGATGATACTGCCGGTGCGGCTTTCGCCGACAAAGGCAATGGCCTTGATCAGAGGATGCTCGGTCAGGGCCTTGCCCGCATCGGGGCCGAAGCCGTTCACAGTGTTCAAAACCCCCTTGGGCAGCCCGGCCTCTTCGGCGATTTCGACCAGCAGGCGGGCCGACAGGGGCGAATCCTCGGCGGGTTTGTGAACCACCGTGCACCCTGCGGCCAGCGCGGGCGCGATCTTCCAGGTCGACAGCATGAACGGCGTGTTCCACGGGGTGATCACACCAACCGGGCCGATCGGCACGCGCGTGGTGATATTCATCAGAGTCGGCGATTTCAGATGCTGCCCATCCCGCGCCTGCACCACCTGATCCGCGAAATAGCGGAAATTCTCGGCCCCGCGCAACGCCGCCTTGGACATGAAACGCAGGGTCTGGCCCGTATCCCAGCATTCGCACAGGGCGATTTCCTCGGCCCGCGCCTCGATCCCATTGGCCACGTTCAGCAGGATGCGGCGGCGTTCGGTGGCGGGCGTGTCGCGCCACGCGGCAAAGGCAGAATGGGCGGCGTTGGCTGCAGCGTCGATATCCGCAGCCGTGCCATGGGCCACGTCGCAAATCACCGATTTGTCGACCGGCGAAGTGGATTGAAACACACCAGCAGCCCCGCCGACATCCTGCCCCGCGATCCGGTTCCTGATACCGGTCTCTTTGAACCGCGCCAGAAACCCCGCCAGGTTTTCGAGGTTGGAATCGAGTGCACTCATGGCTCAGCTCTCCTGCGTGGATGCGCCCAGATGGTCACGGATCGTGCCGGTCTTGGGCGAAAGCTTGGGGTCGATATCGCGCATCTCAAGGGAAAGCGCGATGGAATGGTCGGCGAAGGCGGGCTGCAGATAGGTTTTGACCGCATCGAAAATACGTTGGGTGGCCTCGTGCTTGACCTCATCAGGCCGACCGGCGCGCAAACGGATCGAGATATCGACGAAACCATGCGCCGAATTACCGTCGGCGATGGCATAATGATCAACCCGCGTGGCGCGGACGCGAATGCCCGGCATCGGAAAGGTCTCGATCCCGGCGGCGGTTGCCCGGATGCACTCACACAGGCCAGCCATGTCGATCTTGTCTTCCAGATTGCCGGAATATTCGACGTGAAAATGTGGCATGTGACCTCCGCTATTGCTTAACATATTTAGTATTATGTAATCACACTGTCAAGAACTTGTCTTGTTAATCTTTGCAATTCCGCAACGGGCGCTCTAGAAATCCGCATGACCACGCAAAGCCACACCAAAAGCACAGCCCGTTCCCTGCCAATTGCCCTGCTACGCGCCCGCGAAACCGTCATGGCACCGATCCGGGAAATGCTGCATGACGTCCAGCTTAGCGAACAAAAGTGGCGCATCCTCAGGGTTCTGGACGAGCTGGGCGAAGTTGAACAAAGCACCATCGCGCACGAGGCCTGCCTGCTGCTGCCAAGCCTCACCCGCATTCTACGCAAGATGGAGGCCGAGGCTCAGATCACCCGCCGCCAGGACGAAGAAGACAAACGCCGGACCATGGTCCGTATCACCGATGCGGGCCGGGCGGTTCTGGAAGACAACCTTGCCACCTCGCTGGCGATTTCCAGCAATATCGAGGCGCAGATGGGCCGCGAGAAGCTGGACCAACTGCTGGACCTGCTGGAAGAACTTCAGGCGATCAAGGTCTGACGCCCCCTACAAGCTGGCCAGACCAGTATCCAGCGCCGACAGGATCTTGGCCACGTCATCTGACGTGACGATCAGCGGCGGCGACAGGATGATGTTGTTGCCGGATACGCGGATCATCACACCATCCTCATAGGTCGCCTTTTGAACCTGCAGCGGCAGATGTTTGGCAACCGGCGTCTTGGCCGCGCGGTCCGACACCAGCTCCAGCGCACACATCAGCCCCTCACCGCCCCGCACGTCACCGATCACATCGTATTTCTCGGCCAGTTTCTGCAGCCCCGCGAACAGCTCGTCGCCCCGCGCAGCAGCATTTTCCCAGATGCGCAGGCGGTTGATTTCCGACAGCGCCGCAAGGGCCGCCGCCGCGCCGACGGGATGGCCGGAATAGGTATACCCCTGATCCACCGAAGCTTTTCCGGTTGTGTCGCTCTCGAAAACCTCGGCGACCGCGCCCGAGATCATCGCAGCGCCAAAGGGGAAGTAGCCGTTGGTGATGGCCTTGGCCGTGGTCATGATGTCAGGTTGCACGCCCCAATGCCGCGCGCCACTTTCGCTGCCAGTCCGACCAAAGGCGGTGATGATTTCGTCCGAGATCAGCAGAATGCCGTGTTTCGAGCAGACCTCGCGCACCATGGGCATAAAGCTGTGATGAGGCGGGATGACCCCCCCTGCCCCCAGAACCGGCTCCATGATGAAGGCGGCGACGGTGTCGGCCCCCTGAAACGCAATCTCAGCCTCAAGCGCGTTGACGCACAGTTGGGCCAGACGCTCGGGGTCCGTTTCGCCGAACGGGTTGCGATAGGTCCAAGGCGCGGGAACATGGAAACATCCCGGCATCATCGGCTCATAGGCCGCGCGGAACTTCTGATTGCCATTGACCGAGGCGGCGGCGAAATGGGTGCCGTGATAGCCCTGCCTGAGGCTGATGAACTTGGCCCGCCCCGTCTGACCCCGTACCTTATGGTATTGCCGCGCCAGCTTCAGCGCGATTTCAACCGAATCCGATCCGCCCGAGGTAAAGAACGCGCGGGTCAGACCGTCAGGCGCAAAGAATTGCGCCAGTTCATATGACAGCTCGATGGCCTTGTCGTTGCTGGTGCCGCGGAAGGTCGAGTAATAGGGCAGCGCGTTCAGCTGATCGGCAATGGCCTGCTTCACCGGCTCGCAGGAATAACCCAGATTGACATTCCACAGCCCCCCGACCGCATCCAGCGCCTTGTGGCCGTCGATATCAATGATGCTGACGCCTTCGCCGCCATTCAGAATGGTCGGCGGATTTTTCTGGCTGTCGGCGGGATGCGCCATCGGGTGCCAGAAATGACGGGCGTTGTTTTCCTTTAGAAAGTTCGAGTCTTTCATGTCTCGGGCCTCCGGGGATGGATCCACCTGTTCAGGGGTGAAATTCGGTTGGGAATGTATCGGGAAGCTGGCCGCCGAAGATCGCGGTCAGGTCTGTCGTAAGGGCGCGCAGGGTGGCCAGAATCCCGGGCAGCAGGTCGCCCGTGGCGCGGCCTTCGGGAACCGCAATGGCAATGGTTCCCAGGGCCACCTGATCAATACCGAATATGGGGGCTGCATAGCCGTGCACGCCACTCTCATAGCTTCCGTTGCTGTTGGCCCAGCCGGTTTGGCTGATTGCCGCGACGCGTTCGCTGATCTGAACCGGGTCGGTCAGAGTGGTCTCGGTGTACCGCACGTGATCGCCCTGCCCCAGGCGATCTGCCAGAAACGCCGGACCAAAGCTGAGCATACACAGGCCCGAAGCGGTCGCATTGATCGGAAGGACCTCGCTGGGGTCCAGACTGACACGGACGCTGTGATGGGTGGTTTCTACCACCAGCGCGGTCCGCAGCGCCTCTTTTTCCAGCAAAGACAGATGCAGGCTTTCACCCACATCGTGCATGGCGGTTTGCATTCTCTGACGGGCGCTTTCGATACCCGGGCGCGCGATCTGGCGCAGCGCCGCCAGACGCAACGCGACGGGCCCGACGGCATAGGATTTCGTCATCGGATTCTGTTCAACCAGCCCGTATTCCTCAAGCGCCCGCAGGTGCCGCAGGGCGGTGGCCTTGCTTAAACCAGACAGGCGCGCGAACTGACTCAGCCCGATTTCGGGCCGGGCGTTCGAAAAGTAGTTGAGCATTTTCAGGGCGTTCAGGGCGGTACCCATGTGTTCTATATCCTCTGGCTAAGGTAATACTTGACAGAATACGCTTAACAACGCAACATTATTATTGGTAACGCGGTTCAACTAATGAACCACAACGGGAGGTGCCAATGAAGAAAATTCTAACAGCCGCCGCTTTTGTTGCTTGTGCAACGGCCGCACTGGCCGAGTACCCTGAAAAACCGGTGACCTTTGTCGTTCCGTGGCCTCCGGGCGATCTCGAGGACGTGCTGACGCGGATCATCGCGGACGAATTTCAAGCCATGTATGGCGTTCCGGCCGCAGTCGTGAACAAGCCCGGCGGTGGCGGTGGCCCCTTCCCGGGCGCGGTGGAAGTGGCCACCGCACCGGCGGATGGCTACACCATCGGGTCCTTTGTGACCGACGTGCCCATCGGCGGCCCGCAGATCGGCATCCCCGAGCTGTCCCCGAACCCGTTCGAGCCGATCGGCATTTTCATGACCTATCCCTTCGTGATCGCGTCCGGCAAGGATGCCCCCTTTGCGAATTGGGAAGAACTGGTCGCCTATGGCAAAGACAACGACGTGGCGCTGGGGCATTTCGGGTCGTTCCTGCCGCCCACACAGGTCACGTTTGCGGCCGCCATCAGCTCGGGCTTTGATTTCGCAAGCGAGGCGGCCTTCGACGCGCTGGACTGCAACACGCTGGCCTCGGGCGATGTCGACGTGATCAACACCACGCTGCAGTTGATCCTGCCTTGCATGGACGACGTCAACGTTCTGGCCAGCATCGGCAACGAGCGCATCAGCCTGACCCCGGACACACCCACCGTCAGCGAGCTGCATTCGGACCTGAACGTGGCGCTTTGGAACGGTCTGTTTGTCCACAAGGACACCCCGCCAGAGGCGCGCGACAAAATCGCAGCGGCGGCTCAGAAGGCGCTGCAAACCGAGAAGGCACAGAACCTGATCGGTGAGACCGGCGTTCTGATCTACTGGCAGGACGCCGAGGCCTCGAACGCGCAGATTGAGCGCGACAGCGAGACGATTGGCGCGATCCAAGCTCTGGTCGGCGAATAAGTGAACCGAAAGGTCGCGCGGGGATCCCGCGCGGCCTTTCCATAAGTTGGGAGGGGGACCATGATCGCCAGAACGCTTCAGGACATGTTCAAACGATACCGCCGGCCCGGCGATGTCGTGTTTGCCATGGCCTTCCTGATCTTTTCCGTCGTCCTGCTGACGCAGTTGGGAGAGCAAACCCAGGTCGTCAAACGGACCAAGTGGTTTGCGCAACCCGGTTTCTGGCCCATGGTCTCGCTTTGGGCGATGGTCATCTTTGCCTTTCTGCACTGGCTCAGCTCGGCCATGTCAGACCGCATTCCGGGCCGCTGGCCCGAGGTTGTCTTTTGGGTTCGGGCACTCGAATACGTCGCCTATTTTCTGGCTTACGTCAAAGTCGTCCCGCTTTTGGGATATCTGCCGTCAACCATTCTCTTCGCCGTTTTCCTCGCCCTTCGCACGGGGTTCCGAGACGTCCGGTCCATCACGCTTGCCGCCGCTTTCGGCGCTGCGGTGACCCTCATATTCCGCGCCTTCCTGCAGGTGAAGATACCCGCAGGCGCCGCCTATGAATACCTGCCCGCTTCGGTGCGCACCTTCGCGCTGACGTATCTCTGAGGTCCCCATGGAAACGCTTCTGTCAGGCCTTGCAATTCTGACGCAATGGCAGGTGATTGCCGCCTTGCTGGTCGGCTCCATCGGCGGCGTCATCATCGGTGCCGTGCCCGGCGTTGGCGCGGCTGTGGCCATCGCCATCCTGCTGCCTGCCACCTTTGCATTTGAACCCATTGTCGGGCTGACGCTGCTGTTGGGCATCTATGGCTCCTCCATGTATGGCGGCGCGATCCCGGCCATTCTGATCAACACGCCCGGCACGGCGGTCAACGCGCTGACCACCTATGACGGCTATCCGATGACCAAACGCGGACAGGGGCACCGGGCGTTGTCGCTGGCCTATTCCGCGTCTTTCTTTGGCGGGGTCTTTGCGATCATCTGCCTGATGATCCTGTCGCCGGTCCTTGCCCTGATCGCCCCGCATTTCGGCAGCCGCGAAATCTTTTTGGCGGCCCTGCTGGGGATCGTTCTGGTCATTCTGGCCCACCGAGGGCAGATTTTCGCCGCCGGTATGCTGGCCGCCTTCGGCATCTTCCTAAACACCGTCGGGCTGGAGCCGGTCAAATACACCCGGCGCTTTACCTTCGACCAAAGCTGGCTGGCCTCGGGCGTCGATCTGATCGTGGTCGTGCTGGGCCTGTTTGCGATCAGCCAGGCGCTGCTGCTGCTGCTGGAAAAGAACCATGCCCCGGGCGAGGCGCATGTCAGCGGCAATATCTTCGCCGGTCTCAAGGAATTGTTGGGCATCAAGCGTGTCGCCACCGTATCGTCCAGCATCGGCGTCTTCATGGGCATGGTGCCGGGCACGGGCGAGTTCACCTCGCAATTCCTGTCCTACACCTATGCGCAAAAGACCTCGAAAAACCCCAACAGCTTCGGCGATGGCGCACCCGAGGGGCTGGTAGCGTCTGAGGCCGCCAACAACGCGGTCCCCGGTGCCGCCATGATCCCGCTGCTGGCGCTGGGTATCCCGGGCGAGGCGCTGACCGCGATGATGCTGTCGGTGTTCTATGTACACAACGTCATCCCCGGCCCGCAGCTGTTCGAGAACCAGATGGACTTTGTGATGGCGCTGTATATGGCGCTGATCCTGCTGAACGTGATCGTTCTGGTGTTCCTGCTGTTCTCGACCAACCTGCTGCTCAAGATCATCCGCATTCCGACCCGGTTTCTGGGCATCATGATCCTGATCCTGGCCTTTGTCGGTGTCTACAGCCTGCGCAACTCGATCACCGACTGCGCCATCGCGGCTGGGTTCGGAGTGTTCGGCCTGATCCTGAAACGGCTGGACCTGCCGATTGTGCCGATCATCCTCGGCATGGTTCTGGGCGGCATCATGGAAGTCAAGCTGCGCAGCGCCATGGCGCGGGTCAAAACCCCGCTCGATTTCGTCGACCGCCCGATCGCGGCGATCCTGACGGCGCTGATCGTGCTGGTCCTGCTGCTGCATTTCCGCACGCTGTACTTTGAATTCCGCAACAAGCTGAAACCCGAACCGACGGCGCAACCGGTCGATTCCGATCACCCCAATCAGCAAGGGTAATCCTGCCATGAACCAATCCGATATTGACGCCCTGCGATCCCAGACCCTGTCGCCCCGGTCCCATTTCATCGACGGGTGCTGGGTCCCGGCCCAAGACGGTGGCCACCGCGACGTGCTGTCCCCAATTGACGGCACAGTGCTGACCCGGATCGCCGACGGATCTCCGGCTGATATGGAGGCCGCGATTGCCGCCGCCCGCACCGCGTTCGAGGATGGCCGCTGGTCCCGCCAATCCCCGGCAGCGCGCAAGAAGGTCTTGCTGAAACTGACCGACCTGATCGAGAAACACGCCCTTGAACTGGCGGTTCTGGGCGTGCGCGACAATGGCACCGAGATCACCATGGCCCTGAAAGCCGAGCCCATGTCGGCGGCGGGCACCTTCCGCTATTACGCCGAGGCCATCGACAAGGTTTACGGCCAGATCGCCCCGACGGCGGACAACGTTCTGGGCCTGATCCATCACGCGCCGGTCGGGGTGGTCGGTGCAATCGTGCCATGGAACATGCCGATGATGATCGGCGCATGGAAACTGGCCCCGGCGCTGGCCACCGGGAATTCGGTGGTGCTGAAACCCGCCGAAAGCGCATCTTTGTCGTTGCTGAGGCTGGCCGAACTTGCCGCCGAGGCCGGATTGCCCGACGGGGTGCTGAACGTCGTCACCGGCGCGGGCCGCGTGGTGGGCGAAACGCTGGCCCTGTCGATGGAGGTGGACATCATGGTGTTCACAGGCTCGGGCGCAACCGGGCGGAGGCTGCTGGACTATTCGGCGCGGTCGAATATGAAACGCTGCTATCTGGAACTGGGTGGCAAATCCCCCAACATCATCTTCAACGACGCCCCGGACCTAAGCGAGGCCGCCAAGGTGTCGGCGGGCGGCATCTTCCGCAACGCAGGCCAGATCTGCATCGCCGGGTCGCGCCTGCTGGTGCAGGAGGACATCCACGACGATTTCGTGGCTGAACTGGTCCAGCACGCCGAAGCCATGCGCGTCGGCGACCCGCTGGACCTAACCACACAAATCGGCGCGGTTCATTCGTTGTCGGAACTGGACTCCAATCTGAATTTCGTAGTCAAAGCCGAGGCCGAAGGTGCCGAGCGCCGAACCGGCGGCTTCCGCATTCTCGAGGACACCGGTGGGTACTACATGGCCCCAACCGTCATGACCGGGGTGAAGCCCACCGACAACCTGTTTCAGAACGAAGTGTTCGGCCCGGTTCTGGCGGTCACCTCGTTCAAGGACGAGGACGAGGCGATCCGGCTGGCAAACGACAGCGTCTACGGCCTGTCCTCGGGCGTGTGGACATCAAACCTAAGCCGCGCCCACCGCATGATCGCCGGCATCCGCGCAGGCGTCGTCCATGTGAACACCTATGGCGGCTCTGACTTGACGGTGCCGATGGGCGGTGTGCGCCAGTCGGGGAACGGACATGACAAGTCATTGCATGCGCTTGAAAAATACCTCGATCTGAAAACCGCATGGATCAAATTCTGACCACAGGACAGGTTGCAGACACGGACCGGAGGACCCCATGACCGACAAAACGATCCTGCTGATCGGGACATACGACACCAAAGACCCCGAGATGCGGTTTCTCGAAGACGTCATCCGCGCGCAAGGCGCAAATGTGCTGACAATGGACGTGTCCGTTCTGGGCGATCCAGAGGCCCCGACCGATATCTCAAAGCACAAGGTCGCCGCTGCCGAAGGCATGACCATCGACGAGGTGATCGCGCTGGGGGATGAAAACAAAGCGTTCCGCGTCATGTCCGCCGGGGCCGCCAAGGTGGTGGCAAGGGCCTATGCCGACGGTCGGCTGGACGGGATGCTGGCCACCGGCGGCACGATGGGCACCGATCTTGCATTGGACTGCGCGCAGGCCCTGCCGATGGGAGTGCCGAAATACATCGTCTCGACCGTCAGTTTCTCGCCCCTGATCCCGCCCCACCGTCTGGCCCCGGACATTCAGATGATCCTGTGGGCTGGGGGGCTCTATGGCATGAACTCGGTCTGCCGGTCCTCTCTCAGCCAGGCCGCCGGTGCCGTGGTTGGTGCGACCAAAGCCGCCATCGCGCCCGACCGCAGCAAGCCGCTGATCGGTATGACCAGCCTTGGGTCGTCCTGCCTGCGCTACATGAAAACCCTGAAACCGGCGCTGGAAGACCGCGGCTTTGAGGTCGCCGTGTTTCACTCGACCGGGATGGGCGGTATGGCCTTCGAAAAACTGGCCGCCGAGGGTGCCTTTGCCTGCGTGATGGATTTCTGCATGCAGGAGTTCGTCAACTTTCTGGCAGGCTCGGTCGTCTCAAGCGGGACGGACCGCCTGACAAATGCCGGGCGCTCGGGCACGCCGCAGATGGTTGCGCCCGGCGCGCTGGACCTGCTGGATTTCGCCGGCTGGCAAGAGATCCCCGACCAGTACACCGACCGCCCCTTTCACGAGCACAACCGCCTGATCAAAAGCTCGGTCTTCAACGGCGACGAACGCCGCGCCTGGATCCGCGAACTCGCCGACCGGCTGGACGCCGCCACCGGGCCGGTTCATTTCTTCCTTCCAATTCAGGGCGTCGAGGCCTGGGACAAGGAAGGCGGCGAGACCCACGACCCCGAAGCCCTCGCGGCCATGATTGACGAAGCTCGCAAGGTGATGCCTGGTCGGGTGCCAATGACCGAACTGGACGCTCACATCAACGACGCCGCGTTCTGCAGCACCGTGCTGGCACAGTTTGATGCGTGGCTGGAGAACGGGGTCATCAGTCGGAACTAGCGGGCAGGTTTCTTCTTGCCCCGCAACTGAGGCAACGATGAGCGAAAGCGCCGCATGGGTCGACAACGGCGCGCTAGATCGTTGGGTGACAGAATACTCTTACGCTATTGCGGTAGTTGCGTTTTTTGGAAACGCGATTTGCGGCCCAAGCCCAAGAACGGATGAGACCAGAAGCAGTACGAAAGGCGGGCAGGTATATCCCCATCGCGCAGTCGACAAGCACGGCAAAACGCCTGACTTCATGCGCCCGAACCGTCGAAACAGCCCAGCCGCCACGAAGCTTTTGACTTGAATGAAGGCCTCAGCAACGCCGTAGAACAGGACCAGCCCCTTTGGTGCATAGATCGGTCCTTCTGTCTCCAGTTATTCAGGCACAGGAAAGCCGGCGGTTTCGTGTGCGACCACGAAAACTCCCGGCGTTGGGTCCTCGCATTTTTGTATAGGATAATGACGTGGCATGCAAAAAATGCCTGCCCGGGAGATAACGCGTATCTTGAACCAAAAAAGATTGAAGGTATTTTTGCGGAATAAGACGCAACTCACTGGCCGATCCGGCTATCCCCACTGTCAATAGGAGTCGCGCTTCAATTGTTGCTCATGTGACACCATCGACCATCATCGCTGGCTGACGTCAGCGCACTGGAAATGAACGCCATGCCCAGCAAACCATCATCGATGCCCGGCAGCAAACAGCCCGAGCTTTGATCGCCCCGGATCAGATCGGCGACCTCGGCGTAAAGCGTTGCAAAGCCTTCCAGATACCCTTCGGGATGGCCCGGCGGGATGCGGGTTGCTCGCTGAGCCGCCTGCGACGAAACCACACCCGAACCGCGGGTCAAAATCTGTGCAGGTTGTCCGAACCGGGAGAATCGCATGTGATTGGGGTGTTCCTGTGACCACTCCAGCCCGCCCCGCTCTCCGTAAACCCGCAAGCGCAGGCCATTTTCGTTGCCGACGGCAACTTGGCTGGCCCACAGCATCCCGCGCGCGCCGCTGGCATAGCGCAGCAGGATGTGAGCATTGTCGTCCACCTGACGGCCCGGCACCATGCTGGATAGGTCAGCGGCGAGGTGCGACGGCACCTCGCCTGTCACGAAATGCGCCAGATTGAAGGCGTGGGTGCCGATATCGCCGATGGCTCCTGCCCCAGATCGCGCGGGATCGGTGCGCCAGTCGGCTTGTTTGTTATCGGGTGCCGCTGGTTCGGTCAGCCAGTCCTGCGCGTATTCCACCTGCACCAGCCGCAGCTTGCCCAGATCACCTGCTTGCACCATCTCTCGCGCCTGTCGGATCATCGGGTAGCCGGTATAGTTGTGTGTCAGGATGAAATGCGCCGGCGACGCATCGACCGCGGCCTTGATCCGCGCCGCATCTTCGGGCGTGGCCGCCAGTGGTTTGTCGCAAATGACGTGGATGCCCGCCTCAAGAAACGCGACGGCCGGGTCGGCGTGCATGTGATTTGGAGTCACGATGGCCACGGCATCGATCCCGTCGTCAAGGGCGGCCTCGACCTGCGCCATCTGGCGGAAATCGGAATAGGACCGCGCGATCCCCAGTTCCTGCGCCGAGGCTTCAGCCCGCTGCGGGTCGGATGACAGCGCCCCCGCCACTAGGTCCCACTGACCATCCAGCCGGGCGGCGATGCGATGCACGGCCCCGATGAACGCCCCCTGCCCGCCGCCGACCATGCCTAGTTTCAAAGGTTTCATTGGCCCAGCCCCAGCATGGATCTGATCATGGCCTCGTCGACCCCACCCCCTGCAAAATCATCAAAGGCCTTGTCTGAGCTTTCAATGATGTGACGCGCGATAAACGGCGCACCCTCAGCCGCGCCTTGTTCAGGTGACTTCAGACAGCATTCCCACTCCAGCACCGCCCAACCGTCATAGCCATACTGCGTCAGCTTCGAAAAAATCGCGCCAAAATCCACCTGCCCGTCGCCGAGGCTGCGGAAGCGCCCCGCCCGGTTGGACCAGCCCTGATAGCCGGAATAGACCCCTTGCCGTCCGGTCGGGTTAAACTCGGCATCCTTGACGTGAAAGGCGCAGATACGCTCGTGATAGAGGTCGATGAATTCCAGGTAATCCATCTGTTGCAGCAGGAAATGCGAAGGGTCGTAGTTGATCTGGCAGGCCTCGTGCCCGTCCACCACATCCAGGAACATCTCGAAGGTCGCCCCGTCGAGCACGTCCTCTCCGGGATGGATTTCGAAGCCAATCGCCACGCCCTGATCCGCGTAGGCATCAAAGATCGGACGCCAGCGGCGGGCAAGCTCGGTGAAGGCCTCTTCGATCAAACCCTGCGGTCGTTGCGGCCACGGATAAAGATAGGGAAAAGCCAGCGAGCCGGTGAAACTGACTGTGGTATCCAACCCCATGCGCCGCGCGGCGATGGCAGCTTTCTTAACCTGATCGACGGCCCATTCCTGCCGCGCTTGCGGGTTGCCGTGGACGGCGTCTGGCGCGAAGGCATCAAAGGCCAGATCATAAGCGGGATGAACTGCGACCAACTGGCCTTGCAGATGAGTTGACAGCTCACTGACTTCGACGCCCGCCTCGCGGCAAGTGCCCATGATCTCATCGCAATAGGTCTGGCTGTCAGCGGCCTTACCCAAATCGAACAAACGTCCGTCAAAGGTCGGGATCTGCACCGCCTTGTATCCCAGATCAGCTGCCCATTTTGCAATCGCAGCCAGAGAGTTGAACGGAGCTACATCATCCGCGAACTGGGCCAAAAACAGCCCCGGCCCCTTGATCGCACCCGGCATATCAGCCTCCTTCGTGAATGCAGGCCCTGAGGTGGGCCCGACGGATTTAAACGATTATTTGCCAGTTCGGCCCGACAAAAACCCAGTAGTTGAAGTCGTTCAGCATAACCGCCCGGGCGTCTTAACACTTGCTCAAATTACACGATCGTTTCCACCATCCAACGGGATTTGCGCGCCTGTTGTCCGACGAAAGTTCTCGCCGACAAGCGCGAGCGCTGCTTTGGCGACATGCTCTGACGTGATCTCGGATTTCATCAAGTTGCGTGTTTTGTATTCTTCAACTGTCAGGCCGTAGCGCCTAGCGGATCGCTCCAGCGCCTCGTCTGTCCAAAGGTCTGTGTCAAAAACAGCATCAGGATGCAGGGCGTTTACAGTGATCCCTGCCTCTGCCAGTTCCAGTGCCAGAATGCGCATCAGTTGAGTCAGCCCGGCCTTGGCCACCGAATAGGCCGACGCCCCTGCACCCGGAGCCGAAACATTGCGCGAGGCCATGAACAGGATCGACGGGTCAAAACCCTGCCGCAGATAAGGCACGGCGGCGCGGGACAGGATCATGTGGGCGTCCAGATTGACGCGCATGGATTTGGCCCAGCTTTCGTCATCCATATCCTCGACCTGCGCACCCGCGGTGAAAATACCCGCGTTCGACACCAGAATATCCAGCCCACCATAGGCTTGCACGACAGCGTCCAATTCAGCCTCGACCGCAGCTCGGTCAGTGGCGTCAACCACCGCTCCCGAAAGCCCGAAACCGGACAAGTTTTCGACGACCGCAGGGTTGATATCGAGCCCGACCACAACGGCCCCCTGCACGTGCAGCTTTTGCGCAATCGCGCGTCCGATACCGGTGGCCGCCCCGGTCACCACCGCGATCTTGCCGGTCAATTCGGGGCCTTTGGGCTGTTTCTTCAGCTTGGCCTGTTCCAATTCCCAGTATTCCAGCCCGCGCAGGTCGTCCTCGCTCAACCCCTGCCAGCCGCCGGTTTCCTGCGCATAAAGCAGCGCCTTCGCCGTCGTGCGCGCCACATCGGCCGAGATATCGGCGCGTTTCAGGTTGGGGCCAAAGCTGCGGATACTGCCCGTGTGCGACACCGCCCAATGTGGGTTCAGGGGCAGTCGCTGCAAATTTTGATCGCCAGCGCGGTTGAAATAGGCCTGATAGTCGGCGGCAAACCGCGCCAGATCGGCGGTGGCATCCGGCCCGATCAGTGCGGGAAACGGTTTGTTGTGAATAACATGCTCGGGCGTGACGGTTCCGGTCTTGGTCAGTTCGGCCAGCCGCCCGGCAAAGCCCTCCGGTACACTGCACGAGGGACGCGACAGCACGGGGAACCCCGCCAGATCGCCCACCGCCCGACGCAACCCTGCCAGCGCCAGCGGATCATCCGTCAGCGCGGGCGCAGGCGACAACGCGCCGTAGTTTTCCTCAAGAAAGCTCTGCGCGATGGCGACCAGTTCGATATGGCGGTCATAGCTGGCTTTCGCGTCGTCATGAAAGGTAAACAGCCCGTGGTTCTCCAGCACCAGCCCATCACAGCGGTCAAACCCGCCGTCGCGCGCAAAAGCGGCGATCTGCTTGGCCAGATCGAAACCGGGTTTGACATAAGGCAACACCGCCACACCGTCGCCGAAAATCTGGCTCCAGGTTTCGGGCGACAGCATTGAGTTTGAGATCGTCAGGATCGCATCCGCATGGGAATGATCGACGAATTTATGCGGGATCACCGCATGAACAATCGCTTCGATCGACGCGTTCGCCGCTTGCGGATCAAACTGAGCGCGCTTGACCTCGCGCACCATGTCCGGGTCGGACAGGGCGGGCAGTTCGGACAGGGCCAGCAGCTTGCTCCGCTCGAGCCCGGTGAAGCCTTCGGTCCACATCTGCGCCAGATCAAAGCCCGAGGCCTTTACATAGATCGCATCGACGCTCTGCCCGAAAATATCCGTCTGCGTGATTTTGACCGAGGTATTGCCGCCCCCGTGCAGCACCAGTTCCGGGTCAACCCCAATCAGGCGCGAGCTATAGGCGCGCAGTTCAAGGTCCGAGTTCAGCGCATCGGCCTCAGCCGGGCTCCAGCGGTTTTGCATTTCAGGCTCCGAAGGTTATTGCGCCTGCAGGTACAGCACGTACCCCCAGGCGGACAAAATGGCGAAACCGACCAGCGTCAGGAACACGATCAGGATCGTCAGTGCGGGTTGTTTCAGGGATGACACAGGCCGCCCGGCCACCAGGAAGGGCATCATGTTGAACAGGATCGCTGACAGAAAGGCGGTGACGCAGCCGATCTGAAACAGGATATGAGAGAATGGCTGAAACACCGCTATCAGCGACCCGATGGAAAGCCCCAGAATGGCCCCCCGCGCACGCGTCGCACTCGATTTACTGAGCGTTGGCATCATGCGGCCTCCTTCTCGGACTTCCGGGTGATGCGGATGCCGTCCGAGCCGAACAGGGTCAGATCGGCTGGGTCGACCTGCACGTCATGCACCTGCCCCTGGGGACGCCCCGGCCCATGCGCCAGCACCCGCAGGTCCTGACCGTTCCAATCCGAGTGCACCAACGTTTCGGCCCCCATGTTCTCTGACAGGAACACGCGCGCGGCCTTTAACGCCATGCCGGTTTCCCCAGCGCGCGCCGCCGCGCGGGGGCGGAATCCAAGCGTTATCTCAGACCCGGTCTGTGGCAACGCCCTGAACGGGTCCGAGGGCAACCGGATCGTCTCGCCCGACAGATCAAGTTCCAGCCCGCTGTCATTGGCCGCAATACAGTGCCCTTTCAGCAGGTTCATCTGCGGCGTGCCAATAAAGCCCGCAACAAAGGTATTCGCGGGACGTTCAAACACATCCAGCGGGCGGCCGACCTGCTCGACCCTTCCATCACGCATGACGGCAATCCGGTCGCCCATGGTCATCGCCTCAAGCTGGTCATGGGTGACGATCACGGTGGGGCGGTCCAGCGTCGCCAGTACCTTGCGGATCGAGCCGCGCATCTCATCGCGCAGCTTTGCGTCCAGTCGGCTCAGCGGTTCGTCGAACAGAAACGCATTGGGCGCACGGATCACGCAGCGGCCCACGGCAACGCGTTGTTTCTCGCCCTCGGATAGCTGATGCGGATAGCGATCCAGAACCTCATTCAGTTGCAGGATATCGGCAATCCGGGCTAGACGGTCGGCGGTTTCCTCAGGGCTCGCGCCCTCGGCCTGCAGCGGATAGACAAGGTTCTGGCCCACCGTCAGATCGGGGTAGAGCGCATAGAACTGGAAAGCCATCGCCACATCCCGGTCCCGTGCGGGCAGGGCGGTCACGTCTCGGTCACCGAAATGAACGCTGCCTTTCGTGGCGGATTCCAGCCCTGCGATCATACGCAGAGTGGTGGTTTTTCCACAGCCCGACGGGCCCAGCAGACACAGCACCTCGTCCGGTTGAACGGTGACGTCTACATCCTGAACCGCAGCGAAATCGCCGAAGAACTTGGTCAGGCCGGACAGTTTCAACTCATTCATTTCGGCCTCCTCTATTTGCGGACAGTGCCAAAAGTGACCCCGCGCAGCAGTTGGTTCTGCAAAGCGAAAGTCACGATGAAGACAGGGACGAGGAACAGCGACACCATGGCCGAGAGCTTGCCCCAATCGACGCCGATCTCACCACCGATGGTGCTGGCGATGGCGACCGGGACCGTTCGGGTCTCGGGGCCGGTCAACAGCAGGGCAAAGATGAACTCGTTCCATGTCAGGATCAGTGCAAAAACCGCCGTTGCAGCCAGCCCCGCCTTGACCTGCGGCAGCGCGATACGACCAAAGACCGACCAGCCGCCCGAGCCGTCCATGCGGGCGCTGTCCTCGACCTCGGGGTTGAGATCGTCAAAGAAGCTTTTCATCATCCAGATCGAAAACGGCAGGTTGAAGCCTGTATAAAGCAGGATGATCCCGATATAGGACCCCGATAGCCCGGTCAGACGAAACACCAGAAAGATCGGGATGATCACCACAATCGGCGGCAGCATCCGGGTCGACAGGATCACAAACAGGTAGGTGTCGTTACCTTTCAGCGGATAGCGCGAGAACGCATAGGCCGCCAGCGTCCCGATGATCAGCGCCAGCAGCACCGATGACCCCGCAATGAAGGCCGAATTCGCGAAATAGAGCCAGACGCCCGACCCTGTGACCTCTCCGGTGGCCGATGTCTGGAAGAAGACGGCGCGGAAATTGCCCAGCGTCGGGGAAAAGAACAGCTTGGGCGGGATCGCCAACGCATCGGCCCGGGTTTTGAAGGCAGTAAGGATGATCCAGAAGACCGGCGCAAAGTAGACGATGCCCACCAGCCAGGCGCATGCGGTGCGGACCGGACCTGCCTGATCATGGGTGCGAAACGACGCTGCCATATCACGCGCCCTCCGTTTCATTGCGTTGTTTCACCACGTAGAGGTAGATCGAGGTCAGCACGATCACGACGAACAGGATCATATAGGCCAGAGCCGAAGCCTCGCTGGTGCGGAAGAACTGAAAGCCCAGCCGATAGGCATAGATGGCGATGGTCTCGGTAGTCGAGCCCGGCCCGCCTTCGGTGATCAGGAAGACCAGATCGAAGGTCTTGAATGTCTCGATCGTGCGGAACAGCAGCGCCAGCAGCAGCAGGCTTTTGACATAGGGAAAGGTGATCGTGCGAAACCGTTTCCAGCTTGAGGCGCGGTCGATCTCGGCGGCCTCGTACAGGTATCCCGGAACCGAGACCAGTCCGGCCAGCACCAATAGCATCACAAATGGCGACCACATCCAGGCATCGGCGATGACGATGCCGGCGATGGCCCCGGCCGGGGTGGCCAGCAGCGCAAAGCTTTCGCCCGTAAACAGGCTGATGAACCACGACAACATGCCCAGCGTCGGATCGTAGAACAGTTTGAAGAAAATCGCGACCGACACAAAGGACAGCATCATCGGTGTCAGCACGAACATCAGCGCCAGCCGTCGCATCGGGAACTTCTTGGCAAACAGCAACGCCAGCCCGAACCCGACCAGCAATTGCAGCGCGACCGAGGAACTGACGATCAGTCCGGTGGTCACGAACCTCTCCCACACGCGGTCATCGCCCAGCAGGTCGGTGTAATTTTCAAGTCCCTGAAACTTGGGCGGTTTTTGCCGATTGGCGCGGTAGTTGAAAAAGCTGAGCCCGAAAGACCACAGCAGCGGTAGGATATTGATCAGAAACAGGGTGGCCAGAGCGGGCGTCACCAGAAGTGCCCCGCGCCGCTCTGGCGCGTTGATCCATTGGAGAAAGCCGCGCGTTTCCGCCTTTTGATCAAAAGCGGACGGCAGTTTGGGAGGTCGTACAGCCTGATTCACAGCTTTCTCCATCGGTTTACTGCAGGCGATCCGCGTCGCGCAGCAGCTCGTCCTGGAATTCGGCCACAGCATCCAGCGCCTCGCGGGCCGAAACCTGACCCGTAATGGCGCGGTCGAACTCTTCCTGCTGCTGGGTCAGCATCTCGAACATCTCGGGCACGTGCCACAGGTCCTTCTGCCAGGGCAGCGACTTGCGATAGGTGGCATTCCACGGCGCCCAGCTGTCATAGTCGGGGTTTTCCAGAACCGAGGTCAGACCCGATTGCCCACCCGCTTTGACAGCGGCGATCTGCGTGTCCTCGGAGAGCCACCATTTGACCAGATCCAGCGCCTCGGCCACGACCAGATCATCGTTCCATGTGGTCAGAACAAAAGGCTGGCCGCCCAGATTGGCGCTGCGGTCCAACGCGCCGTTCAGCATGTTACCCGGCATCATGCCAAAGCTGGTGACATCGGCGACCTGACTGGTGGCGGGATCAACGACCGGCGCTGCCAGCGCGGCCCAGTCGATGATGGCGGCAATTTTGCCCTGCATATAAAGGTCCTGAATTTCAAAGATGCCCATCTGACCGGTCTTGGCGATCGGCGGCGCATAGTTCAGCAGTTCCAGATAGCGTTCGAACCCGGCGACGTTTTCGTCGGAATTCACAACACCCATGACCGGCGCGTTGGGCTCATTGGCCTCATCCCAGATGCCGCCGCCCCATTGCCAGAAAAACGCGTTGATCTGCATGGTCGAGAAATCCAGCGGCTTGCCCGCCTGATAGGCGATGCCGTAGAAGTCGCTGTCCAGCGTTTTGCCTGCCAGCGTTTCGCCGGCCTTGCGGGTGAAGAACTCACCATAGTTGCCCCAGTCATCCCAGGTCACGCTGTCCCAGGCTTCGGGCGCGCAGGGCAGCGCGGCACCGTATTTTTCCTGAAACGCCGCGTTTTCACCTTCGTCGCAGAACAGATCATTGCGATAATAGGTGAAGTAGTTATCGGGGAATTGCGGGAAGCCGTAATAGTTGACGTCCGGCGAGTAGTTCCCCATCTCGGCGATCTTGTCCGCAGGCACGTTGGGGTAGGTCGAATAGCCCGAGACCAGCGCCGGATGCAGGTCCTTGATGATGGCCTGAAGTTCCGGGTCTTCGGCGATGTGGTCATTCAGCTTCATGAAATGACCGGCCTCGATAAAGGTGCCCAGCCATTGACTATCGGACACCAGCATCTGGTATTTCTGCTCGCCCGAGTTCAGCGAAGCATTCACCCGGTCAAAGAAATTCGGCCACGGGATAAAGTCGATCTCAAGCTTGACGTTGTTGCCCGACGGGGCGGTGTAGGTTTCATTGGCATAGTCCTGCATGAAACGCGTGGGCCCCCAATCGGGTGCCGCCATGCGGATGGTGATGTCTTCTGCGGCGACGGCCGATCCGGCCAGTATCGTCGCTGACAGAAACGCCCCCGTTTTGCTGAATCTGGTCATTCTCTCCTCCGTTGGTTGTTCAGTTGCGTTGTTAGACCTGCACACCCTCCTCTGCGGGCAGGTACATGGCGTGATTGATTTTGAGCGGTAGTTGATCGCCGATCCGGACCCGCGCCGCGTCCGCCCCGTACAGAACGGTGCGCAGCTGGGCGTCACCGGCCTGAACCGTGACGACGCTGACATCGCCCAGGGCCTCGGTCAGAACGACCGCGCCTTCGAAATCGGCCTCATCCGGGGCGACGGTCAGATCATGCGGGCGAATGGCACAGACCGTGCCGTCAGGCGCCGCGATCGAAAGCTGCGCAAAGCCCAGCCACGTGCCCGCGTTCGAGCGTGCACGGATGGGCACAATATTGACCGGCGGTGAGCCCACCAGCTGCGCCACCCGCGCATCCGGCGGCGCGTGATACAGGTCCTGCGGCGTGCCGGTTGCGATGATCCGCCCTTCGTCGATCACCGCGATCTGATCGGCCATCGTCGTGGCCTCTAGCTGATCGGGAGTGGCATACAGCATCGTGATCCCCAACTCGCGATGCAAGCGCTTGAATTCGACCCGCATGGCGTCGCGCAGTTTGGCGTCCAGATTGGTCAGCGGCTCATCCAGCAACAGAACCTGCGGCTCGCGGATCAGAGCGCGGCCAATGGCGACGCGCTGTTGTTCGCCGCCCGAAAGCTGGTCGGTGCGGTTGCCCAGCCGGTGCTGGATGTTCAGCGTTTCGGCCACGCGCCCGATCTTTTTGTCGATCTCCTGCGACGGCAGACCGCTGCGGCGCAGGGGATAGGCCAGATTTTCGCGCACGTTCAGATGCGGATAGAGCGCAAAGCTTTGAAAGATCATCGCCAGCCCGCGCCCCTGAATAGGCGCGTCATTGGCGCGCTGGCCAAATAGGGTCACTGTCCCTTCGTCTGGCGTTTCCAACCCGCAAATCACCCGCAACGCCGTGGTTTTACCGGCCGAGGACGGCCCAAGCAGCGCATAGAACGCGCCTTCGGGAACATTCAGATGCACGCCTTTCAGCGCGTGCAGCCCGCCATAGCGTTTGTGGATATTGCTCAGCGACAGGGTCATTTGCCCGCCGCCTCGATATTGCCGATCAGCGTGTCGACGGCCCGTTCGATAAAGGCGGCGTCTTCGGCGGCGGCGTCGACCTCGATCACCGGGCCGATGCCGGACAGGGCGTCATGGGCCGCCGCAAACAGGGCCTTGTCGGCCTCTTTGTCCTGCAGCGGCCCGCCCTCGACCGAATAGGCGCTGCCCCCCTTCATCGGCAGCAAAAAGCTGGTGTGCTTTGCCTGCGCCGCCCGGCGGCCAAGCTCGGCCATCATCTGCTGGCCTTCCCCGGCGGTGGTGCGCGGCACGAAGATCACCGGGTTGTGGAAGGCATAAGGCCGGTCGGCATATTGATCCGGCACGGTGTTGGGCTCATCCAGCAGAATGCCCAGATGATCGATCCCGCCCGGCACGATCACCTGCGGCAGGCCCAGTTCCGCTGCCACAGTCAGGCGCGTGTCGTCACAGGCGCGGATGCCGCCGAACATCTGATCTGCCAGCTCACCCAGCCCGTAATCGAACACCGCCGAGATCACGCCCTCGCGCATCATCGCCTCCATCGCGGCCCCGCCCGAGCCGACCGCGTGGAACACGATCACCTCGTATCCCTTGTCATTCAGCAGCTCGATGGCGCGCATGGTGCCTTGCGTCAGCACACCCAGATTGGTCATGCCGATCACCGGGCGGTCGGATTGAAAGTTCAGATCGGCCCCCGCCTTGGCCATCCCGGCGATGGCCCCGGCGGCATTGGTCAGCATGGCGCGGGAAAACGGGTTGAGCCCCAGAATATCGCTGACCGAGAACATCATGGTCACGTCGCGAATGCCCACATAGCCAGACGTATCGCCCGACGCCATGGTCGAGAACATCACCTTGGGCACTCCGTACGGCAGAGCCTGCATGACGGTGGCAATAGCAGCGGTTCCCTGCGTGCCGCCCAGCCCGATCACACCCTGCAACTGACCCTTTGCCAGACGGTCCAGCAGCAGCTTGGTCATGCCTGACGACATGGTGGCGCTGGCTTCTTCGCGTTTGCCATCCGCGCGCAGGGTAGCCAGATCGGCCCCGCCCACCTGCGCGATCTGATCGGCGCTGACATCGACCGCGATCTGCGGGTCACCCATCACACCGAAATCGAACACCCGGGCCGTGACGCCCTGTGCGGTGATCTGATCCCGCAGAAAGGCAATCTCGTGCCCTTTGGTATCGGCTGTGGCCAGAATGGCGATGCTGGGGGTCATGTCACACCTGTCGATTACTGAAATGAAAGCTTGCGAAAATCCGAGGCCGCCTGCGTCACCGCACGTTCAATCGGCAACCGCTCGGTCGAGGATCCGGTCCAGAAACCGTGGCCGCTGGTGTTGTTCAGCATGAACTGCGCGTCTTCGGGGGTTTCCATCGCGGCCCCGTGGCCGACCAGAATGGTGTCGGGTGCGATCTCAAGCGCGCGCTGGTACACGGCCTCGGTGTCGCGCGCGGTGTCGGCGATGGTCGAGCCATTGTCATACCCGGTGCGCCCGCCCTTGGTGGTCCCCGCGTGGTAGCAGAAGATATGCGGCTGTGCCTCGGCCACGATCCGCTCGGAGTCTTCGGGCGTGAAGGCCAGACCGACCGCGACCATGCCCATCTCTTTGGCCAAACGCAGCATCTCGATCTCATTGTCCAGAGTGACACCGGCGCTGGTCAGGACTTTCTTGATCTCGCTGCCCTCGTCCACATAAGACACCGACGGCCCGATATTCGAGACCGCATTCGCCCCCATGCGCTGGCAGTCCTCAAGCACCATGCGCATATCCCGCAGGGGATCATTGGCGTTGAGGCAAGCGCAGATCATCGCCTTGCCGGATAGCGCCGGCATGATGTCTTCGCGGGTGTAGTTCAGCGTCTGCGCGTTGCTGTCCAGAATGGGCCACATCATCGACATTGTGCCCATCCCGTTGGCCCGCAGCCGCGCGCCGGAAAAGGTGTTGATGATATCGACCCCCTGCTCTTCCAGCAGCTTGGCGACCAGCCCGCTACCGGCGCTGGCGATCATGATCGGATCGCGGTTCTGCACCTTCTGACGCATCCGGGTCAGAAAGTCCTGCGGGTCAACTCGCTTTGTAATCATCTTGTTCTCCGTCAGACAGGGCGACCACATCCCGGATCAATTGCTTCAGGGCACACGCATGTGCCTCGGGCTCCAGATACCGGGGGGGCAGAATTTCAAGGCGCGCATTCGGCAGCGCGTTGGCCGTCTGATGCGCCAGTTCAACCGGGTGCAACGCATCGGCGTTGGTACCGACAACACAGACCGGGCAACGGATCTCGCGCAATTCGGCAACACGGCGAAACGGCGCGTCCTGCACCATCGCCGCCAGAACCGGCGCGTGCTGTTTCGCGTGCGGACGTTTGATGGCCGACAAAACCGACTGAGCGGCGCGTGGCACATCCTGCATCATGTCGCAAAATTCCGGTTCGGCCTCGATCTTTGCCTGCACCTGTTCGCTGTCGAGATCACGGAACAGTTCACCGATCTGCCCGATAAAACGTAGGTTTGCCGGGCAGTTCTCAGTCAGCCATGCGGGTCGAATAGCCATCACATAGCTGCACAGGTCCGGTCGTCGCGCGGCGACCATCAAGGACAGTGCCGAACCCATGGAGATACCGCAGAAAACTGCGTTTCGAATGCCAAGTTCATCGCAAAGCCCGATCAGAAGATCGCGGAACGCGGAAAACCCAACGGGGTCGACTTGCGGATCGCAGACATTATCCCCGTGTCCCGGAAAGTTGACACAAATCAGCCTTACCCGCGAAGAGGCGAGATCAACCAGCTCATCGAACTGCCGTGCCGAGGCCCCAAGCCCATGCACCAGCACCAGAGTCACCCGAGATGTATCCGAGCCATGGGACTCGAACTCTATCTTGTTGATTAAAGACAATATTTCTTATCATTCAGACAGATCGCCTGAATGCCTCCTCCCAGTTTCCATGGCCATTCATGCCATGAACAGGGAAAAGCTTTTCACGTTCCGAGCGCGATATCTTGCACGAACTTCGTCGTATTTTTGAACTATTCGATCATTTTGGCTTAGTTACTGCGCCATCTCAGCCGATATTTCTTGGGGGATTGTCCAAAGAACCGGGCAAACTGGCGGGTGAAATAGCTTTGATCCGAAAAGCCGCATCTTAACGAAATCACCGAGAACGGATCGGCGCTGTTGGCGATCATCCGCGATGCGGCAAGCAGTCGTGTGCGCAATATGAACTCCTGCGCCGACACGCCAAAGGCTGCTTTGAACCGTCGGCGGAAATGGCTTTCGGACATACCCGCCATAGCAGCCAGATCCGGAACCCGGATGGCGCGCGCAATGTTATTCTCGATATGCGCAACGATTTCGCGAAACCGTTCCAACGGCCCCGGAAGCGCACCGCTTTCCGGAAGAATGCGCGTCACGCCCGCCAGACCCAGCGCCTCTCCGCTCGTGTTGAGAATGGGAAGCTTGTTCGTCACCACCCAGATGAGTTGTCCACGCTCATCCGCGATCAGTTCGAACTTGTTGATGATACGGACCTGATTGCGGATGACGTTCAGGTCGTCCTGTTTGATGGCCTCGGCGATCAGAGGCGGGAAAAAGCTCTCTTCCCGCGCCCCGAAAATCTCGTGCCTTTTGGTCAGCGACAGCAATCTAAGGCTTGCAACATTACAGGTCACCCAGCGCCCCGTTGTGCCCTTAACGTAGAAATAGATGTCGGGGATCAGATCAAACAGCAATTCAAACTGCCGCACGTCCGAACGGCTAAGTATACCGTCGACCGGCAGCGTGAACTGCCGGGCCAAAAGCTCCGGGTCGATCGGAGTAAGATGGGCGTCGTCTTCTTTCACATCTCTACCGCATCATTGGTCGTACCGGCGACTATAGGCATAGGTTCTGGCGATGTATCCATCCCTTCGGGAAACATCCGCGAAATACCGTTTTCACCGGGTTGTCGCATACAAGCACAGAGTCGAATTCTTCAACACCCAGGGCGATATCGGTGAAGGCGGAAACTCTTGGCTAGGCATACTATTCTAGGCATGGCATGGTGAAAATCATGACACCCGGATCACCTGACCGCCCTAACATCCTCTACATATTCAGCGACCAACATGCTGCCCGTATCATGGGCTGTGCGGGCGGCATCGGCGCGGATACGCCAAACCTCGACCGGCTTGCCCAGAGCGGGGTGCGCTTTGATCGCGCCTATTGCCCGTCGCCTGTCTGCCTGCCGGCCCGGATGTCCATGCTGACAGGTCTGCGGCCACATGAACAAACCTGCTGGACCAATGACGATATCCTCGACAGCGCGCACCCGACATGGCTGCACGGTCTTGGCGCTGTGGGATACAAACCGGTTCTGATCGGACGTATGCACTCGCTTGGTCCTGACCAACTGCGTGGCTACGTCTCGCGCCCAATCGGAGATCACAGCCCCAGCTGGCCCGGCGTAGCGCGGCGCAGTCTTGGAGAGCTGAGCAAAACCAGCGGCCCCTTCAAGGACAGCATCGAGAAATCGGGACCCGGCCAAAGCTCTTATCAACTCATGGACGAAGATGTCTTGGCGGCCAGTATCGCGTTTCTCAAAGACCATGCGGCGCGGAAGGCGGACGAGCCCTTTTGCCTGACAGCAAGCTTCATGCTGCCGCATCCGCCTTATGTCGCCGGCGAACAGGATTTCAACGCCGTGGCCGCGCGCGTACCCGTCCCGCATATTGCCCATCCCCCGAATGACGAACATCCCTGGATCCGCAGCTGGCGCGAGCTGAAACAGGTCGGCGACGTTTCACCTGAAGAGGTTCAGCGTGCGCGCCAAAGCTACTATGCACTGGTTCGTCAACTCGACCGTCACATCGGGGACTTGTTGGCAACGCTGGATCAAATCGGGTGTGCAGACAATACTTTGGTCGTCTATGTCTCGGATCACGGGGATCATATTGGCGAGCGTGGACTGTTCTGGAAACACACCTTCTATGACGACGCGATCCGCGTACCGCTGATCATGCGCTGGCCCGGTCGCATCGCGCCCGGTCTCGAAATCCGCGAACCGGTCGAGACGGGCGGGTTGGGTAACACGATCCTGTCTCTGGTCGATGCACCGACGTTGCCGAACGCAACCATGACCAGCTTTGCCGACCTGATCACAAACCCGGATGCCGCAGCAACGCGACCCATATTCATTGAGTATTGCACCGATGACATGCCCGCCTGGGCGGAAGGACAGGCCGTGCAACAACGTGCCGTCATCGAGGGTCGATACAAGTTCATCTACTACCATACCTATCCGGCGCAGCTTTTTGATCTGGAAACCGACCCTTTGGAACTGCGCGATCTTAGCCAGGCCCCAGAGTATGCCGAGATCGCGGAAAGGCTCAGAAATCTGGTCCTGCGGGATTGGGACCCCCAAGAGATTGGCGATCTGATTGAACGCCGTAAGGCAGACAAATTGCTGCTCAAGGCATGGGCTGAAAACACCAACCCGGCCGATCCTTGCCGCTGGGACCTGCAAGAAGATCAGAATTACCTGCTGCGGGATTAGCTGTCGTCTGACGCGCGGCGATAGAAACCAAGTGCTGTTCGATGCAGAATTTGCTCCCTCTCAGCCGCCGTGAGGTCGGCGAGAAGGTCGCGCGTTATCTGCCGCCATTCACCGTAGTCAGAGGTCCCCAGCAGAACGGGGTAATCGCTGCCCCACATCAGCCGCGCGGGTTCAAAAACCCTTATCAGGTGCTCGAAAACCTTACGGTGATGATCGGGCTCCACGCTTTGCTGCGTGAAGCCTGAAACCTTGCAAAATACATTACGAAGATCGGCAAACTGTTGGATGGCTACTGACCAGCCGGGCAAGTCCTGTGGTGCAGGTTTTGCGGCATGGTTGATGACGATGCGCAAATGGGGATGCGCGCGAGCGACGGCCGCGACTGAATCGAGATGATGCGGTAAGGCCAGCGCTTCCAGCGCAAGCCCTGACTGTGCCAGCGCCGCAAGTCCGGCAGTATATTCAGCGGTCGCAAGCCACTCGATCCCGCGCGCGGCACCCGGCATGGGTCGGATCGCCCGCAGCTTGGGGAACCGCCGAAGACGCTCAAGCGTCCGGTCGATCTCAGCGGACGTCAGATCGGCCCAGCCTGTGACGCCGATGATCCAGGGATGCTGCTCTGCAAGGTCAAGAAGATAACGCGTTTCGTCCTCGGTCGGGGCCGCCTGCACCGCAATGCATCCCGACACGCCTGCCTTGGCCATGACATCCGCAAAATCGGTTGGAAGAAAGTCGCGAAATAGCTTTGGACGCGCATCGGTCAGCCAGGAATAGTCGCCTCGCGCCAGATGCCAGAAATGGACATGCGTATCGATCACGAAGGGTCGCCAATCAAAGCGACAGATCAAAGCTGCCGACGGACATGGCCTTTATTGCGCCAGCGTCCGGCACGAACCCGATGCCGGGGCCCTCCGGGACGGCGAGCCGACCCGCGGAAACGGTCAGGTCAATCTCTCCCAACTCTGTTCTCAGCGGATTGGGATTTGCATCCAGCTCAACCAGTCCCTCACCACCTACTGCGGCAAGAACGTGAAGCGACGCCGCAAGCCCAAGCCCGGTGCCCATGTAGTGCATCGTGCAGGTTGCCGCCGCTTTTGCCGCGTGCTGACCGACCGCGAAACTACCGCTAACGCCTCCCCATTTGGCCACATCCGGCTGGGCGACACCCAGCCTGCCGATATCCATGAAATCCTGAAACTGCGTCAGGGACGTGATGTTCTCTCCACCTGCAATGGGCACGTCCACCGCCCGCGCCAGTTCGGCCCAATCGCTGAGCGGCGCATCAGCCCGCAGGGGTTCTTCGACGAAACCCAGCCCTGCATCAGACAAGGCCGTCACGGTTTCGATCGCATCGGAAACAGACCAGTTCTGATTGGCATCGACCATGATGGCGAGCCGATCCCCGACAACCGAGCGGACATCGCGCAGGATTTCGCGATCCCTGGCCAGCCCGTGGCCGATCTTGAGCTTCACACCCCGGTGCCCATCGCTGATGATCTGTTCCAGCGAGTGGTTCATATCCGACAGGTTCGGCGTGCTGGCATAGACAGGCACGGATGCGGGCGGGGCCGCCGACAAAAACTCGGACAAGGGTACACCGCGCCGCCGCGCCGCTATATCGGCCATTGCGGTATCGATCCCCGACAGGCAATGGGCAAAGGGTCCGTATTCGCCGGTGTGAATGATCATCCGCGCAAGGCTTTGTTCCAGAGTTGCGCGACAGTCCGAGTAATGATCGAACTGCGCCCCGATCAAAAGCGGCGCGATCACATCCTGCATCAGGTTTTGCCGCGCCAGATTTCCCCGGGGCGGGAAATTGCACCAGATTTCACCCCAGCCGACAACGCCATCGGTTGAGGTCAGCGCGATCAACAGCCCGTTGCGAACCGGCATGGCGCCAAGTGAGGATTCAGGGCCGACCGGGGGACGGGCCGACACCGCGAAGGCCTGCACGCGGTCGATCTTGATGGGGTCCGGATCAGAGGGGGTCATGTCGCTGTCCTAGTAACCGACCAGAGTGTTGCGGGCCGAAGTTGTGAAATGCGCATCCAGCGCCTTTTGCACGCGCGCCAGATCACGCGTTTTCAACGCGTCAAGGATTGTCAGATGATCCTGCATCGCGGTGATATTTATCTTGCGCGGCGGCACCCGGCGGTGGACCTGCCGGGCGATACGCAGTTTGGTCTGCGTATATTCATGCGCCTTGGTGATCGCCTTGTTTTCCATCGACGCCACGATGGTGCGGTGAAAGTCGCGGTCGAAATCCAGAATGAACGCGTTATGGGCCGTCAGGTCTTCGGCGGTTTCCAGACCTTGCAGGGCCGCGTGGTGGCGTGCGATCTGATCCTCGATCCATTCATCCGTGACGATATCGATGAAGAAGGTCAGCGCATGATTTTCTATCATCACACGGAACTGCATATTTTCGCGCATGAAATCGAGATCGGGATAGATGATCTTGAAACCGGCGCGCGGCTTGACCTCAACCAGATCCAGTTCTTCCAACAGCACCAGAAGTTCGCGCAGCGGGGACATCGACGTTCCTAGAATCTCGCACAGTTCAGCCTGGCGCACGACTTCGCCAACCTTGATTTTCCCGGATAGGATGGCCTGAACGAACTTTTCCAGGTCCTGGGATTTATGCGTTATCTTCATTGCCCCGCAGAGCTCCTGGCTGATCTGGCATCAGAATTGACTAATGATTGCCGACTTAAAAGGCTTCGTCAATCTCGCAATTGCCATTTTAAATATATTTAAACTTGCCGTAAAGAATTTTCCCGTCTAGGCTCCTGTCAAGCCGCCCCACCGCATTGGCGGGCCAGGTGGATCAGTATCAAGACCGGGAGGCGACCTGAAACATGGCTCAGGTTTCGTTGTCGAACATCAAGAAATCCTACGGCAGCGTCGAGTTGTTCGATGGTGTCGACCTTGACATCGACGCAGGTGAGTTTGTCGTGTTTGTCGGCCCCTCCGGCAGCGGAAAGTCCACGCTGCTGCGCATGATCGCGGGGCTGGAATCGGTGACAGATGGCGTCATCGAGATCGAGGGGAATGACGTCACCTATGACGAGCCCTCTGATCGCGGCATCGCCATGGTGTTTCAGAATTACGCTCTGTATCCGCATATGGACGTTTACGGCAACATCGCCTTCAACCTGCGCCTCGCCAAGATGCCCAAGTCTGAGGTGCATGAACGTGTGATGGAGGCCGCGCGCATCCTGCATTTGGATGAGCTGCTCGACCGTTCGCCGGCGCAACTTTCTGGCGGACAGCGCCAGCGTGTTGCCATCGGCCGGGCCATTGTCCGCAAGCCCAAAGTGTTCCTGTTTGATGAGCCATTGTCGAACCTTGACGCGGCCCTTCGCACTCAGATGCGGCTGGAGATCGAAACCCTGCACCGCGAAATCGGGGCCACAATGATCTATGTGACCCATGATCAAACCGAAGCAATGACGCTGGCCGACCGCATCGTCGCGCTGGATTACGGGCAGGTTCAACAGGTCGGCTCGCCCGACGATCTATATAATGCACCGACAAACAAGTTCGTGGCCGGGTTCATCGGCTCGCCCAAGATCAACTTCCTTGCGGCAACAGTTCTGTCCGTCGAAGGGGACGCTGTTGTTGCCCGGATCGAAGGACATCCCGACACTCAGATTACCCTGGCCGCATCTGGCCTGCAGGAAGGCGACCAAATCGACCTTGGTATTCGCCCCGAAGAATTTCACATCACCGAGGCCGATACCCAGCAGGACAATGTGCTCAGCCTTCAGGGAACCGTCGAGATTGCCGACCGGCTGGGCAATATCACCTATGCCTATGTCAATGCGGGTCTGGGCCAGAACCTGACGGTCCAGACATTTCAGAAACGTAAAATCCAGACCGACACCACCGTCACTCTGACGGTTTCCGCTGACCGGATCGATGTCTTCAATCCGCAGGGAAACCGTTGTTCACCGGCCAAGCCATAAACTGACGCGCCCAAGAGGGAGGAATTGGGATGAATAAGACATTGAAAACACTGGCGTTCGGATGCGCCGCCGCGATCTGCGCCACGGGTGCTTTCGCGCAAGACAAGGTTAAGCTGTTGGTCTGGGGCGACCCGGTCCGCGAGCCCTTCTATCAGGCATTCGACGAAGCCCGCGACGACATCGACGTCGAGTTCGTGTCGGTTGCCCGCAACGAAATGGTCGCCAAGCTGCAACTGGCCCTACGTTCGGGCGAAGGCGTTCCCGACGCGATCTTCATGCAGGATGTCAACTTTGCCGCCCAGTTGTCGACCCGGCGCGCGAACTACCTGATGGAGCTTTCGGACAAGGTGGATCAGGAAACGGTGGACGGGTTTTACCCCACCTCACTGGCCCCCTGCGAAAAGGCCAACGGATCGCTGATCTGTCTGCGCAACGACGTGGCGCATTTCATGCTGTGGTACAACAAGCCCCTGATGGACGAACTGGGCCTCAGCGTTCCCACCACGTGGGAGGAATATGAGGCCGTGGGCGCAGCAGCGGCGGCCAATGACTCGGGCATCGTGTCCGGTGCGGTGGCGATGCATATCCCGCTGATGAATTTCCTCTACTCGAACGGGTGCGAACTGGCGGTACCGCTGGCGGATGATCCGGAGACGCTCAAGATCAACGCAACCGCACCCCAGTGTGTCGAGGCCGCGCAACTTGTGGACCGGATGCTGGACTCTGGCGCGCTGGCCCGCGTCGCGCCGTTCGATCCCGAGTTTCTGGAACTGGCGAAGGCCAACAAGCTGCTGATGATCCCCGGCCCCACATGGTTTGGAGAGTTCATCATCAAGCGCCGCTATGAATTTGCCGATGGCGTGACCGGCGTTGCCATGACCCCGAAATGGGCGGCACAGGATGAGCCCCTGATCTGGAGCTGGGGCGGCGGCGTCTGGGGTGGCTGGAAAGACACCGAGCACCCCGAGGCAGTTGTCGACCTGCTCAAGTTCGTGACCACCGATGCAGACGTGAACCGCACCGCTGTGACCATGCCCGCTTATCAGCCCGCTTCAGTCGAGTGGGGTGCTGAGTTTGACGGGTCCGGCTACTACGGCACTGACGGGTCCTTCGGAACCATGGTAGATGCGGCAGCGTTCGGCCATCCGGGCTACGCTTCCCTGCGGCTGGACACACGCGCCAGCTTTACCAAAGCGGTCGTCAACGATCTGGCCAGTGGGGCAAGCTTTGAATCTCTGCTGCCGCAGCTGCAGGAAGAGTTTGCAAACGCCGCGCAACTGGCCGGTTACAAGGTCGTGACAGACTGAAACCGTTAACGGGTGCGCCGCGACCCACATGCGGCGCGCCCGGTCCAAAGGGCTGAGAGACCATGCCATCACTCACGGAAACCGAACGAGAGACCCGCAAGCGCCGCGCGGCACGCAGACAGACATCGGTGTCTTATGCGCTGCTGCTGCCCTATCTGGCGCTGATGGTCATGTTCGCGGTCTTCCCCGTTCTCTACGCGTTCGGGCTCAGCTTCTTTGACACTTTCGAGAACGTGTTCTGGGGTCTGACCAATTATCGCGAAGCCCTCAATGATTATCGTCTGGTGCCGGCAATCTGGAACGTGCTGCAATATGTGGTGGTCTGGGTCTCGATGATGGTGATCGGCGTGACGTTGCTTGCGCTGCTGCTGGACACTTTGTCCGAGCGTCCCGCGGCGATTGTACGCTCCGTCTATTTCATGCCTGGGGCCATCGCCTCATCCGCTGTTGTCGTGCTGTGGCTTTTCTTGCTGGACCCCTTGGTGTCGCCGTTCAGCTTTGTTTTTGAGGCAGTAGGCTGGGACAACCGGCAAAGCACCATCAGCGGGTTGGGAGAGGTCTGGATCTTTGCGCTGATGGGTTTTCTGGGCAATTCAGGCGGCTGGATCGTAGTTCTGGGTGGAGCGTTGTCGGGCCTGTCCCGCGATATTCTCGAAGCCGCGCGGATTGATGGCGCAAATCCGTGGCAAATGGCCATCCGGATCAAAATACCGATGATTTCGAAGACCATCACGCTGATGGCGATCATGACGCTGGCGGTCGGGATGCAGATCTTTGTCGAGCCCCAGCTGATGTCTCTGGCAGGCGGTCAGTTCGACAAACCCGACTGGTCGGTCACGCAGCTGGCTTACTTCTACGCCTTCCGCTTTGGTGATTTCGGTGTTGCCGCCGCGATCAGTACGCTGTCGCTGGTCCTGCCCCTGATCATCGCCTTCACGTTGATCTTCGCCACCCGTTTCTACAAGATCGACTAGGCCCGCCATGGATACGCTTCTTCCCAAAAACAAACTGCGCCTCAGTTCCTTTGTGATCTGGTCGATCCTTGCCTTCTTCGTCGTGGTCTACGGCCTGCCCCTGCTGTGGTTGTTCATAGCGGGGACGCGCAGCGAAAGCTCGCTCATATCCGATCCGCCGCTGGCCTTCGGCAGCTTTGCCACAATGAAAGAAACCTTTCTGAACCTTGCGGGTTATAACAACTTCCAGATCCTGACCTGGGCCCTGAACTCGGTCATCTACACGGTGGGCAGCGTGACGCTGACACTGGTCTCATGCATTCCCGCCGGATACGCGCTGGCAATGTCAGAGTTCCGGGGCCGGAAACTGATCCTGATCATGACGCTTGTGGCCATGATCACCCCGTCGCAGGCGATTATCCTGCCGATCTTTCTTGAGATGACGCTGCTGGGTCTGACCAACACCTATCTGGGGCTGATCCTCGCCTCGTCCTTCTTTCCGTTCGGCGTTTATCTGTCTTATATCTACTACACCACATCGCTGCCCAAAAGCGTGGTGGAAAGCGCCCGGATTGACGGCTGCGGGCACTTTCAGTGCTTCATTCACATGGCGCTGCCTCTGGCGAAACCGCTGCTGGCGCTGGTTGCGTTCTTCAGCTTCGTCAACAACTGGAACAACTACTTCCTCGCCTTCGTGCTGATCTCGGATGACAGCAAGCAAAACCTGCCGGTGGGTCTGACCACGCTGATCAACTCATCCGGAGCCCTGAACCCGCAAGCGGCGGCAAACAACCTTCCCATCGGCCAGCCCGAAGCAATTCAGGCCGCAATTCTGGTCGTCCTGCCCATCATTCTGGTCTTCCTCGTGTCGCAGAAATACGTGCGCTCGGGCCTGAATGCCGGGGCCGAAAAGGGATGATCCCAACCCGCAGGCTGACCCGATCCGGGCTTGAATTATCCGAGTTGGGTTTGGGCTGCGCAACACTGGCCTTTGATGCGTCCCCAGACGCCCTCTCCGACGCGCGCCAGATGCTGGGACAAGCCGTCAAAGCCGGTATCGCGTATTACGACACCGCCCCCTTTTATGGGCGCGGACTGTCTGAACGTTTGGTAGGGGACGTGCTGCGCGAACAGGATGGTGTTGTAATTTCAACCAAGGTTGGACGCCTTCTGAAGCCGGAAATCCAAGCACCGACGCATATGCCCTTTCGTGTGGAATTTGACTATACCTACGATGGCATCATGCGCAGCTTCGAGCATAGTATTCAACGGCTTGGGCTGTCCAAGATCGACATCCTTCTCTGCCACGACCTTGGCCAGCACACCCATCGCGACGCCGCCCCTGCGCAATTTGCCGCTTTCTTCGACAAAGGCGGATATCGCGCCATGGAAGAGCTCCGCGGCTCGGAAGACGTACACGCGATCGGGTTGGGGGTGAACGAAACTCAGGTCTGTCAGGATGCTTTACAGCATGGAGATTTTGATCTCTTTCTACTGGCTGGTCGGCATACATTGTTGGAACGGACCAATGCGTTAGCCCTGTTCAAAGCATGTAGCGCCATAGGGACCGACATCGTGATTGGCGGACCCTTCAACTCTGGCATGCTTGTGGGCGGAACCACCTATAACTACGGTAAAATTCCAGAAGATATGGCGCTGCGGCATCAAAACCTTCTGGCCTATTGCGAAGCATGGGATGTGGAGCTGGGAGCGGCAGCCCTGCAATTCCCCCTGCGTCAGTCCACCGTCAAATCGGTAGTACCGGGGTCAAAGTCACCCTCAGAACTACATCAAATTCTCGATTGGTTCGAAACCGAAATCCCTCAGGACTTCTGGGCAGGCCTCGAAAAGGGAACGTCAGGCGAATGAAAGCCCCATGGATCGACCCCGAACTTCAGTATTTGCTCGAAACCACTCCAAATCGACCACCGCTTACGCCGGCGACCGTTGAATACTATCGCACAACCAGAATTGAGGCCGATCCAAAGCCGTTTTTTCCCAACGCAAAACAACCAACACGCCACAGGGTCGATGCCGAACATGGTGCGATCGACGTCTACGAGTTCAGGCCGTCCGAGCCGAACGATGACACAGGCGCGCTACTCTGGCTGCACGGCGGCGGCTATGTGATGGGCCATGGCAATGACGCTTGGTTCGGAACCTTGTTTGCCGAATCCGCAGGCGTGCGCGTCTTCTCAGTGGACTACCGGCTGGCACCGGAATACCCCTACCCCGCTGCCCTGGATGATGCATGGGCCGTCTTGAACTGGATGGCAGATGAGGCCCAAGCACTCGGGATCTCACAGTCGCGCATCGCAATTGGCGGAGCAAGCGCGGGTGGCGGGCTGGCCGCGGGCCTTGCGCTGCATAATCGTGATCTGGGCGGGCCTGAGGTTGCGTTTCAACTGCTCCTTTACCCCATGCTCGACCACCGCCACGATACAGCGTCAGGAAAGATGAACGTCCCGCGCTGGCCACGCGCGACATCTTTGGCCGCCTGGGACATGTATCTTGCTGGTAAGCCACCGCAGGCTGCGTCGGTTCCAGCGGTTGCGAAGAACCTATCAGGATTACCGCCCGCCTTTCTGACGATCGGCGAGGCGGATTTGTTTCTTGACGACATCCGAACTTATGCGACCCGGCTAACGGATGTTGGTGTATCCTGCCAGATCAAAACCTATCCGGGCGTGTTTCATGGGGCCGAGATACAAGGATATTCCGCATCTATTGGCCAAAAGATGACGGCAGACTATGTCCAGGCGCTCCAGCAAGCTTTGGCCAAAACACATCTCTCCTGGGATCCTCTCTCGGACACAGAGAGCCCGAGCCGCTGTCTTTTCCTCGTGCGAAGGCGTGCCCATCCTGACTTTTGACCACGAAGTCGCTTCAAGTTGGGCCCAAAAAGATTGCCGCCTCGCTGATGCTCATGCAGGGCGCGACGTAAAGATGTGCCACATCCTGCAGATGTGTAAGACTTGATCTGGTTCACTTAGCTTCGAGCGGTTGCATATTCGCCTTGCGTTCACATGCGCCGCCCTGTTCAAAAACAAGCTTCCCACACCGGTAGGTCTGCGTGACCAATATCTCTTTCAGGCGTTCAGGGGCCAATAGCGGATTCTGCGACAACACCGTCAAATCGGCCACTTTACCAGGCTCAATTGATCCGCGTTTGTCTTCGAGAAAGACTTGCCAGGCCGCGTCGATCGTCTGTGCCTTAAGCGCTGACATCACGGAAATCCTCTGATCCTGCCCCAGCAACCGCCCGGAGGCCGTCAGCCGGTTCACCGCGCAATGGGCCAGATGCAGGGGTCGCGTTGGCGTAACCGAAGCGTCATTGTGCAGGGTGAACCGCACACCGAACCGTTCCGCCGATCCGGCGGGGGTCAGGCGGTTGGCGCGTTCGGGGCCCATGATAGTGTCGTAATGCCGATCGCCCCAGAAATGCACATGAGCCGAGAAGAAACTGACAGTCATGCCAAGCCGGGCCATGCGCTTTAGCTGATCGTCGCGCAGCACCTGCCCGTGGATGACCGTGTGCCTATGATCGTTGCGCGGGGAGTCGAGTAGTGCGGCCTCAACTGCATCGATGAACATTTCGGCACCGGCGTCGCCGTTGCAATGGCAATGGACCTGAAAGCCAAGCCTGTGCAGGCGGATGACCTCGGACCGGAACAGGTCCGGGTCCATATAGGGCATGCCATTTGGACAATCCGACTTGCGAACCTCGTGATAGGGTTCACTCAGAAATGCGGTTTGCAACTGGAACGAACCATCCGAGAACAGCTTGCGCGGTCCGGTGCGGACATGCGGGGTGTCTTGCCAGTCCACCTCAGCCCGTCCTTCGGACAATGCGGGTTCCAGTTCCGCGATGGGCAACAGCATCAGGCCGATACCCGGATCACCCTGCGCGGCCAGCGCAGCGAAATGCTCAAGTAACTCGGCATTGACCCAGGCGTTCTGCGCAAAGGTCACACCATGTTGCAGATACTCGTCACGGGCGGCGGCGCATCCTTGCAGGAAACGCACACGGTCGATCAGAAAACAGGTCTCGCCCAGCGGTCCCATCGCGGACAGACCTTCGATCAGGCCAGTTAGTTCTCCGGTCTCGGGGTCGCGATCAAAACGCCCTCCGACTGGGTCCGGCGTGTTCGCATCGGCCCCCAGAAACGCCAGCGCAGCCGAATTCGCAACGCCGTTGTGGCCCGAGGCGTGGATGACCCACACCGGATGATCGCGTGACACCGCATCCAACTCGGCGCGGGTGGGCATCCGGCGGTCGGCAATGGCGGTGTTGTCAAACAGAACGCCCATGATCCACTCGCCTTTCGGGGTCTGACGGGCGCGGTTGGCCAAACGGCGCAGGGCTGTGGGAATATCCAGACAGTCGCCGCGTGGCGGTGCGGACAGATCCACCCGGAACAGTTCGACAAAGCCGGAATCCGGGAAATGCCCGTGCGGATCGATAAAGGCGGGCATCAGGGTTTGTCCCTGCAGATCAACCTCTTGCGTATCCGCAGGCATCCGGGCGCGCAAGTCCGCCTCGGACCCGACCGCAGCGATCTGCCCGCCCCGTGTCAGCACAGCCTCGCATTCCGGGTTCTGTGCATCCATGGTCAGGATCGGGCCGTTGAAAAACAGTTTGGCGTCCGGGTTGGTCATTGGGGTCTCGTCATTTCATAATGGTTTCAGACAGCGCAAACCGTGGCCATCGGTCTGTTCCCAGACGGGGGTCTGTATGCAGATATCGGCGGCCACCGGGCAACGCTCGCGAAACTCACAGCCCGAGGGGCGCTTGAGCAGGCTGGGCGGTTCGCCTTTCAGCGCAATTCGCTCCAGCCGCGCGTCGGGGTCGGGTTCGGGATTGGCCGACAACAGGCAGCGGGTATAGGGGTGGCGGGGCGTGTCAAAGATGGCCTCGGTCGTGCCTTCCTCGACCAATCGGCCCAGATACATGATGCCCATGCGGTCCGCCACATGGCGCACCACGTTCAGGTTGTGGGTGATGATCACCATTGCCAGCCCCAACCGCTCGCGCAGGTCGTTCAGCAGGTTCAGCAATTCGCCCTGAACCGACACATCCAGCCCTGCGGTGGGTTCATCTGCCAGGATCAGGCGCGGTTCCAACGCCAGCGCACGGGCCACACCAACACGCCGCGCCTGCCCGCCCGACAGCTGGTAAGGGTAGCGATCCGCAAAATCCGCAGGCAGGTTGACCATTTCCAGCAGTCGCCGCGCCTCGGCCCGCAGATCACCGTCTTTCAGGCCCTGAATGCGGTAGGGTTCGGTGATCAAACTGCCGATGGTCAGGCGCGGCGATAAGCTGCCAACCGGGTCCTGAAACATCATCGCGATGTCCTTGCGCAGCGGACGCAGTGCCCGTTCCGGCAGGCCGCGTATTTCCAGCCCGTTAAAGCGGACATGGCCCGCCTGTGCCGGGGCCAGCCCTGCAATCGCGCGGATCACCGTGGTCTTGCCCGAGCCGCTTTCGCCCACCAGCGCATAGGTTTCGCCCTGATCCACCTTGAAACTGACCCCGGCCAGCACATTGACGCGGCCATAGCTGGTTTGCAGGTTTTCCACCTCAAGCAGGCTCATGTCGCGGCCTCCGCATGGTTCAGCCAGCAGGCGGCCAGATGGCCTTGCTGCACCTTTTCAAGCGGCGGGACGTCGCTGGCGCAGCGCGGCATAGCCTGATCGCAGCGGTCACAGAAAATGCAGCCGCCGGGCAGATTAGCCAGATCGGGCACCTCGCCCGGAATGGTCGGCAGAACGCGCGCTCGGGTCTTGATATGCCCCGGATCGCAGTCGATCAGACGGCGGGTATAGGGGTGTTTCGGGTGGTGGAATATCTCGCGCACCTCGCCGCTCTCCACAACGGCGCCTGCGTACATCACCACCACCCGATCACACAGCTCTGCGATCACCCCGAGGTGGTGCGAGATGAACAGGATCGCGCAGCCGAAATCCTGTTGCAGGTCTTTCAGCCGTTCGATGATCTGCACCTCAAGCGTGGCGTCCAGTGCTGTTGTGGGTTCATCGGCAATCAGAAGATCGGGTTCCGACATCAGCGCCATGGCAATGGCGATGCGCTGCCGCATCCCGCCCGAGAATTCATGCGGGAACTGCGCCAGCCGGGCCTCGGGGTCCGGAATGCCGACGGCCCCCAGCATCTTCGCGGCCCGCGCGCGTTTTTCGGATTTCGACGCGCCCGAGCGATGCTGGATATCCAGCATCTGCTGCCCGATGGACAGCACCGGGTTGTGGGTCTGCATCGGGTCCTGAAACACGATCGAGATATCGTCGCCCCGCAAAGCCCGCATCTGGCGTTCGGATAGCGACAGCAGGTTTTGCCCTTTGAACCGGATTTCGCCCTGCCGGAACCGCGTGTTCGGCGCGGTCAGACGCAGGATCGAAGAAATCAGCGTAGACTTGCCGCAGCCGGATTCGCCGACGATACCGACAATCTCGCCCGGCTTGATATCAAACGTGATGTCGCGCAGGGCTTTCAGATCACCCCGGACTGTTTCGTAGTCGACACTGAGGCCGTCAATTTCCAGCAAAGGGGTGCTCATCGCTGTTTCCTCAGTTTGGGATCCACCACATCGCGCAGGGACTCGCCCAGAAAGGTAAAACCCAGCGTGGCCAGAATGATCGGCAGGCCACCGGCCACGACCAGCCACGGGGTCTGCCGGATCAATGCGTATCCGTCCTTCAGCAGCGATCCCCAGCTTGGCGTCGGTGGTTTGACCCCCAGACCCAGAAAGGACAGCCCGGCCTCAAGCGCGATCACCGTGGGGATGTCCATCGCCGCCAGAACCGCCAGCACGCCGATGATATTGGGCAGCATATGCACCCCGAGGATGCGGAAGATGCTGGCACCCATCGACCGCTCGGCCAGAATGAACTCGGAATTGCGCAGGGTCAGAGTCTGCGTGCGCGCCACCCGCCCATAAGTGGGGATCGAGGTCGCCATGACCACAAACACCACCGTTTGCAGGCTGGGCCCGACCAGCGCGACCACCGCAAGCGCGAACATCACCGTGGGGAACGAGCGGATGGTGTCAAAGAACAGCATCAGCAGGTTATCCAGCCATTTCGGCCCATAGCCCGCAATCATCCCCAGCGTCAGCCCGATTACCATCGCACCGAATACCGCAGGCAAAGCCACTTTCAGCGCCACCTGCCCGCCCATGATCACCCGGCTGAACGTATCGCGGCCCAGCTGGTCCGTGCCCAGCAGATGCTCGGCCGAGGGGCCTTGCAACCGGTGGGTCACGTTCAGCGCAACCGGGTCATAAGGTACGATCCAAGCTGCAAACAGGGCGCAGAACACGATGGTGCCGACGATGATCAGCCCGGCAAGGCCCAGTGGATCGCGGGCCACCCCGCGCAGAATGGTGGACAGTTCTGATCTCGGTTTGGTCATCCCTGCCCCCTCAGCCTGCCGTCCGCGCCCGCGGGTCCAACCAGGCATTGATCAGATCCGCCAAAGCGGTCGACAGAACAAACAACGCGGTCGACACCAGGACCGAGCCCATGACAATCGGATAGTTCCGCGTGGTAATGGAATCGATCACCAGCTTGCCCAACCCGGGGCGGGCAAACACGATCTCAGCAAACACGGCCGAACTCAGCAGGAATCCCATTCCCACGCCGATCACGGTGACAACCGGCAGGATCGCGATACGCAGGGCATAGACCATGACGATCCGCCGCTCGCGCAGGCCAAAGGCGCGCGCGGTGCGGATATGGCTTTCGCCCAGCACCTCAAGCATCGAGGCGCGCACCAGCCGCGCGATATAGCCGACCCAGCTAAGCCCAATGGCAAAAGCCGGGAGGGCAACGTGGTAAAGCCTGTCGACAAAGCCGTCACCCACTCCGATGGCGGGAAACCACTGTAGGTGGACAGCGAAGACCAGCAACGACAACAAAGCGATCACGAAGGACGGGGCCGCCACGAAGCTGACGGAGACAGCCGCTGCGAACCGGTCGATCAAAGTGTTGGGGTGGGCCGCCGCGTAGGCCCCCATTGCAATCCCCAGCACGGCCGACCACAGGATTGAGGCAAAGATCAGTTCCAGCGTGAACGGCAATTGCTGAAACACGATCTGGGTGACAGGACGACCCGAAAATACGTCAACGCCCAGATCACCGTGCAGCAGGTTGCCATAGAAAATCAGCAACTGGTTCCAGATCGGCTGGTCCAGCCCCAGCTCAGCCGTCAGCCGCGCCTGAAGTTCGGGCGTGGCACGCGGGCCCAGCATGATCTGGACCGGATCGCCGGGCACCGCGCGGATCATCAGAAACATCGCGGTGACGGCAACCACAAGGATCAGGGCCGCAAGGGCGAACCGTCTAAGGACATAAAACGCCATTGCGGCCCCACTTGATCAGGATTTGCCGAAATACCGCAGCAGCGTGGTGCCATCGGGCCGCAATGCAGGTACAATCCGCGAGGTGTGGATGATCGGTGTCGCCTCATGGGTGATGAACCGATACGCCCCGCTTTCCTCCATCAGATCCTGTGCGCGCTGGTACATCTCGGCGCGCTTGGCCAGATCGGTCTCACGGAAGGCTGCGTCGTGAACGGCATCGAACTCTTCGCTGCGGAAGCGTTCCCAGTTCCAGACACCCGCTTGTTCGGTGGTGAACCATGCGGTCGCGTAATAGGGGTCGGGGGTCATCGAGAAACGGTTCAGGATCAATTGCAGGTTCTCGTTGTCACCACTGGCCCAGAATGCACCGGATTCCAGCACATTCACCTCAACCGTGATGCCGATCTGGCCCAAGGTGGCCTGAATGATCTGCGCAATGGTGCTGTAGGTGGTCTTGTTCAGGATATCCAGCGTCAGGGTCACGTTGGTTTCACCGGATTCTGCCAGCAATTCAGCCGCTTTGGCAAAATCGGCCTGCGGTGGCACCAGACTGTTAGTGCGGTTGCCGGTCAGCCCCGGCGCGATGATCCCGGTCGATGGCTCAGCCGCCCCGAAATACGCCGCCTCAAGAATGGTCGGTACGTCGATGGCATGTTGAATGGCCTGCCGCAGCTTCTTGTTCTGCAGCTTGGGGTGATCCATGTTCATGCCAAGCCAGACATAGTACAGCGACGGGTTCTCGATCAGCGTCCCGCCATTGGGCACCCCTGCCCGATAACGTTCGACCGAACCCAGGGAGACGCGTGTCAAATCCAGTTCACCGGCTTCAAAGGCGATCTCGGCGGTGTTTTCATCGTCGATCGGCAGAATCTCGATCGTCTCCCAGGCCGGAGCATCCCCTTTCCAGTCGGGGTTGCGGGTCAGCACCGTCTTTTCCTTCGGGTTCCAGGCCGACCGCAGATAAGGACCAGACTCTGCCACCGGATCGGTGCCGATACGCCCGCCCGCGGCCTCGACCGCCGCTTTCGACACGATATTGCCGGTGATATAGGGCAGCGCAATGGACCAGAGCGGTGCAAACGGATCGTTCAGAACGATGGTCCCTTCGCGTTCGCCCGTCACTTCGACATGGCTGAGAGGGCCCATATCCGGCTTATTCGGGCTGCCGGTGGCCTCGTCAATAATCCGCTCGAACGAGAACTTCACGTCTTCCGCCGTCATCGCGCCGAAACCGTTGGTGAATCCGATATCATTGCGCAGCGCGAATTTGATATGGGTCGGGTCGGCCTGTTCGATCATGGCCGCAGCATCCAGTTGCCAATCCCATTCTGTGCCGGGTTTGTACTGGATCAGCTTGTTGTAAATCGGGGCCTGAATCTGTTCGTCACTCTGACCTTCGGAATGCGCCGGGTCCAGCGTCTGCATGTCACGATACGAACGGATGCGCAGAACCCCATCTTCTGCCGCAATCGCCCGCCCCGGCCAAACGCCAGTGAGCGCGGAGCTTGCACCTAATGCGGCGGCCGTTTTCAGAAATCCGCGCCGATCCAGCGGCGCTTGCATCCATTTCATTTTCATGTCGTTCTCCCTTTGGCTTTCCGGGCCGTGCTGTGTGCAGCGTGGGACCAAACCCCGCATCCGCTATTCTGCCGCTTTCTGATTGCATACGCATGACACCCGGTCTCATGCGCAGCTTTAGGGCAAATAACCACGATCGAGGGGCATGTTGAAAGTAAGCGAGTTTATGCTAGTGTATGTATGTTTACGCACAACTGCAGCAACTAGTGTAAGAAGCAAGACCAATGGCCGAGGATTTTTCAAAAAACCTGCGGGCGCTCTGCGCGCGATTTGCCAGCATATCAGCCGTCTGCCGCGAGATTGGAATCAACCGCCAGCAGTTTAACCGATATTTGAACGGGGGCGGACTGCCTTCGGCCTTTAACTTGCGCCGCATCGCCGGGTTTTTCAGCATTGCCGAGGCAGAGCTGCTGCTGCCTCATGACACGTTTCATGCAAGACACATCCGTCAAAACAAGGTTACGCGCCGTGTTCCGGAACAACTGATAGGTGACGTTTTTCGGGATCAGGCCCGGGGCCTGCGCCGCTATCTGGGGTTTTATCACGGGCATTTTCGTACTCCCACGTGGGAAGGCGGCATCCTGCGAACCCTGATCTGGCTGCGTGAACAGGACGGATATGTCGTCTCTCACAGTTTTGAACGTGCCACAGACGCCAATGGCAACATCCGACAGCGGACACGTTACTCGGGTCTGGCTGCATATCGCGGTAACCGCATCTACATTTTCGAACGCGCTTTCAGCGATGACGGGTTTTTGTCCGAAACGATCCTCTACCCCGCCCATCGTCAGCAGATTGTTCATATCAAAGGGCTAACCACAGGCGTCGCGACACGACCGCGGCTAGCGCCCTTTTCATCGCCCACCATCTGGAAACGCATCAGCAACGCGACCTCAGCGCGAGAGGCGGTAAGCAAGACAGGTGTATATCCAAACTCCAGTGCAAGGATTGAACCTCAGATCAGACGGTTCCTGACAGAAAACGAAGGAACCCTGCTGACGTAGCAGGCGCGCTCGGGCCAAGAACAAATCAATAGCAAGCTCCTGTGTCACGCTTCGGAGATCTGGGGCTTGGGCTACCTTGGAGGTCGGATTGTGTCCGATGCTATCCCAGCACAGCTTTTATTCTGTTCCGAGCGCTCCTTATCCCGGCAATCACATGGTTCTGACCACGCACCAATTCGGTTCGGGAAAAGCCACGAAGCGTTTCGGGTCTGGCGGCAATCTTTGTCGCCTCTTCCAGAGCAGGAAGTGGTGGAATGGTCAGGGCCGGGTCATGCCTGAAACGATCAGAGCGATTGAAATTCAACGGCACCAGAATGCGGGCAAGATCCTGGATGATCGCATTGGCCGCAGTCTCCGGAATCTCTCCGGCATGGGCCCGCTCGTAAAACGTTTCAAGGTCCGTCAGCAGGCCATCAACGGCTGCGGCTGGCCCCGAAAGGTCAAAGCAATCGCCAGCTTGCGTTTGATAGTCGGCAATCGTCGCCCGAAATTCCCGCGCGGTCGCGCGCCAGTCCATTGGCAGAATGCCAGCATTTGCATTGCGAAAAACAGCCAGCAGATAGACCTTGATGTCGCGCAACAGGATATCTTTATCCGCAATCTCCAACGTATCGTTCTCGGTGTGCCAGGCGATGTTCATACCGCACCCGCCCACGGCGTAATATCCAAGCTCTTCTCGGTGCGCATCTGTCATGGCCGAGGACAGCATCAGATAGCTGGAGATGCCGATATCGTTGAACGAATAATCCCCGGCCCGATGTGGACGTTCGGATTGCAGCGTTTTGCCCGCGACATCCTGAATGACCCCGGCCAGAAAATCATGCGCCTCGGACATGACCGAGACGTTGATGAACTCGGTCGCCCACCGGCAGCCGGGGCTGTCGCAGTTCACCTGCGCGACGCAGTTCTCGTCAAGATCGAGCGCGAAGGTATCCGAATACCATGTCGATCCCGCATAGCGCCCTGTCGAATGCCCGGGCCACCAGCAGATCTTGACCGTGCGCCGCAGCTTGTCGCGATTGGCCCAAAGGACCCGCGCCACCTCCAGCATTGTGGCATCGCCGGTGGCGTTGTCACCCACACCCACATCCCAACTGTCCAGATGGCCGTGCAGCAACACATATTTTTCGGGCTCTTCGGTGCCCGGAATGGTGATTTCGGGCAGTTTTGAGCGGAACCAGCCCTCTTCCATCTCGGTGAAGACCGTGGCCTCGCCCCCCGCTTTGGCCACTTCCATCAAGGCTTTGCCGCTTTCCAAATTCACCGCCGCTGCCGGAATCGACGGCTTGCGGTGCAAATCGCTTGCGCTGGGGATACCCCAGATCGTGGTGCAGATGCCCCAGTGAATATCGACGCCGGGATTGATTGCGATCACACCGACCGCGCCGCACCCTTCCATCAAAGAGATAATCGCGGGACTGGCGAAGCCTTCGGTCAGAACGATCTTGCCGCGCACCCGCCCCTCCATTTCCGGCCCGGCCTCAAGCTGGCTTTCAAAGGCGTCCTCTTCATCCATATTGGTCGTGCCGCGGATATAGACCAGCGGCCCACTGAATCCGCTTGGAGCGTTGGCACTGAAGGCAGGCGGCTTGGCGCGATAGGTGACGCCCGCAGCCTCAACCCGCGCTTCGCCCGGCAGGCTCAGGAACAGATCCGGTTCATGCACCTTCACCTCGACCCCGTGTTTGGTCAGCCGTCTCACAACCTCATCCATGCCGCGATTGACGTCGTCGGGGTGTTCCCGCTTGAAGGTCGAGAAGCTTTCGACAAGGGCCCAGGGTTCGTCGATTGTGACCTGATCAAGCAGGGCGGTTTCTTCAGGGGTCATGGACCTCTCCAATGTTTTATTCAGCGAAACGTTGTAGCAATGAATAAAACATAGACAGACAAACTGATTCCACGCAAGACCCCTGCCCTGGCGCGTCAGACGGGACGAATTGGGAATAATCTTAGACTTCTAATGCGACGCAGATCAGCCCAATGTCAGCTTTTCTGAGATCTCGTTGGCCGCTGCTACAGCCTTTTCAATGTAGCTCGCACGGCGCACTTCATCGAGCCGAACAGACGCACCTGCTACGGAAATGCCCGCGATAATTTCGCCCGCGCTGTTCTGTATCGGTGCCGCGACCGAGAAGGCCCCGTCGTCCAGATCGTTGATCGCAACGTTGTATCCGTTGGCCCGGATCAGCAGCAGAACCTCGCGCAGACGCTCAGGGTCGGTAATCGTATGCGGGCTGAACCGTTCAAGGTCGCTGGCCAGAACACTGTCACGGATGCTGGGTTCGGCATAGGCCAGCAGCAGCATCGAGGCACCCCCGGCGTGCAACGGCCCGCGCCGCCCCAACTGTGCAAAAAGCCTTATACTATGGAGCCCTTCACGCGTTGCAATGGCCACCGACGCGGTCGCCTCGCGGATCACGAGATTGACGTTTTCACCGGTGTCATCGCGTAAGGCGTCCATCACCGGGCGGGCGACCTGCAACAGCGCGCCCTCCCGCCCAACGCGCTCTCCTAACAGCGCGACGCGATAACCCAGCGAGTAAATTGCCCGTTCCTCGTCGCGCTGGACGTAACCATCTTCTTCCAGCGTTTGCAAAAGGCGAAAGACAATTGACTTGGTCAGACCAAGCTGCTCTGCCAAAGCCGTTGCACCGATCCCCGGCGTTTCGGCCAGAGCTTCCATCACACGCAAGGCTCGGGCCACCGCATCGATCCGGTAAGATTTTCGCTCGGGGGCCGCTTCGGTGGTTTCTTGCGACATCGGTGACTTTGACTCTCTTGCTTTTAAACGAATCTGTGTTTTACTGACTGAACGATAGCAAACCTGTTTCATTGAGTAAAACAATAATCGCCCACAGCCTCGGCTTAATCGGGCGTCCATAAGAAAAGGTGTTGCGCATTTGGCGGCAGGCAACGACCGCCGCGATCTAAACTGCCCGCGTGCCCCGTGGGCCAACCAACGGGAGAACGACCTTGAAGACTCTTGTTACAGCTGCTGCCGGACTTGCTGTCTCAGCATCGCTCTGGGCGGCAAGTGCCAGCGCACAGGATCAAATCCGAACCATCGAATTGTTGACCCGCCCGCAGGCGGCACAGCCTGCCGAGTTTCAGGCCATCCAGCTGATCGCGCAGGAATGGCGCAAGTTGGGTCTGGACGTGAATGTCAACGTGATGCCGTGGTCGCAAATGGCCGATGCCGTCTGGTACAACCGCGACGATTGGGACGTGACCGCGTGGCAGATGACCGGACGGCCCGAACGGTCCGACCCGGACGAGATCATCTATAACCTGTTCCATTCCTCCACCGCCGAGAACGGGTATAATTTCATCGGCTACAAGAACCCAGAATATGACGCGTTGGTCGAAGAACAGCGGGTGACCGTTGACCCCGAGGCGCGGCAAAAACTGGTGCTGAAGGCACAGGAAATTCTGGATGCGGATCAACCCAACATGATGCTGGTCCATCCGCAACAGGCCTTTGCCTTTGACAAAACCGTCTTCGACCCGGCCTCGGTTGTGGATCAGTCGGGCATCGGCATCCGTAGCTATTGGACATGGCTGGGCCTGACGCCGACCGGCGATCAGAAGGACATCATCGTCAACAGCTCGGACAATGTGATTGCGGTGAACCCGCTTTATATCTCGGGCGTCACCGACAACTGGCTGACGGAACTGATCTATGACCGTCTGTTCCGCGTGGGCCCTGATGGTCTGCCACAGCCCTGGGCGGCGGAAAGCTTTGAATGGCGCGATGACACAACCATCGCCGTCACGCTGCGCGACGGGCTGACCTTCCATGATGGCAAGCCGGTTACCGTCGATGACGTGGTCTTTTCCTATGAGGCGACCACGGGCGGCGAGGCCCCAATGTACGCCCCGTTCGGCAGCAATGTCGCCAGCGTAGCTGTCGAGGGTGACAACACGATTGTCTTCTCGCTGAATACGCCTTCGGCCTCTTTCCTGACCTCCAGCTTGGCCAAGATCAACATCATCCCTAAACATGTGTGGGAGCCCATTCTGGCGGATCTGGCCACCAAGGACGAAAACGCGGAAAGCTATCAGGAAGATGTTCCGATCGGGTCCGGGGCCTATAAGTTCGTGCGCTGGCTGCCCAACGAAGAAATCGTGCTTGAGGCCAATGCCGACCACTTCAACGCCCCTAAGGCCGAGCGCTTTATCCTGCGTCTGGTGCCAAACGCCGAGGCCGCGCTGGGTATGCTACGCTCGGGTGAGCTGAACTTCCTGACCGATTTCCAGGGTGATCCGCAAGTCCTGCTGGATGCGGCTGAACAGGATGGTGATCTGGAGGTGGTTTCGACCGTCGATATCGGTTTCCGCTATGTCGCCTTCAACCTGCGCCGCCCACCGTTCAACGATCCGGCCTTCCGCCGCGCGCTGTCTGCGGCAGTTGACCGCCGCCTGATCGTGAACGCGGCCTTCAAGAAGTTCGCCGTGCCGTCGAACTCGGTCGTCTCGCCGGCGCTGGAATACTGGCACGCCGAAGACGTGGTGAACGGGTTCAAAGCAGGCAGCGATGTGGCCAAATCGATCCTGGAAGAGGCCGGTTATGGCGGCGTCGGGGATCGACTGACCTATCCCGATGGTGTCAAGGAAACACTCGCGGACTAACGCCCGTCGGGCTGGCGCGGCGGGCAATCGCCGCGCCCCACTTCTCACCACTAGTACCCGACCCTCCGGGGCTCTTTCAGGACAGAGATGAACACTCTCAAGCCTTTCCTCATACGCACGCTGCAACTGATGCTGGTCCTCTGGGCGGTCGTGACGATCCTGTTCCTGATGTTCCGCCTGATGCCCGGCAATCCGCTGGCGGCCTATATCGATCCGACCTTTACTGCAGAACAGCAAGAGGCGCTGATCCGGCAATTCGGATTGGATAAGCCTTTGTGGCAGCAGTATTTCACCTATCTGGGCAATCTGTTGCAAGGTGAGCTTGGCTATTCCTTCCGCTATCGCAGTCCCGTCTCAGAGCGGATCATGCTGCTTTTGCCGAACACTCTGATCCTGACATTTTCCTCGCTGATCGTGGCCTATACTTTTGGCATCCTTGCCGGGGCTTGGCTGGCGTGGAAACGCAATTCGCGGTTCGAAGCGGCGGCTTTGCCTGCGGTTCTGGCCACCCGTGCGATGCCCGAGTTTTGGCTGGGCATGGTGCTGTTGGCGATCTTTTCCTTCTCGCTGGGTTGGTTCCCCGCGGGTGGTACACGGTCCGCAGGCACCAGCTATGACAGCCTGTGGCAGCTTTATACCTCGGCCAATTTCCTGTCGCATCTGTTCCTGCCGATGATGACGCTGGCGATATACTCGCAAGGGCTGCCGCTGTTGCTGATGCGGTCGAACATGTTGGATGTGATGAAAGAGGATTTCGTCACTATGGCCAAGATCAAGGGGCTGTCACCCTCTGCCGTCGTGATCCGTCATGGTGCGCGAAACGCATTGCTGCCGGTGATGACCTCGTTCGCCATTGCGGTGGGCTATCAGTTGCAGGGCAATGTCGTGGTCGAAAGCGTGTTTTCATGGCCCGGGCTTGGGCGAGAGCTGGTGAATGCGGTTGCGGCCTCGGACTATCCGCTGGCGCAGGGCGCGTTCCTGATGATCGCGATCGTGGTCATCATTATGAACCTGATTGCCGATCTGCTCTATACCTTCCTGGACCCGAGGATTTCTCATGCCTGATGCGACGATCAAGGCGGCCCCCTCGGGCATCGCGCGGATATTCGAGGCGATCAAACTGCCGGTGGGCGATCCCTTTGCCCTGGCCGGCCTGTTGATCTATGCATTGTTCATCATCACCGCGTTGGCCGCGCCGGTCATCGCGCCGTATGACCCGACCGAGATCCTCTACACCGAAAATTTCGACCTCGCCTCGGACCTTTTGCCGGGTGAACAGGGACATATTTTGGGCACAACGTCATTGGGCCGCGATATCTTTTCCCAGATCGTCTGGGGGGCCAGATCGGCATTGTTGGTCGGGTTCACAGCGGCGTTCATGGTGGCGTTCATCGGCTCGGTCGTGGGGTTGCTGGCCGGGTATTTCGGTGGCCGCATCGACGCCTTTCTGATGCGTCTTGCCGATGTCGCCTTCGGCATCCCGTTCCTGCCCTTCGTCATCGTGATCTCGGCCTTTTCCGAGCCATCGATCTGGAACACGGTCATCGCCATGGCGCTGGTGCTGTGGCGCGACACGGGCCGGGTGATCCGCTCGCAAGTCCTGTCGCTGCGCTCGCGCGGATATGTCGAGGCCGCGCGTGTCGTCGGGTCCTCAGACCTGAAGATCATCCTGCGCCACATCACCCCGAACATCCTGCCGCTCAGCTTCCTCTATGGCTCCATCGCCATCGGCTGGGCCATCCTGACCGAGGCATCAATCAGCTTTCTGGGCTTCGGCGATCCGGATGCGATCAGCTGGGGTTTTATGCTGCAGGACGCTTTTGCCAGTCAGGCTTTGGCGCGGCAGGCCTATCACTGGTTCATCCCGCCGGGACTGGCGATCATCCTTGTGGTCAGCGCTGGTTTCTTCATCTCGCGCGGATATGAAAACCTGTTGTTTCCGAAGCTGGGGCGCTGACCATGGCAGACGCGCTTCTTTCCATCCAAGATCTGTCGATTGCCTATCAGGTGGGCGCGCTCGATGTGGGCGCGGTCAGCGAGGCGTCTTTTGACGTTCCGCAAGGCGCCATCGTCGGTCTGGTCGGGGAATCCGGTTGCGGCAAGACCACCATGGCCCGTGCCCTGACCCGTGTGATTGCCGATAACGCGCGCATCGCGGGCGGCGCGATGCAGTTCGACGGGCAAGACCTCGCCGCGATATCCGAGCGTGAAATGAACGCCCTGCGTTGGCGCGATATTTCGTTCATTCCGCAATCGGCGATGAACTCGCTCGATCCGGTGTATCGCGTGGAATATCAGATCATGGAGGTTCTGCGCGACCGGGGCGGGATGAGCAAAGCCCAGGCCCGCGCGCGTGCCGTAGAATTGTTTGAGATGGTGGGCATCGACCCGGGCCGTCTGCGCGATTTCCCGCATCAGTTCTCGGGAGGCATGCGGCAACGTGCGGCGATCGCGCTGGCTTTGGCTTTGAACCCGAAACTCGTTGTGGCGGACGAACCCGTCACGGCGCTGGATGTCATCATCCAGCGCCAGATTCTGGACCAGTTGCGCAGCCTGCAGCGCGACCTTGGCCTGTCCGTCATTATGGTGACGCATGATATCTCGGTTGTGGCCTATATCTGCGACCGCACGGTGGTGATGTATGCGGGCAAGGTTGTTGAAAACTGCGATACCACGACCCTGCTGAACGAACCGCTGCACCCCTACACGATGGGGCTGAAAAACGCGTTTCCCGATCTGCAATCCGCCGGAACTGGCGTTTTGACCCCCATCGCGGGCAGCCCGCCGGACCTGATTGATCCGCCCAAAGGCTGCCGCTTTGCCCCGCGCTGTCCCTTTGCCACCAATCTGTGCCGCACGACCGAACCGCCCCTGACCGAAGCGGCTCCTGACCATCATGTCGCCTGCCACCGCGCCGATGAGGCCACCGCCTTGCGTGAAATGGCCCGCAACCCCTCGACATGGGGGACAGCCGCATGACCGAGACGATGATCGAAATGGAGAACGCACAGCTTCACTATAAGATCGGAAACGCGATCTCGGCGATGATGGGTCTGCCGTCGACTGTGAAAGCCGTGGATGGCGTGACGCTGACCCTGAACAAGGGCGAAAGCGTCGGGCTGCTGGGTGAATCGGGCTGCGGCAAAACCTCGATGGGTCGCATCCTTGTGCGGTTGGAGGAGGTCACCGGCGGTTCGGCCCGCTTTGACGGGCAAGAGATCAAGGACCTGTCGGGCGATGAGCTACGCGCGTTTCGCAGCCGGTCGCAGATGATTTTTCAGAACCCGTTCGACGCGGTGAATCCCCGCTATTCGATCCGAAAGACGCTCGAAGAACCGCTGGCCAACGCCCGCATTCCGCGTGATGAATGGCACAGCCGCGTTATCGACGCACTAAAGCTTGTTGGTCTGGGCGATCCGGAACAGTTTCTCGAACGGTATCCGCACCAACTCTCGGGCGGGCAGTTACAGCGCGTTGTCATGGCACGCGCGCTAATCCTTGAACCGGAATTCGTTGTCGCGGACGAACCCGTCTCGATGCTGGACGTATCGGTGCGCGCGGGCGTGCTGAACGTGTTTCGCGATGTGCGCGATCGGCTGGGGCTGACGGCGATCTATATCAGCCACGATCTGGCGCTGGTACGCTACGTCTGTGACCGCACCATCGTCATGTATCTGGGCCGGATCATGGAGGACGGCCCGACCGAAGACATCGTGCATGCCCCGCTGCACCCTTACAGCCAGGCTCTGGTTGCTGCGGTGCCCACACCGCATGTCGATCAAAGCCACGATCCCCTGCCCATCGGCGGCGGCGCGCCAGACCCGCGCAATCCGCCCTCGGGCTGCGTGTTCCGCGACCGGTGCCCGCGCGCGCAGACCCGATGTGCCGACGAAGTCCCAATGCCTCGTCCAATAGGAACACGCCGCGTCGCGTGCCATTTCGCCGAAGAATGACGCAGCCCGCCACATATACAGGCACGTCCGGTCGGACGGTGCTCACCCTCACCTCACCAGAAGGGAGATGACCATGAACAAACCATCACGGCTCAGCCAATCCGCGCTGTGCGATCCGGTCTCGCTCGAAATCATCCGGGGGGCCATTGCCGCCGCGCAATCCGAGATGGAGGCGCTGATCGAGCGCACGGCCATTTCCGCCTTCATCCGCGAAAAGAAAGATTTCTATACGGCGCTGTTTGACGGCAACGGCACGATGGCTGTGGGATCGATGGTGCCGATCTTTGGCGACATGACCCGACCCGTGCTCGAGAAATTCCCGATTGAGACGATCCAGGATGGTGACGTCTATTGGTACAATGACTGCTACGGCTCATACGGTGCGATTTCCCATTCCAACGATCAGGTCCTGCTGGCGCCAGTTTTTCGCGAGGGCCGTGTCTGCGCCTTTGTCATGAGCTGGGCGCATTTCGCCGATATCGGCGGCTTGCGCCCCGGCTCGATCAGCCCGGATGCAACGGACATCTTTCAGGAAGGCGTGATGATCCCGGTGACCAAGATGATCGAGGCCGGTCAGGTCAATCAGGCCGTGCTGGACATCTTCCACCGCAATTCCCGCTATCCGGAGCAGAGCGAAGGCGACATGCGCGCGCTGATGGCCAGTGTTGAGCTTGGCGTGCGCCGGGTTGGCGAAATCCTTGATCGGTTCGGGCCGGACGTGACCGAGGACGCATTGGCACAATTGCTGGAACGCACCCGAAATCTGGTGCGGGACAAGATGGCCGAGACCTTCGATTACGGCACTTATTCCTTCACCGATGCGATTGACACCGATGGGCACGGCAACGGCCCGTTCCATATGCGCTTCTCGCTGACCCGTGCGAAAGGCGCAGACGGAGCGGATCACTTCACCTTCGATGCCCGCGACACTGACGATCAGGCCCCTGGCCCGATCAATTACCTGATGAACAAAGGCGTGCCCGGCATGGCCCTGGGCTTGTTCTATCTGGGGGGCGATCCCAGTCAGGTCTGCAATGCGGGCGGGCCCAATGCGCTGGACGAAGTGCTGTTTCGCAAGGGTAGTTTTCTGCAACCGGAATATCCCGCCCCGCTGGGACTGCGGGGACTGACCGCGATGCGCATGATCTCGGCCATGTGCGGCTTGCTGAACGCAGGGGGAGGTGAGGCCCCTGCCGCAAACTCGGCCTATGTGGTCAACATCATGCGCGGGAAATACCGGACCGAGGCCGGAACGTTGGAGCCCTACCTGCTGGCCGACGGGATCGGTGTCGGCTACGGCGCGCGCTCTACGGCAGACGGGATTGATGCGGTCTATTTCGTGGCGCAAGAAAACTATCCGGTCGAATTTCTGGAGGCGGGTTATCCCGTGACCATGCGCAGTTATGGGATTGTCGCGGATTCCGGCGGCGCCGGTCGGTATCGGGGCGGTTGCGGCATCGTGCGTGAATACGAAATTCTGGCCGAAGAAACCATGGTCGCGATCCGTATCGACAGCGTTCAGAACCCGCCTTGGGGTATTCACGGCGGCAAGTCCGGCCGCCACGGCATCGCCATCGTGAACCCCGGCACGCCGCAAGAGGTGCGGCTTGATCCGCTGTCGGACGGCAACATGCTCAAGCGCGGCGACATCCTGCGGATCGAAACCGGCGGCGGTGGGGGCTATGGTCACCCGTTCGACCGGCCTGCGGAAACCGTGCTGCAGGATGTGCTGAGCGGGTTTGTCACCGCGCAGGCCGCCCGCGCGGAATATGGCGTGGTGGTCGCGGGCGACGCGCTGGACGTGCGCGCCACGCAGACCCTGCGCGCCAACCGCCCGGAAACCCGCCGCTTTTACCGACAGGAGTATGTCGATGCCCTCGTCTGATATGTCCTTTGACCCGTCTTTTGCCGTAGCCGTCGATATAGGCGGGACCTTCACGGATATCTCTCTGCTCGACCGCAGTTCGGGCGCGGTGTGGCGGGCCAAGACCGCCTCGGTGCCCAGCGATCCGTCGCAGGCCTTCATGACCGGCGTGAATATGGTGTTGGAGGATGCGGGCATTCGCGCAGCCGACCTATCGCGCGTTCTGCACGGCACGACGGTTGCAACCAACATGATCCTCGAAGGCAAGGGGGCACGCACAGCCCTAGTGACAACCCGCGGGTTCCGCCACGTGCTTGAGATCGGACGGCAAGACATTCCGCGCCACGCCAATCTGTTCACCTGGGTCAAACCGGCGCGGCCCGTTCCGGCAGACCGCATTCACGAGGTCGATGAGCGGATCGGCACGGGCGGACATGTGATCGAACAGCTGGACGAAGCCAGCGTGACGGCACTGGCGGACCGTCTGCGCAGGCAACAGGTCGAGGCTGTCGCCATCTGCCTGCTGCACGCCTATGCCAATCCCGCCCATGAAAAACGCGTGGCCGAGCTGTTGCGCGCGGCGCTGCCGGATGTTGCCATCACCTGTTCCACGGATGTCCTGCCCGTGGTGCGCGAATTCGAACGCTCGCTCGCGACGGTGCTGAATGCAAATGTGATGCCGGGGGTGTCGACCTATATCTCACGGCTGGAAAACCGGCTGAGTGAGGCCGAGGCCAGCTCACCCCTATTGCTGATGCAATCCAATGGCGGCGTGGCAGGGACCGGAGCGATCCGCACCGCGCCGGCTTTGACCGCGCTGTCCGGCCCAGCGGCTGGCGTGGTAGGCGCGGTCGATGCCGCGGCGGCTTGTGGGATCAAGGACATCATCACCGTGGATATCGGCGGCACATCCGCTGACATTTGCCTGATCCGGGACGGAGAGATCAACCTGACGCAACAAGGCAAGGTGGGCGAATGGCCCCTGTCGCTGCCGATGGTGGACATGGTGACAATCGGCGCGGGTGGCGGGTCGATTGCGGCTGTGGCGAACAACACGTTGTCGGTGGGCCCCAATTCGGCCGGGGCGCGACCCGGCCCCGCGGCCTATGGGCATGGCGGGACCGAGGCGACCGTGACCGACGCCCATGTCGCCTTGGGCAACCTGCCGCAAGCCCTGCTGGGCGGGGCCATGTCTTTGGATCTCGATGCAGCCCAAGCCGCAGTGACCAACAATGTCGCGCGTCCGCTGGACCTGACGCCCGAGGCGGCGGCGCAGGGCATTCTGGCCATCATGAACAACAACATGGTCGGGGCAGTGCGCACCGTCTCGGTCGAGCGGGGGCATGACCCGCGCGATTTCACTCTGGTTCCGTTCGGTGGTGCTGGGCCCCTGCATGGCTGCGCACTGGCCGAACTGCTTGGCATCCGTCAGGTCATGATCCCCGCAGCGCCCGGCCTTCTGTGTGCCGCCGGGTTGCTGGCCGCCGATATGAAGGCCGAATTCACCCGCGCCCTGCCCACGCCCGGCGCAATCAACCAGACCCAGGGTGACGGTATTGTGGCAGAGCTGACCAAAGACGCCACCGACTGGATGGATCACGAAGGCATCGCCCCGGATCAGCGCGCCCTGAACGCCCGCGCGCTGCTGCGGTTCCACGGGCAAGGCGGCGAAATCGCGGTCGACTGGGCTGACAGCCCCGAAGAGACCGAAGCCCGCTTCCGCGCAGCGCACACATCGTTGTACGGGTTTGTTCTGGACGCACCGATTGAGCTGGTCACATTGCGCATCGAAGCCGTCGGTCGAACCGACCCGGTCAACAGTCCCGCCCTTGCCAAAGCCGATTTGCCAGATGCGTTGCAAATGCAAAAGGTACACTGGCCCGGCGGCGTCGTTGAAACGCCGGTCTATGACCGCGCTTCGCTTGGGGCGGAAACCACGATCCACGGCCCGGCCATCCTGACCCAACTGGATACGACCGCCCTCATCGCGCCCGGGTGGACCGCTACGGTCCACGCCTCGGGCGCGGTGCTGCTGACCAAGGACCCCGCCTGATGCAAGCTCTGTTCGATCACATCGACGCCCATGCCGACAGCTTTGTCGCGCGGGTCATGGACTATGTGCGCCACCCCTCAATCTCGGCCCATGACATTGGCATACGCGAGGTGGCGGATATGCTGGTCGGACACCTGACCGAACTGGGCTTTGACGCCGGGCTGGTCGAAACACCGGGCCACCCCTTTGTTCTGGGTCATGCCACGGTTGATCCCGAAAAGCCCACTGTCCTGCTATACGGCCACTATGACGTGCAACCACCCGATCCGCTGGACCAATGGATCAGCCCGCCCTTCGAGCCGACCCTCAGAGACGGCCGCATCTGGGCCCGCGGGATTGGAGATAACAAAGGCCAGCATTTCGCCCAACTGCTCGCGATTGAAACCCACCTTGCCGTCAACGGCACGCTGCCCTGTAACATCATCTTCCTGCTGGAAGGCGAGGAAGAGATCGGCTCCCCTCAGATCGCCGATTTCGTGCGTGAAAATGCGGATCGTTTGCAGGCCGATCTGGTGGTGACATCAGACGGCCCGCTGCATGAAAGCGGCGCGCCGGTGATCACGTTCGGCGTGCGTGGTGTCGCCTCGTTCGATCTGGTTGCCAAGGGGGCCGCGCGCGATGTGCATTCGGGCAATTACGGCGGCGTGGTGCCCAACCCGATCTGGACGCTGGTGCAACTGCTGGCCACGATGAAAGACGCCGAGGGCAACATCACCGTCGAAGGCCTGACCGAACCGGTGATCCCGCCCACCAACCTGGAACGCGATGCAGTGGCGCGTTTGCCGGATGATGAACAGGCGGTGATGGAGGACCTGAAGCTCGACCAGATGGACGGCCCCCGCGACCGGCCCTATTGGGATCGGCTGATGTTCCACCCGACGCTGACGATCAACGGGTTGCATGGCGGCTATGGCGGGCCGGGCAGTAAAACTGTGCTGCCGAACGAAGCCATCGCAAAATGCGACGTGCGGCTGGTTGAGCCGCTGACCCCTGATTACGTCTTCGAACGGATCGAAGCCCACGTCGCGCAACACGCGCCGACTGTTGAAGTTGTTCGGCACAATGGCATGTTGCCTTCAAAAACACCTCTGGACAGCCGTTACGCAAAACCCCTGCGGGACGCGATCATCGCTGCGCGTGGGATGGAGCCGCTGATTTATCCGACCGTCGGCGGGTCGCTTCCCGACTATGTCTTTACCAAGATTCTGGGAAAAGACGCGTTCGTTGTCCCCTACGCAAATGCTGACGAAGCCAATCATGCCCCGAACGAGAATCTGGAAGTGGTGAGGTTTCTGGACGGTATTAAGACCGGTGCCGCCGTCTTGAACGAACTTGGGACATTGCACCGCGCTGACCTGAAGGAAGCCTGAAAGTTCCTATACAGCAATGTGTTAATCCGGTGGCTTACGCAGCGGGCAATCCACGTCTTGCAGGATTTGGTCCACGCATCGGCGCGTACGGCCTCTCGAACATATGCTCTCTACTAGGCTTCCAATCTTGTCTCTTCGCGCTAACCTGCAGCCATGTCAGACCCAAAACACCCCGGTAAGCATGACCGTTTTCCACCCTTCGGAGGGCTGAAATCGTTCTATGAGGTCGCGCTGACAGGCAGCGCCGTCAAAGCGGCGGAACGCTTGAACGTTTCGGCCTCGTCCATCAGCCACCAAGTTAAATCCCTTGAGGCTGAATTGGGCGTAAGACTGATCGAGAACCGCAAAGGGCGGTTGTATCTGACCGCTGATGGAAGCCAGTTTTTCGATCGCATCAAAGGCCCGATGTCCGAGATCTTGCGTGCCACCGAAGCCATCCGTTCCATGCCCGGTCGAAAGCGAATATCCCTGACGCTGACCCCGTCCTTTGCTGCCGGGTGGCTTTTGCCAAGACTGGCTGATCTAGAGCGAAGCCATCCTGACCTCGAGGTCAACTTGGTGACCACAACCCGGGTGGTCGATCTGGAACGCGAGAACATCGATCTGGCCATCAGACGAGGTGCCGGCGGGTGGGACCACGCCATTACCACACCGCTATTGCGAGAACAGATTGTACCCGTGATGTCGCACAAGCTGGCGGATGAACTCAAAGAAACGCCCCTGCCCGAAGTTCTAAAGACGCAACGGCTTCTTGCCAATTCAACCGTCGACGCGGAATGGGACGCCTGGTGTCAGGCACGGGGTTATGAACCACCGGAAACCAGCCAGCGCTATAGCCTTGAAACATATGAATTGACGATTCAGGCTGCACAGGACGGGCTGGGCATTGCCCTTGGCCGCAGACCGTTGGTCGATCCGCTGCTGTCTGCGGGTATACTGGTAGCCCCCTTTGATGTGCCGGACGCCGACAATATTGGCTATTTTGTTGCCCGGGCCAGCGCCTCTATGCGGTCCGATGTCAAACGGTTCCATGACTGGCTCTTGGCTCAGAAGGGTTGAATTTTTTTCATCTCCTACTGAGGTTTTTGCATTTTTCACCCCGATCTCTGGATTTTAGGCTCAACTCAAGAACTGCAGGAGTTTGGCTATGGTCCAGCACAGCGACATTCAACGAAACGGTCCGCTTTCGGGCATTCGCGTTATTGACCTGACCGCCGTCGTCTCGGGGCCTATGTGCACCATGATACTGGCCGATCAGGGCGCGGATGTCATAAAGATCGAACGCTCAGATGGCGATTTCACCCGTCATGTAGCGACGCGCCGGGGCGGGCATTCTGCGTCATACCTCAACAACAACCGAAACAAGCGGTCTGTTGTGGCGGATCTTAAGAACCCCGACGACATCGAGATGATCAAAGCGCTTGTGGCAGAGGCCGATGTCTTCATCCAGAATTTTCGACCAGGTGTCGTCGACCGCCTGGGCCTGAGCTACGATGTTCTGAGCGCGCTAAACCCCCGGCTGGTCTATATGTCGATTTCCGGGTTCGGGTTCGACGGGCCGCTTGCCAACAAACCCGTCTATGACCCGCTGATTCAGGCATTGTCGGCACTGACCACGGTTCAGGCCGGCTCGGACGAGGAGCGCCCGCGTCTGGTGCGCACGATCCTACCCGACAAGCTGACGGCCGTTCAGGCCAGCCAGGCCGTGACCGCCGCCCTGCTCGCACGTGAACGCACGGGCAAGGGGCAAAAGGTGACGCTGTCGATGCTCGACACGGTTGCAGCCTTCCTCTGGGCCTCGGATATGAACGGCCACACCTTCGTCGGCGACGAGATGGAAAAAGAGGAAAGCCAGTCCTTCCACGATCTGATTTACGAGGTCAAATGCGGGTATCTCAGCATCTCGATCATGCAGAACAAACATTGGGAGGCGCTGGCCCACGCGACGGGTCGTCCTGACATACTGGATGATGAGCGATTCAAGACAACCGAACTGCGCGACATCAACCGTGATGCGCGCCTTGAATTGACCCAGGAAATTGTACGCGAGGTCAACCGCGATACGCTGCTTGCAGCATTGGAAGACGCAGGCGTGCCCTGCGCCCCTGTTCTGACCCGCCGCGAAATGCGCCAGCATCCCCAACTTCAGGCCAACGGCACCTGCGTCGAATACGATCACCCGACGGCGGGCCGCTTGCGGCAGGCGCGGTCAGCGGCAGTCTTTCATGGCACTCCGGCAACCGATCTGCGCCCTGCCCCGGAACTGGGTGAACATAACGAGGACATACGCGCCAGCCTGCGGGCGGGCAAATTGGCGGATGCATCATGATCGATTTCTATTACGCCCCTACGCCAAACGGCTGGAAAGTGGCGATTATGCTGGCGGAAACGGGGCTGGATCATCGCACTATCCTGATGAACCTGCGCGCCGGCGACCAGTTCACGCCCGAGTTCCGCGCCATCAGCCCCAACGCCAGAATGCCTGCTATCAAGGATCATGACGCCGAGGGTGGCCCTTTGACCGTGTTCGAAAGCGGCGCAATCCTGTCATACTTGGCTGACCGCAGCGGGCAATTCGGACCACAGACCGCCAGAGAACGCGTTGCGTTCAACGAATGGTTATTCTGGCAGGCAGCCAATCAGGGTCCCATGGGCGGACAGCTAAGCCATTTCGTGAACTACGCGCCGGAAGATCAGCCCTATTCGTTGAACCGCTACAAAGGCGAGTTTGAACGGGCGCTTGCGGTGATGGAGAACTGGCTGGACGGGCGCGACTATATGTTCGGGCGCTACACGATCGTAGATATGATGTGTTTTCCCTGGGCGTTCATCGCAAAACCCCTGAGCGTCTCGCTGGAGGCCTTCCCGAACGTGGCGACCTGGCGACAACGCATCAAAACACGTCCCGCTGTGCGCGACGCGATCAATCTGCACAAGGGCGCCCAATTCTCTGGCAACACCTCTGCTGAACAGAACGCAACCCTGTTCAACCAGTCGGCTGACCATCTGATGTCCGCCCCAAAGCCATCCCGATAACAGAACCAACCACCAGCAAGGAGAACCCAATGCCAAAGATCGAAGGAAGCTGCCTGTGCGGACAGGTCACCTATAGTTCAAGCGCCGAAGAACCTGCAATGATGGTTGTCTGCCATTGCCCTGACTGCCAGCGTCAAAGTGGATCGGCCTATTCCACAAATGTTCTGGTGCCAACCGCCTCAATCGCGTTTGAGGGTGACAGCCGCAAGCAATTTGTCGTCAACGGTGCGTCGGGGCAACCGGTCACGCGCAATTTCTGTGGCAATTGCGGATCGCCGTTATCGACGGAAATGCCCGCCTTCGGCAATCTCGCAGCCGTTAAGGCCGGTACGTTGAACGACAGCTCATGGGTGAAACCCACAATCCAGATCTGGTGCGATTCCGCACAACCCTGGGGACCGGTCACCGACGATATGGATACGGCACCCGCAAACCCGGGCTAAGCAGCCGGTTTGACACACCTACCCGCGCCTGATCTGATCGGGCCCGGGTTACACGCGCTCAATTGCAGGACACGTTCCAATGAAAGTAGCCGCTGTTCAGGCCGCTCCGGTTTTTCTCGATCCCCAGGCCAGTACGGACAAGTTGATCGCTTTGCTGCGGGACGCCGCAGCACATGGGGCAGAGTTGGTTGTCTTCCCCGAGGTCTTCATTTCGGGCTACCCCGTCTGGTTGCGGGCAAAAGCCGTGGCGCATAATGACGAGTTGTTGAAGATCGGCCATGTCGCCTATTTGAAATCAGCCATCACGACGGACGGGCCGGAGATTGCAGCGATCTGCGCCGAAGCCTCCGCGCTGGGTGTGGCAGTCATGACCGGTATCGTCGAACGTTCAGGGTCCGGCGGTTCGGTTTATGCGACGTTGGTAACGATCCATCCCGACAAAGGGGTTGTGAATGTTCATCGCAAGCTCAAGCCCACCTTCCACGAACGCCTCTTGTGGGCGGACGGGGATGGACATGGTCTGGCGGTTCAGGACTGGAAAGGTGTCCGGATCGGCGGTTTGAACTGCTACGAAAACTGGCAACCCCTGGCCCGCCAGGCGCTGTACCAGCAGGGTGAGCAACTGCATATCGCGACATGGCCGGGCGATCTGGACGTTACGGATCATATAACCCAGTTCATCGCGATGGAGGGCCGTATCTATGTCGTTTCTGTCTCAGGCCTTCTGCGAAGCAGCGATATTCCAGACAGCTTTGCCCTTCGAAAATACGTGACGGACGGTCGCGACATCATCAACGACGGGGGCAGCATGATCGCCGCGCCCGGCGGCCAATTAATCGCAGGTCCGGTCGTAGGGGAAGAAAAAACGCTTTATGCAGATGTCGACGTCGATAAAGTCGTTGCGGCGCACATGAAACTGGACCCGGCCGGACATTACAGCAGGCGCGACATCCTCAGCCTCAATCACAACAAGCAGCGATTAGACTGAGGGGTCACGTTCGCCCCGTCGCTTCGAGCTCATGCTCGGTAAACGGCAACTGCAGTGACCCCCGGCAGCAGGTAGGTACCTCAAGGTCTTTCTCTGTTGTCGATGTCACCTTGGTCCGCCTTCGGCTATGCCATTTGCGTCCATGCATAGGTTTGTCCTGCAGCCTCAGGTCGAACGAGCAGCTACCGAGCCCTCCCCGACTTCTGAAATAGCAGCGATAGCAGCCCCAGCACAGCAGATACGATGATCAGCAGCAAGGACACGGCGTTGAGAACCGGGGTCGATCCTTGCTTGAGCTTGTCGAACATCGTGATCGTCAGCGGCGACTCGGAGCCGACCAGTATCAGCGTCGTATTGAAGTTCTCGAAACTCATCAGCAGCGCGACCACGGCTGAGGCGACAATCGCGGGCAGCAGGAACGGCAGGGTGATCTGACGGATCGCGCCCCATTTGCTGGCCCCGAGGTTCAGGGCCGCTTCTTCGAGGCTGGGGTCGAACTTCTGCAAGCGCGCGGAAATCACCAAGGTTGCAAAGGTGGTGATAAACGAAAATTGTCCGAGGATCACCAGCATCAGACCGGGCCTCAGGCCGTCGAACCACAGGCCCGTCGCATCTTCCAAACTGTTCGCCACCGAACTGAAGAAGACGAGGATCGAGATGCCAAGGATCACACCGGGAATGATCAGGGGCAGCAGCATGAGCATATAGAGGAACGCCTTGCCTCTGAATTCGTGCCGGACGAACAGGAAGGCGTTGCAGGTGCCGACCACGACGGAAAGCCCCGATACCCAGGCCGCGACAAAGGCCGAGATTCCGATGGACCGCATGATCGAACGTTCGTTGAAGACGCCGATGAACGGCGCGTCGGTGCCAAAAAACCATGCCATCGTGAAGCCTTCCCACGGCAGCGACGGGAAGACGCTGTTGTTGAAGGCAAAGACGCAGACGACGGCCAGCGGCAGCGCGAGGTAGATGAAGAAAACCGCGACATAGGCCCGATAGCACAGCCTCGTAAAGGCGGGTTGGGGAATACTAGGTATCATGAGCGCCCCATCGTTCCGGACAGCGACTGGCCCGACAGTTTCAACCCAAGGAACACCACAAGCGACGACAGCGCCAGAAGCAGGAAGCCGAAGGCCGAGCCGAGCTCCCAGTTAAAGCGGGTGATGAATTGGGTGTAGATCATGCCGGTGAACCACAGGCTGTCCTTGCCGCCCAGCAGGATCGGGGTCAGATAGTTGCCCAGCGACAGCATGAAGACCACGATGCAGCCTGAAACAATGCCGGGCATGGCATGTGGAATCACGATCTCTCGCATGATCGACATGCTGGTTCCGCCCAGATCATAGCCCGCCTCGATCAGGCTGTCGTCAAGGCTGTCCAGCGTGGTCACAAGCGGTACAACCATGAACAGGATCGAGGTATAGACGAGGCCCACCATGATCGCGGCGTCGTTATACAGCATCTCGACCGGTCCGCTGACCAGCCCGAGATATTGCAGGACGTTTGAAAACACACCGGTTTCGCGTAGCAGGATCATCCAGCCGAAGGTGCGCACCAGTTCGGACACCCAGAACGGGATCATGCACATCAGAAACAGCGTGGTCTTGGTGCGCCCGCGGGTGAGTTTGGCGATGTAATAGGCAATCGGAAACCCTAGGATCAGCGTCAGCGCGGTGGCCAGTATCGACATGATCGCGGTGCGCGCAAATGTGCGCCAGTAAAGCGGCTCGGTAAAGAAGGCGGCGTAATTGTCAAACCCCGTCTCGTATTCGCGCGGCCCGATCTTTTCGCTGATCGATACCAGAAACAGGCCCACATGCGGCAGGATGATCAGCACAATCAGCCACAGCAGAATCGGCGCCAGCAGCAGGTAGAACCCCAGCCGTGAGGTGTCGGATACCATGGCTCAGCCCTCCGCCGCCGGATAGCACCGCGCCTGTTTGGGCTGCCAACGGGTGCGCACCGCATCACCCTTTTGCAGCGTGGCAAATTCACCGGTTTGCGGCAGCGCCGCTTTCCAGCTGACGCCGTCGGTGCCCGTCACGGTCACCATGCTGTTGGCCCCGTTGAACAGGACATTCTCGACAATGCCGGGGCTGACGTTTGCCGCATCGCCCGCGTCGGCCCCGTTCGGCAGCAATTCGATGGCCTCGGGTCTGAGGAAAACCTGGACGTTCTGGCCCGCTTGCAACTGCGCTGGCCCGGCGGCGACACGAATGTCCGAACCGCCATCCGCCCGCAGGGTCAGCATCCCCTGATCCGTTGCGATAACCTGCGCCGATATCTTGTTGGCGTCTCCGACAAACCCGGCGACAAAGGCCGTATCGGGCGCGTGATAGACATCATGCGGCGTGCCGATCTGTTCGAACCGCCCCTTGTTCATCACGGCGATATTGTCGCTCATCACCAGTGCCTCGGACTGGTCGTGGGTGATATAGACAAACGTTGTGTTAAAGACCGACTGCAGCGACTTGAGCTCGACCTTCATATGTTCGCGCAGCTTCAGGTCCAGCGCACCCAGCGGTTCGTCCAGCAACAGCACATCCGGTTCCAAAACCATGCAGCGGGCAATCGCGACCCGTTGCTTTTGCCCGCCAGACAGCTGATCGACCCGGCGGTGGGTCACGTTCGGCAGGCCGACACGGTCCAGCACCTTTTCCACGCGGGTCTTGATCTCGGACTTTGACACGCCGCGCTGGCGCAGACCGAAGCCCACATTGTCCCCGATATTCATCGTCGGAAAAAGCGCAAGGTGTTGGAATACCATCGATACCGGTCGTTTGTTCGGCGGCACCCCGATCATCGATCTGCCCTTGATCAGAAGGTCTCCGGCCGATGGGGTCTGAAACCCGGCGATCATCCGCAGCAGCGTGGTCTTGCCACAGCCCGAGGGGCCGAGGATCGAAAAGAATGAGCCTTGCGGCACGTCGAAACTGACATGATCGACAGCACGGAACGCGTCGAAATCCTTGATCAGATCACGGCATTCAAGGTCAGGGGTGGTATTCGTCAAAATTGCAACCTCGCAAGAAGCAAAAGGGCACCCGAAGGTGCCCCCTTTTCGTCCGGTGTCTGTTCTTTAGTTGGCCGCGTTGATCCTGTCCAGCGTCGCGCCTTCCATCGCCTCGAGGCCTGCGGGGACCGGCGGGTACCATTTGATGTTGTCGATCGCTTCCTGATCGAAACTGCCCTGATACCGCGCCTTGAGATCGGCGTTGACGCCCGCGTCACCATCGACGGCAGCGGTGAAGTTACCGGCAGTATTGGTGATCATCGCCGCGATTTCGGGGCGCATCACGAAGTTGATCCAGTCATAGGCGGCATCATCCGCACGACCACGCGCAGGCAGGACAAACGTGTCGATCCAGCCCAGTGCGCCTGCTTCCGGTGCCACAAATGTGATGTCGGGATTGTCCGCGTTCAGCTGCCAGCCGCCGGTATCCCACGCCATCGAGGCCACGACCTCGCCCGAGCGCAGCAGATTCTTGATCTCGTCACCGCCGCCCCAATAGGTTTTCACATTGGGTTTGCATTCGGTCAGCTTCGCTTCGACCTGATCCAGAATGCCCTGATAGGCGTCGCTGTCGCCATAGGCCGCAAAGGGATCAAGCCCCATGGAATAGGCGAACCCGATCAGCGTCGGACGCTTGAGGCGGTACGAGACCTTACCGGCAACCGATGCATCGCACAGGTCGGTATAGTCGGTCACATTCCCGGCCTCGGCCGTATTCACCACCAGACCGCTGGTGCCCCAGACATGCGGCAGGCCATAGACCTCGCCATCAAAGGTCGTATTCCCCGCAGTCGCGCTGAGCATCGACGGAATGAACAGTTCCGCATTCACGCGGGACATATCGATGGGCTTGTAGATCCCGAACTCTTCCTGCGCGCTGGTGATCCGGTCCTGGCTGGGTTGTGCCAGATCGAACCCGCCGCCGTTGGTCGCGCGCAGCTTTGCGATCATTTCCTCGTTGTTCGATGTCGTAACCTCGACCGTGTGGCCTGTTTCGGCCTCAAACTTCGCGATCACGTCTTCCGGCGCGTACCCTCCCCACGTCAGCAATCTCAGCGTGTCGGCCTGCAATGCCGGCGCCGCGAGCGCGGACACTACGACAGATGATACGAGCAAAGAATATTTCATGGTTTTCCCCTTGGTAGATCCAGTAACCCGAAGCTAGATGGATGTTTTTTGTAACAGCATTAAGTCAAACTATCCCGGGCGAGTCCATGACCATCTTTTGCGCTCGCGCAAGCGACACTGGCCAGGGATGTTGTGCCGGGTCAGGAGCCTCGAAAATCTGACACTTCTATCAGCTGCAAGCTGTTGCGCCGTGTCGGACGCGCCATCCATCCCTGGTGTGGTAGATGCACTGATCGACAATCAAGGTGAGCTGGTCATCAACGCGCTGAGCTCGGCTGCTCTTTCAAACCGTCACCCCTTGCAGAACCTGCTCGCGCGACAGCTCGTCCCGCGTGCCTTGCATCAGGACCGCGCCGCGCCGCAGAACGATGAACCTGTCGGCAAGATCATAGGCGAAATCGAAATACTGTTCGACCAGAATGATCGCCATCTCGCCTCTGGTTCTCAGATGGCGGACAACCTCTCCGATCTGCTGGATGATGTTGGGCTGGATGCCTTCAGTCGGTTCGTCCAATAGCAAAAGCTGAGGCTTGGTGATCAGCGCCCGGGCGATGGCAAGTTGCTGTTGCTGACCCCCTGACAAGTCGCCCCCGCGCCGGTTCTGCATTTTCTTCAGTACCGGGAACAGATCGAAGATCTCATCCGGAACGAAATGCTCACTTGCTGGCAGGCAGGCAAAACCGGTTTCCAGATTTTCGCGCACGGTCAGCAGCGGGAAAATCTCGCGCCCCTGCGGCACATAGGCCACGCCCTTCCACGCCATGCGATGGGCTGGCAGAGGTGGCAGGGTCTCGCCATTCAGCATCAGATCGCCGCCCGAGCGCGGATGCGTCCCCGAGATCGCCTTGATGAGGCTGGTCTTGCCGACGCCATTGGTGCCCATCACGCAGGTGACTTCGCCCCGAGCGGCCTTCATCGAGATACCGTTGAGGATTTGCGAATGCCCGTAATGCAGGGTCAGATCAGTCAGTTTCAGCATTGCTCAGCGCCCCAGATAGACGTCGATGACGTCCTGATTTGATGTGACGTGGTCCAGCGAGCCTTCGGCCAGAACCGAGCCTTCGTGCAGCACCGTGACCCGGCAATTCAGGCGGCGGACGAACTCCATATCGTGTTCCACCACCACCACGGCGCGGGTCTTGGCGGCGTGTATCAGCAGATCGGTCGTATGTTCGCGTTCCTGCGGGGTCATCCCCGCGGCGGGTTCGTCGACAAGCAGCAGACGCGGCTCCTGCGCCAGCAGCATCCCGATCTCAAGCCATTGTTTCTGCCCGTGGCTGAGTTCGCCGGATTTGCGGGTCAACTCATCCTTCAGACCAATTTCAGCAGCCAGTTCCTCAACCTTTTCCAGATCATCTACCGAAGGGCGATAGAACAGCACGCCCATCCAGCCGCGCTTGTTCTTCAACGCCATCAGCAGGTTTTCCTGCACGGTCTGATCCTCGAACACTGTGGGTTTCTGGAATTTCCGCCCGATCCCGGCTTGCGCGATCTTGGCCTCGCTCATACGCAGCAGCGATACGGATTTCTCACCCCAGATCACGCGGCCTTCGTCAGGTCGGGTCTTGCCGGTGACGATATCCATGAAGGTGGTCTTGCCCGCCCCGTTCGGTCCGATCACGGCGCGCAGCTCGGCGTTGCCGATCTGGAAAGACAGGTTGTTGATGGCGCGGAACCCGTCGAAGGTGACCGAAACACCGCTGACTTCTAGCAGAGTGTTCATTCCGTGGCCTCCTTTTCGCGCAACGCGCTTTCATCGGGCCCAAGGGCCGCGCCGTGGCGCTGTGGGGCGCGGCGGTTAGTCCAGAGATCGAACAACCCTCCGATCCCCTTGGGGGCAAACAGCGTGACCAGTACGAAGGACACGCCCAGAAGCACCTGCCACCAGTCGACCCACTTGATCGTGTAAAAGCCCAGAGGGATGTCCGGGGCCTGCCCGCCTGTGAACCATGTGCTGAGCAGGCTGACAAACGCCGCGCCGATGACGGCACCGTACAGGCGACCGCGCCCGCCGATGGCGACCCAGACGGCCAGATAGATCGAGGCGATGGGGGCTATTTCCTCGGGGTTGATGATGCCCGCCTGCGGATAATAAAGGGCGCCCGCGATGGCGGCGATGCAGGCGGTCAGGGTGAAGACGGCGAGCTTATAGACCTCGACCGAGTATCCAAGGAACCGCACCCGTGCCTCGTTATCGCGAATGCCGCGGATGACCGAGCCGAACTTGCCCGACACGATCCACGCGGACAGCATATAGCCCAACCCCAGGGCCAGCGCCGAGGCCCAGAGGAACCAGATCGACACCACATCTTGCGAGGCGGTCACACCCGGTAGGTTCTGCAAGCCCGACAAGCCATTGTTGCCACGCAAGCCGCTGTCGTTCTGAAACAGGTACAAAGCCAGTGCCAATGTCATGGCTTGGGTCAGGATCGACAGGTACACGCCCGTGACCCGGCTGCGGAAGGCCAGCCACCCGAAGATCAGCGCCAGCAGACCCGGCACCAGTACGACCAGCGCCAGTTGCAGGAACAGGCTGTCCGAAAAGGCCCAGATCAGCGGAAATTCGGACGATCCGACGACGCCGAAGATTTGCGTGCCGATGGCGTCTACCACCTCGGATGGCGTTGGCGGGATATCGGCTTGGGACAGTGACTCGACCACGATCAGGCGTGTGCGTTCGTACATCAGCCACATGCCGATCATATAGCCGCCCAGCCCGAAAAAGGCGAAATGGCCCAGCGACAGGATGCCGGTGAAGCCCCAGACCAAATCCATAGCCACAGCGATCAGGCACAGGCACAAGGTCTTGCCCAACGTCTTGACGAAACTGGTCGAGATCACACCGATGCCGAACCCTTCGGACAGGACGGTTACGCCCAAGGTGAACAGGGACAGGATGGCCAGAAAGACCAGCACCGAGGGGTTCTTGGCGACAAAGCTGCGTTCCATGGCTCAATCCCCCGCCGCGCGGCCTTTGAGGGCGATGATGCCTCTTGGCCGGAACTGGATGAAAATAATGATGAAGATGATCATGTAGGTTTGGGCCGCGAGGGTGTTCGAGGGGTTCATCCACTCGATCCCCTTTTGCAGGAAGCCGATCATGCCTGCCCCTGCCAACGCGCCCCAGATATTGCCGACCCCGCCGACAACCACGGTCATGAAGCTTTGCACGATATAGTCGCTGCCCAGATCCGAGGTGACTTTGGCAAACAGCCCAATCGCGACCCCCGCAATCCCGGCGATTCCTGAGCCCAGCCCGAAGGTCAGCATATTCACCCGCCCCGGATTGATCCCCATCGACCCCGCCATGCGCGGGTTTTGCGTCACCGCGCGCATCTCAAGCCCCAGCCGGGTGCGCTTCATGATGTATAGGAACAGCCCCAGAAAGATCATCGCCAGCACGAAGATCGCGATGCGGATATAGCTGATCGAGACCACGTCGTTCAGCACCCACGCCCCGTCCAGCCAGCCGGGCGCGGTCAGAGGCCGGGCCTGTGTGCCGAAGATGTTCTTGGCCAGCTGTTGCAAGGCAATCGAGATGCCAAAGGTCGCCAGCAGCGTCTCCAACGGGCGCGAATACAACCAGCGGATCACCAGCCGTTCCATCGCGACGCCCATGGCGAAGGTAACCGCAAAGGCCATCGGGATGGCGACGATGATCGAAAGCGTGTGGTCGGGGATGAATTGCTGCACCACATAGCCGGTGTAGGCGCCCATCATGATGAATTCGCCATGAGCCATGTTGATCACGCCCATCACGCCGAAGGTGATCGCCAGACCGATGGCGGCGAGGAAATAGATCGACGCCAGCGAGATAGCGTCCAGCGTCAGGTCGAGGGTCTGGTTCAGGCCGACCTTCAGCTCAATCTGTTCCAGTGCCTGCGCTGCGGCGGCGGTCACTTCGGGCGAGGGTTCTGTGTAGGTGTCAAAGAACACATGTTCAGCCAGTGCCGCGTCTTTGTCGGCCTCGGTCACCAGTGCAGGAACGGCCCCGGTTTCGGCCAAGGCCGCATAGGCCTGCGCGCGGGCTGTATCGGTGTTCAACTGCGCAACCGGAACGCCACCCGCGCGGCCCCCGTCAATATTGGCTGCCAGTGCCGAGCGGATATCATCCGGTGACACGCGCGGTTCGGCCAGATTGCTGGCGATCAACAAGTCATAGGCCTCGTCCCGCGACAGCGCGTCCGAGCCGGGCTGAAGCACGGTGGCAATATTTTCATCCGAGGGCAATTCGGCAGCGGCCCGCCGTTTGGTCACGACCAGAGGGTTCAACGCCGCGCGAACATCGACACCCGGATCACCAGACATTTGCTTGATCGCGGCCACGCGCGCGGCGGTATCCTCGTCATGTCCAATCGTCAGCAACCGTTCGATTCGCTGTTTCTGGGCTTTCAGATCAGCGTCAGGTTCATCGTCAATCGACGCACGCAAGGGCTCCAGCAAAGCCCCCTCGGGGTCACGTTGGATGGATTGCAAAGCGGCCAGCCGCCGAGCGGGGTCTGGGTCAGTCAGTTGGAATTGAACCAGCGCCGTCCCGATCATCGCACGGATCCCGCTGTTGGGTTTCAGTTGCTTGAGGTCGGATTTCTTAAACGTCCCGATAACCGCGCCGGTGTCGAAATCGGTCAGCTCATAAGACCGCCCCTCGGCCTTTTTACCGACAAAAAACAGACCATCCGACTTGCGCATCCACATGTCCTTGGCGGCCCATGTCTCTAACATCACCTGCGCCTGCGGCAACCCGCTACTGGCAATCGCATCGATCGCAGGCCCGATCGTCTTGCGCGAGCTTTTGGCGATGATCTCCTGATGTTCTTGCAGGATCGGTTGCAGACCGGCCTCTTGCGCGTTGGCGGTCAGGCAGGCGCACAGGATTGCGAGGCCCGCAAGGTATAGTCGTAACATGTGGTGAAACCCGAGGTGTCTTTGGGGCAAGGCGGGCATCACACCCGCCTTGCGTGTCGTTTAGTAGTTCGACAGGGTCTGAACGCAGGTCTTGGTCTCGGTGTTGTACATACCGCAACCCAGTTCTTTCCAATCCGATACCAGAACCGCCGATTCCGGCAGGAAGTCGGTCCAGGCATCACCCGGCACAACGTCGGTTTCGCTGATGATGTCAAACTGGCCGTCTTCCTGAATTTCACCGATCAGAACCGGCTTGGCCAGGTGGTGGTTCGGCAGCATGACCGCGGTGCCACCGGTCAGGTTCGGGAATTCCTGCCCGTACATCGCGGCGCGCACGGCGTTGACCTCGGTCGAACCGGCATCGGTCGCGGCGTTCACCCACATATTGAAGCCGATGTAATGCGCCTCCATCGGGTCATTGGTCACGCGCTCGTCGCCCATGGTGGCTTTCCACGTTTCGACGAATTCAGCGTTCGCATCGGTGTCCGCCGACTGGAAATAGTTCCATGCCGCCAGATGGCCCACCAGGTTGGTGGTATCCAGACCGGACAGTTCTTCCTCACCCACCGAGAAGGCCACGACCGGAATGTCATCCGCCGAGACGCCAGCCGCAGCGAGTTCCTTGTAGAAGCCAATGTTGGCGTCGCCATTGATGGTCGAGATCACACCGACCTTCTTGCCATCCGCACCCAGCGCAACAACGTCGGCCACGATCTTGGACCAGTCAGAGTGGCCAAACGGAGTGTAGTTGACGAAGATATCGTCATCCGCGATGCCTTTACCCTTCAGGTAGCTTTCGAGAATATTGTTGGTGGTCCTGGGGTAGACATAGTCCGTGCCGAGCAGAGCGAATTTCTCGACCCCCAGTTCCTCCAGGAAATAGTCGGTCGCAGGGATTGCCTGCTGGTTCGGCGCGGCACCGGTGTAAAAGACGTTTCTCGAGCTTTCTTCGCCCTCGTACTGAACAGGATAGAACAGCAGGCCGTTCAGTTCCTCGATCACCGGCAGAACCGATTTGCGGCTGACAGACGTCCAGTTGCCAAAGATCACATCCACCTCGTGCACGGTCAGCAGCTCGCGCGCTTTTTCAGCAAACAGCGGCCAGTCGGATGCGGGGTCGACCACCACGGCCTCAAGCTGCTTGCCCAGCAGGCCGCCCTTGGCGTTTTGCTGGTCGATCAGCATCAGCATGGTGTCTTTCAGCGTAGTTTCCGAAATCGCCATCGTGCCTGACAACGAGTGCAGTACACCGACTTTGATCGTGTCTTCAGCAGACAGAGCGGCCGTTGCCATGGCAGCAAAGACAACCGATCCGGCGAGCGTGGATTTAAGAGATGTCATTAGATTCTCCTGGCGGGGCGGGCACAGAAGCCTTGCGTTTGCACGCTGTCTTCTTCTACCTGATCCCCGCAACTGTTGTTGCGTTTCCGTGTGGCGGTTGTGTTCGAGGTCCAATTCGCGCAGCCGTCACACACCCCCGGGCGTTTTCCCCGTGGTGGGCACCCGTACGGTTTCTGCATTGCAGCGAAGTTGGCAAATGCTTAACCGGACATTCCCGAGCATTCGGCAGTTGTGCTTAAATTTTGGACGAAAGTCGGGATGATTGCCCAAGAAGTAATCTACTGCTCTGAAAAACGAACAGGATTGGCCGTTCGGGAATAGAGTTCTGACAGTCAAGCGCTGAAACAGGCGGCACCGAACGTTGTCTCGCAGGTGCGCCATTACACATCACACCCCGATATCGCCCCCCAAGGCCACGACCCCGCCACGCGCGCAAGGCGCGGTTCGGCTGAGCGTCAAGCGTCTGGGCAAAGCCTCGGTTCTGGACGGGTTTCGCCAGTCGGGGTCGTTCAAGTGCCTGTTCCCCCGAACCGACGGGGATGCACTGGATGCCGTGTTGCTGAACACCGCGGGCGGGATCACGGGTGGCGATTCGTTTCGATTACAGGCTCATGCGGGTGAAGGCACCACGCTGACACTAACCACGCAGGCCTGCGAGCGCGCCTATAAGGCCAAGCCGGGCCCATCCGGGCAGGTCGTCAATCACCTGACAGCCGCACCGGGCGCGCGGCTGAACTGGTTGCCGCAAGAGACGATCCTGTTCGACGGCAGCGCGCTTGACCGCCGCTTGCAAATCGATCTGGCCCCGGATGCCAGTGCGCTGATGGTCGAGCCGCTGATCTTCGGTCGGATGGCCATGGGCGAACGCCTGACCGATATCCGCCTGCGCGACCGGATCGAGATCCGCCGGAACGGCACGCCCCTGTTTCTGGACGCGCTGCGGTTCAGCGGCGATCTGCAAACGCATCTGGCCCAACCCCATATCGCAGGCGGCGCAGGTGCGATGGCTTTGGTAGCCTTCGCCTCGGCTACGGCCCAAGGCCAGTTGGCCGCGATCCGCCAGATGCTGCCCGACACGGCCGGGGCCAGCTTGCTGAACCGCGATCTGCTGGTGATCCGGATACTGGCCGACAACAGCTTTGCCCTGCGCCGCGCGTTGATGCCGGTGCTACGGCGACTGAACAACGACTCGCTTCCCCGATGCTGGATGATCTGACATGAACCTGACGCCCCGAGAAAAAGACAAACTTCTGGTCGCCATGGCCGCCGAGGTCGCCCGCAAGCGGCTGGCCCGTGGCGTCAAGCTGAACCACCCCGAGGCGATTGCCCTGATCACCGACGCCGTGGTCGAAGGTGCCCGCGACGGGCGGTCGGTTGCCGATATGATGCAAGCCGGGGCCGAGGTGATCACCCGCGCGCAATGCATGGAAGGCGTGCCCGAGATGATCCACGAGGTTCAGGTCGAGGCCACTTTTCCCGACGGCACCAAGCTGGTGACCGTGCACAACCCCATTCGCTAAAAAAGGAACACTGATATGACCCGTATGCTTTTCCCTGCCCTGATCCTGGCCGGCCCCGCCGCCGCCCATAACGGCACCCATATCCACGCGCATGGCACGGACTATGCCGCTCTGGCCGTGGGTCTGGCGGTGGTCACGCTGGCCGCCGTTGCACTGATGGTGAAGCTGAACAAATGATCCCCGGCGAGTTGTTCCCTGCCGCGGGCGAAATCACGCTCAACCCGGGCGCTGAGCCGGTGACGCTGATGGTGGCCAATACCGGCGACCGCCCGGTTCAGGTCGGCTCGCACTATCATTTCGCCGAGACCAACCCGGCGCTGGAGTTTGACCGTGACGCAGCACATGGGATGCGTCTGGACATCGCCCCCGGTACCGCTGTGCGGTTCGAACCGGGGCAAGCACGCGAGGTTTCGCTGATCCCGATCAGTGGCGCGCGCAAGGTTTACGGGTTCAATCAAAAGGTCATGGGGCGGCTGTGATGGGTGTTATTGATGTAGGTCGACACTACGAACTGAGGTTCGCCCCCGGCCCGAGGGTGGGGGCGTATTCGCCCCCGCCCTGGGGGGCGGGTCGGGGGCGAACCGGGGCTGCCGCCCCGGAGTGCGCTCAGAACCAGCCACGGTATTTGCCTACTAGCAAAACGACTGCGATTGCAGTTGGAACGAGCAGACTTGCGAGTCTTAGCCAAAACTCAACAGGTGCCAAACGATACACTCCATTCTCGATGCAAGTTTCCGTCAGCAATTTTCTAAGCACCATTGGGCGAAGCAAAAGCGGAAAAAGGAAATGCAGTGGCGGGGCACTGACTAGAAATCCGTCTTCTATCGAAACAAGTCATAGCGTTAGCCGGAATTTCGTTTTGGCGAAGCAGTCTTGGAGAACCAATGATTTCAGAAGGTTGCGGCCCGTTCACTTTTTTCGGCGCCGAGAATTAAATAGTTATTTTCAGCACCTTACCCGAACATCCGAATAGCCAAAACTCGGACGATGAAACAAATCGAAACTGTCGTGAGGCGCACGTATCAAAATGCCAGCACAAATCAAACGCTCTGACTATGCCGCCATGTTCGGCCCCACCACTGGCGACAAGCTGCGGCTGGCCGATACCGATCTGATCATCGAGGTGGAACGCGACCTGACCACCTATGGCGAAGAGGTCAAGTTCGGCGGCGGCAAGGTGATCCGCGACGGGATGGGGCAGTCTCAGGTCACGCGCGCCGACGGGGCCGTTGATACGGTCATCACCAATGCGCTGATAGTGGATCATTCAGGTATCTACAAGGCGGATGTGGGCCTGAAAGACGGGTGCATCGCCAAGATAAGCAAGGCCGGCAACCCCGATACGCAGCCCGGCGTCGACATCATCATCGGCCCCGGCACCGAGGCCATCGCGGGCGAAGGGCGTATCCTGACCGCAGGCGGCTTTGACAGCCATATCCATTTCATCTGCCCGCAACAGATCGAAGACGCGCAGCATTCCGGCCTGACCACCATGCTGGGCGGCGGCACCGGCCCCGCGCATGGTACGCTGGCCACCACCTGCACCCCCGGCCCCTGGCATATCGGGCGGATGCTGCAGGCGGCGGACGCCTTCCCGATGAACCTGGCCTTTGCGGGCAAGGGCAACGCCTCGTTGCCCGCCGCACTTGAGGAACAGGTCAAGGCAGGCGCCTGCGCGTTGAAACTGCATGAGGACTGGGGCACCACACCCGCGGCCATCGACTGCTGCCTTTCGGTCGCGGACGCTTGGGACGTGCAGGTGATGATCCACACCGACACGCTGAACGAATCCGGGTTTGTCGAAAATACGGTGGCGGCCATGAAAGGCCGGACAATTCACGCCTTTCACACCGAAGGCGCAGGCGGTGGTCATGCGCCGGATATCATCAAGATCTGCGGTGAGAACCACGTTCTGCCGTCCTCGACCAACCCCACGCGCCCCTTCACCGTGAATACGGTCGAAGAGCATCTGGATATGCTGATGGTCTGCCATCACCTCGACAAATCCATCCCCGAGGACGTGGCCTTTGCCGAAAGCCGCATCCGGCGCGAAACCATCGCAGCAGAAGACATCCTGCACGATATGGGCGCGTTCAGCATCATCGCGTCCGACAGTCAGGCCATGGGCCGGGTCGGAGAGGTTTTGATCCGCACATGGCAGACCGCTGACAAGATGAAGAAACAACGCGGTCGCCTGCCCGAGGAAACCGGCGAGAACGACAATATGCGCGTGCGCCGCTATATCGCCAAATACACGATCAACCCCGCGATTGCCCACGGTCTAAGCCATCAGATCGGCAGCATCGAAGAAGGCAAACGCGCCGATCTGGTGCTGTGGAACCCAGCTTTCTTTGGGGTCAAACCCGAGATGGTTCTGCTGGGTGGCACCATTGCCTGCGCGCAGATGGGCGACCCTAATGCTTCGATCCCCACACCGCAGCCGGTCTATAGCCGGCCTATGTTTGGGGCCTATGGGCGCTCGGTGGAACACTCGGCGATCACCTTTGTCTCGGCCGCCGCGCAGGCCGACGGGATTGGCGATACGCTTGGGCTGGCGAAACAGACCGTCGCCGTGCGCAATACCCGCGACATCGGCAAGCAGGATTTGCTGCTGAACGATGCAACGCCGCAGATCGACGTCGACCCCGAAACCTATGAGGTACGCGCCGACGGCGAATTGCTTACTTGCCAACCCGCCGACGTGCTGCCCATGGCGCAGCGCTATTTCATGTTCTGAGACAGGAAGAAGGCCAAGATGACCACCGCGATCAAAACCGCCCGCATCTATCACGATCACCCTCATACCCCGGCCTATGCGCAGGTGTCGCTGGACTATGACGGGCGCTTCCTGCGCCGCAAGATGCTGGCAACCGATGAGGGTGAGGCTTTTCTGGTCGATCTGGCCCAGACCAAATCGCTGGATCATGGCGGGGTTCTGGTGCTCGAGGACGGGCGCGAGATTGAGATCATCGCCGCGCCCGAGGAATTGCTGGAGATCACCGGCGACCATCTGCTGCAACTGGCATGGCATATCGGCAACCGGCACACGCCCTGCCAGATCGAAGCTGACAGACTGCTGATTCAGCGCGATCACGTCATCCGCGACATGCTGATGAAACTTGGGGCTGACATTCGCGAGGTCGTCGAACCCTTTACCCCCGAAGGCGGCGCATATGGTCATGGCAGGACCCATGGACACACCCACTAACGCTGACATCCTGACGCTGACGCAATGGCTGTCCCCGGCCTATCCGGTGGGCGGCTTCGCCTATTCCCATGGGCTGGAAGCCGCGATCGAACAGGGCCGGGTCGCCAGCGCAGACCAGACAGGCGACTGGGTCGCAACGGTGCTGCAACATGGTTCGGGCTGGAATGACGCGCTGTTTCTTGTGGCCGCCTATGATGCCGCTGACGGGGCTGCTTTGACCCGGATCGACGCTACCGCCCGCGCCTTTTGCGCGGGGTCGGAACGGCTGATGGAAACCGCCCTTCTGGGTCAGGCTTTCGGATCCGTGACCGGGGATGTCTGGAGGCTGGACCTGCAGCGCCTGACCTACCCGGTCGCGGTGGGCCGCGCCGCGCGGATGCAGAACCTGCAGCGCCTGCTGGTGACACAGATGTTCCTGCAGGCATTCACCAGCAATCTGGTCGCCTGCGCCACCCGCCTTGTGCCTCTGGGTCAGACCGAAGCGCAGCGGTTGATCCGCGACCTGACGCCGCTCTGCGCCAATATCGCCGAAACAGCCCAACAGACAGGTCTGGACGGGCTGAGCTCGACCGCTTTCCTGCCCGACATCGCTGCAATGCAGCATGAAACGCAATATTCAAGGATTTTTCGAACATGAACAGTATGAACGGCCCCCTGCGCGTGGGCATCGGCGGTCCGGTCGGAGCCGGCAAGACCACCCTCACCGCCGCCCTCTCGGAAGCCCTGCGCGACGTCTGTTCCGTGGGCGTCATCACCAACGACATCTACACGCAAGAGGATGCCGAGGCCCTGATGCGGATGCAGATCCTGCCGCAGGACCGGATCATCGGCGTCGAAACCGGCGGCTGCCCGCATACGGCAATCCGAGAGGATGCCTCGATCAACCTGGCCGCCGTGGCAGAGATGCAGGCGCGCCACCCCGATCTGGATGTGGTGCTGATCGAAAGCGGCGGCGACAACCTGTCGGCCACGTTCAGCCCCGAGCTGGCAGACCTGACGATATATGTCATCGACGTCGCCGCGGGCGAGGAAATCCCACGCAAGGGCGGCCCGGCGATCACGAAATCGGACATTCTGATCATCAACAAAACCGACCTCGCCCCCCATGTCGGCGCGTCGCTCGACGTTATGGAGCGCGATGCCACACGGATGCGAAAGGGCCGCCCGTTCGTGTTTTCGGCCCTACGCCACCGAAAAGGCACTGATGCGATTGTCAGCTTATTGGCGCAGCATGGAGGACTGAAGACAGCGGCTGGTTCAGCTGCGTGACTTTTGGGTCGTTTTCACAGAATCCCCGTCCTTGAATGCGATTGTCGTCGTCCGCCCCTGCCATGCTCCCACACGGGTTGCCAGAATTGTGTTCGATCTGGTGGGTTGGGAACGTCGCTTGGAACAGAGTGGATACACCCGCGCTGTTCACATATCGCTGATAGAACATATTGTGCTCATTACTGCACCATTATGCGCACTACATAGGTCAACTGTCCAAGCAACCCATTGGTGTCCTTGAGCCCAATTTGAGGTCCATTCTACGTCTGCTTCAGTTGGACCACTGGAATGGGAACACAGCTTTCCCGCCAAGGGCGCGGGAACGGCCTACCGGGCCGATTCCGAGGCTCTCTTGCCCACATCGCACTCACCCAGACACCGGCCATCACTCCCCCCTACCCGACCCGCAGTGACAGGTGTTAGAAACAGCCGAGCAACAAATACGATCAAGACCGCTCTCACCCACGGGCCGCCCTTGCGGTCAGCCTTTCGTCAATTCTTACCCGTGGGTAAGATCGTCCTCTTCCCACAAGTCCTCCAGCAACGCAGTAACGGCCCGCTCAAGTCTGGCACGGTCGACGCGAGTGAAGTCGAGATCATATTGCACTTCGATCCGCCCGCTTGAGGCTGCGCATTTTGCGATCCCTGCCCTGCCCCGCACCTGGAACGTGGTTTTCGCGCGGCGCGGTTTGCCTGTCGACGCCGGGCGTGCCTTGGGTGCCGTGCCGCTCTCGGGCGTCAGGACGCCGCGCAAGATTGCGACCTCTCGCGCGCCGTCGCGGTTCGGCTCGCTCATCAATGCGGTGTTAAGCTGCCCGATCAGTCCCGGGTCAGCATCGAGCTTGCGCTTGAGCTCGACCCCCACATTCCGGGGAATGTCGTTGGGGTGCATCAGGACCTTCTCCAGCCGCACAAGCAAACTGGCAAACGCGCGGATATAGCTGCGCTTGGTGTAGCTGGCCGATTTGAACAGGGTCGATACGGCCTTGTCCACGTCCTCGCAATTATTCGCAGGATCCTCGGCATATGCCCGCGCCAGCGCGCCCATTTCCGCAAATGAGATATCCTTGCGGATCAGGTTCTCATCCACCATCCGACGATAGCTGTCATCCAGCTCGGCCGCATCAGAGATGCCAGCGGGAATGGTCGCATAGCGATCATCGCCGGTCTCCTCGAACAAGGCGCGATAGGCCGACAGTCGCCGCATCCCCTGCACAAGCTCGAACCGGCCATCGGCCCGGCGTTCAACCCGGATCGGGTTCGACAGGCCGATATCCTGGATCGAGGCTTTCAGTTCGTCCAGTTCCGGATCCGGGCCCGGCTTGCGGTCTCGGGCCAGCCGCTCGGACAATACGTCCGCAAGCGCCACCTGCTCAGTCACCAGGCCTTCGCTCCGCAGCCGAACCAGTTCATGGGCCAGCCGGTCATTTTCCACACGGATCGCATCTTCGGTCGACTGCTGATCCCGCAGCGCATCGGCGTTTTCAGAAATCGCCGCCGCCATCGGACCGCGCCGCCGTTCCAGCACCTTGTCCGGCACTTTGCCAACCGGGATATCCTCCATCGCTGGCATATCGATATCGAACATTCTGCGTTTGCGGCTCATGCGTCATCCTCCAGCTTGTCCCAGGCCGACAGCATCACGCCCCGGAATTCGTCATAAACATTGTCGAAGGTCGAGCGCGCGCGGCGCCAGGTTTCGCGCGTCATCTCGCGATAATCCATCTCGTAGACCGAACTCAGGAACCGGCCCGACTGTTCGACCGCCCGGGTCATTTCAACCGGGTGCTCGGCCAGGTGATCGCCAAAGACCTTGCGGAAGGCATCATACATGGCGGTGTGCAACGCGTTGCCTGGCTCGTACCGGGTCAGCAGGAAGCGCAATTCGCAGAAGGTCTTGGGTAAGCCAATCTTACCCGTGGGTAAGGTCTTGTCGAACCCGTAAGCGAGGTCCTCGAGCGCTTCGGCCAACTGACCGATGAAAGAGGTCGTCGAATCGTATTCCCAATATCCGGGGCCGGACGGGATATAGAGCATATCCGCTGCGAACACCGCGTTCATCGACTGATAGCCGATCGCGGGCGGGCAATCGAACAGGATCAGGTCATAGGCGTCATCGGGAATCTGATCCAGATACCGCGACACGGCGGCAAAGAACGACCATTCGGGATTCAGGTGGCGATACTGTGCTGATGCGAATTCGACAAAGGCCGCATTGGCGCATGAGGGGATCGCGTCGATCGTCAACCATGAGGTCTGCTTGATAAAGTCCGATATCCGCAGGTCACCAAGGCCCATATCGGTGATCGAGGGCGGCAATTCGCGTTGGGGCAGGGCGGTGCCGGATTCGGCGGCGGCAGGGCGGTTGTTCATCCGCGCCGTCTCGCGGATCAGGTCGCGGGCCATGATGCCCCAGACCGTATAATCCTCGGCCACATCGGTCAGGCCCATCGAATGGCTCAGCGTCGCCTGCGGGTCGAAATCAACCACCAGCACGCGATAGCCATCAAGGGCTGCCGCATGGGCAAGGTGTAGCGCCACGGTCGACTTGCCTGCACCGCCCTTGAAATTCGCAACCGCAGCGCGGATGGCGCGTTTGCCAGCAGGGCGGGGCGGGGTGAGCGCCTTGCGATTGATCCGCAGCCTGCGGCGCAGCTCGTTTACCTCTTCCAGGCTGAACCAGCGTTGACGGCCATCCGGCTCGACCTCGCCACCGGGCAGGGACGGATCCGCCGCGAGCTTGCCGCGAAAGGTCGACTGGTTCACCTTGAAGATCAGTTCGGACACTTCCCAGCTTGAGAAGCGGCGCAGGGTCTTCTCCATCTCAGGACTGAAGGTCTGCTGGCGAATCCACCCCTGCAGTTTCAGCGACTGGGTGCGCAGGTCGTTCAGGTCTTCGTGCGTATACATGCCTCAGCTCTCGTTCATTGGACGCTATTTTTTATGATTTCACTATTTACGCCCGATTTGCGCTTTTGGCAAAAGAAATTATTATGAGGAAGCGATGTTACCCATGGGTAAGAAAACAAGGCGTTGGACCACCCCAACCGATTCGGTGGCCACCATGACAGTGCCAGAGCCGATGCGCGCGCCAGCGGGCCAGATTTAGGGGGGCAGCTTTGCAGATGAGAACCCATTTAGGGGGACAACATAGGCCAATGCGGGGGCAGCCAGGATGTCCCCCATCACCATAAATTCACCGATTTCTTTTCTTTTTTGAATGCTGATTGGGGACCGTACCGAGCGCTGGCGCAACGAAGTCTTGACAGAATCGAGTTATTGGACGCTAATCAGGGCACAATCATGAAAAGCGTTGGCAAACGGCGCATTCGATGCGGGACCACCCCGTCTGAGGCACTAAGGAGCGGTGAGGGCACCTATGCAGGTCGCGAAACCGGTCGGGCGCAATGCGCCCGCACTGAAGTACGATATCCTGTCAGCGCTGGCCGTCCATGCGTTGTCGGGCGATAAACACCGTCACCGCAGCATTCTGCGTATTATGACGCTGATCACCACCCGATATAACTGGCGCTCGAATGAGCTGTCGATCGGACGAGAGGAGATCGCGCGGCTGTGGTCGGTAAACGAACGCACGGTCAAGCGCGAGATGGCGCGGCTGCGCAGCGCCGGATGGATTGCCGTCAAACGCCCGGCGGCGCGGGGCCGGGTGGCGGTCTATGAGCTGGATCTAAAACAGATCATGCTGGACACGGTCGAGGTCTGGCCGGTCATAGGCTCGGATTTTCGGGACCGGATGCAACAGGAACCGTCCCCCGATACCCCGGATACGAATGTCGTGCCATTTCAGACGAAGCCCGCCATGCTGCCACCCGCTGGCGATGACGTCTGGGCACAGGTGCAGTCGATCCTGCACGGACGCGACCCCGAGCTTTGGGCCAGCTGGTTTCAACACCTCGTCGAGGCTGAGCGGGCAGGGGGCCGTGCGACGCTGATCGCGCCGTCGCGGTTCATGGCGGACTACATTGCGCAAAAGTGGTCGGCGCGCGTTCTGGCGGCTTATGGGCGGGTTGATCCGTCGGTCAGAACCCTGAGGATCGAAGCCGCCGAATAGGGCAGGGAGCAAGCGGGCTTGCTCATGCGGGGCGGGCAGACTATCTAGCGGCCATGGTTTTTGGGGCCGGATGCAATCTCTGGCCCAGCCTTTGGTCATTTGTGGACGCGTGACTTGCTGAAGATCAAATCGAAATTGGCCGCCCTTACCGAAGACTCGATCCTGTGGCGACTGCTGGCCGAGAATATGCGGGCCCAGATGGTGCCCTATATCGTTGCAATCATTGCGATGGTTTTCGTCGCGGGGACGACGGCTGCCGTGGCGTTCATCATGCGCGACGTAGTGGATTCGCTGTTTGACAGCGAAAATTCCGGCAAGATTCTGGGTGTCTCGCTTGCGGTCTTTACCATCTTTCTGATCAAGGGCGTGGCGACTTATGTGCAGGTGGTAGCGTTGACCCGGGCAGGCAACCGGATCGTCGCGCAACAGCAGATCAGGCTGTATGACAAGCTGCTGCGGCAGGGGGTTTCGTTCTTTAACCTCACCGAAAGCTCGGACCTGCTGATGAAGGTGACCCAGTCGGCCCAGGCTGCACGCACGGTGATCGAGATCATGGTCACCACTGCGGTCCGTGATACCCTGACATTGATCGGCCTGTTATTTGTGATGTTCTATCAGCAGCCGGTTCTGTCTCTGTTTACCTTGGTCATCGGTCCCTTGGCGATCTGGGGTGTCCGCTCGCTGCTGCGCAAAGTGCGTGAGATTGCGGATATGGAGCTGCAGTCCATGTCGGCGATCATGAAGGTGATTCAGGAAACATCCGCTGGTATCCGCGTGGTCAAGTCCTTCGGGCTTGAGGAACGTATGGCCGGACAGATGTATTCCGCAGTCAAAAGCGTTGAAAAACGGCGGAACAAGCTGGCGCGCCTGCAGGCGGCGACCAGCCCGCTGATGGATATTCTGGCCGGTTTTGCCATCGCCTCGGTCATTGGTCTAAGTGCGGCCAACCTGTTCGGCTCGGCGGGCTCGACCCCGGGTGAGCTGATGTCGTTCGTCACCGCCCTGATGATGGCCTATGAACCCGCCAAGCGCCTGTCGAAGGTGCGGGTCAAGATGGAGATTGGGCTGCGCCGGGTGAAGATGCTGTTTACCCTGCTGGACCAGCCCGAGACGCTGCCGGAAGAGGCCGATCCCAAGGCGCTGCCGGACGGACCACGCGAGGTCGTGTTTGAGGATGTCACCTTCGGCTATCGCAAGCGCGATCCGATCCTCAAGAACCTGTCGCTGACCTTCGAGGCCGGTCAGACCACCGCCCTTGTCGGCCTGTCTGGAGGCGGCAAATCGACCATCCTGAACCTGGCGCTGCGGCTTTACGATCCGATCAGCGGCTCTGTGTCGATCGACGGTCAGGACATCAAGTTCGCCTCGTTCGAGACCCTGCGCAAAAATATGTCCTTTGTCGGTCAGGAGACGTTCCTGTTCTCGGCTTCCATCGCCGATAATATCCGATTTGGTCGCGAAGGCGCCTCGCAAGAGGAGGTGATCGAGGCGGCGAAGGCGGCCAATGCCTATGAGTTCATCATGGGGCTCGAGGATGGGTTCGACACGATGGTGGGCGAAAACGGCGCGTTCCTGTCCGGCGGCCAGAAACAGCGCCTTGCGATCGCGCGCGCGCTGCTGCGCGACAGCCCGATCCTGTTGCTGGACGAGCCCACCAGCGCGCTGGATTCGCGATCCGAACATCTGGTGCAGGAGGCGCTGAACCGGCTCACCAAGGGGCGCACCACGATCATCGTGGCGCACCGGCTGTCTACCATCATGCACGCGGACAAGATCGTCGTGATCGAAAGCGGCGAGGTTCTGGAGCAGGGCAGCGCGGCGCAACTGCTGGAACATGAGGGCCCGTTCAAGACGCTCTATGACCATCAGTATTCGAACGCGGTCAACGCGGAATGAGCCCGGTGCCAGACCGTCAGCAGCCGGACGCCTCGGTCATCATTCCGACCTATCAAAGCTGGGACCAGCTGCAACTGTGTCTGGACGGGCTGGCAGCGCAGAGCGTCGATCCGGCGCGGTTCGAGGTCCTTGTGGTCAACAACGACCCCACCGATCCAGTGCCGGACAGCCTGCAGCTGCCCGCCAACGCTCGCATTCTGGCCGAGGCCAAGCCGGGTTCTTACGCGGCCCGCAACCGGGGCATCGAAGAGGCATCCGCCGAGCTGCTATTCTTCACCGATTCCGATTGCCAGCCCGACCCGCGCTACGTTGAGGCCGGGTTGAGCATCGCTGTGGACCACCCCGAGGTCGGCCGGTTCGGCGGTAATGTGGTGCTGATTCCGAACGGTGACGACTGGACGACGACCGAGCTCTATGACGCTCATCTGGGTCTGGAACAGCAGAAATGGGTCGAACGCGGGCGGGCGGTGACCGCCAACCTGATAGTCCGCCGTCCGGTGATGGAACGGGTGGGGTATTTCAATGACACGGTGCTGTCGGGCGGCGACATGGAGTGGAACGACCGGGCCAAGGCCGCGGGCGAACCGATCCTGTTTGCCGCAGACGCCATTGTCCGCCACCCTGCGCGCGGTAGCCTGAGGGAGCATATCACCAAGGCCCGCCGCATCGAAGGTGCTCGCCTGCGCCGCAACGCCCACCGAGGTTTGGGGAACTACATCCCGCCGATCCACAAGCTGATCCCGTCCTTCAAGACCCTCAGGACGCTTCTGAGGGCTCCGGACCTGTCGGCAGGGCAGGCCTTTGGTGTTTGGGGCGTCCACTATGTGCTGCGTGTCGTGAAGATCACCGAAACGGTGCGGCTGCTGTGGCTACGGCGACCGGATCAGCGGAAATAGGGGCGAAAACGCAGCTAGATGGGTGCTGCGCATTTTAGTGACATTACGCGCATAATGTGGCGCGATGCTCATCGCTGCGGAAGTTAGTGGGTTTGTCCTAAACCCTCCAAACCTGTCCGACTACAATGCCCGGCGGCCAGACAGCGGGTCCGAAGCAATCTCTACATCCAGCGGCCGCAGTTCGGCGCTCAGCGCCAGTTGTCCGAGGCATTCGCAGCTGAGGGAGCAATGGACAGGCTGAGGATGTGGTTCTCTAAGCGCACCAAATGGCCGCTAATGTCGGGTGCGCCATGTGTTTGGGCCACGAACGACGACTGATCCTGCGCCATGGTGACCTGCATGCCGGTGAATTCGATCAACGTTCGGGTCAGCGGGTAGATGGCCTTATAGGCGCTTTCCTTGGCGCAGAAGATCGATTTGACTAACGCGCCGTGGTCAGACGCGGGTTGTGTCTCGAGCCAATCGCGCTCGGCGCGGGTGAGAATGATGTCGTGCATTTCAGACGGCATGGCTGCGTCTGGTTCGATGTCGATGCCAAGGCCTTGCAGCATCTTTTGGTGAGCAACTGCTGCGATGCACAGATCAGCACAATGGGCTATCGACCCGACGATACCTGTGGGCCAGACGGGGCTACGGTCGGGGGCGCTGGGGATCGCTACCGCCGGATGGCCGATCTGAGTCAGGGCAGCGCGGGCCGCGACCCGCCCGGCGGTGAACTCGAGTCTACGCGGCGGGATGGCGCGCGCGACGGCGGGCTTTTCTTCGGGCAGAAGCGACCCGCCCGGATCAGTGGGGTCGGTGAGGGCGATCCCGACACCTGCGCCGAGAATCCGGCGCAGGGGGGCGATGATCGCCGCCGGGTCCGTCATGCAGAGGTTTGACGTCGCGATCGCATCTGACGGCGGCGCGCCATGGCGTCGCTGCGCTCGGCGGCGCGTTCGGCCTTGGCGGCGGCGACCTCTTCGGTGTTTTCTGTCGGCTTGGTGCCTCGGGTTTTTTGATCCACCACTTCCGCAAGCGCCGACAGGGTCGGGCAACGGAAGATGTCGGTGATGCTGAGCGACGGAACCTCAAGCTCGGTGCGAATCTCACGATGGGCCTGCACGGCCAGCAGGGAATGCCCGCCGAGATCAAAGAAACTGTCGCGCCCGGTGACGCCGGTGACGCCCAGAATGCGCTCCCAGATCGCGGCGATCCGTTGCTGATTGCTGCCACCCGCAGGCTGCGCGGCTGCAGGGGTGCTGACCCGGCGCGGGGCCGGGGCGGGCAGGGCCTTGCGGTCGATCTTTTTGTTTGGGGTCAGCGGGAACTGTTCCAGCGTGACAAAATGGGCGGGGACCATGAAATCGGGCAGTTGCGCCGACAGCGCTTCTTTCAGCGCGGTCTCAATCACCGGCCCGTCGGTGACCATGTAGGCCACCAGCTGCACGACCGAGGGGGTGTCCTCGCGGGCGATGACGACCGATTGGCGGATGCCGGGGCAGGCGTCCAGCAGGCTTTCGATCTCGCCCAGTTCGATCCGGTATCCGCGCAGTTTGACCTGATGGTCGGCACGCCCCAGGAAGTCCAGCTTGCCATCGGTGCGCCACCGCACCAGATCGCCCGTGCGATAGAGCCTTGCACCGGGCAGGTCCGAGAACGGATCGGTCACGAACCGCTCGGCCGTCAGATCTTCGCGCTGCCAGTAACCGCGCGCGACCCCCGCGCCGCCGATATACAGCTCACCGGCCGAGCCGATGGGAACCGGGTTCATCGCCTCATCCAGAACATAGACCTGCGTGTTGGCGATGGGGCTGCCGACATTGACGACCCCGGCAACGGGCGCGGCCATCTCGGTGGTTGACCAGATCGTCGTTTCGGTTGGGCCATACATATTCTGGATCCGGGCCTGGGTGATCTTGTTCAACTCGGACACCAGCGCGCCGGGCAGGGCTTCGCCGCCGATCATCATATGGTCCAAATGACCCAGCGCGTAACGCGCCTCATCATTCATCACCAGCATTTGCGCCATTGAAGGCGTGCATTGCATATGAGTGACCTTGTGGCGGATGATCTGGGCCGCGATGGAATAATCGTTGTCGTCCAGCGCGGTTTCCAGATTGGCCAAGCGCAGAACCTCGGCCAGCGGGCGCAACCCGTCCAGCACTTGTGGAACCGGGATGCCATAATCGATCAGGCAGGTAATCTCATCTACCCCGATACGCTTGAGCTCTTCGACCCGCTGCAGGCAGTCTTCGACGGTGCCGAACAGGCCCGAATCCTCGAAATAGCGCTGGAACGCGAAATCCAGAATGCCCTCAAGCTCATCCTCGGACAGGCTGCCGAGGTCCAGCTGGAACGGGTTGGTCACGCCCTTGGGTTTCTTGAAGGCGGGGAAGGCCCAGGCATATTGCTTGATCAGGCCAGCGGCGGCGCGCAGGTAATCCTTCATCGGCTCACGCGCAATCTCGCGCACCGCTTCGCGGTCGTCGCCGACGAACGTGTGCAGCATCAGTGTGACCTTGAAGTCTTTCGGGTCGTACCCGGCTTCGCGCAGCGCCTCGTGGTAGATACCTATCTTGTCCGACACCTCTTCGATGCTCTGGCCCAGAAGGTGGGTCAGGACGTTTGCACCAATCGCGCCAGCCTCGCGCCATGTATCGGGGTTGCCAGCCGTGGTGACCCAGATCGGCAGCGTTTTCGACACCGGGCGCGGTTGGGTGACGACGCCGTGCATGTCACCCGATTTGGTCGGGAACTCGACCGTTTCCCCGGCCCAAAGCTGGCGCAGGGTGGCGATGGATTCGAGCATCGCGGGCTTGTTGTTAGGCGGCGTGTTCTCGGGCCGCAGCACAAAGTCATCCGGCTGCCAGCCTGACGCGATCGCCAGCCCGGCGCGTCCGTTGGTCAGGTTGTCGATCACCGCCCATTCTTCGGCAATACGCGCGGTGTGATGTAGCGGGGCCACGCAGCTTCCTGCGCGCACGCTGATATTCTGCGTGACGGCAGCCACGGCGGCACCGGTGACCGAAGGGTTGGGGTAGGGGCCGCCGAATGCGTGAAAGTGCCGCTCGGGCGTCCAGACGGCGCAGAACCCGTTCTGGTCGGCGAATTGGGCGCCTTCCAGAAGCAGCTTGTATTTGTCGCGCCCGACGCCATCGTCATTGCCCCAGTAGAACAGGCTGAACTCCATCCCGCGGCCCGTGATCGCTTTGGAATAGTCCGCGTCGCCCGCGACTAACGTGCGGTTTTCATCATCGCTGAGCACGATCTTGAAGCCGCGTGCCAGCGTCCAAAACAGTTCGAGCACCGAGATGTCGAAGGACAGGCTGGTGACGGCCAGCCACACGCCCGGAGGATCATGGCGGATGCGCCCGTCCATGCCGGTGAAGAAGTTCGATACATTGCGGTGTTCGATCATCACACCTTTGGGGCGACCGGTCGAACCGGAGGTGTAGATCAAATAGGCCAGATCATCTGCGCTGACACCGCTGTCGATATTGTCGGTCGCGGCGGCAGCGATGCGGGGATCGCTGTCCAGTTCCAGAACCTGCGCCTTGTGTGGAGGCAGGTCGGCGGCGAGGCTTGAATCGGTAAGGACAACCGCGGCCCCGCTGTCCTCAAGATAGAGCGCCACGCGATCTGCAGGGTAGGCCGGGTCAACGGGAACATAAGCACCACCGGCTTTCAGAACCGCCAGCGCACCGATCAGCAAGGCGGGCGAGCGGCGGGTATGGACACCGACCAGCACGCCGGGTTTGACGCCCATGTCGCGTAGCACATGCGCCACGCGGTTGGCGGCCGCGTTTAGATCGGCATAGCTGTAGACGATGTTTTCAAACACCAGCGCTTCGGCGTCAGGGGTGCGGGTGGCCTGTGCCTCGAACATCTGATGCACACATGAGGTCTGGTCGTATTCCGTTGCGGTGGCGTTCCAGTCCAGCACGATCTGCTGCCGTTCGGGTTCGGGCAGAATAGGCAGGTCGGTGACGGGACGCTCGGCCATGCCGGGTTCGGCCAGCGCAGCCAGCAGGCTTTCCAGCCGGGCCGAGAACAGGCGTTGCGCGGTTTCTTCCACATGGCCACTGTCGGCGATCAGGATCACCTGATCCCCGTTTTGTGCCAGCGTCAGGCTGGTACCCGGAACCAGCCCCGACGCGACCGAGCTGGTGATGCCGATCTGCGGCGTCTGGGCTGGGGTCGGAACACGCGCAGGCAGATCGCAGGCGAATGGCCCGCGTACCTGAGCGTTGGCGCGTTCGGCATCGAATTTGGCGCAGGAGGCTGCAAAATTGCTGCCCGTGCCGAACCGCACCGGGACCCAAGGTGACAGGTGGGGGCTGTCGCCCGGCATCTGCTGCGCAAGATCAATCGTGTCACTGCCAGCCAGACGGCAGAACAGCGCGGCCAGCGCGCCGTTGATCTGCGCCTCGGTCACGCCCGAGGGGACGTGCAGCGTCTGCATCCGGGGCGCACCGGATGCGGCAGAGATGTCGATCATCGGAATGTCGGGATGGCTGAGCCTTTCCAGATCGGCCCGCCATGCGAGTTCCGAGGCCAGCGTCGAAGTCAGCTCTTTGCTCAGCGCCGCGGCCTCATCGACCGACGGGGACGCCAGGACCTTGCTGCCATTTGTGACCGCTTCCGCCGAGACCGCCGCGCCGAAGCAATCGCGGAATCCGCTCAGCGTCACGGCACCCTCGGCAGTGGTGATGGTCAGGCTGTCTTCGGTGCGCGACAGGATGGTGCCGGGGGCTTCGGTGGTGTCAGCCTCGGCCAGTTCGGCCTTACCGACCAGCCAGATGCGACCGCCGCGTTCCAGCTTGGCGCAGGTCAGTGGGTTCCAATATTCGCCATGATCCAGCGCCCGGACCAGCATCGCAACCTCTTGCGCCGATTTGGTGAAATCCAGCCGTCCGGCCGCCGCAGGGCGCGCGTCTTTGGCGAAATAGCTGCGCAGGCCCAGATCTTGTTTGGTCAGCGCGGGCTGATCGCTTGCCAGCGCGGCAATCACCTCGGGGAAGCTGTCGATGGCAGCGGCATAGCATTTGGTGTTCAGCGTCAGCGCCGTTTCGCTGGCGTCGATATCGAACATGCGTTGGGCAATGATGTCGCCTTCGTCCACACCGCCCGAAATCATGTGCCACGTGATGCCGTGCCGGGCCTCGCCGTTCAGGATCGACCAGACCGGCGCATTCAATCCGGCGTAGCGCGGCAGCGGGCCGTCGTGGAAGTTGACCGCGCCTCGTGCTGCGCGATCCAGCAGAGATTGCGGCAACAGATCCAGATTGGCGATGCTGAGAAGCCAATCGAACGTCGCCTCGCCCAGCCGGTCTGCGAGGTCTTTGCCGGGGGCGTGAACGGGTAGCCCCTGGGCCTCGGCCCATGCGCGGACGTCATCATTGCGTGTCACCACCCCCTGAACGCCATGGCCCGCCTCGCGCAGCATGGTTCCACATTGAATCACGAGGGATTCGTGGCCGATCAAAAGCGTGGTAAAGGACATCATTACTCTCCAACAACAGGTTCGGGGGCGCTGACGGGCTTGTTACGACCCAGAACTGCGCGAAATAGCGCACGGGTATCGTGCCAGAGCAGGGTCAGCAGAAAATAGGGTGAAACGCCGCGTTCCTTGCGGGTGATCACGCACCGCAGCCAATGCAGGAACCCCGCTGTCAGATGCGCCAGCGTAGCCCCGGCGGCGTAAAGCGCGCCGTGATTTTTCACGAAATAGTGCAGCCTTGAATCGTACCAATAACCGGGCACGCGCTTCCACGTCTTCATGCCGGTCGAGGCCGATCCGATATGCATGACCCTGCTGCTTCGCACATAATCCGTGCGATATCCGGCAAGGGCGGCCCGGCGGCACAGGTCGGTTTCCTCGAAATAGAGAAAGAAGGTTTCGTCAAACAACCCGATCTCGGACAACACGTTGTCGCGCATCATCAGGCTGGCCCCGGCCAGCCAGTCTACGGGCTGTGTCTCGGTCGGGATCGGGATGGGAACGGCCTTGTGACCCAGCAGCTTGGTGATCGGGCCGAAGTTGATCGCGCCTTCGAATTCGCTGGCGATTGACGGGAAGCGGAAGCTGGTCAGATGCGGCTCGCCATCATCGCCATAGATGTAGCTGCCTGCGAAACCCGCCTGAGGCGTGGTTTCCAGGTGGTTCAACAGGATACGGATCGCATCGGGGGCCGGGAAGGCGTCCGAGTTGACGATATAGCAGTAATCGGGCCGCGTGCCGTCGCTCAGCCCCGCGCGGATGCCCACATTGTTGCCTGCGCCAAAGCCGCCGTTGTGACCCGACTGGATCACCCGGACGCGCGCGTCCTTGTCCCAACCCTGTTTGGTCACATGGGCCGAGATGGCCTCATACGAGCCATCCTGCGAGTCGTTGTCGACGATGATGATCTCGCCCTTGATACCTTCCATCGCCGCGCGCACGGCTTCGGCCGCGCGCAGGGTCATGTCGGCGGTCTTGTAGTTCAGCAGAACGGTCAGGATGCAGGGGTCAGACATTTTCTCTCCGCCTCATCCAGGCATCGTTTCATACGCGAGGCAAGGACGCGCACATTTGGTTCCAGCACCATCGAGTCATGGTCGCCCGGCACCTCGAATACCTCGATCTTCGGAGCCCATGGGGTCCAGTCATTGTCGGGTGTGATGTAGTCGCGTTCGTGATTGACCAGGCGGTCCGGGGCGACCTTCCATTTCGCCACCAGCGGCGGGCGGAACAGCGTCAGCGGACCGGACCACGGTTTCAGCGGGTAAGAGCCGACGCTTTCCAGAAACGCCTCTTCGATGGCGGCGTTGTGGAATTGCTGGCCCTCGGCAACCGGTTCGTCGCCGGAGTTGCGCTTTTCCATCTCCCACGCGATCCGCTTTTTGGCCCATTCCACCGGATAGCCCGGGCCGCGTTCGCGCAGTTCCAGCAGCTGGATGATGATCCGGTCGCGTTTGCTGACAGAGGGTCGGACCGGCAGCGGGGTATCCAGCATCACCAGCGCGCTGACCTCTTCGCCCGCGGCGGTCAATTGCTGCGCGATCTCATAGGCGGTGATGCCACCGCCCGAGAAGCCGCCCAGCATGTACGGCCCTTTTGGCTGCACCTGCCGCATCTCGGCAATGTAGTCCCGAGCGGCTTCTTGCAGGTCGCGGTGGGGATCCTCATCCCCGAACAGACCACGTGCCTGCAGGCCATAGAAGGGCCGGTCGGCGCCGATCAGATGCGCCAGATGACGCAGGTTCAGCACGTTGCCGAACATGCCCGCCACAAGGAAGAACGGCGTTTTGGGTCCGCCCTCGCCAGAGTGCATCGGCACCAGATGCGTGAACCGCCGTTCCGGGGCCGCCGGGGCGGCAGCTGGTGCATCGCCACCGCCGCCTTCGGTTGGCACTCCGCGCGCGGCGATCAGTTCGGCGCATTTTCGGATGGTTGGCGCTTCGAACAGGACCGAGATCGGGAAATCCACGTTATAGGTTTTGCGGATTTGCGCGAAGAGGCGCACGGCGATCAACGAATGACCGCCAAGATCGAAGAAGCTGTCTTCGACCCCGATCTGATCAACGCCCAGCAGTTCCTGCCAGAACCCCGCCAGACGGATCTCGATATCGTTTTCAGGGGCCACGTAATCCGAGTCGAGCTCGGGCCGTTCGAATTTCTGCTCGGATCCGGCAGCATCGGCTGTGCTTTCGCCCGCCTGTGCCACAAGGCCATTCAGATCGAGCGAGGACAGGATGACCTGCGATTGCTTTGCAGCCAGCGCGCGGAAGAACAGGTCGGCCCCTTCGCTGGCCAGAATACCCTGCGACAGGTTATGGCGCAGGCGTTCCTCGGCCGGTGACAGCGGGGCCGGAGTATCCAGCTCGCTGGTCTGCGCGGCCGGAGCCTCGGATGCGGCAAACCCGGCGGCCTCTTCCATGCGGCGGATCGAGAAACCCTCGACCTCGACACAGACGGTTCCATCCGGGGCTGCAATTGTGACATCGAAACTGGCGGTTTCGCCATCTGCACGGTTGTCGCCGGCGTTGCGCACCCAGCTGACGATTTCCGCGGGCAGGGGCTTGTGAATACGGACTGAACGATAAGAGACCGGCACCCACAAATGGGTCGGTTCATAGCCTTCGATCAGCGCCATGGCCCAGCCGGTTGCCAGATCCATCAGGCCGGGATGCAGGCGATATCCGGCATCAAGATCGCCGCGCAGATCATCCGTCAGGGCCAGATGCGCAAGGCCTTCGTCCTGCCCAAGCGCGGTCGAGGTCAGAACGCGCCAGCGCGGGCCAAAGGCCAGATGCGCCTCTTGGCTGGACCGCAGGCGTCCGCCTTCCGGCGCTTGCCGCGGATCGGAGCAGCGCGCGGCGATTGCGGCAATGTCGACAGGGTCGGGCGAGGGCAGCGGCAGCAGAGACAGACCGGCCTGTGCATTCATGTCAAAGCTGTCGCCTTCGGCAGCGCTTTCGACAACCAGATCATATCCGACATCGCTGCGCGGCAGGCGCAGTTTGACCTGCTGGTCCTTGCTGTCCGAAACCGCCAGTGGGCGCAGGAAATACAGATCCCTGATTTCGAACGGAGTGACCTCACCCTGCGCGTCCATCGCCTGCGCGGCCAGTTCAAGATAACCGGTGCCGGGGATCAGCGCATCGCCCGCCTTGGTGCGGTGATCGTTCAGGAACCAGCGATCCTTTGCGTTATAGGTCGCTGTGAACAACCGGTTGCCCGCTGGATCGAACGTGGCCTCATCCAGCATCGGAACTTGCGCGGGTTCGGTCGGGGGCGGTGTGCCGCCGGTTCGTGCCTCCATCGCGTCTGCGGCCATGCCGACATCGGACCAGATGCCCCAGTTGATCGCCAGTACCTGCGTCTTGTCCCCTGCGCGCGCGTGGGCGTAGGCGTTGAGGTATTCATTCGCCGCCACGTAGTCGACCTGACCAATCGGAGCAGTTGCGGTCGACGTCGAGGAGAACAGAACCAACCAGTCGAGTGTTCCATCAGGGAACAATTGGTCGATGACCTGTGTGCCGTGGAGTTTCGGGGTAAAGACGTCTTCAATCTCCATCATCGACTTGGTCATGATGGGGGCGTCGTCGATCAGACCGGCGGCGTGGATGACGCCGTTGATTTGGCCAAACTCTGCAGTCACCTGATCAATTGCGGCGCGCATATCCTCGACATTCGAGACATCGGCGCTGATCGACAGGACCTTGCCGCCCGCAGCCTCCAACGCCTCAATCGCGCGGATGCGGCGGGCCGTGCTGTCTTGCGGTGCACTGTTTTGCAGAATACGGGGCCACTGGTCACGGGGCGGCAGCGCGCCGCGCGAAACCAGAACTATATTCGCCTTGCAACGATTGATGAGCGATTCTGCAAGTGTCAGGCCAATGCCACCGAACCCGCCGGTGATCATATAAGTGCCGCCATCGCGCAGAGGCAGATCCTGAGGCATTGGATCGGGCAGGGTTTGGGCGCGGTATTGCTGCGCCATCCGCTTGCCGCCGCGCAGGGCCGCCGTCCAGTTGCCGGGGGTGGCCAGCAGGTCTTCGAGCACCTGATCAGCCAGTTCGGGCGACGGGGCCGGGGCTTTGCGTTTGCCGTTCTGTTGCGGCAGGTCGACGTCCAGAACGCCACAGGTGATGCCCGGATATTCGCGCGGGATCACGCGGGCGGGGCCGGTCAGCGTGGCTTTTTCTGGATGGGGCAGACCTTCATCCCGAACGTGAAACGCGCCAGAGCTGAGGATGCTGATATGCATCGGGGCCGAGAGGTCCTCTTCCCCGATGGCCTGCGCCAGGAAGAACAGGCTGAAGAAGCCCTGCTCGAGATTGCGGTGGAAGAAGCTGCTGCCGGAGCGGAAGCTTTCGTCCTGCGTAAGCAGCCAGCCATGGACGATCCGGTTGGGAATGCGGTCATTTGCAACCAGATCGGCAAGCAAGGCCTGATACCCTTCGCGCCCGCGTTCGGGGGCAAGCCGATAGGTATCGGCATCAATGCGTGCAAACGCATCGCCAGTGGTGACAAGGGTCACGGTATGCCCGGCTTTGCGCAGGCGTTCGGCCAACCCGCCGCACAACCCGGCCTCATCCGCGAAGATCAGCCAGTTTTCCCGCGTGCTGTCTGACAGATCGCCCGAGACATCCACATCACATTCGGCATATTTCGGCGACCAGGCCACGCGATAGCCCCAGTCTTCGGGGTTTTCGGTTCGCATCAGCCATTGCTTTGCGGTGTCAGACTGCACCTTGCCCGGTTCGATGAAATAGGGCGAGCGCTGGAACCGATAGGTCGGCAGCGGCACCCGGTTGCGCCGCGCCTCGCCCCATATCTGGTCCCAATCGAACGAGCCGCCAAGAGCCCAGACACGGCCCAGCATCGCCATGAAATAGGCATCATCCGCGACGGTATCATCGGGATGGCGCAGGCTGCTGATGACCTGATTGGCGTCGACCTTGTCGTGCTGCCCGGTCAGAGAGGCCAGCGCCTTGCCGGGGCCGACCTCGATAAAGATACGCTCAGGGTTTTCTGCCAGCGTACCGATGCAATCCGCAAAATGGACGGTGCCGCGCAGGTGGCCGACCCAGTATTCGGGATCGGTGGCCTCGGCCTCGGTGATCCAGGTGCCGCTGCGGTTTGACGGGAAGGGTATCTTGGGCGCGTTGAGTTCGATTGACCGCAGATAGTCACCGAAATCCTTCAGGATCGGTTCCAGCATCCGCGAATGCGCGGCGATATCGATCAGAATGCGCTGACAGTCGACGTCCTGTTTCGCCAGCCGCTCCTGCAAGTCATCCAGCGCGGCTTGCGGTCCTGTAGCGACGGTCAAACCCGGCGCGTTCACAGCCCCCAGATCAAGGTCATCCCCCAGCAGCGGGCGCAGTTCATCTGCGGGCAGAGGCACGCTGAGCATCCCTCCTGCGGGCACGGTATCGAAAAGTTTCCCGCGCAGATGGACCAGCCCGATGCAATCCTCGAACGACATCACGCCTGCAACGCAGGCGGCGGTGTTCTCGCCCATCGAATGGCCGACCAAGGCCGCCGGTTCGACGCCCCATGCCATCCAAAGCTGCGCCAGCGCATATTCGGTGATCATGATCAGAGGCAATTGCACCGAAGGCGTCTTCAACCGCTCATCCGCCTCTGTCATCTGGTCCGGCTCGGGCAGCCAGATGGCGCGGATGTCATAGTCGAGCTTGGGCTGAAGAATATCCAGCCCCTTGTCCATCCAGTCGGCAAAGACCGGCTCGGTCTCATAGAGGTCGCGCGCCATGCCCGCGTATTGCGCCCCGCCGCCGGGGAACATGAACACGTGGTCGGGATTGTCCGAGATCACCGTATGGGTGAACACGCGACGCGGGTCGTTTTCCTCCAGCATCGCGGCGGCTTGCTCGTGTGTTTCGGCCACCACAACCCGGCGTTTCTCGAACCCGCGCCGCCCTTGTTTCAGGGTCCAGGCAACATCGGCAAGGTTCTGGCCGGGGTTCGCGCGCAGATGCGCGGCGAGCGCCTCGGCCCCCTGATCCAGTGCTTTTTTGCTGCGGGCCGAAACGGTCAGCAACTGGAACGGCCAGTCCGAGGGGTCGGCCTCTTGCCGCGCAGGTGCCTCCTGCAGGACCGCATGAGCGTTGGTGCCGCCGACGCCCAGAGAGTTCACGCCAGCCCGGCGCGGGCCTTTTTGCGGAACCCAGTCGGTCAGCGTATCATTGACACGGAAGGGGCTGGTTTCGAAATCAATGGCGGGGTTAGGCTTTTCGTACCCGAGGCTGGGCGGCAACTGGCGGTGATGCAACGACAGAGACGCCTTGATCAGGCTGGCCACGCCAGCAGCGGTGTCGAGGTGGCCGATATTGGTCTTTACCGACCCCAGACGACAGAACCCGGCTTCCTGCGTGGTTTCCGAAAACGCTTTGGTCAGTGCTGCCACTTCGATGGGATCACCCAGATAGGTGCCCGTGCCGTGGCATTCGACATAGTCAATCGTGTCGGCGGTCACGTCCGCCATCATATGCGCCTCAGAGATCGCAGCAGATTGGCCATCGACGGAAGGTGCCAGATAGCCAGCCTTGGCGGCACCGTCATTGTTGATCGCCGTGCCGCGGATTACGGCCCAGATATGATCTCCGTCCTCAAGCGCATCGGCCAGCCTGCGCAGGACGACAACGCCAGCGCCCGAACCAAAGACAGTGCCCTGCGCGCGGTGATCGAACGCATGGCATTGACCATCGGGCGAGAGTACCTCGCCCTCTTTATAGATATAGCCCCGGTTCTGCGGCAGTTCGATCGTGACCCCGCCCGCAAGCGCCATGTCGCACTCGCCGGTGATCAGTGCCTGCACGGCATAGTGCGCAGCAACCAGCGAGGTCGAACACGCGGTCTGCACATTGACGCTGGGTCCCTTGAGGTCCAGCACGTGGCTGACGCGCGTCGACAGGAAGTCCTTGTCGTTGCCCGTATGGCGCAGCAGGAACATGCCCACGTCGTCGACCAGATCGGGGTTCGAGCAGACGTTGAAATAGAAATAGCTGCCCATGCCGCAGCCGGCGAACACGCCGATGGGACCGGGAAAAGTCTCGGGCGGGTGGCCGGCGTTTTCCAGCGCTTCCCAGGCACATTCCAGTAACTGCCTGTGCTGTGGGTCCATGATGGCGGCTTCTTTGGGTGACAGGCCGAAGAATTCCGCATCGAACCGGTCGAACCCGTCCAGAGGAGCCGCAAAAGGCACATAGTCAGGGCGCTTGAGAAGATGCGGCGCCTCGCCCGAGGCCAGCAGATCCTCGTCGCTGATGCGCTGGATCGATTCCACGCCGCTGCGCAAGTTCGACCAGAATGTTTCAACCGAATCGGCACCGGGCAGATGCGCCGCCATGCCAACGATCGCGATATCGCAGTCCCGGACCGGGTTATCCATTTTTGAACCGTCCATCACCTTAACCGAGCAACCTTTAACCATATATAACAAAGAACTGACGCGGACACATGCAACCCGGGTATCCGAGCTGTGAGCTCATGTCGGCGTGCGATCAGCATGTTTTTTCCAAATGAGAAATGGAACCAATACAACCAGTTTAGCGAAGAACGTGCCTGAATTATGACCAAAGAGACAGATTTTGCCGGGGGATCTGATCTCCGGATTGCTTATGTCGATAATGGAAACAGTATTCCACATTGCGAGGAATTGTGGTGCCAGCCGAGCTGCCGGGCGTCACGCCGCCGACTCCGATGCTGACAGCCGCGGCCGGGTGGTTTCATGGGCGAGAGGGGTAGAGAAACGGATACTGACACAAAGCACACCTTAAATAACTTGAGGACACCAAAACGATTCGGTCCGGATAGCGTGAAATTAACCCTTCGCCCGGGCGGGTGCCAAGGTTGTGCGGTCAGCGGATCAGGGCTATCGCGTCAGCATTCAGCCAGATGGCCAACAGTCCAAGCGCGATTCCCCCCAGACCAAAGGCGAAATCATGCAGCGGATCCCAGGCTTTGTGCCGCCGGGCCAGCAGGATGAGCATCGGGAAAACTGCAAGACCAGCAAGGAATTGCCCCGCAAGGGCACCGATCAGTCCAAACTGGCTGACGCCGATCAGGAAGAATGTGATCTGTGTCGTGGATCTTGCGACCACATAGAGGCAGAAATTGCGCGAGTCCCCAGCCGCTAGGGCGACCCGGTCGTAGGTTTGCAGAATGATCTGCGGGATCAGCACCACCGAGATCAGCGTCGCGATCCCCCCGGCAGCCATATAGCGCGGATCGTACAGGATCGACACGATGGCGGGGGCCAGCGCGGCCAGCAGAAGCGTCATGGCCAGCAGGCCGCTGGTGATTGCGCAGCGCATCTTGCGCAGCTTACGGAAGTTCTCGGCGGATTCCGACGGGGGTTTTTCCCGGTAGAGAGGGATCAGGATACGGCCCAGAACTGCCTCACCCAGCAGAAACGGGAAGCTGGCGATGAAAAAGCCGATGCTGTAAATGCCCAGCATGTCGATGGTCAGGAACTTGCCCAGAATGATGCGGTCGCCCTGGGTCGAGATGAACCCGGCAATCGTGCTGAGGTAGATCCACTTGCCAAAGTGGAACAGTTCGCTGACCGACTGTTTCTCCCAGCGAAAGCGGTTCTTCTGGCCGCTGAGGAACAGGAAGTGAAGGGCCAGCTTGACCGCGCTCGAAGTTATCGCGCCGGCAATCATGACCCAGATCGACTGAAAGAACAGCGCCAGCCCGACCATCAGGATGACCCCGGCGGTTTGCCCCAGAAAATCCAGCAGCATCAGCCGCCCGATCATCAGGTGGCGTCCGGCGGTTTCGACCCGTGTCGGTCGGAAACCGTCAATAAACAGGGTGATTCCTGCGACCGGCAACAGGGCGGCCAGCGAGGGTTCGTTGTAGAAATTCGCCAGCGGGAAAGCCAGCAGACAGGACGCGATCCACAGGATGCTGCCGCGTGCCACCTGCATCGTCCAGGCGGTGTTGAGGAAATCGGGGTCGTCGCCACGCTTGCTTTGCTGGATCGAGGGGCTGATGCCGGCGTCCGAGACCATCGACAGACCCACAAGCACAGCCAGTATCAGGGCAATCAGGCCAAAGGCTTCGGGAAACAGCAGCCGCGTCAGGATAAGATTTGACGCCAGCCGTACCGCCTGCGTCGCGCCGAAACCCAGCAGCGACCAAAGCGAACTGCGCATGGCGCGGGCCTTCAGCCCCAAATCGGACAAACCCAGCTGCTGGCGCCTTGAAATCATAATCCAGTATTACCCACACATAATGACAAACTGCCCCGATAGCTCTTGATCGGAGTACCAGATATCCGAGTCGCGCCCATGCCTAATTTAGCAATCTGGCATTTTTTTGGTGATCGCGTCCCGGCCGCTCAGGCGTTTTGCCATGTTGCGCCATCCCGATTCGCCGGGTAAGAGACATCCTTGTGCTGCCCGCCTTGCGGCTGGTGGCTTGTGTTGTTTGTTGTGTGTTTCCAGGTGTTACGATGGATAAGTGTGATCTGGCAGGGGGCGTCAGCCGCCCATCAGGTTTGGTCCCGTGTCAGGGATCAAATGGTCGCAAAGCAGAAAATTCGGTTCAACAGGGGGTTGCGGCAAGCGATTTTGGGTCGCAGTCTGGTTGCTGTCGGAAACGACATTAACCGGGTTATTTGTTACATGCCTCAAACTCGCCCTTTTTTGGTGTAGGATACTGCCTGCGCGAGCGTGGATTTTGCTCGTGGTTTTGTGAAATGAGTGAATAGGTTGAATATTCGTACTGGCAATACGTCCGGCAACCATACGACTGGTAGCTCTTTGGATATTTATACGGATCACTTCGGATTGACCGAGCGGCCCTTCTCGCTTGTGCCTGATCCGGGTTTTCTGTTCTGGTCGGATTCGCACCAGCGCGCGTTTACCATGCTGGAATATGGTATTCTGACCCGCGCCCCGATCACGCTGATTACCGGCGAGGTCGGTTCGGGCAAGACAACCCTGGTTCATCACCTGCTGAAATCGGTCGGCGACGACGTCAAGATCGGCCTGATTTCCAACGCGCACGGGGACCGGGGCGAACTGCTCCGCTGGGTCTTGATGGCGCTTGATCAGCCTGCGCCAGCCGGGGGGACCTATGTTGATCTTTTTGCGGCGTTTCAGGCCTATCTGATCGACCAGTATGCGATGGGGCGCCGGGTGATTCTGATTTTCGACGAGGCTCAGAACCTCAGTACCGAATCTCTGGAAGAGCTGAGGATGTTCACAAATATCAACTCGAACAAGGATGAGTTGCTGCAGCTGGTCTTGGTTGGCCAGCCCGAGCTTCTGGATATGATCAGACGTCCCGAGATGCGGCAGTTCGCGCAGCGGGTCGCGTCAAGTTTTCATCTGAACGCGATGGATGCCAGAACAGTTCGGAAATATGTCGGCCATCGGCTGGCCGTGGCAGGGGCGAAACGGAACTTGTTCAGCCGCGCGGCGACCGATCTGGTCTACGAGGCCACCGGCGGGGTGCCTCGGCTGGTCAATCAGCTTTGCGATCTGTCAATGGTTTACGCGTTTACCCGTGGCAACAAGAGCATAATTGGGCATACCGTGCAAAAGGTTCTGGATGACGGCGCCTTCTTTGCGGCGCGCCAACCCGAACAAGGAAGCGATTTTCAACTATGATGAGTGAGTTTCGGTTTTATCTGTCGCTGTTTCTCCGGCGGTTTCACTTTCTGGCCCTGATCGTGGTCGGATGCACGGTTGCGGGCCTGGTGCTGGCCTTCACCCTGCCGCCGATCTATCGGGCCGAGGCGCGTCTGGTGGTCGAGTCGCCGCAGATTCCGGGTGAGTTGGCATCGTCAACGGTGCAGGCCAGCGTCATCGAGATCCTCGAGGTGATTCAGCAGCGCCTGCTGACCCGTTCGAAACTGCTGGAACTGTCCGAACGTTTCGATGTGCATGCCGATCAGCCGGACCTGCCCAGCGACGCCATCGTTGAGGATATGGAAGAACGGATTACCATCGAGCTGCCCATCAACAACTTCAACAACCGGGCGTCATTTGTGCGGGTGTCGTTCGCCGCACCGACAGGAGAGACCTCGGCGGCGGTGACGAACGAGCTGGTGGCGCAGATTCTTGAGCAGAATGTCGAAATGCGCACCAGCGTCACCAGTCAGACGCTTGAGTTCTTCATCAGCGAGGTTGCCCGTCTGGACGATGAACTAGCAGAACAGGGCGCGCTTATTCTCGAATATCAGGAGGCAAACAAGGATGCGCTGCCGGACAGTCTGGAATATCGGCGCAACCGTCAATCATCCCTGCAAGAGAGGGTGCTGCAGCTGGACCGGGAATTGTCCGGCCTCAGGGATCGCCGTGCGCGGTTGGTTGAAGTCTATGAAAGAACCGGGCGGCCGGATTTTCTGGGGGAAAGCCTGACGCCTGAACAGCGGCAGCTGCGCCAGTTGCAGGACGAGCGGGCCTCGGCCAGTGTCATTTATTCGCAGGATCACCCGCGGATCAGGTCTCTGGACGCGCAGATTGCGGCGCTCGAGGCGGCCAATATCAGGCTGGGTCTTGGGACCGAAACGGCCCCGAACATTACCGCGTTCGAGTTGCAGCTGGCCGATATCGATGGTCAGATCGAGTTCATCGAAGAAGAACGCGCCATCAACGAACGCGAGCTTGAAAAACTGGCCGCTTCCATTGAGGAAACGCCGGGGAATGCCATCACGCTGGGCACGCTGGAGCGGGATTATGACAATCTGCGCCTGCAATATGCGCAGGCAACCGCAAGTCTGGCAGAAGCCCGTACCGGTGACCAGATCGAGGCGCAGTCGCGCGGCCAGCGTGTGACGGTGACCGAGATGGCAGCGGTCCCGCTGGCCCCTGCGGATCCGAACCGGAAACTCATTGCGTTTTTCGGGCTGGTGGGCGGTCTTGGCCTGGCGACGGCACTTTTCCTGCTGCTGGAAATATTGAACAACAAAATCCGCAGGCCATCGGAGCTCGAGGCGCAGTTCGGCGGCCCTGTTTTTGGCACCGTGCCCTATATCCAGACGACCGAGCAGATCGTGCTGAGGAAAGGGATTGTGGCGATGTCCGTTCTGGTGCCGGTCGCGGCGATTTGCGGGGTGCTTTATCTTGCCCACATCAACTATGAACCCATTGAAGCCTTTATTTCCATCGTGACCGAAAAGCTGGGGATCGGCGATCCGGCCAACCTGTCGGATAACGGCTGAGAAGGATTACTTATGGAACGTATCCAATCTGCAATTCAGAAAGCCCGCGAAGCCCGTCAGCAGACCGAGCCCGAACCCAAAGGGCCGTTTGCGGTCGCGGAACCCGTTGCACCGGCCCCCAGTGCCGAAGCAACACAGGCAGAGGCCATCGACAAGGCCTGGGCCGAGCTGCCGACGGTTGAGTTCAAACCCAAAACGCTGAGCCGGGCGCGGATCGTGACGGATCAGGCGGGGCCCAACTCGGGCTCTTTTGACGGGATGCGCACCCGGATGCTGCATGAAATGCGCAAGAACAACTGGCGCAGGGTTGCGGTGACATCGCCGGGCAGCGCCTGCGGCAAGTCGACCCTTTGCCTGAACCTTGCTTTCGGGCTGGGCCGGCAGCGCGATATCCGGACCATGCTGATTGATCTGGACATGCGCAAACCGTCAATTGAAAAGATGCTGAACTTCAAGGAAGCCCATAACTTTGCCTCGTCGCTGGCGGACGAATCCCAGCCCGAGGATCATATGTGCTGCTATAAGCAAAAGCTTGCCTTTGCCACCAACCGGAGACCGGCGCAGGATCCGTCCGAGCTGTTGCAAGGCAAAGATGCGGCGCGCGTGATCGACGATCTCGAGGCGCGGTACGCTCCTGACATCATGATTTTCGATACACCACCGCTGCTGACCTGCGATGATACGCTGGCGTTTCTGGATCAGATCGACTGCGTCCTGCTTGTTGCAGCGGCCGAGGCATCGACGGTTGAAGAGATGAAGACCTGTGAGCACGAGATCCGGCAGAAAAGTAATCTGCTGGGCGTGGTGCTTAACAAGTGCCGCTATATGGAACAGCCCTACAACTATGGGTACTGAGCGGAGCGCGTCTGTATGCGGAAACAGCCCTGTGTGACGGTTATCTGCTGCAGTTACGCGCCGGGGGGCTGCGATGTGGTCTGAGGCCGAACTGAACCAGATTCGTGACCGGTTGCTTGCACCCGAGGCCGAACAACTGATCCGCTTCATGGGTCAGAAAAGCATGATGGCCGATGCGACGGCGTATGCGGCTATTGCGGCCCCGGTGGCCGAAGGTCTGGGCTGGATCGATGGACCTGAAGGACAACTGACCGCGCAGGGTGGCATGGCCGCTGATTCCTGCCGGGAATATGCGTTCTGGCTGGGCCGGGACAAAGCGCTTCCGTTCGAGGGGGCGGCACCGCACCTGACGGCCGAATATTTCAGCAACCGGAAGGTCATGGAAATTGGCGCAGGTATGGGTGCGAACCTGTTGTCGCTGTCTGCGGCGGGGGCCGAGGTGTGCGGGATCGAACCTGTTGCGGGCTATCGGCAGATGGGCGCAATATTTGCCGAACGCGAGGGGCTGAAGGCTGCCGATATTCGCGATGGCCAGGCTGAAAAGCTGCCATTTGCCGATGACGAAGTCGATATGGTTCTGTGCGTAACCTCTCATCAGTATTTTGAGATTCAGCAGGCGCTGGCCGAGATATCGCGCATTCTGACTCCCGGAGGAGAGTTGATCATCGTGGGCGGAACCCTGGGCGCGTATGGCTGGTATGAAGCGCCTGCGCTGTTCCGGGGATTGGGGCAGGCAAAGGCCTATACCATTACCATGGTCAATACGCTCGCCTATACCGTGTCGGGTCGCCGCCTGCTGCGCCCCCCGGGGGCCTATTCGACGTCGCGCCCCGTCTATCCAAGCCGCAGCGCGATGCGCCGCTGGCTGTCCGCGGCGGGTTTGACCCAGATATCACCGGAATGCAGCGCGGGGGTTGAGACGTGTTTCCATTACTCCGCGGCGTTGTAAAAGTGGCCACAATACCGGCGCTGTCGTGGCAATGTTTCGAAAAGCGACGCAGATTTGGCGGGGTTCCCAAATTTCTTGAGCGGGTCCTGCGTTAACCTTAGAGTAGAATCGTTTTAGTGAGTTGTTCCAGTCATGCAGGTACTTAGCCACAGGGGTTATTGGCAAACGGCGGAGGAAAAGAACCTGCCGGTTGCCTTCAAGCGCTCGTTTGAAATGGGTTTCGGTACCGAAACCGATCTGCGTGATCTGGCCGGGGCGCTGGTGGTGTCTCATGACCCGCCGGTTGACGCGTGCATGTTGGCGGCCGAGATGGCCGAGATTCATCGCGAACTTGGGCCGGATCTGACGCTGGCGCTGAACGTCAAGGCGGACGGGCTGACCGATATGACCCGAGATCTGCTAGACGCGTTTTCGATCCGCGATGCCTTTGTCTTCGATATGTCCGTCCCTGACGCTCTGCGCTGGTTGTCCTCGGGCATTCCGGTCTTCACCCGGCATAGCGACGAGGAGATGGACCCCAGCTTTTATGACCGCGCAGCAGGGGTGTGGCTGGATGCGTTTCATTCGGACTGGTGGGGCCCAGACGTGGTCGAGCGCCATCTGGATGCGGGAAAGCGGGTCTGCATCGTTTCGCCCGAATTACATGGCCGCGATCATCGCCCCGTGTGGGAGATGTTGCGCGGTTCCGACACATCGGGCCATGAAAATGCCCTGATTTGCACCGATTATCCTGAACAAGCCAGAGAGTTTTTCGATGACCATTGAAGCCGTAGTATTTGACATGGACGGCGTGCTGATCGACGCCAAGGAATGGCATTTCCACGCCCTGAACCGGGCGCTGGAACATTTCGGATATGAGATTTCGCGAGCCGATCACCTGTCCACCTTCGACGGGTTGCCGACCCGTGTTAAGCTTGAGATGCTGTCGAAAGAACGCGGCCTGCCGCGTGAATTGCACGGGTTTCTGAACACGCTGAAGCAGAAGTTCACGATTGATCAGGTACATCTGAACTGCAACCCGATCTTCGTGCATGAATACGCGCTGTCGAACCTCAAGGCGCGCGGCTACAAGCTGGGCCTTGCCTCGAACGCGGTGCGCAGCAGCGTTGAACTGATGATGGATCAGGCGGCGCTGTCGAAATACCTCGATGTGATGCTCAGCAATGAGGATGTGAAAAAAGCCAAGCCGCATCCCGAGATTTACCTGACCGCCGCCGAAAAGCTGGGCCTGAAACCCGAGCAATGTCTGGTGGTCGAGGACAACCCAAATGGGATCAAGGCTGCAGAAGAGGCAGGCTGCCCGCTGCTGGTTGTCCAGACCGTATTTGACGTGCAACTGGATCGTATTCTGGATGCCATTGCTCAGGTAGAGGAGCGCGCCGCATGAAAATCGTGATCCCAATGGCGGGCGGAGATGATCTGTTCCGCAAACATGGTTTCCCCTTTGCCAAACCGATTATCGAGATCGACGGTCGTCCGCTGATTGATCACGCGACCGAGCCGCTGACAGGTATTGACGGGGCTGAGTTTGTCTTCATCGTTCGCAAAGAAGATGATTTGCGGTTCCATCTGGGCGACGTTCTGCGCTTGCTGATCCCCGGCTGCTCGGTCGTGCGTGCTGATGGCAAGACTGCCGGTGCTGCCTGCACCGCCCTGTTGGCGGTGGCGCATATGGACAATGATGAGGAACTGGTGATCACCAATTCGGATCAGGTTCTGGCCTTCGATATCGGGTCGGTGATTGATGGGTTCCGGTCGCGCGATCTTGATGCGGGAACGGTTGTTTTCGACAGTGTTCACCCGCGCTGGTCTTTCGTCAAAACCGATAGTGACGGGCTGGTGATCGAAGCCGCCGAGAAACGCCCGATCAGCCGCGACGCAACGGCCGGGATCTATTACTTCCGCAAGGGTGCTGATTTTGTCGAAGCGGCGAAAACCATGATCCTGAAAGGGGCCGATGTGAATGGCGGCTTCTTTGTCTGCCCCTCGTTCAACGAGATGATCCTGTCGCAGAAGAAAATCGGAATTCATCGGATCGAGCGGGATCAGTATATCTCATTGGCGACGCCGCAAGCGGTCGAGGAATATGAACAAGAGCTGGTCGCGCGCAGAAAGGCGGCGCGGGCATGAAGACGTTTCGCCTGAATGACATGACCAAGGGCTGGTTCGTGGGTGATTTCGACCCGGCTGTCTTGCGGACGGACGCCGCGGAGGTTGCCGTTAAAACCTACGATGCGGGCAGTCTTGAGCCGCGCCACATGCACAAGGTCGCGCCCGAGGTGACGCTGATTGTGTCGGGCCGCGTACGCATGAATGATCAGGAATACTCGGACGGCGACATCGTCCTGATCGAGCCGGGCGAGGCCACGGATTTCGAGGCGCTGACCGATACCACCACTGTCGTTGTAAAACTGCCCAGCGTAGCCGGAGACAAATATCTATGTTGAACATCGTCGTGCCGATGGCAGGTCGCGGCAGCCGGTTCGCGACTGCTGGTTATGAGTTGCCCAAACCTCTGATCCCGGTGCACGGGATTCCGATGATTCAGGTTGTCATCGCCAACCTGACCCCCAGCATCCCGCATCGTTTTACCTTTCTGATCCTGCGGGATCACGACGCGGAATACGGGCTTGCGGACAAGCTGCAAAGCTGGGCACCGGGCTGCGGCATCATCTATGTGGATGAGGTGACCGAAGGCGCAGCCTGCACCGTGCTACTGGCGCGGGATGTGATTGATAATGACGATCCGCTGATGATCGCCAATTGCGATCAGTACATCGATGCCGATATCGACGCCTATCTGGCCGATCTCGGTGAAGCTGACGGACTGATCATGACCATGTGGGCGGATGACGACAAATGGTCCTTTGTGCGTCGGGATGACACCGGACGCGTGGTCGAAGTGGTGGAAAAGGTTGTTGTTTCGGATGAGGCGACGGTTGGTATCTACAACTTCGCCAAGGGTTCTGATTTCGTCGCGGCGGCGGATCGCATGATCGCGGCGGACATCCGGGTGAATGGCGAGTTCTACGTGGCCCCGGTCTATACGGCCATGGCGGATCAGGGTGCGCAGATTGTCTGTCATTCGATCGGGAAGGTCGGGGCGGGTATGCATGGGATCGGCGTGCCTGTCGATCTGGATGCATTTCTGGATTCTGCCGTTTCGCGGGTCGCGGTCGAGGGATTGGCAGATGAATAACGATCCCGAAGGCGAAAACAGTATCCCGCTGAAACTCGGCCGCCGGGTTCTGCTGTCGACGATGCACAGGATGAACCGGTGGGGCGAGGCTTTTCTGACCTATACCAGCAGGCCAAAATACAGCTACCAGGTGGCCCCGATGGCCGAGCCTGAAAAAGATCTGGGGCCCATGGCGATTGTCATGCAGGGCCCCATTCTCGAAGACGATAACTTCACCCTCGAAACGATGCGCATCTATGAGAAGACGATGCCGGGGGTCCGGCGGTATCTTTCGACCTGGGAGGATACGCCCGAAGCCCTTTTGGCACCGCTGCGGGCGGAGGGGGTCGAGATCGTTCTGTCGGCCAAGCCCGAAATTCCGGGGATGTCCAATCTGAACATGCAGCTGGTAAGCGCAGGTGCCGGGGTGCGCCGGGTCCATGAGGACGGCGCCGACTGGATCATGAAAACCCGCACCGATCAGCGCCTGTATCGCCACAACGTCATGGGATTTCTGGCCAGCATGGCGCATACGTTCCCGCCCAACGGCGGGTTTGATCAGAAGTTCCGCATTTTTGGCGTGGGTCACGGAACCCTGAAATACGCCCCTTATCATCTGGGGGATCAGACCGTGTTCGGTCATGCGGATGATATGCTGAAATACTGGACACCCGGTCTGAACCTGTCGCCACCGCCCGACGACTGGCCCCAAACCGTACCTGAGATGTACGCCAGCAAGCCCCTCGGCGAGATGTGCCGGATCGCGGTCGCCGAAAGCTATATCGCGTCGCGCTTTCTTGAGAAAATCGGCCGCCCGCTGGATTGGACGATCGAGGACAACTGGGCCGCCTACCGGGATTGCTTCGGCGTGGTCGATTACGCCACGACCGACTTTTTCTGGGCCAAGGTGCAGACCGGTACCTTGCGTGAGTTCATCAACCGGTACGATCTTGTCTGGACCCGCAACGAACTCACTTTCTCGGACTGGCTGCTTCTGTATTCCGGCACCGTCACACCAGCGGACGGGCGAAAATATGAAAAGGCGCTGGATCTGCGGTTTATGGAGGTCATTGAACCCGGATCATCGGGGTAAGCCCCCGCTCTGATCAGGACCTGATGTGCTTATGAGTAGAAAACTTCTTTTTATTGCGATTATTGCCGCGTTCATCATTGGCGTGATTTATCGCCTTTTCCCGATTGTCGCGGGTGAAGAGGCGCTGGCGCAGTTCTTCATTACCGAAGACGGCTACCTGATGCTGACGATTGCGCGAAACATGGCCATCGGGCTGGGCATGACCGTCTCGGAAGGGACGATTGTCACAAATGGTGTCCAGCCGCTGGCAACCTTTCTGTTCACGATCCCCTATTTCATCACCGGGGGCGACAAGGTGGACAGCCTCGCCGGGATCATTCTGATTTCCGCGGCGCTGTCGGTAGCAGGGTATTTCGCGCTGCAACGCTTCGCGCGAACCATCCTTGCCCCACACACCGACGATCCGGTCTGGAGCTGGTTCGTGGCGACCCTGTGGTTTGTCGGACCGCTGCTTTTGCTGCACAGCATGAACGCTCTGGAAACCGGGCTTTATACCTTGATGGTGCTTCTGACGCTGCTGCAGTTCGGAAAGATTCTGGACAAGGGGCTTGAGGCGACGGGGGCCGACCGGCTGTATCTGGGCGCTCTGTGCGGGGTGACATTTCTGGCGCGTATTGATGGTGCGTTGCTGGTTGTGGCCATTTTCGCGGTCTGGGGACTGTTTGAGCTGCTGGTTCTCAGGGTCCGGTTCTTGTCGGTTATCCGCCGGCTGGTCCCGCCCGGAGTGCTGTCGCTGCTGTTTGCGGCGCCATGGTTGATCTACAACAAGCTGCTGTTCGGCTCGATCACACCCATCAGCGGGATTTCCCAGTCCCATGGTGCGGGGTTCGGCAGCAACCTGTCTCTGCTGCCGACCCGTCTGTTTGAGCATCTGTTCCCGATGTTGCCGCTGCCCGCTGCGGTCGAAGGGATGCAGGTCGTGATAGTTGTCTGTGGGTTGATCGTCGCATTGGTACTTGCCGTGTTCCTGACCCTTGTATGGCGCACGGGCCATCGGTCTCGTCTGGTGGTCGCGGCCTATTTTCTGTTTGGGGTCTTTCTGGCGTCTTACTACGGGCTCTATTTCGGGGCACCGCATTTCCTGAGCCGTTATATGGCGCCGCTGGCCCCTTTGCTGATCATCGCTACCGTGGTCATCGGGCTGAAATCGGCCGAATGGTCGCGGGGGCGTGTCACCCGGCCGATGCTGCAGGTGCTGGGCGTTGTCGCGGTGGTCATGTGTCTGGGTCTGCTGGGGCGTTTGCTGATCCCCGGAGTCAAGGATCAGGGGCATTTCCAGGTTGTCGGCTGGGTACAGGACAATGTGCCCGACGGTGCGTGGGTTGGGGCCGTGCAGACGGGAACGCTGGGCTATTGGCGCGACCGGACCATAAATCTGGACGGCAAGGTGAACCCCAACGCGTTGCGCGCGCTCAAGCAGGAGGGCCATGTCCTCAACTATGTTGTCGCCAGCGACATTGAGTTCATAGCGGACTGGAGCGGTGTTGCCGACTGGCCGGATCATGAGCCGGGCCCGGACAAGCCGTTCAGGCAGGCCTTTGAAGTTCTGGTCAAGGACGAGGCCGCCAATCTGGGCGTCTTGGGCCGCCGCTCAGACCCTTCGTCCTGAATTAATAGCCGATGAACCTCAGGCGCAGGCGCGCAAGACTGTCATAGCGCCCCACCAGAACCCGCGGGATGGCATAGGGATCGGGGGGCGTGGTCGGGCTCAGCGTCCCCTCAAGGACCGTTGCCGAACGGAATCCGGCCCGCTGGACTGCTTCTCCAAGCTGGGGGGTATGGTTCCCGTTGGGATAGGCAAAATGATCGATGGGCTGACCGGTCCAGTTCTGCAGCAGGTCGCGTGACTTTCGGATGCTGGCCTCGGCCTGATCCAGAGGGATCTGGTCCAGAAGATTGTGGCAATGGCTGTGCGCCCCGATGGTGATATGGGGGTTCGCGGCCAACTCTCGCAGTTGTTCGACGGTCAGCGGGGCCAGCGGTGTGAACTTGCTTTGCGCTGGTCCGGCCTGTTCCAGAATGGTGCGGGTCAGGTCCTCGCGCTGTTCGGGGCTGACGGTCTTGAGGGTTTCAAGGATGTCCGATATCACCATCCACCGCGTGGCACCGGTCTCGGGTCCCACCCGCCATGTTCTGACACCATCGGCATCGAGGCTGATCGTTGTTGGCCCGGGGTTTTGCAGCGCGTTCATAACACGGTCAAACCAATAGGGCTGACCGCTTTCGATTTGCGCGGTCGCGATATAGAGGGTGACCGGTATCGCCTCGGCTTTGACGATTGGCAGAAGATGTGTGAACAGGCCGGTATCGCCGTCATCGAAGGTGATTACCGCCCGGGGTCGGTGGGGTTTTGGCGTGGCCGGGTCCAGCGCCTCATCGAGGCTTACAATATCGAACCATTGCCGCAAAAGGGCGATCTGGTCTCTGAAATCCACCGCGCGGGTCACGGTCCAGGCGTCGATGGTGTCGGCATCCGGCCCCAGCGTATGGTAACAAAGCACCAAGGTCGGTGCATCGCGCAGCATCCGCGCCCGCAATACGGCGTGCACCGGTCCGTTGCTGAGCAGGGCCAAGGCGGTTGTCTTGAGCGCCCGCATCTCTCAGCACTGCTCCTGATACAGTGTGCGCAGCTTTTCGACCTCGGTGTTGATGCTGTGGCGCGCGCGCACCCGGTCCAGCGCCGACCTGCCCATTTCGATCCGTTGCTCGGCAGAGGCGGCCAGGGCGGTCCGCATCGCATCAGCCAGCGCTTCGGCATCGCCTGCGGGGACAAGCCATCCGGTTTTGTCGGGCTGGACCAGTTCGGGTATGCCGCCCACGTAGGTCGTGATGACGGGCCGGGCTTGCGCCATGGCTTCCATGATCACCACGGGCAGGCCCTCGATCAGGCTGGGTTGCACCAACGTGTGGCACTGCTGAATTTCGTCGCGCACCTGATCCGATGAGATCCAGCCGGTGATGCGGACCGCATCGGTCAGGCCAAGCTCGGTCAGGCGGGTTTCGATGGTGCTGCGCAGCTCGCCATCCCCGGCCAGAATCAGCCGGGCCTGCGGATGGCTGCGCCGGATGTCGGCGAAGGCCTGCAACAGGATCAGATGGCCTTTTTCCGGGCTCAGCCGACCGATGCACAACAGGTGCGGCGTGGTGACAGCGGAGATTGAATTGGCTTCCGCAAAGGCATCCTGTTCCAGCCCGCAATGGACGACTTTGAGCCGTGGCCAGTTTTGCGGCGGGACATGCCGCATAAGCTGGCTGCGGCTGAAAGCGCTGATTGCGACGGCAAAGCGGGCCTCGGCCACTTTGCGGTCGAACGCCAGTTTTGGCGCGTTGTCGGCCTCATCCATCCCGTGGATCGTGAAGCTGTAGCCCGGACCGCCAAGCTGGCGGATCAGCAACGCCACTTCGGTCGGGTTCGTACCGAAATGCGCGTGCAGGTGAGAAACGGGGTTTTCATCCAGCCAGCGTTTGATCCGGCAGGCATGGGCCAGATAGATCAGATGGTAGGGCCACGGGCGCATGGCATTGCGCGACAGAGACAGCGCCGCCTTCAGCCCGCGCCAGAACGGCCCGGGGTTTCGCACCGCGTATCGCAGGCCATCGATTAGCAGCGATCCCAATCCGTTTTGAAGCGTATAGCGGGTCTTGCCGCGTTCGGTTTCATCCTGAGGGTCTACGACATCAGCGTCCCAGCCCCGGAAGGCAAAGCGTTCGACCTCGACTCCTTGTCGTTCAAGCTCGTTGATCTCGCGCCGGATGAAGGTGTGGCTTACTTTGGGGTACTGGTTGGTCAAATAGGCCACACGCATTGGGCATACCTTACTGTTACCTGCCGCCGACCCCGGACCGGGGTCTTTGGGAAATCATATGTTCAAATCGCAACCTTGCCGTTGCAGAAGGGCAGAAAGAAGGCACATCTGCAAGCTTTCGCGAGGTCCCGGATCATTTGTATTCAATAATTCCTGCCGGTTTGCCACGCCATTGCCGCAGGTGAAACTCGACAATACCCAGTGCTTCGGGGAAGTTGCCCAGAACCAGAAAGAAAGCATGTTCCCAGGCGGACTTTCTGCCCAGGCCGTCCCGGCGGGCGATGCGGATGACTTGAAGCGGGTATATCAGACCGAGGCACAGCGCCCAGGGCGACACCAGAGCGGCCGCCAACACCAGCACGACCGGCAGCACGGCACCCCATGCCAGAATCCGGCGCACCTCGCGGATGCGGTGCCGTTCGGGGGCTGCGCCATGCAGGGCTGCGCCCTCGGCGAAGGCGTGACCGCTGCGGCGGGCCCGGCGCCACCATTGCCCCAGATGGGTGATGTCCGCGTCGTGCAGCGTCATCTCTTCGTCCAACCGCCAGACCTGCCAGCCTTGGGCGCGCAATCGCACGCAAAGCTCGGGTTCTTCGCCTGCGATCATGGTCTCGCGATAGCCGCCGACCTGATCCAGCGCCTCGACGCGCATCATCGCATCACCGCCGCATGAATCCGTTTGGCCGACAGGGGTATCCCATTCAATGTCGCATAGCCGGTTATACACGGTGTCATCGGGAAACCGTTCGCGTCGACGGCCGCAGACGACGGCGGTTTTGGGGGATTGAGCCAGAAAATCCGCGGCAGTTTTGAACCAAGCGGGCTGTAGTATGCAGTCGCCGTCGACAAACTGCACAAAGCTGATCTCTGCGTATTCCCTCAGCACGCGGAACCCTGCATTTCTGGCACGGGCCGCGGTAAAGGGTTGATTCATATCCAGTTCGACGGTTCTGGCCCCGGCGCGCCGGGCGGCTTCGAGGCTTCCGTCGGTCGATCCTGAATCGACATAGACGATCTGCCCGACGTTTTGCGGAATCGAATCCAGACATGCGACAAGCCGGCTGCCTTCATTTCGCCCTATTATGACGATTCCAATGCGCGAGTTGCCGTCCATACCCTCTCCTATAGGGAGAAAACGAAAGAAAATCGGCGTTTTTGCGCCCATATGGCAAAAAATTGCGCTGCAAATTGCTTGCCGTCAATGTTCCCATCATCCTTAACTTGAACTGTTACAAGATTTGAAACAGTCCAATAACAGGTACGCGGTTGAACCGCAAAATGATGGGCGAGCAGTAAGTATGTGGAATCATTGGGGCAAAGGCGCCAAAGGACGGCTTAATTGCGTCCGAAGCCAGATGTGCCCGGAACATCGTCCAGAGGTGGCTGACAGGGCCTCCGAAAGTAGTGCTCAAGTTGTTTCTAGTTTGCGGGCGAAGACGACGGCATCTGCCGCCCGACACAGTTTTGCCGTACTTGGGCCTCTCTGAGGTCAGTAAGTGGAAACAATCATCCCGAAACATCGGGATTTGACAGAACGGGCGTAGCTATGAGTCTCATCGCAGAATATTTCAACCTGGATTCGGGCTATACCGGACTCGCGGATGTGGATTTTGCCGGTAGTCCGACGGATATCTCTACCGTGGATGCCCTGGACATCTATAGGAAGCGGGGCGCTTTCTGGGAAGGTGGGGCCAAGAATTACTTCGCGGCGCGCTACCACGGCGATCTCAACGTCTTTGAGGGGGGATCGTATACGTTCTACCTCAAGTCCGACAGCAACGCGATGCTGTATCTGGATGGAGAGCTGGTTGCCGAAAACGTAGGTGGCCGGGGTGGCCGCAAAAGCGAAATCACTCTGGATCTGGAAGCGGGAGCGCACAATATCGAGATCCGGTATTTCGACGCACGCGGGCGTTCCACGCTGCAGCTGGACTGGAAAGGCCCTGACAGCGGCGGTGTTCGTGAGAACATCCGCGGCGAGGCGTTCTCGAACGGGGATACGACAGATAACTACGATCAGGGGTCTGACGGCGATACCGATGGGGATAGCGGCACCGGGACCGGCGGCGATACAGGTGAAGGCAGCACCGATAAGCCGGACACTGGTGACGATACCGGCAACACCGGGTCGGGTGAAGATACTGGGCAAGATGACACCGATGGCACCGACACAGGTGACCAGACCGGCGGCGATGCAGATACCGGCGGTTCGGGTGATGAGACTGACGGCGAAAGCGGAGAAGGTGACGGCGATCAGCCTGATACGGGCGATCAGTCCGGCGGTGATACAGGTGACACCGGATCGGGTGACGACACCGATGAAGATGGTTCCGACGGTTCGGAAGAGGGCGGTCAGACGGATGAAGATACCGATCAGTCCGGCTCTGACGGCACCGGCGACGGCGGTCACGACACCGGATCGGGCGCGGCGCGGCAGGGTTTGCAAGGGGCTTACTTCATCCTGTCACAAGCGGCGCACAGTATCCGCGACATCGATTTTGACGCCACCCCTTATGGAACCGGCACGGTCGAGAACCTGAGCTTCATGAATGGCTACGAGCCCTTCTGGGAAGGTGGTCCCGGTGACCTGTTTGCAGTGCGGTACGCCGGCAAGCTGAACGTGGCCGAGGCAGGCACCTACACGCTGTATCTGACATCGGATGACGGCTCGGCGCTGTATATCGATGGCGAGCCTGTGATCGACAATGACGGGATCCATGCGACCCTTGAGCAGCAGGTGACGCTGGAGCTGACCGCTGGCGCTCATGACATCGAGATTCGGTATTTCGAGGCCTATGGTGGGGCGACGCTGCAGCTGGAATGGGCGGGGCCGGATAGCGATGGCCGCCGTGAAGTGATTGATGGCACAGCGCTGAGCTACGCCGATGCCACCGATACCGGAAGCGGTGGGCATGGTACCGACGGGCATGATGGCTCGGACGGTGGCACCGATACAGGTGATGGCGATCAGACCGGCGACGGTGACCAAGGTTCGGGCGGACATGATGGCTCGGATGGCGACACCGGCACGGGTGACGGCGATCAGACTGGTGATGGTGACCAAGGTTCGGGTGGCCATGATGGTTCGGACGGCGACACCGGCACGGGTGACGGCGACCACGGTTCGGACGGGCATGATGGCTCGGACGGCGACACTGATACGGGCGACGACGGTCAGACTGGCGACGGCGACCACGGCTCGGGCGGCGACACCGGTACGGGCGATGGTGATCATACCGACGGCGGCGATCATGGTTCGGACGGGCATGATGGCTCGGACGGAGACACCGATACAGGTGATGGCGACCATACCGGCGGCGGAGACCACGGTTCGGGCGGACACGGTTCAGGCAGCGGTCACGACAACCACAGCGACGGCCACGTTCCGCCGCCGACCAGCCCCGACGAGGTTGACGATTATGTCGCCGCAGTCATGGCGCAGCCGGAATCCCATGCGCATAGCGGCGACGCTGGCATGGCTGCCGAGCATATGCAGGTTCTGAACCTCGTACCCCGTGCCGAGGCGACTCATGTTGCGATCAGCGACGGCGATTGGTTCGATGAGAGCACTTGGTACGAGGGCCGCATTCCGGGCGAAGGCGCGCAGGTTCTGATTCCCGAGGGGATATCGGTGAACTACGCTGGCGTTAGCGATGCGTCTCTGTTCACGGTACGCGTTGATGGCGAACTGTCATTTGCGCATAATGCCGACTCGAAGATGTTGATCGACACGATGATCGTCTCTCCGACGGGTCGTCTGGAAATCGGGACCGAAGAAAACCCGATTGGCGACAACGTTGATGTCGAGATCGTGATCGCCAATAACGGTGACATTGATACCGGCTGGGACCCCATGCTGCTGTCGCGCGGCGTGATCTCGCACGGTTCGGTCGAGATTCACGGGGCCGAGAAGACAAGCTTCCTGACCGTGGCCGACGCGCCGATGGCCGGCGACACCGAAATCACGCTCAGCGAGATTCCTGAAGGCTGGCAGGTGGGCGATACCATCGTTCTGACCGGCACCCATAAGCAGGGTTGGTACCGCGCCCCGGGTGAAGACGTCATTCGCCACCACGAGAGCGAGGATGAAGAGGTTGTCATCACCGCGATCAACGGCAACACGCTGACGATCGACCGCCCGCTGGAGCACGATCACGATGCCCCGCGCGAGGACCTCGCGGCATATGTCGCGAACACCTCGCGCAATATCACTTTCTACAGCGAGGACGGAGAAGATACCGCAACCCATCACCGCGGCCATACGATGTTCATGCATTCGGATGACGTTGATGTGCGCTATGCGGCCTTTGATGATCTGGGCCGGACCGACAAATCAGAACCGGCATTTGATGTGACCACGCTGGACAACGTCCAGGCGGATTCCAACATCAAGACCCGCTATCCGTTCCATTTCCATCGGACCGGTACCGAGGATCAGGAAAACCCCGCAATTGCAATCGGCAACTCGGTCAGCGGGTCGCCGGGCTGGGGTTATGCCCACCATGACAGCCACGCAATCTTCAGCGACAACGTGGCCTTCGATATCTTTGGCGCGGCGTTTGTGGCCGAAGATGGCAATGAAACTGGTGTCTGGTCGCACAACATCGCAATCAGGACCGTCGGCATCTCGTATGGCGAATCCGAGGTTAAGCTGGGCCCTGACGTGGCGCGGCACGACAATGGCCGGACCGGTGAAGGGTTCTTCTTCGCAGGTCGTCTGGTTGAGGCTGCGGACAACGTGGCGGCCAATACGACCCATGGATATGTGTGGATGACCCGCGGCCATCCTCGCGATCCGCTGAGCGAGAATCTGGACCAGCCTGAAATTGCATATGGCAGTGAGTATACGCGCCTCGATACGCCGCCGATCCAGGGGTTCCACAATAATGAAGCCTTCGGAACCGAGGTTGGCATTATCGTGGTCAAGGCGAGCCCGAGCCAGAACCACGATGTCCGCTCGGTGATGGACGGGTTCCTCAACTGGGAGACGTCGCGCGGCGTCGACCTGTCTTACAGTTCGCACTATACGCTTATTGATTTCGATCTTCTGGCGGCGCAGGGCGGCTATCCGCAATATCCCGAGATCGGTTTCCAGCTTGGTGCCAACGCCTTTGACATCGTGGCTAACGGGTTGACCATTGATGGCTTTATCATTGGCGCCCATCTGGATCAGCCTTTCCACTTTGGTGAGGACGGCGTCGACTATGATGATGTCTTTATCGACGTGGTCATGCGCAACGTCGAGACAGATTATGTCGGCTATAATCCTGACCGGCACACCATCATGTCCTCGGATGAGCTGGTGGCCGGTCGTCTGGGTTACGTTCTTGGTGCCGACAGGGCGATCTCCGAGAATGAAGACTATCAGCTTGGTGGCATCAAGACCGACTCGATCGGGACCCGGCCCCGCGACTTCGAAGGCGATGTGCACACATTGTCCTGGCATGATGACATTGCGTCGTTCATCGCCACCCAAGGCTACTACAAGACCGAGTCGGGCCAGAATGTTCTGGTGATCGAGGATTTTGTGGCCGATCGCGCGACGGGCGAGCTGCTGAAGCTGAGCCACGTGATTACGCTGGATATGACGGACGAACAGATCGCCAGATCCTGGGCAATCAACTATTGGGGCGGCGCGCAGTATAACGGTGTCATCTCATTTGATGGCGTCGGCCCGACCACGCAGGATGACACGGCGTCGACCGCCGCCGGTGGCGACGGGGTTCTGATCGACGTGCTGGCGAATGATTCGCACGCAGCGGGCGATGATCTCAGAGTTGATGGCCTGTCCACCACTCCGAATGGCAACATCTATGTGCAGGACGACGGGCAGCTGCTTTACGTCCCCAACCCGGACTTTGTCGGAGTGGATACGTTCAACTACTGGGCTGCCGATGACGATGGTGAGTTCACTCAGGCCACGGTAACCGTGGAAGTGTTCGACCTGTAAGCAAGGCTGAGGTCCACCCCCAATCAGGGTGGACCTGCACACTGGATGGTGTTTTGCGGGCTCCGAGGATTTCGGAGCCCGTTTTCCTGACTGCTAGAGAGATTGCGCCGCGCAAATGCCGGATTCAGCGTTTCTCGGCGCTTGAGATTGTGGCGGTCGGTAAGACCGCTTTGATGCTGGTCAGCAGGCGTTGCCTGAACAGCACGACAAGAAATACAACCATACCGGTAATTGAATATGCTGCCAAAGCAACCCAAAGGCCAAGGCCCATTGCCAGAATGGCAATGCTGGCCAGAAGGCCAAAGCAGATTGAAATGATGAGCGCGCCAATCACGGGCCTGTTCCTGATTCGATGCCTCGGATTGGGCATTTTGCCATAAAGACATAGAACGTCGGACTGCGACAGGGGTAGCGCGTTCAGCATCGAAGAGGCGCAAAACCTCGCCGGTGTCCGGCAAGTCTCTGCCGATGTTCGGGTGTGAGGTTCTACGGGTTTATCTTATGATGCGTACTAGAGAAACACGTATAGGAAGAGTAACTCTCTGACGCCAGCTTGTATCAGGACGCGGGCAGATGGGACGTTGAGCGGATGGCCCTGACGTCGAGCAGCGGGATGGGAAGGTTGCGTTTTATTTCACCTTGGCGCGGCGCCGTCATTCTTTTACCAATTTTCCTTGTAAGATGCCGGTATTGTTGACTGTTCCGCCACATGAAGTTCATTTTTGCCAGAGTATCTGTATAGTGTTGAAAAGATTGGATGACCCCAGGGCGCTCGTGGCGCTTCTGCATGTGTATGGGCGAGTTTGGTTGTTTGTTACGAGTGCGCGCGGTCTGCAGATTGGATGGTGGCCGGGCCGACAAGAAAGGTCTGAAATATGAAGGTGGAGGTCACACCACTGGCAGGCATCCTGATCCTGACACCAGCCCGCTTTGAGGATGATCGCGGTTATTTCAGTGAAAGCTGGAATCAGGCCCGACTGCAGGAACACGGGATCGATGTGACGTTTGTTCAGGACAACCATTCGCTGTCACACTTGGCGGGAACGTTGCGGGGGTTGCATTACCAATCCCCACCTCATGCGCAGGACAAATTGGTGCGGTGCGCGCGCGGGGCTCTGTTTGATGTGGCCGTGGATATCCGCAAAGGCAGCCCGACCTTCGGCCACTGGTTCGGGGCAGAGTTGAGCGCGGAAAACGGTCGTCAGATGCTGATCCCCAAGGGCTTTTTGCACGGCTTTGTGACTCATGCGCCGGACACCGAGATCTGCTATAAATGCAGCGACTATTATGCGCCCGACTGCGATGGTGCGATCCGGTTTGATGATCCCGATATCGGGATCGACTGGGGGCTTTCCGGGCCGCCGGTATTGTCGGACAAGGACCGGGCTGCGTCGGGGCTGGCCGATTTCGACAGCCCGTTCGTCTGGGAAGGATAAACCATGAGGCTGGTGGTAACGGGCGGCGCAGGATTTATTGGCTCGGCGGTTGTGCGTCTGGCGATTGCGCGCGGGTATGAGGTGGTGAATATCGATGCGCTGACCTATGCAGCCTGTCCCGAAAATGTTGCAAACGTCGCGCTGCACCCGAATTATCGTTTTATTCAGGCCGATATCCGCGACCGGGATGCGATGAATGGGGCGCTGGCGGAACACAGGCCCGACGTTGTCATGCATCTGGCAGCCGAAAGCCATGTGGACCGGTCGATCGATGGCCCCGGCACATTTGTCGATACAAATATCACCGGCACCTACATCTTGCTCGAGGCCGCCCGGAAACACTGGAGCGAACGGGGCAAGCCCGAGCGTTTTCGCTTCCATCATATCTCGACCGATGAAGTGTTCGGCAGTCTTGGCCCGACGGGCCTGTTTACCGAGAATACGCCCTATGATCCGCGCAGCCCCTATTCTGCGTCCAAGGCGGCCTCGGACCATCTGGTGCGGGCATGGAACGAAACCTATGGCTTGCCGGTCGTGCTGACCAATTGCAGCAACAACTATGGCCCGTTTCATTTCCCGGAAAAACTGATCCCGGTGATCATCCTGAACGCTTTGGCTGGCGAGCCTCTGCCCATCTATGGCGACGGTGCAAATGTCCGCGACTGGTTGTTTGTCGAGGATCACGCCGATGCCTTGCTGCTGGTTGCCGAGAAGGGGCAGGTGGGCCGGTCCTACAATATCGGCGGCAATAACGAGCGGTCCAATTTGGATCTTGTTCACATGCTTTGCGCTATTCTTGACGAGCTGCGCCCGCGTTCGCAGGGTCGCTACGCGGATCAGATTACATTCGTTCCCGACCGTCCCGGGCACGACGCACGCTATGCCATCGACGCCTCGCGCATCCGCGACGAGCTTGGCTGGCAGCCTTCGGTCACGCTCGAGGAAGGGCTGCGCCGGACGGTGCAGTGGTATCTGGACAACGAAAACTGGTGGCGCGCTTTGTTGGATCGCCACAATGTCGGCGGTCGGCTGGGGGTTGGCGCGTGATCCTTGTCTTCGGGTCATCGGGTCAGCTGGCGCGCGAGTTGCGGATGCTGCCAGATACAGAGTGTCTGTCGCGCGACGTCGCTGACCTGTCAGTCCCTGAAAGCTGCGCGGCTGCGATCGCTCAGAGACGGCCTGCCGCGGTGATCAACGCCGCGGCATACACCGCGGTAGATCAGGCGGAAGAGGAAGAGGGGCTGGCCACAACGATCAACGCCCGCGCCCCCCAAGCCATGGCGCAGGCCTGTGCCGATCTTGGTATCCCATTCGTCGGGGTCTCGACGGATTATGTCTTTGACGGCACGGGTCAGGCACCGTGGGCACCGACGGACGACCCCGCCCCGTTGGGTGCCTATGGGCGGTCAAAGCTGGCGGGTGAGCAGGCCGTGGCTGGCACGAGCGCCCAGTGGGTGATGCTGCGGACCTCGTGGGTCGTATCGGCGCATGGCAATAACTTTGTGAAGACCATGCTGCGCCTTGGGGCCGAGCGCGACAGCTTGAACGTGGTTGCCGACCAGATTGGCGGCCCGACGCCGGCGCGAGATCTGGCCCGCGCCTGCCATCAGATCGCACTCCGGATGTGCGAGGACCGGGGCAAGCGTGGCATTTATCACTATGCTGGCGCACCAGCCGTCAGCTGGGCCGATTTTGCGCGCGAGATTTTCCGGCAGGCCGGTCTGACCTGTGCGGTCACGGATATTTCGGGGTCCGATTATCCGACAGCGGCGCAACGACCCCAGAATTCTCGCCTGGATTGCGCTGATACAGCGCGTGATTTTTTCATTTCGCAACCTGACTGGCGGCAGGGACTGGCCAGCATCCTATCAGAGCTAGAAGGACATTCGCCGTGACACAGCGCAAAGGCATCATACTGGCAGGCGGCTCGGGCACACGGCTGTATCCTATTACCGAAGGGGTCTCGAAACAGCTATTGCCGATCTATGACAAGCCGATGATCTACTATCCGATCAGTGTGCTGATGCTGAGCGACATCCGGGACATTTGCATCATTACCACGCCGCAGGATCAGGATCAGTTCATGCGCGCGCTAGGAGATGGCAGCCAATGGGGCGTTTCGCTGACTTACATCGTTCAGCCCAGCCCCGACGGTCTGGCGCAGGCGTATATTCTGGCCGAGGATTTTCTGGCCGGTGCACCAAGTGCGATGGTCTTGGGTGACAACATCTTCTTTGGCCACGGCCTGCCCGAATTGCTGGCACGGGCGGATCAGTCACCGCAGGCGGCAACGGTGTTCGGCTATCACGTGAACGATCCGCAGCGTTACGGCGTTGTCGATTTCGATGCGCAGGACCGGGTGCGGGCGATCATCGAGAAACCTGAGACCCCGCCGTCGAACTATGCGGTCACGGGCCTGTATTTTCTGGACGGGTCGGCCCCGGAACGTGCGCGCAAGGTTGCGCCATCGGACCGCGGAGAGCTTGAGATCACCAGCCTGCTGGAACAATATCTGGCCGAGGAACAGCTGAACCTGCTCAAGATGGGGCGGGGATATGCCTGGCTGGATACCGGAACGCATGGCAGCCTTCTGGATGCCGGCAATTTTGTCCGCACCCTACAAGAACGTCAGGGCTTGCAGACAGGCTGTCTGGAAGAGATCGGGTTTCTGAAAGGCTGGATCACCGCCGCGGATCTGACCGAACGTGCCAGACTGCTGGCCAAGAACGGCTATGGCCGCTATCTGGCAAATCTGGTCGGTGGCTGACCGGCACGCGCTTGTTTACTGCTGGGGCACCCCCGTCGGGGCGTAGCTGGTGACCACATCCCAGACCACCTCTTGCATGACCCGGGCAGCCTCGGCGCCGGGATCGTCCGCGTCGGAACCATCTGCCCGCTTCAGCAGATGGGGCAAGCCCAGCGGCGATTGCTGGTAAAGTACCGCGTAATGCGTCAGCGCAACCAGATAGGCACCCAGATCGTTGTAGTGGATGTTGTCCTGCGTGCCATCCTCGGCCTTTAGGAACAAGTCTTCGCGCCGCTGAATGGGCCCGATGCCGCCGCGGTTTTCGACTTCGCGGACAAAGCGGGCAAATACCTGCCCGGCGGGGATCACATAGATGGGGTTGGGCATGTCGTCATATGCCAGGGCACGACGCAGAAGTTCGGTTTCCCAATAGCGGCCCAGATCCAGATCAATCCGGTTCAGCCAGCCTTCCTTGTGATCAAGAGGATGCCACGTTTCATAGAGAAACACGCGGGTTTCCGGGTTCGCATCCCAAGCGGCCTTAGCCCAGCGGTGCAGGTAGTCGCCGCTGTCAAAGTATTTGATCGCATCCCGGATTTCGACCATTTCAGTGACGACCAGCGCATCGTACTGGCCCGAGTCCACGCCCTCATGTGCATCCCGATATCGGGGGTGGTCATTTTCGACATCGAAACCGTTTATCGGCTCATCGGGTTCCCAATGGGCCTTCAAGGCTGTGCCCCAGCCCAGCTGGCTGTCATAGGAATGCCCGTCCCCCGCCAACTGAGCCAGCATCGCCGGCATGTTACGGCCAACAAGGCTGTGCCCGATGTGAAAGACGTTCTGCGCTGTTGTCGGGCTTGGGGCCGGTACGCGATAGAGTTCTTCGAACTCGGATTTCTCGATCGGCTTTGGTCCACCGCATTTGGTCAGGCTGCCACAAGCCGCCAGCAGTAGAAGAAGTCCGGGGGAAAGAACACGCTTGAAACTCTTGAACATGGGCAGCTAACTCGTTTTTTATGCGTCACAATTTTGGCGTATCGCGATGGCAATATCCTGTAACATATAGGTGTGCCGCGCCATCGTGACAAAGCATTTCGAAACCGGCATTCCAAATGGGAAACAGTAGGTGAATCTGTTGATGAGTAACGACAAGAAGACACTGATGATCTATGCTCCGGTTCCGCTGTTTCGGGGGTCTTCCGGCTTTCTTCTAGAGGATCAGGCCTGCAACGGGCTGCGTCTTTGGGCCGAGAATTTTGAGCGCGTGATCGGATTGTATCCGGTTGATCCCGGGCAGCCACCGCAAAGCTGGTGTCCGATCGAACGGGTCGGCCCGGCGTTGCAACGGGTCGATCTGGTGCCGTTGCCCATGGCGTACCGTCCGGACCAGTTTGCGCGTCATTACCGCAAGACCCGTGATCTGATCCGCAAGAAGATCGCTCAGGCCGACTATCTATCCTTTTCAATCGGCGGCCTGTTCGGCGACTGGGGCTCGGTCGCCTGTTATCAGGCGCATCGGATGGGACGTCCTTATGCTGTCTGGACAGATCGGGTCGAATCCGAAGTGGTGCGCCGCACGGCGCATACCGGGCGATGGCGCAGGCGGATGCTGGCCCATCTGACCCACAGGCCGATGGCGCATCTTGAACGGTTCCTGATCCGGCGAGCCGAACTTGGGCTTTTCCACGGCCGCGAGACATTCGACACCTATTCGCCCTATTGCTCTAACCCACAGATGGTGCACGATATTCACATCAAGAAGTCTGAGCACATTTCGCCGGAACAGGTCGCAGCAAAAGCCGAACAGGCGCAGAGTGGGCCGCTGCAGATTGTCTATGTCGGACGTGCCGATCCGATGAAAGGCGGGTTCGACTGGGTGGATGTGCTGAGCGGTTTGAACCAATCCGGCATCAGCTTTCAGGCGACCTGGTTCGGTGAGGGAACCGATCTTGAAGGCATGAAGGCACGCGTTACCGAAAAAGGTCTGGAGGGCAGCGTGTCATTTCCCGGTTTCCTCCGTGACCGCGGCGCGGTTCTTGAGGCTTTGCGTAAAGCGGATATCTTCTTGTTCTGCCACAAATCGCCCGAGTCGCCGCGATGTCTGATCGAGGCGTTGGTGTCGGGCACGCCGATTGTTGGATATGACGGCGCCTTTGCCAGAGACCTTATCTCGCAACACAAAGCCGGGCGGCTTGTCCCCCTGAACGATGTCGCTGCGCTTGAAGGGGCGGTGCGCGATCTGAACAGCGATCGCGCCGCACTGGGTCGTATGATTGCGGACGCAGCCCGAGATGGTGCCGACTTTGACGACGAGCATGTCTTCAAACATCGCAGCGACGTGATCCGCCAGTTTCTTTGAACGCAAAGAAAACGCCGGGCGGCGAGCCCGGCGTCCTGAATGGGTTATGTGATTGGCGGTGGATCAGTATCCGGTCGCCCGGACGACCACACCAACAGTTGCATACAGAATGCCCAGATCGGTCCGCAGGGTCAGGTCTTCGGCATAGCTGGTGTCAAACTCGGCGCGGCTGGCGAATGTGCTCGCGTTGCGCTCGGACACCTGCCACGAACCGGTCAGCCCGGGGCGCAGCGAGAAATAGGCCTGACCCGGGTACAGCTCCCGCTGCTCGGGCATCATCGGACGCGGACCCACGAGGCTCATTTCCCCGATCAGAACGTTCCATAGCTGGGGCAGTTCATCGAGCGATGTCTTGCGCAGAACCTGTCCGAAGGGGGTGATCCGGGGATCGTCCTTCAGCTTTTGCGTCTCCTGCCACTCAAGCCGGGCCAGCGTGTTTCTGGCCAGATAGTCTTCCAGCAAAACATCTGCATTTGGCACCATGCTGCGCAGCTTCCACATCGTGAAGACCCGGCCGTCTTTGCCAATGCGGCGCTGGCCATAGAAAGGATTACCCCCATCAACTGCAATGCACACCGCCAGAACAACCACGATCGGCAAAACGATCGGCAACGCAAGAAGGACAAAAGCCACATCCATCAGGCGCTTGAAAACCTTGCGGTACAGCTGAGTCGGTTCGGTGGAAACGTTATCGGTATGACGGGCAACCTGTTGTTGCTGGCACTTACCGGGAATACTCGTATCCTGAATCGTCATCTTCTTAACTTTCAAACCAAGCCAAAATACGGCTTCACTATTTCAACGCACTTCAAGAGGCCTCAAATTGGTCTCTGAACTCAGTCACAACATGGAAAAGACACACATGGCCGACGTAGCGGCAACCTCTTCCACTCCACATGTTTACACTATCTTAACGAACTCCACAAATCACCTGTGCCACAGTAATGCTGAATTTTTGCCTTAATTCGGATTAAGTCCGGTTAAACTAACGGTATTGTTTCTTAATAAGGCAAGGCAGTATCGGATAGGTTGTTATCATATTTATTGTACCACTCAAGGTTATCGGCGTCAGTCCCTCAGCTTTCGGCTTGTTGGTCTCCCTAGAATCGTCTGAGGATCCTCTGCTGGGGCGTCAGGCTCTGGACTTGCGGATGTGCTTGGGCGGTGGCGGGTGCTGAACGCCGGTTGCAGTACGGCCGACGCCGTCTGTCGGATCAGCTGCGGGACGCTTGTTGGTGACATAGCCGGCAAGCGATCCGCCAATCAGCCAGGTCAGCGGCGTCAGGGCCGAATTGGGGATCAGGTCGATGAGATTTGCTGCCATCACAAGGGCGAGGCCACTTGTGACCAGAGGGATAGATCGCTTGCGTCCCCGGGTCATCATTAGCAGCAGGGGGAAGGTCAGTATCCCGAACCGTGCGATGTAGCCAAGCCAGCCATAATAGCCGATGAAGATGATCCACTGTCCATCGACAATTACAAGATCGAGTCCGGTTACCGGGTCATAGACCCGGTTTCGGGCCCATCCGCCCCAGCCGAACCATGGTTTTTCCTGAGCCCGGTCCAGCAGGATGTCTTCGTTTCTGACGCGGGTATCGAACGACGACGCACGCTCGGGGTCGATTTCACGGGCGATGCTGGTGACCTCGTTGACCGGGACCCAATCCAGAGCCCGCAACATCGGGTAGGTGAGTACGATCAGAGCAATGACCGCCGCTGCGCGCATGATCCAGCGGCTGGTTCCGAAAAGCACCAGAGGCAGCAGCAGCACTGTGATGATCAGCGCGCCAAGCGACTTGACGAAGACCAGCGTCATAAGCAACCAGAGCAGACTTAAAGACCAGATCAGTGTGTTTGACGCGGCGAGCTTCTGACTTCGCAACATCGCGGCACCAGCCAGTGTCGCCATTGAAAAGAAGATGCCGACCATCAATCCGTGTTGCAGAAAGACAATGGGTCTGAAGCCGCTGCCTCTTATGTGCTGGTCAAAAGCGTGAGGGAAGAACCCGTAAAACCAGATGTTGAGCTGCGGGCTCATCCTGACTTCGAAAAGGGTGGGAAGGCTGTATATCAGCCCTGCAACCGCCAGAAGGCCGAGCATCGTCTGATGGTCCGCCTTGGTCGAAAGATATCGCCATCCCAGGTAGAAGGGCAGAAGCATCACGATCGTGTCCATCGCAATCGAAAAAGCGTCGTAGATTCGCATGGGACGCAGATAGGCGGGGCCAAAGATCAAAGCTTCCTGGTTGACCAGGACCGAGCCGAATATGCCGACCCCGAGGATCAGCAACAACACGATCAGTATTGCGCGACCGCTGGCAGAATAGTCGGGCGACGGGGGCAGTTTCTGGCGATACCCGGCGGTTTGGGGGCTGCCGTCTTTGATCAGCAAACACATAATGATCGCGCTGAGGGCCGGTATCAGCGCCTTGTCAAAGGTCGGCAAGAGCGGAAGGTCAAAACCGGCAACCAGCGGCAGAAACAGATAGCCGCCCACAATCGAAATTACGATTGCCCGGGTTCGGTCAAACATCTTGAACAGGATCACGACCATCACCGGCCACGAAAACAGAACAAAATAGGCGAACACGTTGGGCATTGATGGTCTGTCTCAGGTGGCGGTTCGGGGACCAGGTCTGGGTCGGTTGGGATCTAAAAGATTACGGCGGTGCTTTGGTTGGGTGGGTTCAGATACGCAGCCTTTTGAACAGGGCTTCGGGAATGCACTTTATCACTGTCATCACCACTGCCCAAATGGGTTTGACATAAATTGTATTCTTCCGCTTCCGTATGGCGCGCCCGATGGCCGAAGCGACCTCGGTCGGTTGCGCGGTCAGTTTCTCTGGCAGGTCCAGATCCTCGGTCATCTTTGTGTCGACAAAGCCGGGCAGAACAGTGACGACGTGGACACCCTGTTTGGCCAGCCGGTTGCGCAGCCCCGAAAGGTAGGCGGTGAATCCGGCCTTGGCGGACCCGTAGATGTAATTGGTCGCGCGTCCCCTCTCACCCGCGACCGAGCTGATGCCGACCAGCACGCCCGCGCCGCGGTGCTCGAACCTGTTTGCCAACAGGGCGAGGATACTGGCCGGACCCTCGAAATTGGCGCGCATCACCTGCGCTGCTGCTGCGATGTCCTGTTCGTCGTCTTCCTGATTGCCCAGCACGCCGATCGCGCAGACGGCGATGTCCGGCAATTCCGGCAAACCGTCAACAAAGACGGCATGATGCCCGAGATCGAGAACGTCGAAATCGTGCAGCGACACCGGAACCTGATATCGGAGTTCCAGATCGTCTTTTTCAGCCTGAAGCGTCTGCGCGTTGCGCGCCGCAAGCTGTATCGGATGGCCGGACGCGGCCAGCTCATGCGCGACGGCAAGCGCGATATCCGAGCGCGCACCAAGAATCAGCACCGGGCCATTGCTCATAGTTTCAGCCTTTCTGATTGCACCGAGGCAAAGCGCTGTGCTGCCCCGCTATTCTGTCTCATCTGTTCAAACGCATCGACGCGGGCCGCATCGGTCGCGCGCACAGCCTGCGCATCCATCATGCTGTCCTTTGCCAGATAAATCCGCCCGCCATTCTCAGCAGTCATCTGTCCAAGCTCTCGGATCAGCTTGGCCGAGGTGTCGGACATCGGAAAGTCCAGCGCCAGGGTGTACCCTTCCATCGGGAACGAGAACCGGCTGTCCTGCTGGCCAAACCGTTTCAGCACCGCCAGAAACGAGCCGCGCCCCGAGGCCGATATCTCGTTCAGCATGTCATGTAGGCCCGACCGTGCCGTATCCATCGGCAGGACGCATTGAAACTGCGCAAAGCCTCTGCGCCCGTAGATCCGGTTCCAGTCGAGGATCGCATCCAGCGGGTAGAAATAGCTGTTCCAGTTCACATAGCTGATCGGCTCGCCGCGCTTGCCGTTCCAGTAATAGAGGTCATTGAAGGCGCGCACCGAGTATCGGTTCAGGCAAAATCCTGGCAGGTTGAAGGGCACGCCCAGCCTTTGCCGCGCGACGGAGGGAAAGGGCGCTTTGCGCTGTTTGTCCGGCAATTCAGCCAGCGATGCATGTTCGCCCAGCATCACGAGCGACCGGCCAAGTGAGTCCCCGCTGCTCAGGCAGTCGATCCAGGCGACTGAATAGGTGGCGTCGAGCGAAGCTTCGAAAAGGTCGATCGCGGCGTCGAGGTTTTGCGCCGCATGTGTCGTCTGCCGAATCCAGCCAGTCTCGACCGGGCGCAGCCGGAAGGCAATGCGTAGAATGACGCCGGTCAGACCCATGCCCCCGATGGTCCAGTCGAACAGCTCAGGGTTCTCGGTGCGAGAGCATCGCGTGACGGTCCCATCGGGCCCGGCAAGGTCCAGCCAGTCGACACAGTTTCCGAACGAGCCGTCGATATGGTGGTTCTTGCCGTGTACGTCGGCGGCGGCCATGCCACCCAAAGTCACAAACCGGGTGCCGGGCGTGACCGTGGGAAACCATCCTCGGGGCAGAAAGGCGGTGATGACGTCCGACAGCAAAACGCCCGCTTCCGCGACCAGTTGCCCGGTTTCGGGGTCGAACGACAACATATGATTGAACCGGCGCATATCCAGCGTGTTGGTTCGGCTCAGCGCGCTGTCGCCATAGGACCTTCCGTTGCCGCGGGCGATGGCGCCGGATTTGCTGATCGCTGCGATCAGTTCCCGGTCGTCTCGCGGGCGGCTGAGCTGGCAATCGACCACCGGGTATTTTCCCCAGCCGGATAGTTTCATCGCGACGCTCCGATCGAAAGCGTGGAATCGGTGAACACAAACCGGCGATCCAGATTGAATTTCACGATATAGCCGATCGCCAGACCTATAACCGCACCGGTCTCGCGCATGAGGTCGGTGTGCCAGATCAGCCAGAAGGCGGTCTCCATCCCCCAGAAGATCGCGGTAGTGACGATTCCCATCGCGGTATAGGCCGAGAATTTTCGGCTATGGTCCGAGACACCGGTGCCCAGATCATAGAAAATCCAGCGCTTGTCCAAGACGTATTTCAGAACCAGCCCCACGGTCGTGCCGACCAGAATCGCGGGGATCAGGGCGCTGTCGCCCAAAGCGCCGAACACAAGTCTTTGCGCGCCCAAATTCGCCACCGTCGCCAGAACGGCGAACAACGCATAGCGCAGGACCAGCGATCGAAGACTCACAACACCGATCCCCCCAGTGCAAGCGCGGCAACCAGCGCAAAACAGATCTGGCTGTTGCGGTCGCGCGCCGCAAAGACGATCGGATCGTCGTGCATCTGGCCCCGATGGGTGATCATGATGACCCGGCTGATCCAGTACAGCAGGATCGGGCAAATCCCCCAAAGCACCGTAGGCCAGGCATAAAGAGCAACCACGGCGGGCGAGTTGAGATAGAGTGCCAGAACCAGAACCGAGAGATATCCCGCCGCGACCGCCATCTGCGTCATAACCGGCAGATCATCGACATGGTATCCGCGCCCCGACGCGCCCAGCTTGCCGCGTTTTGCGCTGTCCACCAGTTCGGCCTGCCGTTTAACCGCAGCCAGCGAGAAGAACAGGAAGATCGAGAAGGCCAGCAGCCAGACCGACAGCTCGATACTTGTCGCGACACCGCCCGCGATGATCCGGATTGTATAAAGCCCTGCCAGCGTGCAGACATCCACGATCAGCTTGCGTTTAAGCGAAACGGAATAGGCGGTCGTGATTGCAAAATAGACCAGCATGATCCCGATGAAGGCCAGATTGGTCAGCGCCGCCAGTAAGAACCCCCCCAGCAATAGCCCCGATGCCATCCAGACCCCGTGCGACACCGGAATGGCCCCAGAAGCGAACGGCCGGTTCCGTTTGCGCGGATGGGCGCGATCGGCCTTCAGGTCCAGCAGATCGTTCACCACATAGACGCTTGAGGCGATCAGGCTGAAGGACAGGAACGCCAGCAGGCTGTTCATCAGAGTACCCGGCGCAAAATTATGCGCGGCGATCATCGGCAAGAAGACAAGAACGTTCTTCAGCCATTGATGCGGCCTCAGGGCCTTGAGATAGGCTTTGCGAGAGACATTCGGCGCGACCAGATGCTCGACCTCACATTCCAGTTTGCTCAGCTTGTTTCGGATCGCGGGCCGAGCGTTCACGGTGATCGCCTTTGCGGCCTTGTTCCAGACCGCCAGATCGGCGGCGCTGTCACCCATATAGGCGAAGCCGTTGGTCCCGTATTTCTGTTCAAGAAACCGGGCCTTGTTCTCACCTTTGAGGTTCAGAGTACCGTCAGAGCCATATACCTCGTCGAACAACCCGACATGGGCAGCGATCTGATCCGCAATGCGCTGATCCGAAGCGGTCACCAGAACGGCCTGCCGCCCGCTTTCGCGCCAGGATTTGATGTAATCGATCACAGGTTGATTGTAGGGCAGCGCATCGACCTGCACCCGAGCTGTGTCCTGCAGGACGGATTTCAGGGCCGCCCGCCCCTGCAACAGCGCCATTGGGGCCCGGAAAAGTGTCGTCCAGTCCAGAGACAGCGAAGCCCAGAAGGTCTCGTGCAGCATATCCGAGGCAATCAGTGTCCCGTCCAGATCGACCACCAGAACGGGGTCGGCAACCTTTAGGGCCTCTGTTTCGGACAAAACAGCCTGATCAGTCATCTATTTCGCCTCCTTCAGGAAGTGCCAGTTTCCGGCGCACATTTCTTCAAGGCCCAACTGAGCCTCAAAGCCCAGCACCGTCCCTGCCTGCGCGGTCGCCGCACAGGAAACCGCAGGATCTCCGGCCCGGCGATCCGTGATGGTATAAGGAATAGGCCGTCCGCAGACCCGTTCATAGGTTTTGACTACGTCCAGCACACTGTACCCTCGGCCTGTCCCCAGATTGACACAGTGACTGCCCTGATCGCCGAATAATGCATCAAGTGACAGCACATGCCCCCGGGCCAGATCCTGAACGTGGATATAGTCCCGGATGCCGGTTCCATCCGGTGTGGGATAATCTCCGCCAAAAATCATCAGCTCATCCATTTGACCCATGGCGACGCGGGCGATGACCGGAACAAGATTGGTTGGCTTCTGGCTGGGGTCCTCGCCGATCAAGCCCGAGGGGTGCGCCCCGACCGGATTGAAATAGCGCAAAATGCCAAGTTTCAGCGCCGGGTCCGCGCTGGCCAGACCGGTCAGGAAATCTTCGCCTATGCGTTTTGTCTGGGCATAGAAACTTTGCGGAGAGGCGGGCGTATCTTCGACAATCGGCATGGTTTCTGGGTTGCCGTAGATTGCCGCGCTTGATGAGAAGACGATGCGGCTGACGCCATGCGCATTCATTGCTGCGGCGATATTGTAAAGGCCAACGCAATTGGTCTCAAAATACCCCATCGGGTTTGCCTGGCTTTCCGGCACGCTTTTCAGGGCGGCGAAATGGACCACCGCATCGAAGGCCTGATCGGCAAAGACACGCGACACTTCATCGGTATTCCCGATATCGCAATCATAGACCTGTGCCGGTGCGCCGGTGATCTGCGCCAGCCGGTCAGGAACGTCGCGGCGCGCGTTCTCGAAATTGTCGAGGATCGAGACCTCATAACCCGCCTCGGCCAGCGCGACATAGGTGTGCGAGCCGATGAAACCCGCGCCACCCGTCAGCAGAATGCGCCTGATTTTGTCTGCGGTTTGGTTCATCTGCCCCGCGCCCATTCCGAATTTCCCGGCCCCAGCCGCACCAGAAGGTGCAGCGCGGAATAAACCGCAAAGCTGAGCGGGGCCTGACAGACCAGACGCAACAGGCCGGTCGGGGTCAGAGGTTGTTTGTTGTCGTTGTCCGCGAGATCCGGATACAGCCGCCGAATTTCCTCGACACCGGCATCCTGACGCCGCCGGACGCGGATCAGGTTTCGCAGCCCTTCGACCATGGGCCAGTGATAGCGTGCGGGCACTTCGACCCTTTCGTCTGGGGCGAAATTCAGCCGAACAAACGTGTCGTCCGAGATGATCGAGGGGAACTGCCCCCAGCGTTGGCGCCCGGCGGCGTTGACCGAAAAGAGACCCGCCCCGACCGCACCGCCCCGAACGAACGGTAGCCGGACCCAGAAATCGGAATACCGCCGCGTGATCCATGTTCGCGCCGGGGCAACCTGCAATTTGCCTGTGGCATAAAGTGGTCTGGTCTCGTTCAGCGCCTTCCGCAGCTGTCCCAGTAGGTCGGGATCGCATCGGACATCTGCATCCAGATAGATCGTGGCCGCGCCAGTCTTCACCTTGTCTCCCTGATTGAAGGCGTTGGGTTTGCCGGGTTCGCTGATGTTCAGCAGCACCAACCGCCAGTTGCGGCCTTCGAACTGGCCTTTGAAACCTGACACGATTTCGGCTGTCCGGTCGGTGCAGGCATTTGCCGCAACCACAACCTCGATACGGCCAGCGGCGTTGTCCTGTTGAACAAGGGAGTTCAGACAGTCCCCGATATAGTTCTCTTCGTTATGCGCGGCGATGTTCACGCTCAGGATGCTTGTGGGATCAGCATCGTCCCAACTGGCGCCGGACAGTATGATCTTTTCGTCCGGCATGGTCATTTGCCGTCAAAGGGATCGCGGTAGAGACCCAATTTCTGTTTGAGCAGCGCCCAGAGTACCGGCGGGTCCTGCAGGACATAGCGACGCCAGCGCTGGCGCGGCTCCTTGATCAGACGGTAGAACCATTCAAGACCCAGATTGGTGACCCACGGGGCAGGGCGGGGCAGGGTTCCGGCCTCATAGTCGATCGTCCCACCCAGCGGTAGGAACAGCCGGACGTTTGGCATCCGGTCCCGGTAATCCATGATGAACTTTTCCTGCCGCCCGCCGCCAAGCCCGACCAACAGCACCGTCGCGCCGGATGCATTGATCCGCTCGATCGTCCGATCGACGGCGGCGGGGTTGGTTTCATAGTCAAAGGGTGGGGCGTCGGTTCCGACGATAATGCGCCGACCGGTCTTATCATTGATCCGGTCCGCAGCGATATCGGCGATGCCCGGTTTGCCGCCGCACAGGAACACCGTGACATCAGGATTGTCCTTGTGGTGCATATAGAACTTCGGAAAATAGTCCGATCCTGACACCCTTTCGCGCACCGGGGTTCCCAGCAACTTGGCCGCAAAATAAAGGATCTGGCTGTCGCAGGTGATGATATCAAACTTGTCGAAAATCTCGCGAAACTCGCGATCTTTCTGCAGTTTCATCATCATGTCGACATGCAGCGTCAGGATCGCGCCCGCGCCGAAGTTCTGCAGCAGGTCGTCCATGGAGATATCGTGAACGTAGACATTCAGCAGGTCGATGCGGGGATAGCTGTTCCGCGTTGTATCCATTGTCATCCCGATTGGCGTTCCGTCAGCCATCATGCAGCCCTTCTCAGGTGCCGACATACCGGTCTTGCAAGGGGCAGGTTCAGTGCGGGGCGCATTGTCTGGCCCTGGGTCATAATCGTTACTTTCACGCCCATGCTTGCATGGCCTTCTCAATTGTTAACATCAAACAAACGCCCAGAAACCAGCGCGTCCGAGGATCGCTTTTGTGTCAGGGCTGTGCGACAGCCGGCGATCCGACCACGACAGAAATTTCAAACTCAAAAATGCGGCCGGTTCCGTTTACTGCATACCTTTGCGTTTCAGACAACTTGCGGTGACTAGTTTCACGAATTCCCGCCCCTTGGCCAACAGGAAATGCGCACAATCGCCGTTTTTTCGTACGATTGTTTCAGCGTAGGGGCGGGGTGATTTCCGGTAAGACATAAGGTCGGTGCTGCTTGTTCTCAGCGGCTTGGATCACGGGTCAGGGTGAACGGCAGACAGTGGTGTTTTCGGGTTGGTCCGAATTGCCGAGCGAGACATCGTCACGAGCGCGGCTGCCAGCAGGCAGGTGGCACCAAAACCGCCATAGAGCAGAACAGCGGCATATATTGGCAATCCGCTGATCAGGCCGACAATTGCCGCCAATCCACCTGCAACCATCCCGAATAGAACCAGCCCTGCGATCATCATGCCCTCTGTGTCTTTCGTGCTGCCCGGGCAGGTTGTCCCGGCAATCGTTAAGAAACACTCAACAAGGCAAAGAAGGCAAAATTATGCCCCAAACAGGCCCGGGGGCCCAAAACTGTCTCAAAGTGTTGCGTTTTAGAGCTGATGCCCCGGGAAAGTGAATAATCTGCAAATCAAAATATGGTGTTTGGTCCGAATCATGTGCAGACTGTGCCTGCCATGCGGATTTTGGAGATTTGACCCCCGGGGTCCGGCGGTCTTGGTGGGGAATAACTGGAATAGAATTAGGGAGAGCTTGGGACATGAAGCCCATCTATACTCTGCTTGTTACACTGGTCCTTGGTGCGGTTGCGGCCGTGCCGGCCCTGGCGCAAAGCAGCTATCGCATTCAACCCGGCGACGTTTTGAATATTGAAGTGCTTGAAGATCGTGAACTTAATCAGGAAGCGCTGGTTCGTCCTGATGGGCGCATCACCATGCCGTTGGCCGGTACGCTTGCTGTCAGCGGACGCAGCGTCGAACAGGTTCGCAGCGACCTGACCGACCTTCTCGCGCCGAATTTTGCTTCGACACCCAGCGTCTTCGTGTCACTGGGTTCGGTCGGCGAAGATGTGGAGCCGGATCCGATTCTTGTTTACGCCATCGGCGAGGCCGGATCGCCGGGGCGTTACGAAGTGCCGCCGGGCACGACTCTGCTGCAGTTCTTCGCGGAAATGGGTGGCTTCTCGAGATTTGCGGCAACCAAGCGGGTCATGCTGCGGCGCACGGACAAATCGGGCAACGAGCGGGTGTTCCGGTTTAACTATGACGCCATTCTGGAAGGCGTCGGACAAGGTGCGGCGACACGGCTTGTAGACGGAGACGTCGTTGTTGTGCCACAGCGGCGCTTGTTCGAATAACAAGAAAGTTGGGGCAGTGAGACAGGACGCGATGAATCGCCTGACGGGTGTTGGGGCCGCTATGGCGGTGCTGTTGTCGACGACGATCGTCAGGGCGCAGGAAATACCTGTCGAACCCGGCGGGCTGGAGTTGCGGTTTGGCATCGCCGAGCGTCTGGAGTATGGCCGTAACCTGAGCCTTGATGTGCCGGACCCCGGCAACGGATTCATCGCGTCAACCATCCTGTCTTTTGGTCTGTCCAGTGAAACGCGCACCCAGTCGATCATTCTGGATGCCGTCACAGGCCTGCGGCTTCAGGACCTGCCCAATATTGACGATAACTTCGATATCGGCGATGCCCGGCTCGATTTCGGCTATTCGCGTGAGGCTGCGAATGCCGGATTGAGCCTGGATGCTGAATATCTGCGGTTCGATATCGGTTTCCTGCGGTCACTCTCAGATTTCGAAGACGAGGATGGCTTTATCATCTTGCCTGCCGATTTTGCTGATCTGACCGGCGACGGAACCCGCAGCGACTTTACCTATGGCTTCGCGCTTGATGGTGGCAGGCAAAACCTTGTTGGTTATAACCTCCGTCTTCAGGCCTCGGGGCTGCGGTATACGGACACCACCGATCCCGGGCTTGACGACAACGACCGGATCGATGGCCGGTTTGGGTTGAGCTTTGCGTTCTCGCAACGGACCACCGGGCGTTTGGACTACGACCTCGAACGGTTCACCGACGACAGCCCGGACGAGATTGACCGCGATGGGAACACGATTACCTTCGGGCTCCTGCACGAAGCGTCGCCCACTACGCGCTTCGACGTGGCGCTTGGCTATGCGGATATTGAGGAGACGCGGCAGATCAGCGGTGATCGGGACGTATCCGGCATCGTCGGCAATCTGGGGGTTGAACGCGACGTCCCTGACGGGTCGTACCTCGCTCGCTATGAGACGACCCGGGAGATCGCTGGCCGTCTGGATCGGCTTTTTGTCGGGCGCAACCGCGAGATCCCCGATGGGGCCTTCGGGTTTACGCTCGGTGCGGCGCGGCAATCGGGCGGATCGGTTGATGCCATCGGATCGCTGTTGTTCGATCGCGAGTATGGGCCTAACACTCTGCGCGTGCGGTTAAGCCGGGACATCCTGTTCGACGACGAAGATGACTACTTTGCAGCGACGGTGGTGGATGTCGGGTATATCTGGGGCATTACACCCCTGTCGCAATTTGCGTTGCGCGGCACCTACGCATTGTCCGAGGAGACCGACACATCATCGCAAGTCGAATTCTCGAATGTAAGTGCGATCTACAGCCATGACCTAACCCGGGACTGGCAGTTTAATGCAGGCCTCGACTATCGCGTCCGCGATGAAGATGGCGTCGGACGTGCGACCAGCCCGATGGTGTTCGTTGCGATCGGCAAGAACATCGTATGGCGACCCTGACACGAGGCTACCGGGGCATTGACTCGCCTGCGTATGATCGCGCGGATAGATTCGTTTGACCGGGTATTGGATGGCGCTTTTGGGAACAATATGGCCGGATAGCGGTAAATTGTTTTGACTGCGGGCGGCGGGGCAGCAAACTGACAGGGCCAAATGGCTCAATTTGGGGATTTAGCATCTTTTGCTCGGGCAATGTGCTACGGGTACGGATGGTTTTCCAGGTTGCGCTGGTGGCGATTGACCCCGGGATTTGAAACCAAGCCCGCCGCAAATGGAACCTGTGCTTGAAATGGACGATTGATATTTCTCGGGATGCCCAAAGACGCAAAATCATATGACGACCAGAGGCTGCTTGATGAGACGGCCATCCGGTTCAATTTGCCAAAACTGGTGGGTAATGAACGCCGCTATCTCGACGCGGTGCTTGCACAAGGGTTTCTGGCGGGCAATGGGCAGTTTACGGCCGCTTGCGAGGCGCAGCTCGGGGCGCTGACCCAGGCTCGGAAGGTGCAGCTTGTGCACTCGGGAACCGGCGCACTCGAGATGGCTGCCATCCTGTGTGACCTCGGACCCGGGGATGAGGTCATCATGCCCTCGTTCACCTTTGTATCCACGGCAAATGCAGTGGTTTTGCGGGGGGCTGTGCCGGTATTCGTGGACGTCAATCCTGCAACCCTAAACCTTGAACCAGAGGCCGTAGAACGGGCCGTGACCGACCGGACAAAGGCCATTTTTGCGGTTCACTATGCCGGTGTCCCGGCCGAGATGGGGCCATTGGCGGATATTGCCCGTAAACATCGTTTGATCCTTGTGGAAGATGCAGCTCAGGCCCTGGGCTCGCGGTATCGCGGCCGCCTCTGCGGTGGATTGGGCGATATCGCGGCATTCAGTTTTCATGAAACCAAGAATGTGACCTCTGGCGAGGGGGGTGCTCTGGCGATCAACCGGTCTGATCTTGCCGAACGTGCAGACATAATCCGGGACAAGGGGACCAATCGGGCCAGATTCCTGCAAGGGGCCGTGGACAAATATACCTGGGTCGATATCGGATCTTCGTTTTCTCCGTCCGAGCTGACGGCAGCGATCTTGCTTGCGCAACTTGAACAGACGGACAAAATCAACCGGGACCGGCTTGAAACCCTCGCGCGCTACAGGTCTGCCTTTGCTGATCTTGAGCAAGCCGGACGAGTCGACCTGCTGTCGGCCCCCGATCATTGTCAGGGTAACGGTCATTTGTTCTGTCTGCTGCTCAGGGATGCGCAAGACCAACGTGATTTTATCGGCTTTATGCGGGGGCGGGGTATCGAGACGCCGTTCCATTACGTGCCGTTGCACTCGGCACCTGCCGGGCGATTGTATGGCCGCTGCTCGGGCAGTCTGGCGGTAACCGAAAGCGCAGCGGCCCGGCTCGTCCGCCTGCCGCTGTACTATGAGATGGGCGGGGCCGTAGAAGCGGTCGTCGAAGCCGCGCGCGATTACCTTGTGCGGCGGGTGCCGTAGGGCACCCTCCCTTCAAACCGGGCTTACAAACTGCGGTCCTGAACGCCCACGCCGACATAGGTTTCAAACCCTGCACCCAGCGCCATGGCCGAGGAATAGATGTTGCGCAGGTCAACCATGCGGGGCGATTTCATGGCCTCGGAAAGATCGCTTAGGTTCAGCGCGCGGAACTCGTTCCATTCGGTCAGTAGAACCACCACGTCGGCGTCCTTGGCCGCGGCATAGGGATCGTCCATCCAGTTCACCCCCGGCAGCAATGCTTCGCCCTCGGCCCGGCCCTGCGGATCGACCACGCGCACCCGTGCGCCGCCGCCGATCAGGGCGGGGACAATGGTCAGCGAGGGCGCGTCGCGCATGTCGTCGGTATTGGGTTTGAAGGTCACGCCCAGCACGGCCACGGTCTTGCCGTTGAAGCTGTCGTCGCAGACATCGCGGATCTTTTCGATCATCCGCTTTTTGATGCCGTCGTTGACGCGGATCACCGTCTCGGTGATCTCCATCGGATAGGCAAAATCCTGCCCGATCCGGGCCAGAGCGGCGGTGTCCTTGGGGAAGCATGACCCACCATAGCCGGGGCCCGCATGCAGGAACTTGTTGCCGATGCGGCCGTCCAGGCCGATGCCGCGCGACACTTCCTTGACATCACCGCCCACCCGTTCGCACAGGCCCGCGATTTCGTTGATGAAAGTGATCTTGGTCGCCAGAAACGCGTTGGCGGCGTATTTGATCATCTCGGCGCTTTCCAGATCGGTGGTCAGGATCGGGAAATCGCGCAGGTAAAGCGGCCGGTAGATTTCCGCCATCACCTCGGCGGCACGGTCGCTTTCGACGCCGACAACCACGCGGTCAGGGCGCATGAAATCGTCGATCGCAGCCCCTTCGCGCAGGAATTCGGGGTTCGAGGCCACGTCGAACTCGGCCTGCGGATTGGCGGCGGTCAGCGCCGCCTGCACTTTGCGGTTGGTCCCGACCGGCACGGTCGATTTGGTTACGACGACGGTGTAGTCGGTGAGGGCGTGGGCGATTTCCTCGGCGGCGGCCATCACATAGGTCAGGTCCGCGTGCCCGTCGCCGCGGCGCGTCGGGGTGCCGACGGCGATAAAGACCGCATCCGCCCCGTCCACGGCCTGGGCCAGATTGTCGGTGAAACTCAGCCGTCCCGCGGCCACGTTCTTGGCCATCAGAACGTCGAGGCCGGGTTCATAGATCGGAACCTCGCCTGCCTGCAGCATCTCGATCTTCTGGGTGGATTTGTCGACGCAGATCACGTCATGCCCGAAATCCGAAAAGCAGACCCCGGAAACTAGGCCAACATATCCAGTGCCAATCATCGCAATGCGCATATCTCAAATCCTTGTCTTGGGCAGGGGTTAGACGCCTGCCATCCACTGACCGTTTCTGGCGACCGAATACGTCTTTCGACAGAGGGGTTTCAAGGGGATTCTGCCCATCGGACCCCTTGGTCCGGCCCAGAGGTTGCACCGGGCCGCAAACGGGGGCTATGTGGGGCACGACGAGATCAGCTCCATGGGCTCGATCCTTTGACAGAAACCCAAAACCGACCTGGCCGATCCCATGCTGACCCTGCAGGAAAGAACGCTTCGCAAAAGACGCCGCAACCGTTGGCTGATCCTGTTGTCACCGCTGATCCTATTGCTGTCGCCCGTGCTGCTGCCCGCCTATCTGGTCTATCGCCGGCGCAAAGTGCAGAAACTGTCAAAATCTGCGGCCCGCATGGGTGCGGTGGCGGGTTCGCTGGCCTCCGTCCAGCCCCAGGAGCGGGACAGCGCGGCCGAGGCCGAAGTGGACGCGCGGCCGGACACCTTTGCGCTTTGCCGGGTGATCGGTAACGATCTGGTGCCCCGTCACAAGGCCGGCCAATCGCAAGAGAATGTGCGGTTCATCCTGGAAAACGAGCCCGAGTTCGCGAACTGCACCAAGCTGTGGATCCTTAACCGGATTTTCGACCCCGAGAATGAGGCGGCCCTGATCGCGCTGTTGGAACGGCATGGGCAAACCTATGAGCGTATTCCGTTCAGCGCCGATACGTTTCAGACCGTGGGGTTCGATTTTGAAACCTTCGAGGACCCGATGATATTTGCCGACGGATCGCTTGATCCGCTGGATGATGAAACCAGGGCGAAGATCATCGGCCAAAGCTATCGGGCCCGCAACGCCTATGTCATGAACAACAACGGCGCGCGCAACGCTGCGCTTGAGCTTTGCCTGCGCCATGCAAAATGGGCGCTGCCTTTTGATGGCAATTGTTATTTCACCCAGGGCGCTTGGGATTCGTTTGCTGCCGATGTGGTGGCGAACCGGGACAAGCGGTATCTGGTGGTGCCGATGGCGCGGATGCAGGATAATGCTGACCTGCTTGGTGACGATTGCACGCCCAACCCGACCGAGGAACCCCAGCTTGCCTTCCGCTGCGATGCGCCGCTGCGCTTTGATGAGGCGCATCCCTATGGCCGCCGGCCGAAGGTCGAGCTGTTCTTACATCTGGGGATCGAAGGCCCCTGGCAGAAATGGCCGCTCGAAGCGTTTGACGCTCCGCCCCGGAAGGTGAGCCCCGAAGGTTATCGCGTCGGGTCTGCGGGATGGGTCGCGCGGCTGTTTTCCGGTCAGGGCAGGTTGGAAAAGGACAACGCTCAGAGTTTCAAGAACCGCGGCCTGGCCCGAAACGATGCGATCCGTGCGACGTTGGACATGCTCGAGGCTCGGAACATGGCCCCTAGCGCCGCGCCCGGCGGGCTGGCCTTTTATGACACGTCGCGGATTGAAACTCTGGCGGCGCGGCACGATGACCCCGACCATCGGGCGATCTGCGCGGCAGCAGATGATGCGCTGGATCGTGGACCGTTTTCAGTCACCGATAAGCCGCAGCCGGGTCCGAGCGGGGATCTGAAGGATTATTACCATCCTTCCCCCTACTGGTGGCCGGACCCGAAAAAGAAGGACGGACGCCCCTTTGTTTTCCGGGACGGAGAGCGTGTGCCGGGCACCCGGCTCTATGAAGAGGAAAGCGACCGTTTCGACCGGACCCGACTGCAGCGGCTGTTTGATGATTCCGTTGCCTTGACCCTGGCGGGGCGGCTCACGGGCGAGAGCGGCTACAGCGATCATGCAGGGCGCTTGATCGAGACCTGGTTTATCAATCCCGACACGCGGATGAATCCCAATCTGGACTATGCGCAGGTGCGACATGGGCATAAGGGGGACAAGGGTCTGTCGCATGGTCTGATCGAGACCAAGGACTTCTATTTCTTCCTCGACGCGGTGCGGATGCTGGACGATGCATCGATCAGACAAGGCGTGCAGACATGGGTGGCAGAGTTCCTGACATGGCTGCAAAACAGCGATCAGGGCCGCGGGGAACGCCGGGCCCGGAACAATCACGGCACCTGCTACGATCTGCAGGCAGCCGCGCTGGCCGCGTTTCTCGACGATACCGAAACGTTGCAGCAGATCAACCTGCGGGCGCAGGCGCGGGTGCTGGGCAGCATCACCCCGGACGGCGCGCAACCGCATGAGATGGCGCGGACGCTGACGCAGCATTACTGCGCTTTCAACCTGCAAAGCTGGATCAACCTTTTCACCCTGCTGGATGCGGTGGGGATGCGCCCTTGGGGCAGTCAGGCGGCGGATCAACTGGTCATCGCCATGCGCCGCCTGCTGACCGAATCCGCCGAAGGATGGACGCATGAGCAGATCGAGCCGTTTGAATTCGCCCGTCTGGTCCCCATCGACGCGGCGCTGCAGCAACAGACAGGGCAGGGGGTTCTGGACACCCACGAGGCCCCGGCCTGTTTCCACCCCCATGACGGTATCGCGCCCTTCTGGCGTCTGGCGCACGGTTTGCGTTGATCACATTCGGGTGTTGCAACTCGGAAAATGATCTGGATGATGCGGTGGCATGAGGACCGGAAACTCCGGCCAGCCGCAGTCACATGCGGTCACAACAATAATGGGGAGACGACTTATGTCATTCAAAACTCTGATGCTGGCGGCCAGCGCCACCGCGATGATTGCGGCGGGTGCTTCGGCGGAAACGCTGCGATGGGCCCGCGCGGGTGACGCGCTGACGCTGGACCCGCATGCGCAGAACGAAGGGCCGACCTCGGCCATGGCGCACCAGATCATGGAAACGCTGGTTATGCGCGACCATTCCGGCGCGCTGGTGCCGTCGCTTGCGACCGAGTGGGCACCGTCCGAAGACAACCCGAATGTCTGGGTGTTCAAGCTGCGCGAAGGCGTGACCTTCCATGACGGGGCCGAGTTCGACAGCGAAGACGTTGTGTTCTCGCTGAACCGCGCGATGACGCCGGATTCGGACTACAAGGAACTGCTGGCCTCGGTCAAAGAGGTGCGCGCGCCGGACAAGTTCACCGTCGAAATCGAAACCGATGGCCCCAACCCGATTATGCCCAACAACCTGACCAACATGTTCATGATGGACAAGGGCTGGGCCGAGGCGAACAACGCCGTGAAGGTGCAGGACTATGAGGGCGGCGAGGATACCTTTGCGGCCAAGAACGCCAACGGCACTGGCCCCTACAAGCTGGTCAGCCGCGAACCGGACGTAAAAACCGTTCTGGCCGCCTATGACGGTTATTGGGGCAAGGATGAATTCCCGCTGCAGGTGACCGAGATCGTTTATACCCCGATTCAGAACGCCGCGACCCGCGTTGCCGCGCTGCTGTCGGGTGAAGTCGATTTCATTCAGGACGTGCCCGTGCAGGATCTTGAGCGCGTTGCGGGCACCGATGGTCTGGACGTACGCACCGCGCCACAGAACCGGGTGATCTTCTTTGGCATGAACATGGGCGACGCCGATCTGGGCTCGGACAGCGTTGATGGTGCCAATCCGCTGGCGGATGTGCGTGTGCGTCAGGCGATGTCCAAGGCGATCAACCGCGATGCGATCAAGCAGGTCGTGATGCGCGGTCAGTCAGCCCCGGCCGGCATGATCTCGCCGCCCTTTGTGAACGGCTGGGATGAGGCGATGGATGCCTCGTCGACAACCGACATCGAAGGCGCCAAGGCGCTTATGGCCGAGGCGGGGTATCCCGATGGCTTCTCGCTGACTCTGAACTGCCCGAATGACCGCTACATCAACGATGAAGCGATCTGTCAGGCCGCCGTGGGTATGCTGGCGCAAATCGGTGTGACCGTGAATCTGGATGCCAAACCCAAGGCGCAGCACTTCCCGCTGATCAACAACCTTGAGACCGATTTCTACATGCTGGGTTGGGGTGTTCCGACCTATGACTCGGAATACATCTTCAACTTCCTGGTCCATTCGAAGGGCGAGAAGTACGGCTCGTGGAACGGCACACGCTATTCCAACCCTGAGCTGGATGCCAAGATCGTGGCACTGGCCTCGGAAACCGACCTGCCCGCGCGCGATCAGCAGATCGGTGAAATCTGGCAGGTGGTTCAGGACGAACAGCTCTATATCCCGATCCACCATCAGGTGCTGAACTGGGGTATGAAGTCGGGCGTCGGTACCATCGTTGAACCCGAAGATTCGCCGAAGATCAAATACTTCGAGATGAACTAAGCCATCCTTCCGGATGCAGGGCAGGGCGCGGTTTCGCGCCCTGTTTTCGTTTGCGTGGCCAGTAACGGGCGCGTGATCTCATCGTGAGAATTCCTTTACGCGGCGGCCAAAACATCCCAAGCTCTGACCCATAAACAGGGAGATATCGCCATGATCCTCAGGAACAGCGCCATTGGCCTGACCATGCTGCTGGCCAGCACCGCGCAGGCCGCCGAGTTCAAATGGGCCTCAACCACCGATCCGCAGACAATGGACCCGCATGCGGTCAACTCGGCCCCGGTGCTGGGGTTTCTCAATAATGTCTACGAAGGGCTGGTGCGGCGCGGCAAAGATATGGCCGTTGAACCGGCGCTGGCTGTCAGTTGGGAACCGATCGGCGACGGTGAGGGTTGGCGGTTCAAGCTGCGCGAGGGGGTCACCTTCCACGATGGCAGCAGCTTTGACGCCAATGATGTGCTGTTCAGCTATCAACGCGCCTCGGGTGAGGCGGCGGACACCCGCAGCTGGTTTGCGCCGGTCAGCGATGTGATTGTGGTCGATGACTACACCGTCGATATCATGACCACCGCGCCGAACCCGCTGTTCCCGTCTTCGATTGCCAACTGGATGATCATGGATCAGGGCTGGACCGAGGCCAACGATGCTATGGTGCCCGACAAGGAAACCGGCAACTACGCCACGATCAACGCCAACGGCACCGGTGCGTTCAAGGTGACCGAGCGCGAACCGGGTCTGAAAACCGTGCTGGAGCCGCATGAGGGCTGGTGGGGCGAGGCCGAACACAACATCACCCGCGCCGAGTTCAACCCGATCCAGAACCCCGCCACCGCCGTTGCGGCGCTGTTGTCGGGCGATGTGGACATGATCAACCCGGTGCCGATTCAGGACGTGGCGCGGCTGCAGCAGAGCGCAGATGTGGACGTCATTCAGGGGATCGAGGCGCGCGTGATCATGCTGGGCTTTGATCACGAGGCCGAGGCGCTGAAATATACCGATGATGCGGGCAAGCCAAACCCGTTCCGCGATGCGCGCGTGCGTCAGGCCGTCGCCAAAGCGGTCAATGTGGATGCCATTCTGGCCACGATCATGCGCGGCAATGCCGAAGCGGCGTCGCAACTCGTCACCCCGGTGATGAGCGGCTATTCCCGCGCCAATGCGGACCGTCCCGCGTTCGATGTTGATGCTGCCAAGGCGTTGCTGGCCGAGGCGGGTTATGCCGACGGCTTCTCGTTCGGGCTGAAATGCCCCAATGACCGTTACCTGAATGATGAGGCCGTGTGTCAGGCGGTTGTCGGGATGCTGGCTCAGATCGGCATCACCGCCGAGTTGGATGCCATGCCGGTGCGCAACTACTGGCCGGAACTGCGTGAGGATAACTATGATATGTACCTGCTGGGCTGGAGCCCCGGTACCTTCGACGCCGAACATCCGGTCCGGTTCCTGGTCGCAACCCCGAACGAAGAGAAAAAGCTGGGTAGCTGGAATTTCGGTGGCTACTCGAACCCGCGGGTCGATGAATTACTGCCGAAGATCCAGTCCGAGCTGGATCAGACCAAACGTCAGGCCATGCTGGACGAGGTGACGCAGATCTATCAGGACGATCAGGTCTATGTGCCGATGTATGTGCAGCCTCTGGTCTGGGGGACGCGCAACAATGTCGAGCTGACGCAGCGCCCGGACAACTTCTTTATCCTGCGCTGGGTGACGGTGAACTGAGCCCATGGGCGTCATGATCGCCGGGGTCTACCACGCCGAGGACCCCGCGCCCGACACAAGGCTTGACGGTGAATTCCGCCGTCAGGCCTCGACCATTCGGAACGCGCTGCCGGATGCTCTGGCACCGGGGCGGTTTCATCTTTACGCGGCGTGGAACTGCCCCTGGGCGCATCGCGTGCTGCTGGTTCGTGCGCTCAAGGGGCTGCATGATCTGATCACGGTTGCCTATGCCGAGCCGCGCCGCACAGCCGATGGCTGGGTCTATGCCGACGGCGCGGATGCGGTCTATGGCGCAACAGCGCTGCATCACGCCTATGCCCGCGCGACACCGACCTATACCGGGCGGATCACGGTGCCCTTGCTGTGGGACCGGGTTGAGGATCGGGCGGTCTCTAACGAATCCGCCGATCTGGTACGGATGTTGGGCTCGTTGCCGGGCTATGGTCCCAATCTGGCACCATCAGACAAGCTGGACCAGATCAACGCGTGGAACGAAAAGATTTACACGTGTCTCAACAACGGCGTTTACCGCGCAGGGTTCGCCCGCACGCAAGAGGCTTATGAGGCCGGGTTCCGCGATGTCTTCTCGATGCTGGACGAGATCGAGGCGCATCTGACCACCAACCGCTACCTCTGCGGCGACACGCTGACCGAGGCCGATCTGCGCCTGTTCCCCACGCTGGCCCGGTTCGATGTGGCCTATCACTATGCCTTCAAATGCAACCTGCGTCGGCTGATCGACTATCCAAACCTCTGGGGTTACGCGCGCGAAATTTACGCGTTGCCCGGCGTGGCCGCGACCGTGAAATTCGACATCTACAAGCAGGGCTATTTCTCACCGTCCGAACTGCGAAATCCGCTGGGGATCGTGCCGCTGGGCCCTGAAATCGATTGGAGCGCGCCGCACCACCGCGACATCTTGACCACCCGGTCGGTTAAAGCATAGAGAGACGCACCAATGGGGAAAATCAATGTTCGCATATATCGTCAGACGGATGTTCCAGTCCGTCATCGTGCTGTTGGTCGTGGGTCTGGTGGCCTTTTCGATGTTCCGCTTTGTCGGCGACCCGATCGACAACATGCTGGGGCAGGAACGCACGCAAGCTGACATCGACCGCCTGCGCACCGAGCTTGGGTTGGATCAGCCCTTTGTGGTGCAATACGCCAAGTTCCTGCAGGGCGCGGTTCAGGGCAATTTCGGCGTCTCATACCGGCAGGGCCGACCGGTTTCGACAATTCTGGTGGAACGGGCCCCGGCGACGCTGGAACTGGCGTTTGTCTCGGGCTTTCTGGCGATCACGATCGGTATTGCCCTTGGCGTTTTCACCGCGATCCGACGACAAGGGATCGCGGCAAATGTGATTATGACCGTGTCCCTGATCGGGGTTTCGCTGCCCACCTTCCTCATAGGGATATTGCTGATCTACATCTTCTCGGTCGAGCTTGACCTACTTCCCAGCTTCGGGAGGGGCGAGACCGTTATGATTGGCGGCTGGTCCACCGGGTTCCTGACCGCATCCGGTCTTAAGGCACTGATATTGCCTGCAATCACGCTGGGTCTGTACCAGATGACACTGATCATGCGGCTGGTGCGGTCCGAGATGCTCGAGGTGCTGCGCGCCGATTATGTCCGCTTTGCCCGCGCCCGAGGGCTGTCGGATCGGGTGATCAATTTCCGCCATGCGTTGAAGAATACTCTGGTGCCGGTGATCACCATCACGGGCCTGCAACTGGGCTCGATCATCGCGTTCGCGATCATCACGGAGACGGTGTTCCAGTGGCCCGGCGTGGGCCTGTTGTTCATCAACGCGATCCAGTTCGTCGATATCCCCGTGATGGCGGCCTATCTGATGCTGATCTCGGTGATGTTCGTGACGATCAACCTGATTGTCGATCTTCTCTACTATGCCATTGACCCGCGCCTGCGTGTCGACGCGAGGGCCACATGACCGATACCCCAAACACTCAAACCCCGTCGCGGATGGCGAAATTCTGGGACAGCGACTTTGCGTGGTCGTTCCGGCATTCGCCCGTCGCGGTGATTGCCTCGCTGGTCGTGGTCATTCTGGTGCTGGCGGCAATTTTCGCGCCGCTGATCGCGCCCTATGATCCGTTTGACCCGTCTACACTGAACCTGATGAACGGGTTCACACCTCCGGGCACGCCCAACGCCTTCACGCAGGAAACCTTTCTGCTGGGCACTGACGATCAAGGGCGGGACGTGTTTTCGACCATCCTTTACGGCATGCGAATTTCGCTGTTCGTGGGGGCCGCGGCGGTGCTGTTGGCGCTGATTATCGGGGTTATTCTGGGGCTGGTGGCGGCCTATTTCGGCGGCTGGATCGAGACGCTGATCATGCGCATCGCCGACGTGCAGCTGACCTTTCCAGCCATTCTGGTGGCGATGCTGATCTTTGGCATCGCCAAGGGGATCACCCCGCCCGAATACCGGGACGAGATGGCGATTTACGTTCTGATCATCGCCATCGCCCTGTCCGACTGGGTGCAGTTCGCGCGCGTTGTGCGCGGCGCGGCGCTGGTCGAGAAAAACAAGGAATACGTTCAGGCCGCGCGTCTGATCGGGCGCGGGTCCTTCCCGATCATGTTCCGCCATATCCTGCCAAACGTCCTCAGCCCGGTTCTGGTGATCGCCACCATCTCATTGGCTCTGGCCATTATCGCCGAGGCGACGCTCAGCTTTCTGGGCGTCGGAGCGCCACCGACCCAGCCCTCGCTGGGCACGCTGATCCGCATCGGGCAGGGCTTCCTGTTCTCGGGTGAGTGGTGGATCCTGTTCTTCCCGGCCTGCACGCTGCTGGCTCTTGCCCTGTCGGTCAACCTGCTGGGCGACTGGCTGCGCGATGCGCTGAACCCCAAGCTGCGGTGATTTCATGAGCCTTCTGACGATCAACGACCTGACGGTCGAATTCCCGACCCGCCGCAAGCTGTTCACAGCCGTCGACCATGTGGACCTGTCGGTCGAACCCGGCCAGATTCACGGTCTGGTGGGTGAATCCGGTGCCGGCAAATCCACCATCGGCGCCGCCATCATGGGCCTGCTGGAGCGGCCCGGTCGCATTGCCAGCGGCACCATCAAGCTGAGCGGAGACCAGATCAGCGGCATCGACGCCGAGGCGATGCGGGGACTACGCGGCAAGAAGATCTCGATGATCTTTCAGGACCCGCTGACCTCGCTGAACCCGCTGTTCACCGTGCGCGAGCAACTGGTCGAGACCATTCAGGCCCATCTGGGCGGGTCCGAGGCCGAGGCCACAAAACGCGCCCGCGACCTGATCGACCGGGTGGGCATTCCCGACCCGGATACGCGGCTGGACCAGTACCCGCACCAGTTCTCGGGCGGGATGCGGCAGCGCGTGGTGATTGCGCTGGCGCTTTGTACCGAGCCGGATGTGATCATCGCGGATGAGCCGACGACGGCGCTGGATGTCTCGGTTCAGGCACAGATTCTGGACCTGATCAAGGAACTGGCGCAGGAACGTCAGGTGGGCGTCATCCTGATCACGCATGATATGGGCGTGATTGCCGACACGACCGACCGCGTGACGGTGATGTATGCGGGCAAGGTGGTCGAAACCGGCACCACCGCGCAGGTGATGGGCCAGCCGCAGCACGAATATACCAAGTCGCTGATCGCCGCCGTGCCGCGCCCGACGCTGAAGCTGCACCGGTTTCCGCAGATCAGCTATGGCGGTCGTGAAACGCGTTTTGCCATCGAGGATATGGCCCGTCACTGGCCCAAGGTCGATAACGACTCCAGCAAGCCGGTGTTCGAAATCCGCAACCTGACCAAGAAGTTCCTGCAAAAGCGCGGGCTGCTGCCGTGGGATCGGACTTATTTCACCGCCGTCGACAATGTCAGTTTCGACATCCATGCCGGGGAAGTGTTCGGCGTGGTGGGCGAATCCGGCTCGGGCAAGTCCACCGTGGCACGGATGATTGCGGGGCTTTACCCGGTGGATGGCGGTACGATCACGTTTCAGGGGCAGCAGGTCAGCGACCTGAACAATCGTGCGGTACAGGACGAATACCGCAAGAACATCCAGATGATCTTTCAGGACCCGTATTCGTCGCTCAACCCCCGGATGCGGGTGGATGAGATCGTGGCCGAACCGATCCGCCATCACCGCCTGATGGACAACGCGGATATCAAGCGCCGCGTCGACGAGTTGCTGGATCAGGTGGGGCTGGGCCATGAGGCGGGGCAGAAATACCCGCACGAATTCTCGGGCGGGCAACGGCAGCGGATTTCTATCGCGCGCGCCTTGGCCACGCAGCCGCGTTTCCTGATCTGTGATGAGCCGACCAGCGCGCTGGACGTGTCCATTCAGGCGCAGATTCTGAACATCCTGAAAGATCTGCAGGAACATCTGGGCCTGACCCTTCTGTTTATCAGCCACGACCTGCCGGTGGTGCGTCAGATGTGCGACCGGGTGGCGGTGATGAAACAGGGTCAGATGGTCGAGATTCAGGATACCACCGATCTGTTCACCAACCCTCAAACCGAATATGCGGCCGAGTTGCTGCGGCTGATGCCGAAGCTTGACGATCTGTCGACCGACGGGCTGGGCGAGCGCGAGGCGTAACACGCAAAGGTTGACGATACCTGCACGGCGTGGCCTGATCGAGCCACGTCAATGCAGGGAGATATTGCAATGCTGATCCGATCCGTGACCGCCGTTCTTCTGGGGCTATGCGCACCGCTGTCCGCGCAGGCGCAGGATGGGTTCCCGGACCTCGTGGGCAAGTGGGTCTGCAATATCGAATATGGTGCCTATTTCTTTGACCTGCTCGAAGGGCCCTATGAATTTGAGCTTGAGATCACCGAGCAGTTGGGCGCGGGTTTCAAGGGGCACTCGGTCTGGATCGGGGACCGGGATGAATTGCCCGATGACCAGATCGATCGCCCCGGGCAGACCGTCGTGGCCGAAGAGGGTACGAAGGTCACGATCCACGAAGAGTTTCTGGGCATGATCGGTTGGGGGGATCGGAACCTTCATATGGTGGATATTGCCGATGACGGGATCAGGATCGGACGGCTGGTGGCCGATGGCGAATTCGAGATACTCGCCGCGCGCGCGGGCGAACACGCGGCGCTGACCCGAACCCGGTGCATGAAGCAGCCCGGATAGACCTGCGCGGTGGCCGCGCCCCTGAAACCCTCGGACAAGATCGAACGCCTGTCGCGGGCGGTGCATCCCGGTCTGCTGGACACTGCCATCGACCCGCATTTGATGATCGTCCTGATCCTTGCCAATTTGATGAGCGATACCCTGTGGCAGGTCCGGGGCAGGATTGCCGACCGTGCAACGGCGGATGGCTTGCTGGTCACCGATGAAATGCTGTCTTTCATCGACCACCACTTTACCCATGATTTCCCCATGGGGACCGCCGAACGTGTCGGTATCCTGAACCTGCAGGACGAGCGTGACCGGCTGGGGGCCGGCGCCGTCGATACGATCAAGGCGCAGCTTTGGCGCCATGTGACCTGGCGGCGGGACAAGGGGCAGCTGACGCCTGCGCTGGATATCTTTCCGCTGCTCGAACAGGACCAGCTGCCGATTTACACCTATTCGACCATCGATGGCCTGCATGCGATGTCGCGCCTGCTGAAACATAAAAAGCACCGGCCCATGGGCGTGACGGTCTGCGCCGATGAGGCGACGTTGACCACTTCGCTGGCCAGCGTTCTGAACGGAGTCGCGTTGGGGGATGTGTTCATCGTGGGCTCTCCGGGTCATTATACGACGCTGCTACAGCAGGGCGGGCGGCGATACTGGTGCAATGGCAAGCCCGAGTCCTTTTCGCAGGACCGCTGGGCCGACCTGACAACCGGGGCTGATGCGGCCGACCCGAGGGCCGAGTTCGAGCGGCGGATGCCCTATGCCGACCGGTTCCTGTCGTTGTTTGGTGTGCTGAAACTCGGCGATGGGGTCAGCACGATCCCACGGACCGAGCTGGCACGGTTCGAAGCGGATTGCGCGGCGTTTTTTGGAATGCAGCTGCCTCCGTTCGAGGCGCTGCATCGGCAAGAGGTAACATTTGCGGCAAGCGTGACGACCCGGGACCAGCTTGCGCAGCTTGACGCGGCAGACGGCGCGGCGAGTGCCCGTCAGGTGATCGGCCAACTGGCGCAGCGCGATGATCTCTCGGTCTTTGGGCAGGCGGCCTATTGCTATCGTGACCTGCATGTGCGCTATCCCGGCGCCTATCTCGCCAACGCGCTTCGGGGGCCAAAGCTGCGCCAGCTTGCGGCTTCGGTGCGTAGCGTCGATCAGGCCCTTGCGGTGGTCGCGGGCATTGCCGGTCGGCAGAGCATTTTTCAGGGTCGGGGCCGCATCGCCATGCCGGATGAGGTGCTGCTGTTCGGCACCGCAGACGATGTTGACCGGGGTCTGCTGCTGTTGTCCCTGCTGCTGGCGGCGCTCCCCGATCAGATCGGGGCTGAGGCGGCGCTGAAAATCACGCATCATTCGACATATCTGCAGATCAGCGACCGGGTGATTGATGTCGATACCCTAAGCGAGGCCCGGGTCGAAGGTGAGGTCTGGCTGACCCTCGATCCTTCCACGCTGACAGCCGCCTAGCCGGTCAGGCACTCTTGTTCGAAGGCCCGGAACTCGGCGGCGATGGCTGTTGCGGCGGTCTCAAGCAACCGCGCGCCGTCTTGGGGCGTGGCCAGGGCGGAATGGGACCCGACGCGCCCGTCCGGGAAGGCGGCGCGATGTTCATCCGGCGGCCCATGGCGGTCGCCCGCATGGGTGCGCAGATAGTCGGGGCTGAGCCTTTCGGGCGGCTCGGCCACCTGACCCACGGGCAATGCTCCCAGCAGCGTTTGCGTGATTGCAACCTCGGACGGGGTGGCGTGCATCCCCTCCCAAGCGCCATAAAGGTCTTTGCGCAGGGTGTTCACCGCATCGGGCTCCCACCAACTGCGGATTGTCATCTGATGCCGGGGCAGAGTCGCCTTGATATGTCGCAGCGGGTCCAGATTGGCCCCGTGGCCGTTGACCACAAACACGCCCCGGAACCCCTGCGCCAGAAGCCCCGCGATGACCTCGGCGGCCAACAGGCGAAAGGTGTCAGCCGAGATCGAAATCGTGCCGGGAAACCCGGTGTTGAACGGCGCGGGCGTATAGGCCAGTGCGGGGGCCACGATGGCATCGCAACGCTTGGCTGCTGCCAGCGCGACGGCCTCGGCGCAGATCGTGTCGGTGCCGATCCGGCCCATGGGGCCGTGCTGCTCGGTCGAACCGACCGGCAGCATCACGGCGGCGCCCGCGTTGATACGGGCGTCAACCTCGTACCATGTCATGTGGTCCAGTTTCATCGGTGGGGATGGAGGACGCCCGGCAGGACTGCCGGGCGCGCGCGGGTCAGAGACCCCATTTCTTCCGATTTTCTTCAAAGAACCCTTGCGCCTTTTTCACCTCGATCCAGTTGTTCACATAGTTGATCCAGACCTGATCGTTCTGCGGCAGCAACATCGCAATGGGCGAGGGCGAGCGGGGGCCCGCATTCTTCACGCGCTCCACGGGGAATTTTTCTTCCAAGGTCGAGCCTTCGATGTTCGAGGTGATGAACACGTCCGCGCGGCCTGCGATCACTTCCTGAAAGCCGCGGGCCGGTGCCTCGACCACTTTGATTTCGGCATTCGGGAACCACTCGCGCACGCGCTTTTCAAAGGTGGTCCCCAGCGTGGTTGCAACCGTCACGCCCGGCTGGTTGATCGAATCATAGCCGTCGAACTTGTCGGCCTTGTCCTTGGTTGTATAGGGAAATAGCTCGACCGCGATGTAGCTGTCCGAGAAACCCGCAACTTTCATGCGCGGCGGCGAGATCGAGGCTGACCCAGTCAAGTGGTATTTGCCCGCCACCACACCATTGACCAGCGTTTTCCAGTCGGTGGGCACATATTCGACCTCGACCCCCAGATCAGCGGCGAGCGCGTTCATGATGTCGATATCATAGCCCTTATAGCTGTTGGTCGCCGGATCGCGCAGCGACATCGGGTTCCAGTCACCGGTTGTGCCCACTTTCAGCACCCCGGAATCCAGAACCTCGTTCAGGGCTGACTGCGCCTGCGCGGCGGTCCCAAGCACTAATCCAAGTGCCGCGGCGGCGGCAGTTTTGAAAAACCGTTTCATGTATTTCTCCCGTTGGTGGCGTTAAGCGATTGCCGCTACATTGTTTCTTGATCTAAGCGTAAAGACAAAGATAACCTCAAGCAAATAATTGACCAGAAAACAAAGGCAGGCCAGCAGATGCAAGACGCCGCGATCGAGCTTGTCGGTGTGAACAAGTGGTTCGACACGTTTCACGTTCTCAAAGACATCAATCTGACGGTGAACAGCGGCGAAAAGGTCGTGATATGCGGGCCTTCGGGGTCCGGGAAATCGACCGTGGTGCGCTGTATCAACCAGCTTGAGAGACATCAGAAGGGCACGATCCGGGTGGATGGGGTCGAGCTGACGAGTGATCCCAAATCCGTGGCGGCGATCAGTTCCGAGGTCGGGATGGTGTTCCAGCAGTTCAACCTGTTCCCGCATCTGACGGTTCTTGAAAACCTGACGTTGGGCCCAATCAAGGCGCGTGGCCTCAGCCGGAAAGACGCCGAGGAGAAGGCGCGGCACTATCTGGAACGGGTGCATATCCCCGATCAGGCCGACAAGCGGCCCATCCAACTGTCGGGCGGTCAGCAGCAGCGCGTTGCCATCGCCCGGTCGTTGTGCATGGAGCCTCGGGTGTTGCTGTTCGACGAACCCACCTCGGCGCTGGACCCCGAGATGATTTCCGAGGTTCTGGATGTGATGGTCGAGCTGGCGCAGGACGGCATGACCATGGTTGTTGTCACACACGAGATGGGATTTGCCCGCAAGGTGGCCGACAAGATGATCTTTATGGATGCAGGCGAGATCGTTGAAGAGGGCCACCCCGAGCATTTCTTCACCAACCCGCAATCCGAGCGATGCCGCAAATTCCTGTCTCAGATTCTGCAGCACTAGGTGGGGCCGATGAAAAAACTTCTTCTGATATCGCCACTTCTTTTGCTGGCCGGGTGTTCGTCTTCGTCGACCTGGGGCTGGTATGTGATCAATCCGACCACCGACTCGGGCTGGACGAACGTCAAGTTCCTGATCTCAGGCATGGGCGCGACCATCCAGATTTCCCTGATCGCGGCGGTGATGTCGATTGTCATCGGCCTGCTGGTGGCGCTGCCGGGTCTGTCCGAAAAACGCGGCTGGCGGCTGGTCAATCGGGTCTATGTCGAATTCATCCGCGCCATTCCCCTGCTGCCGATGCTATTCTGGGTGTTTTACGGCCTGCCCATCGTGTTCCAGTCGATGGGGATGAACGTGCCCATTGATCCGTTCTGGGGTGCAATTATCACGCTGGCCATCTCGGACAGCGCGTTTACTGCCGAGATCTACCGCGCAGGCATTCAATCCATCGCCCACGGTCAGCGCGAGGCGGCGCAGACCATCGGGCTGAACTATTTCCAGACCATGCGCTATGTGATCCTGCCGCAGGCGATCCGGCGCATTCTGCCCCCTTTGGCGAACCAGTTCATCTACATCGTAAAGATGAGCGCCTTTGCCAGCGTCATCGGGATGCAGGAACTGACCCGCCGCGCAAACGAACTGGTGGTGACCGAATACCGCCCATTGGAAATCTACACGCTTTTGATCTTCGAATACCTGATACTGGTCCTGATCATCAGTGCAGGGGTGCGCTGGCTGGAACGCCGCATGGGCGCGGACGAGCGCGGATAAGGAGAAAGCGATGGACTGGAAAGACTTCATGGCCGAGACCGAGGCCAATATCGGCAGCTTCTCGAAAGAGGTGCCCGAAACCGTGCGTGGCTTTGGCATCATGGGCAAGGCCGCCAAGTCCGACGGCGCGCTGAGCGAAAAGACCAAGGAATTCATGGCGCTCGGCATCGCTATCGCGACCCGCTGCGACAGCTGCATCGGGTTCCACGTCAAGTCTCTGGTCCGGTTGGGAGCCACACGCGAGGAGATGTGCGAGGCTCTGGCTATGGCGACCTATATGGGCGGTGGCCCATCTTATGCCTACAGCGCCAAGGCCTTGAAGGCCTATGATGTGTTTTCGGAGTAAACCCCATGCGTCCTGATCTGGCCGGAGCCGAAGGGTTCATCCGAAACAGCTGGTACGTCGCGGGCCGGTCCGAGGATTTTGGCCGCGAACTGAGCGCTGTGCGGATGCTGGACGAAGAGATCGTGATCTACCGCGACACCAAGGGCACAGCCATCGCGCTGGAGGATGCCTGCCCGCACCGCAAACTGCCGCTGTCACGCGGCACCATTGAGGGGGATCACGTGGTCTGCGGCTATCACGGTCTGACCTTTGGCTGTGGCGGCGAATGCGTCAGCGCGCCGACCCAGCTGGACAACCCGCCGCGCCGCGCGGCCGTGCACGCCTATCCAGCCGAGGATCGTTGGGGGTTCCTATGGCTGTGGATGGGCGCCCCCGATCAGGCCAGCACAGATGACATCATCGACATTCCCAATTTCGACAACCCGGACTGGGGCAAGACCCAGAAGGGCGCGATGGAGATGGCGTGTCACTACCTCTACATCATCGACAACCTGCTGGACCCCAGCCATGTGGCCTGGGTGCATCTGACCTCTTTTGCCGGGGCCGGAACGGACAATCGCCCGCTGGATGTGGAAGAGACTGACGGAGGCGTCATCGTCTCGCGCTGGATCGCGGATGAGCCCGCGCCGCCGTACTATGCGCCGATCCTGCCCTTTGGCCCCAGTTGCGATCGCAAGCAGCATTACGAATGCCGGCTGCCATCGACGGCGATCAATATGTCGATCTATACGCCCGCAGGTGAGGGCGGGGCGGATCGGCCCGTCTCGCCCAATGCGTTCGTCAATATTTCCTACAACTTCATCACGCCCGTGGACGCCGAAACCTCACGCTATTTCTGGTTCCAGCATCGCAATATGCACGCGGAAGACGCGGAGATGTCGCAACGGATGTTCGAAGGCGCAGTGATGGCGTTCAATGAAGACAAAGAGGTGCTGGAATACGTCCAGACCGGGATGGCGCGGCGCAAGAGCGGCTATATCAACCTTGGCCTGGATGCCGGTGCGATGCGCTTTCGCACGCGTGTTGCGCGGGTGATCGTGAACGAGGCGGGGTGATTAGGACGCGCTCAGCCGTCCGTTCGCGCCTTGGCCAACGGCCTGCGCCGGGTTGTCGAACACCGCTTTGACGCAGGGGTATTCCGCAAGAATCTGCGCCCCACCGGGAATGCGGTCGGAGTGCAGGACGCCATCTTCCCACACCGCGATACCGTCGATACGGATGGTGGGGTCCAGCACGTTCAGCGAAATTTCTCCTGGCGCGTAATGCCCGCAGGTATGGAAGTGCAGCAGGCGCGGGTTGCCGAAGGCGGACCCGCTCCACTTTTCGAAATTCTGGAAGGCAGGCGCTGTGTAGGCGCAGCCGGGATGTATCCCCGCGTGCCAGGAGTGCATGGTCAGCGGGTCGAGATCGAACATCTGGCCGACTTTCGCATAGTGCATTTCAGCGCAATGCACATCCATCGGATGGCCCGAAAAACCCAGCAGGCGGTTGTTTTCAAACTGTACCGCAAGCGGCTCGCGCAGGTCGCAGCCATACGGTTCATAGAATTTTGAGCCGGTCCCGACCAGAAAACCGTCCTGTATCACAGTGCCGGAAAAACCCAGCGCAGGCACCGGGGCAAAGACCGACATCGGAAACCGTGCCACGCTGACATCCGATGCGCCGGTTTTGGGAAAGGCTGCGCCGGGGCCGCTGAAATCCGTGCCCAACGGGCAGGTCACATGAATATGCCGGGCCTCGGCCAGCAGGGTATTGACCGCGTTCTTCAGCGCGACAAAGCCAAAATAGTTTGCCCGCCCAAAGCCAGACGCCAGCGCATCCTTGTCCAGCGCATAAGACATGATCGGGTGCACATCGGCCAGATCGGCGTCAAATCGAATCTGATCGCCGGTTCGCGACAGGAACAGCGTGCGGTCTGCGGCCTTCATCGCCGCGATGACCTCACCGGATAGCCGGGGGCCCATCGGGTCGAACGGGATGGCCTGCAACGTGGCGTGGATACCCAAGGCCTGCGCACAGTCCAGAATCCCCTGTGCGATCTCGGCGTCGTAATAGGCGTTGTCGGGGGTTTCGCACAGCACCAGCAATTGATCCCCTGCCGACAGTCCGCCACAGCGGACCAGCAGGTTTTGTGCCCCGGAGCGCAGATCTGGATTGTGCATGCGATGGTTCCTCAGACGCCAGTTTCAGAGGCGCTTTATATCGTCTTCACATTTCCGTTACCGTCAGAAAACGACCTGCTGCAAGAAATTTCTGCTGACAGCGGCGGCGGCTTTGTTCATATGCTGATCCGGCACCGGACAGGAGGAATGGGCATGAGCGCCTGGATCGAAATGATCTCCGACGATCAGGCGGATGGCCGTCTGAAAGAGCTTCTGGACAATGCCAGAACACCCCACGGCACTGTGGACACAGTGATGCGCGTTCATTCTCTGCGACCCGAGACGATGAACGGGCATGTGGTGCTGTACCGCTCGGTCCTGCATTCCAGCGACAACCGGCTGCCGTTCTGGTTTCTGGAGGTGGTGGCCAGCTATACCTCGATCCTGAATGACTGCACTTACTCGCTGACGCATCATTTCATGAATGTGCGCAACCTGCTCAAGGACCAACCCCGCGGCGACAGAATATTCGTTGCCCTCAAGGCCCACCGGCCCGAGGATGAGTTTCAAGGCAAGGAACTGGCCCTGTTGCGCTATGCTGCCAAGCTGACCACCGAGGTCGGCAAGATGGTGAAATCCGATTTCGAGGCGCTGAAACTGGCTGGCTGCGATGACGGAGAGATCCTGGAGGTCAATCAGGTCTGCGCCTATTTCAACTATTCCAACCGCCTGTTGAATGGTCTGGGGGCGACGACCGAGAATGATGTGATCGGGTATTACTCCGACGACGATTGAGGAACGGTGGCTTTACCTTTGGGCGATGGATTTGAGGCCCAGCAGGACGGCGGCCCCGATCATGAACCCTCCGCCAATCCGTTCGATCCAGACCCGGGCCGGGCCTTTGAAGCGCGCCGCAATCCAGCTTGCGCTGGCGCCATAGGCCGACAGAAACAGGCCGTCCGACGCAACATATGTCGCTGACAGGATGAGGAATTGCGGCCAGAACGCGCTGTCGGCGGAAATGAATTGCGGGAACAGGGCGGCGAAGAACACAACGGCCTTGGGATTGGCCGCCGAGGTCAGAAACCCCTGCATCCACAGTGCCTTCAGCGATGCTTTGGGTCGGGACCCCATCATTTGCGGATCATCGGGTCTGGCGCGCCGGATCATCCGCGTCCCCAGCCAGATCAGATAGGCCACGCCAGCCCATTTGATGACGGCCAGTGCCGCCGCGGATGCAGCGATAAGCGTCGCCAGCCCAAGGCCCGCGGCCAGCATCTGCAGCGCGTTGGCGGTCAGATCGCCCGCAGCCGTTGACAGCGCGCGTCGAAAACCATGCGTGCCGCTGTTGGACAGCATCAAAAGCTGGCTCGGACCTGGCGTGCTCATCAGGGCAAGAACCGTAAGGGCGTATAGGGTCCAGATTTCGAAAGTCATGTGATCACCTCGGACAGCGCAGGCACGTTATCACAGCTTTTGCCGGATACCAGCGGGTCCTGACTGCCGCCTGCTCACTGGGCTGCGGTGGCCTGTTTCTTGCCCTGCACCTTGCGGACGAAATCCATGAAGGCGCGGATCACCTTCACCTCGTGGCGCTGGGTCAGGCAGATGATGCTTTCTCCCATTTGCAGGTTCACATCCCGCAGTTCGATAGGCCGCAGGCGGTCGTCATGGCCGAATTCGGCGTGCGAGACAAAGCCGATCCCGGCCCCCGAAGCGACCAGCTCGCGCACGGCTTCGCGTCCTTCGGCAACAATGGCGGGTTTCAACGTCATTCTCTTCTCGCGCGCCGCATCCTCAAGTTTTTGGCGGGTCTTCGAGCCCTGTTCCCGAAAGACCAGCGGCAGGCTCTTCAGGTCTTTGAACGAAAGCGTTGTTTTTTCGGGGGGCAGCAGGTCCTTGGCGGCGAAGGCCACGATATTGGTGGCCCCGAGGTTGAGCATCGTCATGTCCTTGCCGGGCGAGGGGCTGCCGACGATACCGATCTCGGCATTGTAAGAGCGTAACTCGTCGAGGATGTCGTTGGTGTTGCCGGTCCGGACCACGATTGTGATATTCGGGAACATGGCGCGGAATGGCCCCAGATAGTCGGTCAGGTGGTGCGCGGAATCCGCGATGATGCGCAGCTCACCATCAATTGCGGCCTTTGACTCGGACAGATAATCCTCGATCTGGCCTTCGATCTCGAAATACTGCTTGGTAAAGCGAAACAGCCGCTCCCCCTCGGGGGTCAGCGAGACGCGCTTGCGTTCGCGCAGGAACAGCAGCAGATCGTGATCCTGCTCCAGCTTGCGGACCTGTTCTGACACCGCGGGCTGGGTCAGAAAAAGCGCCTCGGCCGCGCGGGAAAAGCCGCCATGCAGGGCGACGCTGTGAAAGGCCTTGAGCTGGCTGTGGCGCATGATTTGTCCTTAGTGCTGGTTTATAAGCCGTGCTTATCTAATA
>NZ_JBQFZS010000009.1:0-187282 GCF_056542385.1 Ruegeria sp. AD2(2025)
ATGAGCTGGTTTCATTGGCCGAGCATAGACAGCGTGTTCCGTTTGTTCCTTTCACGTAGACACCTACGTGAAGGTAGGAACCGCTAGGTGTCGTGATCAGGATGCTGGTTCGACACCACGGTTTCATTCCAGGATTCATCTGCCTCTTGCAACTCCAATGATTTTTCGGGGAGGCCATGAAGCCCCTCGAAACACTGCCTGCGGTAGCGGGCATTCACCTGAACTTCGGGTTGAGCAAGGTCCGGATCGTCAAGAGTTCCGATTGCAATCTCAATTCCGCCATCAAACTCATATGTGAGAGGTGTTCCGCAGTTACTGCAAAATCCTCGCCAGTTTGTCTTGGAACTCCGAAATATGGACCGTTCGCCTCGTGTCCAAACAATATCATATGCTTCAACCAAAGGCGCAAAGAGGCCGCCAAACGCTTTTTGACACATCCTGCAATGACAGATTGATGCCTTGCCAAGACGTCCGATGGAAAATCGAACTGCCCCACATTGGCAGCCGCCAGAAACACTAAGCGCATTACTGTCAATGGTCTTTGAGTTTGTCATGGAGCATTGCCTCTTTATTGGAGTCGCCTCGAGGGAACTTTCTGATCGATCATGGGTTATCTTCACCCTAGAGACCACGCCCGTCCAACAGTAGAAACTTCCGGCACAAACCTGCCAAAACTGCTTGAGTTTCGCCGGGGGTTTTTGACCGGTTTATGCGATTGATCTGTCGTGTGACCTTCATCGTTATTTGGCGCGATATTTTCTGCAATATTTGGCGGCGAGGTGTTCAGTTTCGCTTATTACCTAGGATACCTGTAACAGCTAGAATCTGTTCGGCCGACGTGCTGATCCAGCCTGCTTTATCTTTCGGACCTCTCTTGTGAAGCCACTGACCAACAATGTGATACCCCATTGTGTAACCCAGCCAGCGGGGCAATTCTTTTGTGCCAAAGAACCACTCCGGGTGATCATATTTTTGGGACCAAAGTATTTTCTCATCAGGGAAATAATCGGGAAGTTCTTTCAGATCGACAGCCGCTTCCCATAGTTCAGGTGGCGTGCCAAGTACATGCTCCACAAATCGCCCTGCAAGCCCTTCGCTGATGATTGCTTCCGCGAGGGTGGAGCCATAACCCGGCCCAGTTCTTCGCAGGCAATGATGCACTTCATGTACCGCTTGCCGCTTCAATGCACCGTTCGAGACGCTACTTGCAAAGTGCGGGTTCTCCGGGTTGCAGGCAATAAGGAACATAGAATGTGAATAGGCAAAGCCGCACAGCCCGAGTTCGGGGATCACAGGGCCTTCCCGACGATGGGCGATGAGTACATCGATTGCCTGAGCCTGAACAACAGACTGAACAGCTTCTTCGGCGGCGCATAGCTGCTCGGATACTTCATCCTTCCATGTGGACAAACTGCCTTCAGCTTCGAGCCAGTGTAAGTGCCACGTCATTGATCGCTCCTGTTTAGGCTGGAATACCTATTCTCCACATCACCTGACATCTACAGAACTTGCGGCTGTTCGCTGCAAGACTCGATAGACAGTTGGTCGCGAAACATCGAACACTTCCGCCAGATCACTGATCGAATAGTCGCCAGTGTCGTACATGCGGCGCAACTCGGTCTGACGGCGATCAGACAGTTTGGGTTTCTTGCCCTTCAGCTTTCCCTTGGCGCGGGCAATGGCCATGCCTTCACGGGTGCGCATCCGGATAAGGTCTGCCTCAAATTCAGCGAAGGTGGCCAGAATGTTGAAGAACATCTTCCCCATCGGGTCGGCTGGATCGTAAACGCTACCACCCAAGGCCAGCTTGACGCCCCGGCTTTCCAGTTCATCTGCTATGGCGCGAGCATCCGGAACAGAACGGGCGAGCCGATCAAGTTTCGACACGACGAATATGTCGCCCTCTCGCACGGCCGCCAGAGCCTGTGCCAATCCTGGCCTCTCTCGTTTGGTACCGGTCAGGCCGTGGTCTGTGTAGATGCGATCCTCCGAAACCCCGAGGTTAAGTAGCGCCGCCCGTTGTGTTGCGAGGTCCTGTTTGTCGGTGGAACAGCGGGCGTATCCGATGCGGGTTTCTGTCATGATCCTGCCTGTTGAGCCGGAAATGGCCTAGTTCTGGTTCGGGCGGCATGGACTGTAACGCATGGCACCCCTTCAATGATAATATCACCGTACCAATCAAATGAGAATCGTTTTCCGTAAGGAATTTAGGAGCGACTGGTGTGTGCTGCGCTGTCCGCTGACCGGCCCCCTTACGGACAGTGGAATGGAGGATGCAATGGAAGAAGCCATGCGCCGCTTTGCAGTTCTTAGACCTCACATCGAAGATGGTGTTGCTCTGACCGCTGCGGCACGGGCAGCAGATGTTCCGATCCGGACGGCACAACGCTGGTTGTCTCGCTACCAAGCGTTCGGGTTGGAAGGTTTGGAACGGCGGGTGCGGTCTGACGCAAAAACCCGCAAGCTGCCGCACGAGCTGGTACGTCTGATCGAAGGGCTGGCATTGCACAAACCCCGCCTATCCAGCGCAGCAATCCACCGGCGTATCACGGCGGCGGCAAAGGCCCAGGACTGGTGCGTCCCGAGTTACCGAACCGTCTACGACATTATCCGGGTTCTTGATCCAGCCATGGTCGCACTGGCGCAGGATGGGGCCGCTGCCTACCGTGATCGCTATGAACTGGTCTACCGGCACCGGGCCACGGGCCCCAATGCACTTTGGCAGGCCGATCATACGATGCTCGATATCATGATCCTTGATGCGAATGGAGCGGCGGTGCGCCCGTGGCTGACCGTGATCATGGACGACTATTCCCGCGTCATTGCCGGATATCTGGTGTTTCTGGGTGCGCCATCTGCCTTGCAAACATCCCTCGCGCTCCGGCAGGCAATCTGGCGTAAGCAGAACCCGAATTGGCCGGTCTGCGGCATTCCGGATGTGCTCTATGTTGATCACGGGAGTGACTTCACATCGGAACACCTTGATCAGGCGGCGGCAGCCTTGCGCTTTCAGATCATCTACTCTGCCGTCGCGCGGCCACAGGGGCGCGGAAAGATCGAACGGTTCTTCGGGACGGTGAACACTGAGGTACTGTCAGACCTGCCCGGTTGTCTTGCACACGGCAAACCTGCGATCCGCCAAAGCTCTCACTGACAGAACTGGACGCCGCGATTGGCGCGTGGATCATCAACACCTACAATGCGCGCATCCACAGTGAGACTGGTACGACACCTATATCGTGCTGGTGCGGCAAAGGCTGGTTGCCGCAGATGCCAGAGAGCCTTGAAGACCTCGATCTGCTGCTGGTCATGGTTGCCAAACCCCGCACCGTGCGCCGCGATGGCGTCCACTTTCAGGGATTGCGCTTCATGAGCCCAATACTGGCCCCCTATGTCGGTGAGGCCGTAACCATCCGTTATGATCCGCGCGATCTCTCGGAACTCCGTGTTTTCCACAAGAACCGTTTCCTGTGCCGGGCAATCAGCCCCGAACATGCGCATGAAACTGTGACGCTCAAGGACATTCAGACGGCTAGATCAGCCCATAGGCGCGCGCTACGCGGCCAAATCAATGAACGGATCGGGACGGCAGCTGAGTTTCTACCCGATGGAAAGAAACGCCAGCAGCCTTCGGCAAAACCTGCCCCAGCACGCAAAACAAAGCTTAGAACTTACGAGACGGACGATTGATGATGGCAGGGCACCGCAATGGCACGTTCATGGCCACGAAAGAGCATCGCCGGTTCATGGAGTTCGTCAGCGCCGTTAAAAAGCATCGCTATATCGGCATTTGCTTTGGCCCCGCTGGTGTCGGCAAAACCGTCTCGGCGCAGCGCTGCGCGCGATGGGACAAGGCGGGACCGTTGATAGACACCTGGGGGCCGCGCGATCCGTCAGACATGATCGCCTACAAAGCCCTCGCGAGATCGCGCACAGCCTTCTACACGCCAACTGTCAGTGAACCTGCCCGTCAAACCCGCGATGATCTGGGAACCCTGATGACTCGAGTCGAAGGGTGTATCGAGCTTGCACAACATCCAGAAAAGATTTTCCCCGACGGCAGACGTTTGGACCTGATCAACCTTCTGATCATTGACGAGGCAGAGCGTTTATCGGCCCAAGGCCTCGAACATGTACGCGATATCTTCGACCGAATGGGCATCAGCATCATCCTCATCGGCATGCCCGGTCTTGAACGAAAACTGGAGCGCTATCCCCAATTCTACAGCCGCATCGGCTTTGCGCATCATTACCGCACGCTGAAAGGTGACGAGCTGACATTCGTTCTCACCCGCCACTGGCGCAAACTGGGACTGCAACTGGACGATGCCGACTTCACAGACCATCAGGCCATTGCATCCATCGCTCGGATCACCGGCGGCAACTTCCGCCTCCTGCATCGGTTGTTTGTTCAGATCGAACGAATCTTGAAGATCAACGAATTGTCTCTGGTCACCGACGACGTGGTAGAAGCCGCACGATCCACCCTCGTCATAGGTGCCACATAGCGGCGAAAGAACTACGCCAGATAGCGGCAAAGGTCACACTGTCGTGGGGCAAGGCGAGGCGGCAAAAACGACCGATATTGGTAAAAAACCCTGCTTACTACATCTTGTGTTTGCGATGATCGTACTCTCCCAACCCGCTGTCATTGCGGGCAAAAGCAGTGTTTTTAACTGTCGGTGGTTGGTGCCGTTCCTGCCCTCAGTTCGGAACCATTTTGGCCATACGTTTTAGGTTCTGGGCGGTGGCGGCGAGAAGGAATTCTTCGTTGGCTCCTTTCAGTCCTCGGAGCCGGAGGCGCTTGAGGCCGAGATGCCGTTTCAGATGGGCGAACAACATCTCGACTTTTTTGCGCCGTTTTCGGCTGCGCTCATATTGCCAGGTGTGCTTCAGTTCACGGACTGTTTGACGGGCATCTTCATCCATGTGTCGGGTGACGGTTCGGAACGGCGCGTCCGTACAGGCCTTTCGGATCGGACAGGCCCCGCAGGTTTCTTTGCCTGCATAGTAGTTCTTGACCCGCGCACCCTCCTTGATCCGACGCATTGGCATCTCGTGACCTTCAAGACAGGTGTAGCTGTCGCGCTCAGCATTATACTGGAAATAGCCAATGTCGTACTTACCCTTGGTCTGGTGCTGGCGATCCAGCACCGGGACATGAGGTGTGATCTCGCGTTTAAGCAGCCACGCCAGGAAAGTGCCGGTGCCATATGATCCGTCTGCTGCGATCCGATCCGGTCGAAAGTCATGCCGCCGCGCACTGCGTTCCAGCATCACCTTTGCGGAAATGATTTCCTGGCTGAGCCGCGCGGGGGTGGCCTCAACATCCATGATGATGCCGTGATCGGTATCGACCAGATAGTTGGTCTCATAGCTGAAGCGACCCGGGCCATCTTTCAGAGACCAGGCCGCTTCAGGATCAGTCTCGGATATGTATTTGGGCGGTCTCTTCTTTGGGCCGCCCGTCGCTTTTTGATCATCGTCAGCCAGTTTGGCCAGATACTCGGCCACCGGACGGTGAACCTGCTCTTTCTGGGACCAGAGCTTTTCGACCTCATGTGTTGACCCTTTGCGGTCTTTGCAGGCATCCGCCTCGATGGTGCTGCCATCAACAGCGGCATCGGTGCCGCCGACAAATCCGAACGCAACGCATTTCTCGACAACGCTCTCGAACAGGCGGCGCAGGATTTCCCCGTTCGCAAACCGGCCATGCCGGTTCTTCGAGAAAGTCGAACGATCCGGCGCACGGCCTTCCAGCCCGAGCTTGCAAAACCATCGATAAGCCAGATTGAGGTGAACCTCTTCAACCAGACGGCGCTCGGACCGGATGCCATAGAGATAACCGATCAGCAATATGCGCAGCATCAGCTCCGGATCGACCGACGGTCGGCCGGTATGGCTGTAGAGATCGGCCAGCTCCACGCGGATCGCGTCAAAATCCAGCAGCCAGTCGATCTTGCGAAGCATGTGGTTCGACGGGACATGATCCTCGATCCGGAACCGATAAAACAGGTTTTCCTGTACCTCCAGCCGTCCCATCATCTCCCGATCCTCCTACCCTTGAGGAAGATTGAATCAGATAAGGCACGCCCGATCCAGGCAAGAAACCCTGTCGTCTTCCGGTCAACCTTTGCCCATCTCGCTCATGTTTTGCATATTGTCTTCAATCATCATGCGCGTTTCACCTGAAGCGTCAGAATCTGGCTGAAGGTAATAGGTATGCTCTGCTCGTGGAAACACCGTCTGCCGGAATGGAACGGTCGAAAGCCATTCCGCCGAAGGTCGGTTGTTATCTTCCGATCCGAAGAACACATGGCTTGGCGTTGAGATGGAGCTTTCTTCTCGGAGGCGGGTGGATGAAACACAAAAGATTCCACGAAACTGCAAACCCGCCTTCGCGGAACGCCAGATTGCAGTTCCCCCGGCGCTGTACCCCAACCCGAAAAAGTCATCTTCCAATTCATGTCTGAGGGTGCGCACCACCTCACCGATACCATCTTCCGTAAACAAGTGCTGGTGCAGAGCTTCTCCGGTTAGCTCTGGCCGCCCGCACAGATCATTCAATGCAAACCTGACCACGTCAGGCGAGTTTTGCAGGCTTGACGTGAGGCACTCAGCAGGAGTGGGAAGGCCATGAATATCGGTGACAACACAAAGTCTCATGGCTTCCCATAACATCTGCTTGGCCGGGAAACCAAAGGCTACTTACGCAAAAACCACCGCTCTATCTTACGCTCCGACACTCCAGTGTTTTTCACCAGTATCGACCGTTTTTGACGCATAGGTTCTGGCAGGGAGTTTATGTCCAGCGCGCGGGACTTTGCTGCCATTGGCTAATGTGCTTAAAACGCGGCATGACACAGCACACGATCAACACAGAGCGACTACTGCTAAGAGGGTGGAAGCCTAGTGATCACGCACCATTTGCGGCAATGTGCGCAGACCCGGACGTCATGCGCTACATCGGAACTGGGAAAACGCGAACGGCGGACGACGCGGCACGATACATCGCATCCTTTGAGAAAGAGTGGAACGAACGGGGCTTCGGGTTGTTTGCGGTCGAATCCAAGAAGACCGGCGACCTGGTTGGCTTCACAGGGTTGTCTTGGCCGGACTTCTTACCTGAAGTGTTTCCTTCCGTCGAAATCGGTTGGAGATTTTCAAAGCCGAGCTGGGGGAAAGGCTACGCAAGCGAAGCGGCGGCCGCCGCTCTTTCATTCGGCGTCAACGAACTGGGTATCACCGATATCGTGAGCATTTACCAGATCGAGAACGGCGCATCAGCACGCATCATGCAAAAGCTCGGCATGGTCTTTGACCGCCGAACGATTGATCCAACCTGTGAACGCGAAGTTGAGGTCTATCGATTACCTCAACAGTAACGGTTGGTGTGGGTTCGTTGCGGACCTTCTTCGCGCCACAGGATATGCCAAAACTCAACCGTTTCTATCACCGGCAAAAAGGACCCTTCTTGCAGCATAGGTATTGGCAGGGGGTTTGCGTCCAACTGCCGCCATTCGTAGGTCGTGCGGCGAAGGCTACCGACGAAACGGGAGCGTCTTGAGCGTTGAAAACACGCCGTTCGACAATTGCACGACCTCTAGAGCCCGCAGTGTTGCGCGAAGCGGCAGCGCGCCCGCATCAGACAAGTTGACCCGCTCAATTTGCGCGCGCGTATCACAGGTTGCGACAGTCATATGCGGTCGAAATGGATGTGCGGCGCTAAGTTCGGCGCGGTGCTCCCCGTCGTAGAGTTGATTGTGCATAGCCGTCACGTTGCAGCTTCCTTCACCGCAGAGCAGGAAGATTTTGTGTTTTTGTTCAAAGGGGTCAAACTCGATGGCGTGTTCGTCGAAGGTGATGCGAAAGACTTGGGTTTGGCGCGACACAGCCTCGGCCAATTCAGTGACCACCGGTAGGTGTATGCTCTTCACTCCGAAGACCAATGTGAGGTGTGGAGGAACGAGCTTAGCTCTTCGGGGCTCATGTTTTGCCCGGAAGTCGCGAACTCGGACCGCGCAAGGTGGGTCGAATTCTGGGTAGGCCAAAACATAAATCATCGTGGAATATTGACGGGTGTGCTTTGAAAACTCAACGTCAGCTTTGTCCCGCCGAGAAGCCATCGATGTACCGTGTGGCTATTGCTCGGTGTGAAGTCTAAGGTTACTTTATCGGTCGAGAGCATCCGCAATCTGTCTGGCCACGGTTCGGAGCTCGTTGCTTCCCGGATTCGGCATTGGTTTGAAGGTTATTCCCTCTTGCTCGATGTAGCGCCGTGAGGTGACATCGTGTTTTTCGACAAGCGGTATCAGATGCGCATGAGCGTGGGCGACATCACCACCCGAGTATTGAAATGCCACTCGCTCCACGCCAAAAACTTTCTTCTGTGCGACCGCCAGTTTTTGCCCCAGCAACATGATTTCGCACGCAATATCTTCCGGGATATTCTCAAAATACTCGATATGAGCTGTCGGAATGATCTGGAGATGACCCGGTCGAATTGGACCAGTATCCATAAACGCTAAGATGCGGTCATTCCGAAATACCTCATGCGTGGGGATTTCTCCGGCAGCAATTCGGCAAAAAAGACAGTAATCACTCATATTCCAAAAGTTGCCCTAAGAAATTTGACACTATCAAGAAACGTAGAGTTTTCGGAGTTGAATTGGAACGGCTGCTTTCGTCCGCGAACCGGACCTTTGTCTCAGCCCTTCAGTCGGTCAAAACGCGGACGGAGCGCCATTTCGGAGCGTCTGCGCCAATGTCTGCTGTCATGATTTGTGGAGGCTCCAGTTCCAGCTTAGACTTATGTTTGACGTTCCTTGGAGGCTCTCCGATGCACGCAGATAGTTTCGTAGATCAGCTTCGCGTCCAGTCCCTAAAGCCCTCTTTGGTGGCAAGCTGGCTGAGTGCCTCGTGGAGCTTGATGTCATTGTCGCGTGCCAGCAGTTTTGCTTGACGCTTAAGCGTGTAGATTGGTGAAGATAGTTTCATTTGAACCTCCAATTACGAGCGGTCTCCGCAATCCCTCCTTATGCGCGTGCTCGAACAGGATAGGTTCGAAATCGTGTCGCTCCGCATGTCAAATGCTGCCCCAGTGGAGGGGGGAGGCCCGAGCAAGGCCATGCGCAATGCTACCCGCATCGGCGAGAATACTCAATTGGATTTCGGTCTTTCGCTGCACGCTGTCGAATGGTCAGGATAGGCTAAGTTCAGTACCTTCTCCGCACGCAGGATGTGCCAAAACTCAAGCGTTTTTGTCACCGGCAGAAAGGACCGTTTTTGGCATTGTAGTGCATCTCAACGGACGACTACGTAAAGAAGACCACTACCAAAACAAGAGTGGTCCTCACGCCAAGGAAGGGGGTGCCTCGGCAGAATTTTTCAGTAGGGTTGGTTACATCTGAACCGTGTCCCCACCAATCAGTTTGCCAGCTGCCCCAGCCGTGATAGCCGGAGACATCTCTGCACTTGCAAAGACCGCAACTGCCGTTGCTATGGCCAACACAAGGTTCTTCTTCATAGTCATTCTCCTTCCATCAGTTTTGACAAGACAGCGCGGCCCTTGTCGGTGATCACGTAGTGGTTCTTTGGAACGTTGTGCTCATCGTTGCGAACTTCGATGCTGAGGAGGTCAAAGTACTCAAGCGTCTTCACAGTCGTGATATGAGAGGTCTGAAGACGCTGACGGACCTTTCTCTTTTCAGAGGCCGCCGCTTCACCCTTGACCAACGAAAAGAGAGACTCATCCATTTCCTGGTAGTCTATCCTTACCAGCTCCTCGCTTCTAAATTCGCCCGGGGTCTTTTTGTTGTTAACGCACGCCTGGGCGATCGAAGTAAACGCGATCGCTGTGCCAGCCTCCATGATTGCTCGAAAATGCTCCTTTGGCGACATGATCGCCTTCAGCTTTTTTTCGTCATCAGACCCATACTTCTCGTCGAGCTTCGCCGGGATGGCTTCCCGGTAAAACTCTGCCCAAGAGTTCAAGAATCTGGTCAGACCCTCAAAGTTGTTCATCGGCCTTCTCCCCCCTGACCACCCATAAGGATTCCCTGAAGGTGGCCCGACTTCGCAACGCGACGTTCGGTCAACCTAAGAAACAACCGTAGAATTCTAAGGTGAGAAAAAATTTCGCCGCCGATGGTGAGGCTTTTTAGCGACACTCGCAAAACCGACATTCCGACCGCCAGATTTTTCTCTCCTCGGCCTCGGATTTCTCTCCACGGGCTATAAAAAATGTGAGCTTATACAGGGGTTTATTGACTCATAGGTTGGCCTCATCAGCGGTACGAACCCGCTCGATACAACGCAACCAAACTATGGGAGTCACCCGCATGACCTACGCAAGACTGCTCTGCCCCTGGCCCTTCCCGAACCCTCTGCCGATCCCGCCTTGGCCGTGGCTTGTCACTGTCTAAGGCGCTTTTTCGGACCGCCAGGTGGCGATGCCTCCCTGCGGAAATCACCCCGATCAACCAATGGAGAACACCATGGTCATCATCATCATCATCGTTGTCGGCGGCATGCTTGCTTAAGGCGACCTAGCCGAAACCTCAGCTCAACGAAAGGAGATCGACATGCTTGCGCTTGCCCTTTTTGCGGCGATCCTGCTCGCGCCCGTTGTTGCGCGCTAATCGCCCAAAGCCTGTCCGGAAATCCCGGGCAGGCCCCCTTAAACAAGGAGACATATGATGCTCGGCATCCTCTACATCCTGAAGCATCTCGGTGAAATTCTACTCTGAAGGAGGAAGGACATGTCCATCGGACTAATTATCGTCGTGGCGATATACTACTACCACATGGGCTAAACAAAGAACGGCCCGCTCAGATCGAGCGGGCCGCTTCAGTTTTGTGTAGAAACGACGCTCACAAAATATGACTTACCCTCTTCTTTGCATAAGCTCTTGAGTACTAGGATTTGCCTGGGGTTTTTGCCCCCGGCGATAACGACCGATATTGGCAAAGCACTTAAGTCCGAACGGAAACGACTTCACGTTCTGCGTTGTGAGCCTGCGCCAGCAACCACGCTCGGAATTTCGTGACCTGCGGAGTATCCGCGCGGCCTTCCGGACGCAAAAGATAGTAGGCAAACACCAGCGGTGTGCTGAGCGCGGCATCAAACGGGCGAACCAGACGCCCGGATGCCAGATGGTCGGCCGCCATCCTGTCCCCGACGAGAGCGATACCTTCACCATCGAGCGCCGCACGAACCGCCATTTCTTCCTTGGTAAACCGCAAACCTTGAAACGGATCGACATCGCACGCGCCAGCCGCCAACAGCCAGGTACGCCAGCTGCCCTCAACCTCTTTCCATTCGACATGCAGCAGCGTGTGGTGCTTCAGGTCTTGTGGTTCACTGATGGCCGGGCCGCGCGACAGAAGTTCCGGGCTGCATACCGGCGTTGCCCGCATTGCGAAAAGCCGGTCGCTTTCCACGCCACTATAGCCACCCGGTCCGTACCGGATCGCCAAATCCACGTCGCCTTTGCCGAGGTCCACCAGCCGATCCGTACCATCAATCCGTAGCTCAATCTCGGGGTGTTGCCGACGAAAACTGTCAAGGCGCGGAACCAGCCAAAGGGAGCCGAAACCAGGGCTGACACTGATGGTCAGCATGTCGTCATCCTGTGCCTCTTTCATAAGGGCTACTCCGCCCGCGAGACTGTCAAACCCGCTGCTAACAAGTGGAAGCGCCATCACACCCGCCTCAGTCAATCTGAGCGCCCGCGTCAGACGATGGAAAAGGGGTATGCCGAGCCAATCCTCCAGAGTCCTGATCTGATGGCTGATCGCACCCGGCGTAACATCGAGTTCGTCAGCAGCCCGAGCAAAGCTCAGATGCCGGGCGGCGGCTTCAAATGCCTGTAGGGAGCGTAGAGGCGGAAGGCTTCGTCGCATAATATACCTTAGAAAATCTCATCCATTTCGTGAAATCAATTCCTTTGTCGCGGGCATTAATTTCTAAATATCTTTAGGAAGTTACGCGGGCAGTAAAAGTCTTACACACCGCATGTGCGAAAGAAAATACGGCATGACGCGAAGCAACTTATCGTCGTTGAACACAAAACCCGAATACGCCGTTGGCGTGTTTCTCCTTGTCGCATCGGCTGTGACCTTCAGCACAGCAGGGTTGTTCACCAAGGGGGTCGCTGCTGGAGCTTGGGCAGTAATTTTCTGGCGAGGCGTATTTGCGATATTGGCAACAACCGCCTGGGCTGCATCACGGACTTCACTAAGGAAAGAGTTTCTGGGCATGGGTGCAGCCGGGCTGGCTGTTGCCGTAATCGGAGCCGCCGGACAGGTCGCATTCATCTCGTCCTTCAAGCTGACATCCATCGCAAATGTTGCTCTGATTTATGCCGTGGCTCCCATACTTGCAGCCCTCTTGGCCTGGTTCGTCATGGGCGAGCGCGTCGGGCGTCGAACCATGATTTGTGCCGCTACCGCTTTCTGCGGCGTAGCCATCGTCGTCGGAGGCTCTGTAGGAAGTCTGAACCTTCAAGGAGACTTGTTGGCCCTCGCCATGACGATGGTGATGGCGACAATCATGGTCATCTACCGCGCGCGGCCAAACACACCAAGCGCCGGGCCATCGGTCTTGCAATCAGTATTGCTCTTGCCATTTGCCCTCATTTTCGGTTCTCCGTTTACTGTGGATGCCAATGAAATCGCCATCCTCGCAGCCTTCGGGCTTCTCTTCGCCATAGCCTCAGTGACGTTGGCCGAAGGCGCAAAACGCGTACCTTCGAGCCAAACCGCACTCATTGGTGCTCTTGAAACACCCCTTGCACCTCTATTGGCTCTAATAGTTCTGTCAGAGATTCCACCATCAACAACACTGATCGGTGGTTTCGTGGTCTTTGCAGCTGTACTTGGGTCGATCTGGAAGAAAACGTCGCCACATGTGTAAGAGGCACATGCATCACTTAACCTGTGGCCGCTCAACTCAAGAGCACAATAAAAATTTCACGTATCCCGCAGCGTCTTTAGACTCAGCATAACCGCGGCACCGATCAAAAACACACTGCCAATCCGATGCACCAAAGCCGTCGCCTGTCCTTTCAGCTTTCTCGTTATCCAGCTCGCACCAATACCGTAGCTCGCCAAAAACGTCCCATCCACTAGAAGATAGGTTACTGAAAGAACAAGAGCTTGGAAGACAAACGGGCCGCTGGGGTCGATGAACTGAGGAAACAGGGCGGCAAAGAAAACCACCGCTTTGGGATTGGCCGCAGAGGTCAAAAATCCTTGCGCCCAGAGTGTTTTCCATGACGCGCCGCCCGCTGCCCCGAGTGAGGTCTTTGCACTATCTGCGTTCCGCCACATGCGCACGCCCATCCAGATCAAATACCCCACCCCGGCCCACTTCACGATTGCCAAAGCATTTTGCGAGGCGATGAGGATGGCCGCGAGGCCCAGGCTGGCGGCAGTCATTTGCAGAGCATTTGCGGTCAAGTCACCCGCAGCGGTCGCCAGCGATGACCGAAACCCGTGAGTCATGCTGTTGGACAACATAAGAAGGTGGCTGGGGCCGGGCGTGACCATGAAGGCAAGCACCGTCGCCAGATATGTCATCCAGATGTCAAAGCTCATAAAACACCTCAATCGTTCTTATCTTTGCTACCTAGCTTGACCTGATTACGGGATGGGGCCAATTTTCTCTCCATCAGGCCAAACGCAAAATTGGATACGGACACTGGCAAATCGCGGGAGATCACTGGCGGACACCATTCAGGGGATCGACCGCCCTGTGGTTATGCTGTCGAAGGATTATCAACCCGGCTCTCGCACTGACTTGCACGCACATCCGCGCGCACAATTTCTCTATGCGCAAACCGGGACCATGCGCGCTTGGACCGAACAAGGCTCGTGGATTGTGCCGCCGGGTTACGGGCTTCTGATCCCCGCTGAGGTCAGGCATGAGATTGAAATGTTTGGCCCGGTGGCTTTGCGATCCGCCTACATCGAGACACGCAGCCTGCCTGGACTGCTTTCAGAAACATGCAGCGTCATTCCAGTGTCGCCTTTGTTGTCCGCGAGCATTGATCGATTTTCGGGAGGGCCACTGGAATACAGTGAGAGCAATATCTTTGGGCATCTTGCTGCAATCATCATTGCAGAGATCAGTTCTACGCGGCCCTCGGCAATGGTACTCCCGTTCCCGACATCACCAAAACTGAAGGCACTTGCCAAAGCCATCATCAGTGCGCCGTCCGATCAACGAACAATAGACGACTGGGCGGCGGAGCTGGCGATGAGCAGAAGGTCGTTCACAAGGGCTTTTCGGAAGGAAACAGGCATAACGTTCGATCAGTGGCGACAACGGCTCCGTTATCAGGCGGCCTCCGAGATGATCGCATCCGGAACGCCTTTGGCACGGGTCGCTGCTCGCGTTGGCTACAGTTCAGCCACTGCGCTCAAATCCATGATGAACAAGTTCAGCTGACCTTCGTATTCAATGACTGAGGCCTGGATCACGATCTATCTCTCGGTCGATTTCGCGTGCGTTTTCCTTCTCGTCGCCGCGATCCCGCTCGGTGTCATGCCCGCCACCCCGCTCCAGTGTCTCGCGCGGTTTGTTCAACACGCCTTCCAGCCGCTCCCGGATCGACGGCTTATCCGCGTCATCATCCCGACCCACGCCCGCCTCTTCCGACCGGCCCAGGGTTTCGCGCAAGCGGTCATTAACGCGCTGTAGATCCGAGGATTCTTCGACACTCTGCCCACCGGCCTCCGGTTCGTCGCGCCCGACGATCCGCGCCAGCCGATCCCGGATGTCACCCTCGCCGCGATCCGCAGACCGATCCTTGCTGGCCGCAACCCTGAGCGCCGCCAGACCGGCCGACACACGCCCCTGCCCGGCCTCCCGCTCGGCCCCGTAGGTGTCCCGTGCCAGTTCCAGCCGTTCCCGCATCTCGGCAAAAAGCGCCCGCACCTGACGGGCCGCATGAACCGCCCTGCCCCGCTCGGTGACAGGTTCATAGTCGCGACCATCACGCTCGGCAGCAGCCCTCTCACGCCGTTCCATCGCATTGGCCGCTGGCCCCAGCTTCACCTCCGGATCGCGGTCCAGCTCCTCGGCCTTCAGCGCATCGCCCTGGCTCAGAGCATCCTCCCGCTGCGCCTCCAGTGACCGGTGATCGACACGCTCCACCTCGCCCGCACGTTCCAGCGCCCGGTTCTGCAACTCGGCCCAGAGCCCGCGCATCTGCTCGATCTCGGTCCCGCCGGTCTTCGCGGAATCGAGAACGCGGGTCTTGGCCGTGAACCCCTCCGGTTCCAGCTTGCGGGTGGAGGTCAGAACATGGGCATGGTGATTGCGCTGATCGCCCTCACGATGCGGCGCGTGGATCGCCACATCCACAGCCACGCCGTAGCGGCTGACCAACTCCTCGGCAAACTGGCGGGTGATCTGCGACCGGTCCTCGGCGCTGATCTCGGACGGCAGGGCCAGCTCCCACTCGCGGGCGGTGACGGAGTTGCGGCGGGTCTCGCTCTCTTCGGCGGCGTTCCAGAGCGCCGCCCGATCCTGCGCCCAGGACGGTGCATCCTTGGGGGTCAGGATAAAAGTTTCCTCGATGCCACGCTTGGCGGTGTAATCGTGGACACGGCCTTCCCGCTGACACTCGATGCGCTCCCCGGCACGGTAGGCCCCAGCCGCCGTCGCGGTGCGCCCGGCGCTGCGTTTGATCGTCTTCACAGAGAGGTGGTAGCTGGCCATGCCCCCTCCTCTCTCGCAGATGACAAACACCATTGCGGTGCCCGCGTGCACCGCCGGTGTGGGCGTTCCCACCGCAAAGCATCTCCCGGCACACCCGTGTGGCCCGGCTCTTGGCGCGTGACAAGAGCCGGGGCGCTCGCGCAGAATGGGAGATGCAACCTGTCCACCATCCTCGGTGTCGGACGGGCTGCACCTCTCCCTGTTGGGCGTAAGTCGATGGCTTCGGAACGGTATGTTCCGGGGCCATCGCTGCCGCGACCAACCGTCTTTTTCTCTCCGGCCCGCGACCCACAACGCTGGGGCCGGAGAGAAAAAGACAGCCCCGACGAAGCCGCCCAAAGGGCGACTGAGGCGCGGACTTGCCAGTGACCTGCCTCCAAATCCCCAGCCTTATGGGGGGCGGGATATGGGGACAGTTCACTGGCGGTTTGCCTTGGGCAAACCCGGTGGAGATCGGGGGCCACAGCCCCCCAGATCGACGCCCACCGGAACGGCAGAGACAAGAGCAGACCGGCCCCCATAGAGGGGCATCGGTCGAGATTTTGGGGCTGGTGTTCCGGACGCAATCCAACGGCGGACGTTGGGCTGGGATGGCTTGGAAGGGGCCGCGCGCCCTTCCATGTCGATGCGGATAGCATCGAAGGGGATGGCCATCGGCCGGGGCTTTGCCCCAGAGAGATCGCACGCAAATCTTGGAGCCATAGGCGGAGAGTTTGCATAAGTGCGCTCTTGGGCGCTAGAAAAACTCCAGAATTGGCTCAGAAAATTGACGTACGGGCTTTTTCAGACGGTGCCAATACGTGGCGCTCAATTCCGCTATGGATATGCCCTCTCCGTCAGCACCCTCACCGCAACAGGCCGCCTCTGATCCCCTGTCTTCCGAAACTGCACAATCACGTCGATCATCGAGCGGCAGTATTCGAGGATCTCAGAATAGGTCAGCCCGGTATCCGCCTGCATCACCATCAAGGCCAGCCGTGACAGCGCGGATTCCGGTGACGCCGCATGTAGCGTGGAAATCCCGCCCGGATGGCCGGAGTTGATTGCCGAGAGGAAATCATAGGCTTCTGGCCCGCGCAGCTCCCCCATGATGATCCGTTCCGGCCGGAACCGCAGGCAGGCTTTGAGCAACTCGCTGCTCGTGGCGTGTTTGTTCACCACAAGCGAGACCGCATTGGGTTGTCCGGGCCGGATTTCCAACACATCCTCGATTGTCATGATCCGCTCTGATGCATCGACCTCCGCTAGACAGGCCCGCAGCCAGGTTGTCTTGCCGGACGATGTGCCTCCCGACAAAAGGATGTTCCATTTGGCCTTCACTGCAGCGCGCAGGAAATCACCAAACCCTCCATTTTCATAAGCTTCAAACACAGCGGCATCTGCCGGATCAACGCCGGATTTCAAATCGGCCATGTTGGCTTCCAGCTTTGGCAATCCGGCCATCAGATCATCCAGCGACATTTCCTTGGCCACGGCCCGCCGCAAGGCAAAGGCCACGCCCTCTTCCACCGCCGGCTTCACGGCCACCTGCGCGCGCCAAAGCGATCCGGCGATTTCAAACTGGGACCCGGCCAGGGGTGTTTTGGCTGAAATCGGATTGTCGCCTGCGAGATCCTGCGCCAACGCCTGCGCATCATCTTCGCTGAGAGGCTCATCCAGCGGCTGCATGGCGGGATCGCCGCTGCGCTCAACCCAAACCCGACCGTCGGGGTTCAGCACAATTTCAGAGAGGCTTGGATCGGAGAGCAATTGCTCTCCGAACACACGGGTCAGTGTGGCTTCAAGATGGCGGCTCACCGGCTGATGCCCCGATCGCCCTTGGCGCGGTCTTCACGTTCCCGCTGCCTGCGATCCTGAGTGTCCGGGTCCCGGTCGATGCGCCGGTCGATGTTGGTCACATCCCAGGCCTTGCGGGTGACATTGACCTTCTCGATCTCGTCGGTTTCCGAATTGCGCCGATCCCGCGTCACCACCTCCTTGCCAGCCTCTTTGAAGGTGGCCTTGTCTCCGATGCTGAGATTGTTGCGCTCCATCTGATCCTGTAGGGCCGTACCCCAGAGACGTTTCGGCGCATCCTGCCCGTCGAGCTTCACATCCACGTAGAAGGACTGGCTGTCCGGATCATTAGGCCGGGCCAATGCTTCTTTTGCATCCACAATGACGCCGGTGACACCGGTTTGAACGGAGACCTCTTCCCGAACCGCGCGTTCATTTTCCCCCTTCTCGGCCTGTTCCGGGCCTAGCCCACGCGTTGCCGTGGCCTGGTCTTGCTCCCGGTCCTGAGACCGCTCTGCCTCGCGAGGACCGCGTTCAATGTCGCTGGCCTTCCAGGCCCGACGCTTGGCCTCAACGGTCTTTTCTTCACCGGTCTCCCGATCCATTTTTTTGACGGACACGGTCTTGAAGCCGTCATGAGCGAGCGTCGCGGTGTCCCCCACCGTCAGATTCTGGCGCTGCATCATATCGGGTAGGTCGACACCCCAGACACGGTAGGGCTTGTCGCGGGTTTCCATCTTCAGGTCCACATAAGGGGAAAGGCTGTCCTTGTCCTCTTTGTCATAGAGCGCTAAGCCGGTGCCCACGATTTCACCGCGGACACCTTCCACAAGATCGATGCGCGAGGATCGGTTTGGGTGTTCCGTCTGAGTTCTGGACCTGTCCTCTGACCGGCGTTCCCCTGATTGCAAACGCTCTAATGGCGAGACCGCATCTTTCAAGCGCTCGGGAACATAGCCCAATACCTTGTCAGACACGCGGGCTTCGATTTCGCCGAGTTGTCCGCCGAGGTCCGCGTCATTATGGCCAAGGGTCTTCAACCGCTTGAACTCCGCCTGCATGCCTTCGCTGACTTTATCGGACAGGTATTCATCCCCCCTGCCCTCTGCAAAGGCGCGGTTGACCTCCCGGATTTCACCACGGGCATCGCGGTAGATCTCGGCCGCATCCTTGTAAGCCGCTGTCATATCCGCCCGCGCCTGTTTTTCGCTAAGCGAATGGGCATTGGCGAGGGTCTGCACATCGCGATCGAACCATTTCTCGCGAGTTTCCCGATCCACATCCGCCCCATTGCGAATGCGGGACATGACCAGGTCCCCATTCAGGCCCATCGCCTCAAAGCGTTCGGAGACCTGCCTGTCTGCCTCACTCAAGGCCGCCTTTGTGGCCAAGCCACGCGGATCGCCCGGGATGGTGCGATCATGACCAAGAGGCTGTGTCTGTGTCGGATCAGCCGTGTCCCGCTCGGCAGCGCGGCGTTGGCGGAAAGGATCGGTGTCATTGCGGCCAACTTCAAGATCATCATCGCGCTCCAGACGCTTGCCAAAGTAGCTGCGGGTTTCTTCGTCCATCAAGGGCTCATAGTCCCGTAGAACCCGGGAGATGGCCGCCTCTGTCTGGCTGCGTTTATCTTCATCCTCCATGACATCCGCCTTGTCGGACATGCCTTTGATGAAGCCACGGATGTCGGTGCCGATGTTTTTGAGCTCGGCTTCCACGCCGGATGCCGCTGCGGGATCCAGACCGTCTGAGATGTGTTGGTTCACGTCGATTTCCTCTGTTTTGAGAGCCCCGTCCCGCAACAGGGTTTTGGCTGCGCCGAGAACAGCCGTTCCATAAGTGCCCAGGGTCTCGGCTCGCCCGGGGGTTTGAATTGAAAAGACGCCCTGCATCACCCCGGCCTGATGCGACCGAAGAGTTTCGCCCAAGGCGGCATATTCGGTGTTGCGCTGATCTTTCAGGGTTTGAAGCACATCCGAGGCGAGGGGTTCCTGCCGCCCCCGACCGTGATACGGAAAGCCTGATCGCGTTTCTCGCGCCGGCTTCTCAGCCAGCTTCCGACCCTCACGCCGCGCATGAATGCGCGCGCTGCTTTCATATTCCGGTGCCAGATTGCGGCTGAACCGGCTGGTCGCATTCAGAACGATGCCGACCTCCCGCGCGGTTTCGACATGCAGGTCCCGCAAATCGTCGACCGTAACACCATAGCGGCTCAGATGCAGTGTTCTGCCATCCTGCGCGGCCCGGTTGATGATCAAATGGGTATGGGGGAAGTCCGTATCCCGATGATGGGCCATGACGAATTTGTAGCGGCCACCATATTCGCCCCCGGTCAGACGATGCGCAAAACTCTCGGCCGCCACTTCGGCGGCATAAGGATCGGTCTCCTTCGGATAAGAGACAATCACATGGTAGGTGTAGTTGGTTGTCCGCGCATCCATGTCCTGCCAATCCCGGGCCCAGTCCTTCTGAACCGCCTTGAATCCGTCCATGCCATCGATGCGTTCTCCGGTTTCCCCGCGCTCAGTCGTGAGCTTTCCATGGCGGGAGATATAGGCCAGCTGGCCAGCCAGACGGCCTGCTGAGGTGACGCCACCGCCCCGCACGATCTTGACCACGGCCTGATGGGTCAAAAGCGCGTTGTTGATCATTCCGAACGAAGAAGATCCTGCCCGCGCGCGCGACGCAGACCTGCCCGGTCGGCAGTTCTGGGTGCGCATATCACCGGGACGCGGCTTGAGGCTCGGGATCAGCTCAAAGTCGCCGAAGAGCTGCTCCCAGGCCGGATCATAGGCCGCACTCTGCGTGCTCACGTCTCAGTCCCTTGATGGGCTTTGGTGTTTGGCGAAACGCGATGCGCCCGGCGCTGTTCTGCCACCTGCTCGGCTTTGACGGCCCACACAATCGGCCGACGATCCGCGGCGGCGCAATATTCGTTGAGCAGATGGGTCAGTTCCGAGATTGTCCCATTCATCTCGGCCATCAGATCTTCGGTGCGTTTGTTGGTGCGGAATCTTCCGGCATTGGCGGCTTTGGCCATCTGGTTGAGATTGCTGGCCATGCCGCGCAGTTGCACGATCTGCTCATCGATGCGCAGCAATCTTTTTTCTTCAAGATTGGGAAGTCTGAGCGCAACACGCAGCCCAACACGGATCAGACCGCCGAGGCTGCGCAGCTGCATTGCTTTGCGATAGGCCTTCAGAGACGCCAGTTCATCGCGCTCAAAACGCACAGTTGTGGTGACGGTCTTGGATGCTCCAGACGGCATCGGGGCGGCTCTCCTCGATCAGAAATCGGGCGAGGTCCCCGCAGACCGCGCATTTGTACCATCTGTTTTAGAGCGAAGAAAAAGCCGACTGCAAGTCCAGAGTATGTGTGTAGCACAACTCTATTATCTCGCAATGGAAACGCAGCGTATCGGCCCGATGTTGCGCGGGACACCAACCGTTCCCGGCCTTTGCTGATCGGTCGACGGGTTCTGCTGATCGGCGCTCGCGCACCGATCATTGCAAGCCATGTCGACCATCTTCAAGCGCTGCTGCCCGGCAGCCGATCTACCGCTCGCAACCATTGCAAGCCTGCCTTTGCTAGTTGTTTGTTGCTGGTGGCTGGTGGCTGGTGGCTGGTCAGCAATTTCCATCTGACCTCCATATGGCAATCGTTGCAAAAGGCCGGGAAAAGAAATAGCGTCCGGATCAGCGCGGGTGCGGGATCGCGCGATAGTTTGAAATCGCGAGCCCGGAACCGGCACGCCGCAAAGCGGCGTGGGGGTCGGGCATAGATCCGGAGACCAACTTGAAAATCTATGCCGCTGTAAACTCCAAAGGCGGAGCTGGAAAGTCTTCCATGCTCATCGCTTTTGCCTCCGCTTTGCACCGCCAGGGAAAACGGGTGCGCATCCTTGATCTGGATTCGCAGGGAACACTCTCGAAGTGGTTGAACCCTGAAAACGGCCTTGAACCGATCCCGAGGGATGAGCTTCTGATCGAGGCCGGGCAGTTTTCCAAAGACGATGCAGAGAACGCCAAACAAGCCTATGCCCATATCCTTGAGGCGGAACAGGCTGGTGGCTATGACTATCTGCTCATCGACACCAAAGGGGAGCCAAGCATGACCGCCGCGGTGACAATGGCAGTGGCGGATCTGGTGCTTTGCCCGTCTGACGGGTCGTCTGCAGAGTACAATCCGATCATGGTGACATACAGATCCTGCGAAGCCGCGTTGCAGCAGGTTGGCAGCAAAACGGACCCGAAAGAGAAATTCCGGATCGTGTTCACACGCCAGTCTGTCGCACAATCTGCGGGCATTCAGAAAGGCAAACAGGCGCTGGAAAAGCATTTCCAATGCGCCGGTGGGATTGCCGACACCGCTGCAATGGATGATGCGCTGCGGACAGGAACAACGATCGGGCGGTTGATGGGCTTTGCCGAGGAAGCGATGGCGCAAGCCGAAACACAAACGGCACGGTCAAATGCGCGACGCATGGCGGAGCGGTGCAAAAAAGCATTGAACAATGCCGATTATGTGCTGACCGCGCTTATGGAAAGTGAGGTGCAGCATGTCGCGGCCTAAAAGCATCGATAACCTGTTGGCGGGCGCCGCGTCTGACATCGCTCCGACCGTTGCGGATTTGAGCAAGCGACGGGATGGCAAACCATCAGTTGAGCAAACCCCTGAGCCTCTGAAGGAGGCGAAAGAATCCGTACCCGAACGCAAGCTCCGGAACCCGGCTCGAAGAGCTTCAAGTGAGCATGGCCCGATCAGGTTTCAGATATCTGCACCAGAGGGCAGCGAAGTGGAACGCGCGCTGGCGGATATTCTTGACGCAATCCCGCAAGCGTTTCGATCAGGTGTTAGTATGGGTACCCTGTTCCGACAGGTCATGATCGACAACGATGCCGAATTGGCTCTCATGATCCGCAAAAGTGTTGGGGGGTAAGACCGATGAGCAAAAAGAAAACCGCCGGGGCCATATCGAGTTCTGTTTCGCCGAAAAAAGGCGAACAGGGGCAGCCCATTCGCATACAGATTTCAACATCTGACGGCTCGGAAATCGGGGATGCACTGGAAGAAATCCGCGGCAAGATACCTGCGGCTTTCCGGAAAAACTTTAACTTGGGGGCCTTTTTCAAAGAGGTCCTTCGGGACAACGATGCAGAGATTGCAAAGATGATCCGAACTGCGACCAAGGATCGGAAGTTACACTGATCCCGGCCCGATCTGTCGTTGCAAAAAACTGGCCTTTCGCATCTCCCCCGACCGGCTATGCCGGTCGGGGGTGTAACCGGGGCTTAGTAGTCCCGGTCATGGCGGTCGATCATCTCGGGGTCTTCGTTCTCAGTTTTGCGGCTGAGGAAGTCCACGGTTTCTGCAATGATCTCGCAGCCGTAGCGGTCGATCCCGGTGTTATCGGTCCATTTGGTGTAGTGGATGCGGCCCCGCACCAGCACCTTCATGCCCTTGTCGCAGTGCTCCTGCACCGTCTGGCCCAAGCCGTTGAAACAGGTGATCCGGTGCCATTCAGTGTCCTGCACCCGGTAGCCCTTCTCATCCCGCAGAACCCGACCTTCGGCATAGCGCGGACGCGAGGTGGCGAGGGTGAAATGGGTGATCTTGGTGCCGCCCTGCGTGGTGCGGGTTTCAGGTGTCTGACCGATGTTGCCTGCGAGGATGACGATGTTTTGCATTTGAATTCTCCGTTGCTTCCGCCGGGGGACCGTCCCTCCGACGAGACCCGGCCAAGACCGTCGCGAGACGCCCGCACGGATGCCCTGGCATCCGCTTGACCCCTAAGAACCGGACTGGTGCGGCCCGCAGGCGCAGCCGAGGACACGGGTCCGGTGCGCCGGGGTTGCTGGCGGGGAGTGAACGGGCTTAGGGGATCAGTCAGTCGGAGGGACGGTCCCCCGGCGGATGCGCGACGGAGGGACAAACTGCCGGTCCAGCGTCCTCGCAGGCAATATCGGGCAGATGCCAGGTCCACCGGTCAGGACAATATTCCATCACCCATTCCACCCTCGTTACCGGTCCGCACATGACATCGCTGGTGTTGTTCATGGATGAGAAGGGCTACCGGGTGCAGGGGTCAGGCACAGATGCAGGCTTCAGCGGATTGGGCAAGACAGCCACAGGGGCCGGAAAGAAAAGAAGGAGTTGGTGCGGGGCGTGTAGCGCCAAAGGGACCGGCGGCACCGCCATCGATCACCAGGCGAAAGACCCTCTTGATGGCGGGCTTCGTCAGTTGGGAGAAAGAGGATGCCGACATCGATATCCACAGCACATGAGCACAGAATTCACCCATTCGCCGCCTGTCGGGCAAACCGGGTTTGGGATGATGGAAATATAGCTTCGAGATTTCTACCCCTAGGTGTAAACTGGTGGCGTTTTTTATGACCGTTTTTCGAAATAATTCGCTCTGGAGACGATTGACCATGTCTATATTGAAGAAAACTACATTTGCTCTTTCGCTGACCGTGTTCGGTGCGGTTTCACAAAGTTTCGCTGAAGGCACTGATCAACCCGCTCTTCATGCTACGTCGGTTTTCCGGGGAGAGGACAGCGCAGCAGTTGCGCTGGTACAACTCAATTCGACAAATACGGGGAACTGGAGCGTCATCGAGTCATGGGTTGCCCAAGCAAAGGCCAAAGGGGCCGAATTCGTAGTGTTTCCGGAGTCATCCTATCTGGGATGGCTGAACCCGGAAGCCTTTTCGGATGCCACCGTCGTTCCCGGCCCAGTCACAGAAGCTTTGGCCGAAATCGCTATTGAGCATGAAGTGTACATCGCCTTTGGGTTTGCCGAACAAGGGCCGCAAGTGTCCGAGGATATCTTTCTGCCCTACGATGCCGGAACTCTGATCGGGCCGGATGGATCTATCCTGATCCACAGCCGTAAACACCAGGTTCTGAAGAATGCCTTTAACCCGGCAAATTGCCCGGAAGGCACCACCGGCCCAAGCGGCGGATGCAGCTATTATCAGGCAACTGTCGATATGATCCCGGTTGTCGATACACCGCTTGGCAAGACAGCCGTTCTGGTCTGTGCTGACGCCTACACCTACGACACAGCTGCGTTGGATCACGTGAAGGCGCTTGGCGTTGAGACGATCATTGTGGTTTGGGGCGTCGCTGCCGGACAACAAGATCAATGCGGCGCTGAAGGTTTCAACGCAACAGGGTACGCCAGCCAGACGGCAGAATATACCGGTGCGATGGTGATTGGTGCCAACGCAGTCGGAGAGCGACCTTACGGCCGGTTCCTGCCTTCCGTCTATTGCGGCTATAGCGGTATCGTCGCTGCAGATGGGACAATTCTGGGGTCCGCACCTGTTGACGGCGGCGTTTTCGTTTACGATGTCCCTATCCCCTGAGCACTAAAGCCCACGGGGTCGGTTGGGTTACTGAGGCCCCCCGTTCAGCTCTTGCAACCGTAGTAAGAACACGGAAATGGGGGGCTACATATGCCGAGATATTTATTGTCGGAACACTGATACGTGTAGCACGTCTGCCCGATGCAAATGCAGTACAAACCGCTCAATTGTTCAACCGAGGCATCTGTCTGAACAGGGGGGCTTAGGAGTCGGGGGCGCACTTCCGGCGGCACGACAACGCCGTCATGGCTGACCTCAACATGGTTCTTCCTGAAGGCAATAGCGCCTGCGCCATCCAGACCCTCAAAAATCAAGTCGCCGTCTTGCTCGCGGTACGGACCAGTCAGTGTATAGGGGGATTGATTGTTATCGGTCATCGCAAATAATCCTCTAGTCTGAAATTGGTTTAAGTCATTGGTCATATATTACAGGCCAATCCGCATGATCAGGAAGCTTTTGATGGGGGTTTCTACCTCCGGTATTGAGCCACCAACTGAGAAACAACAATCGAAAGCCCCTCTTCCGTCCATCAAATAACCGAACGGCGCGGGTAAACTGCACGAGCGATCGTTACCGGATGGCGGAGACCACGGATGTGGGCTCCGGGAGCGAAGCGAGTAGAGCGCGGTCGGTACGACGTGCTATTTGAAAGTTATTTCTGCTTCGTGGGCGACCATGCCTTAAACTCTGGCCCAAACCGCACTTTAGGCTGTCATAAGCGGCCATTCGTGCGAACGCAGACAAAGCTAGCTTTGTCTGCCCTCCGAGGCGTCAGAGCAGGTTGCAGGGAAAGTGCCGTGTCAGTTTGGGCGACATCAACGCCTGCAGAACGTTCAGCGCTCCACGTCGACCACGTCTTCATAGAGTTGCAAAGCCTTTGCCCTGACAAGCTCATTCGTGTTCGATGGGGTCAAGCCGTCAACAGCCGAACCCGGAAACAGAATGTACTCGACAGTCCGGCCAAGACTGTAGTTTTTGATCTTTTCACAAAACCGATTGTCTGTGGTCGCCCTTCTGGCGCATCGCGTGTCACCCAACGCATCAAAGAGAGCCAGTGACCCCTCGCCTATCTTGTTGTGCGGACCACCATCCGCGACAAAAACGGGTACTACCGTGTCACCATCGACAACAACACCCAGATCCCCCATCGACACCCCGGTTCTATCCCGGAACTCCCGTGACTCTGGATCATTTGGGCGCCCTGAGCGCAAGCTATCGTAAGGGATGACGACATAAGGAACCAGATCTGATGTCACATATGTCTTGCGCCACTTGGGCAGTTTTTCATCGCCCGGAGACAGGGTCTTGTACCGGTAAGTCGTTGGACATTGGTCAGTACTGCCCCCTACCCCAGTGCAGGGCGCGTATCCTCCATCAACGTCAACGGACATCTTAGCTTTGAATGAAATCGCCTTGCCGTCGATGTCATAAAAGCCATCGAGCACATTCAGGTCCCGACGTCGCGGGTTTGGATGTCGGCACCGTTTGTTGCCCTTCATGACACGCCCATTGAATATGTTTTCGCGATCGCAACGCTGAAACTGTGCCGCATAGTCAGCATGGATCTGAGTGCGTTCTTGTCCCGTCCGTGCAAATTGTTCGGAATTTTGCGCCGCTCCAGTCTCTGGGCCAGTGTTGTTACCGTCCAATTGGTTGCACGCACTCAAGGCAAGGAATAGACAAATAGTTTTCAGTCGCATGTAATTATTTTCCCTCAAATAAATGGCTGTTAGAGAGACAAAAACTGTCCCTCTTTTTTTGGAAGAACACATTGAGATGCAACTCAAATTTGAACTTACACTTTCGGAAAAGCAACACTCTACTGAATTGTAGTTTAAACGATCATCATTGAGGCCATCTCATCAGATAACCACCGTATCCACGAGCTATGACTCCTTAAAAATGATCCTTTTCGTCAACGTTCGTATTGCATCGCATGGGAGTCGCCGGTCATAAGAAAAACGCAAATCCCTACCCTCAAAAACAACCTGCTTATCTCCCAGATCAACATCAAGTAAGCCGAACCGGGAACGCTCCCAGCCGAATCGTCGCTGGTCGATGATGCTGTGATCCCTGAAAACGTCCTCGTTTCTGGCTAGAGTTTTCCGCTAGATTTCCCTTGGCTGGGAGAGGAGCGGATGACTATGAAAGCATCGAAATTCACTGACGCGCAGAAGGCGTTCATCATCAAGCAAGGCGAAGAAGGCACGCCAGTTGCTGAGATTTGTCGGAAGGCTGGGATCAGCCAAGCGACGTACTTCAATTGGAAGAAAAAGTACGCCGGGATGTTGCCGACGGACATGAAGAAGTTGCGTGAGCTGGAAGACGAGAACAGACGGCTGAAGAAGATCGTCGCAGACTTGTCGCTGGACAAAGAAATGCTTCAGGATGTGATCAAGCGAAAGCTCTGAGGCCTGCTCGCAAGAGAACGCTGGTCGATGAGATCAGGGCTGATTGGCAGGTATCGATCCGGAGGGCCTGTGGTCTCATTCGGTTCGATCCGCGGACATATCGGTACAAGTTCCGTCGGCGCGATCAGGCCGCGTTAGAACAGCGGATTAGAGAGATTTGTGAGACACGCGTGCGGTTTGGTTATCGGCGCGTCCATGTGCTTCTGCGTCGGGAAGGTTGGGAGATCAATGCAAAGAAAACCTATCGAGTTTACAAGGAATTGGGCATGCAGCTGCGTAACAAGACACCCAAACGGCGTGTAAAGGCGAAGCTTCGCGAAGACCGCAAAGAGGCGGTGAATCCAAATGATGTTTGGGCGATGGACTTCGTGCACGACCAACTGGCGACGGGCCGCAAGATACGCATTCTGACAGTCGTCGATACGTTCTCTCGCTACGTGCCGGTGCTAGACGCGCGGTTCAGCTACAAGGGCGAAGACGTCGTTGCGACTTTGGATCGTATCTGCCGTAAGACCGGCTATCCCAAGACAATTAGGGTCGATAATGGCAGCGAATTTGTCTCTCGTGACATGGACCTCTGGGCTTACCAACGGAACGTCACGCTGGACTTCTCAAGGCCGGGAAAGCCGACCGACAATGCCTACATCGAAGCGTTCAACAGCAAACTCCGATCCGAATGCCTGAACGCTCATTGGTTCATGGGCCTTGAAGATACGGCCGAAAAGTTGGAGGCTTGGCGTAGAGACTACAACGAAGAAAGACCGCACAGTGCAATCGGGAACAACGTCCCAGCTGCGCTCATGAAATTGCCAGACGCATCCAGCCCGTCTGTGTGATCAAACGGCGGAAAATCTAACCCCAAGCGGGGGCACTTCCGGTAGCACAGCACAGACCCGCAGACTCTCGTTATGAATGAGGGACCCTCGGGGGGCAGGTCAATGAGATTAACGGTCTGCAATCTCAAGGAAGCGAAACTCTGGTACGAACCCTTGTCCGGTTTTGCCGCCAAAACACATCATGCTCTGCGCGATCGGCCGCAATTCAAACATGAGCTCCAACGATTGCAGGAGAGATGCGTGTCCTCCGGCACCCCAAGCGCGCTCCAGTGCTGTGAGCATGTCAGAATAGATACTATTGAAGGCACGCGAATAAGAAAGGATTTCAGCTGGATAGGTGTTGTCATAACCGCCTGCGGGTGGTGATGTCACAATGTGTGTCGCGGGACGAGCAAATTGGTCCCCCAGTTTTAGGGACTTCGTTTGCTCATCCCATAAAAGGCGCCGCTCCAACGCAACTTCTTTGAACCGATAGTAATGTGCCAGATCGTCGGGACCGGTTTCAAAAGGTGTACCAGTCGCCCCTTCACCCTGAGCGAGAATAAGGTCGATTGCATCATCTAAAGTCTGCAGACTGGTTATGACGAAAGGTACAAGAGGACCTGTCAGTTGTGATCCAGACAGAAACTCTGGGTCAAGTGCGTAGACCGCCAATCGAACCGCTTCGTAAAACTCACCGATCGTATTGTCACCATCCGGAAAATCAGGATTGGCTTGGCCTTCTATCGGGACAATGGACTCGGGGCGTTCAATTTCCAGGAAGACGGGAAGGGTTGAATCATCCAGCGGCCCGAGTTTGACAACCAATTCGGGATGCACGCCTCCCGGCAGCGTCTGAGGAAACTGAGGAGCTTTGTCTCCAGTGAGACTTGGCGTTCCACCTAAACTGGCAATCATGTTACAAGCCAGCCCAAGATGTGTCATTTCTTCATGGATGATACTCCGGATTGACTGAGCAATCGGATTCGTTTGATCTTTGATCGACCAAAGCGCCGTCAGATAGGGCGGGATAGTGGCAAATTCGAGGGCCGCCGCCGCATCTAGAGCATCCAAGACAGTGCTTCGAACAAGGGCTTCATTCGACAGCGTAACCTTTTGTGAAAGTGCATCATAGGGAGCTGCCTTGCGCGCCACCTCGGACATCACGGCAAATTCGTCAGGTGGCATTTGTTCAGAAACGAGCGCTTTAAGTTGATCTCCTATCTCTTTGAAAGTCGCCATCGTCATATTTCCCCATAGGTTCTACCAGACAAATGCGCTCCAAGCCGCAGCGAGAGAGCAGCCAAGGTCAATGTCGGGTTTACCGCAGCGGCCGTAGGAAAGACTGCGTTGGAGCAAACGTAGAGATCTTGAACATCATGCACCTGAAGATTGAGGTCGGTTACGCTGTTTTCAGGACCGGTCCCCATACGGCAAGTCCCGGACGTATGATCACCTCTCGGATCACGACGGAGTCCTGGGGATGTCTCATATCCGGCAGTTTTCAGGATTTCACCCATCTCACCAAGCACCTTGTCGGCGGTCGCCGGAAGGTCAGGAGCCATTGTGAAATCGGCGACTGTCTTTGGAAGACCGAATTTACCTGTGCCTTCCCCAAGCGTAAGACGATTGTCGAACGTTCCGAATTCTTCGATAAAGGCGCTAAGGCCAGCTTGCCTTTCACCGATCAAACGAGCCTCGATATCCGACCTGGTTTTTCCGCCTATCATCTCGCGTGCGATGTCGACGTTGGGTCGGCTTGCACTATTGAACAGAAAAACCTTTCCTTCGCGCTGTCGTTCAGGCGTGTCCCAACTGCGCGACATCAAAGTTGGGAAATCATACTCCTGTAACAAGCGATCAGGGTTAGAGGATTTTTCCCCCTGAATGACCAGCATAGTATGTGTGACCAGATATCGACCAACCTGATCGTTCTTGTTACCTACACCGTTCGGCCAGTCTCCTGATCGTGACCGCATCAATAGCTTTGGCGATTCATAGGCGCCAGCGCATAGGACAACTCGATTGGCCTGAGCGACTATCTCTTGATCCCGTTCCCCATCGAAATACCGCACGGCCTTGATGGCAGATTTCGATGCGAGCAATTCGAGTGCAGGAGAGGAGGTTTTAATTTCGAGATTTATGAACGCCGAATTGCACTCCAGGTCTTCCAAGAGATCTTGTGCCGTAAACCGAGAACCAATCGGGCAATATTTGCAGGTTCCCGTCGTCATACAGCGATTGTATCGTGCCAACGGCATGTGACCGGGCAACAATCCTCGCGCTTCAAATGCTAGAGAGAGTTCCGCTTCATGCGCTGACCATGGAAAAGGGATAACAGGGAAATCGCCACTTCTTTTCGGCCCTCCCTCGCCGGTTTTTCCCGATACACTCAAAACCCGCTCGGCGAGTGCATACCAAGGCTCAAGATCATCGTAGTTTATTGGCCAATCTGCACCGCGACCCGTGCGACTGTAGCACTCGAAGTCTTCTTCCTTGAAACGAAGCGACCAACCTCCCCAATGCATTGTTGAACCGCCAAACGCTCGGACGCGGGAATTCCTGAAGCCCCAATCCGTCTGGCCGACAGAAATACTTTCTGCGGTGGAGCCCCGATCTTCATCGTAGGTTTGAAAATAAGGTGTACGGTTGCTTAGAACAGCGTCCCACCAACTTTTTCTATCTCGGGATGCTATGCGTTCACCAGCTTCCAAAATCAAGATTGAAGTTGACGGGTTTGAGTCCAGCAGAGACTTCGCTACAAGAGTTGCCGCGACCCCGCTCCCGACGATGATATACTCATAGTCTTCACTCAAAATCGATCCCCCGTGCGCGCCGGCGGAGTATCCCTAAATCTCGATCCTCCCATGAACCCGCGGTAGTTCCGCGCGCCAAATTGTTGGAATGCGCCTGAAAGGATCAAAAATCGGATAAAGTCGTTGATGACATAGAACTTCGCGTGTTCCAGCCTTGTATGCGCATCATTTGAGCGTTCAACAATTGTATCAAAGAACAGCAATTGATTGAACTTGGAAGGTTCCAGAGTTTCAAGCTCGATCAGGACGGCAACAGCGTTTTTGAACTCGGCCAGGTATGAACCTGGCTCTCGGCACCGAGATTCAATCATATCTTCCCACTGGCTTCGGAGGTTTTGAACCAAGGGACTAAGCTGCCAAGACCCTTCTATAGCCTGCATGACCCGCCAGAGTATTGTCCGATCAACGTCGGTCAATTTGCCTGTCGGTCCTACCAATTGATTGGGGCCTATGTGTTCGTGGCTAAACAGGAATACCGTCATTGCTGGAACCATCAATTCAAAAGCGTCATATCAAACACGTTCATCGTGCCAAAGAAACTACAATAACACAACGCTCTTGCCCAATACTCCCGCTCCAGATGCTCAACAAGCAGGCGGAAATTCTCGTTGATCACACCATCGAATTTCCTAGTGCAGATCATCTTTGTTTCGCTGGACCGGATGTGATGCGTCTACGGCTCCGAAAAGAGTAAAGGGGCCGCAATAGGCGGCCCCTTTTTCCAGATTGCGGGGTTAACCAAGAACAGAGTGCAAATTCCCTGCATTTTTCTGTTCTTGTTTTGCGGGCTCTTCCATCCACTTTTTGTCGTCGACGTTACCGTATTCAGAAGACTGCGCGCGATCGGACCATAATGCCAGAGCACAAAGTCGCTTGTGGCGTTCAAGACGATCGTAAGTGTCCTGATCTTCAATCGGGTAAATCGAGATGGATTTCGCACCCCCGCTTGCAAGCCGCAACCTGTCGACGAACGGGCGGAAAGCCTTCGGCAGAGACGTCATTGGCGTGAATTGCCGTGCTGCATCAACGTGTAAACCGAAAGCAAACGCGAACTTTTCTGCGTCATCCGTCTTGTCCCCATCCCCCCCATGCGGAATGACTAGATAAGCTTCTTCCATAATCGGAACATCTGGATCATCAGTTGGAGACTGTCTTGACGGGAATTTCCAAATGAAATTCTGTAAAATCCAACGATGCTTATGGAGCTCATCTCTCTCGCGTGTTGTGAGGCGACGCCCAGATGCTGTTCCGGCTTTCCAAGCGGCAATTGCCCCAATTCCATCAAGAAACAACGCAAACCCAAGAAAGAAGGGTAACGAGGTCATCGTGTTCAGTTTGGAAGACTTAGATCCCTCTCCAACGAGCAGACCCCAAAACACCGCATATGCATCAAACAGAGTCGCCTCGAGTTTAGTTGGCGCAACAGGTTCGAGCACAATGGGCTCCACCGTTGCAGACAAAAGCCGATCTAAAGCTTCAACCATTTCCGGGTCATCACAAGACCTATTCTGACCTTCCCATGCAAACCCGGCGCCTGCGTAACCTTCCCGCAGTGTTTTGGCCACACCGGAGATGCGCTGCGTCGCAGGGTCAAGCACAAGGGCTTGTGCATTCGAATGAACGCTGTCGATTTTCGCTTGGGTAAGTGGTCCAGAAAGCCGGCCAAGAAGAGAGAGCGCCCGACCTGATACGGATGTTGCCGATGTGCTCAGATCCGCGAGCGTCCCTGCATGACTTGCTCTTAGTCTCGCAAACGGCCCTTCTCCAGTTCCGGTTGGCCCACAGGTTCCGCCAGACGTCGCTTCGATTTCCGATTGGGCAGCAGCCAAGTCGCTGACATTACTTGCTTCGACAGAAATGCTTCCGAAGGTCACAGCAAGATTCTGCAAAGGTTCGATGATAGTCGTATTGGCTCGGCGATCCAATTCAGACTGAATCGTCGTCTCGTACCGCAAATACGCCATGGCAGAAAACGACGTCGCCGTAGAAACGCCTATCATCGCCAAACCGAACGCTAGCGACAAGCCAACAAAGCCACCACGGCGGTTATGCAAAATACCCTCAAACTTTCGAGAGGCAAAGAAATACCCGGCACGGCGAATGGCGATGTAAATTGATGCTGTGATCAAGAACGTGATTGAACCTGCTAAAGCAACGCGCAGGAAAATCGCCATAGAGAAGACCTCCAACGAAAAGAGAACCCCGGACCCAGATAAAACCGTCGAAATTCCAAGTGCTACAATGGCAGTAGCTTCGCTGATGGGCGCGTGGTCGCTTGATGTGTGAGAAAAGCGGATTGGATTGATGGGCATTGCGGCCTCCTAGACAGAAACATTGATGGGGGAAATTTGCGTACAGCGGGCGATGATGGCGTATTGACCCGTGTCAAAACCGAAGAAAGCTTGGGCTGCCAGAAACTGACAAAAGAGTGGGCGTATGCGGTGAGCAGCGGGAAGATCGCCCACGTAACGGCTGCCAGCGGCATTGACGCACAACACGATGAAAACCACCGAGATGGACGTCACGAACGTCCACAAAATGGGTTTCTTGATTTGAAACTTGTGCCCAGGTGGTCGCCACGAATAGAGCGAATTCAGGATATTGATTCCACGTTCAGCATAGTTGTCTGGTGATTCATCCAAGAGTTCGCTCGGATAGCGCAGATCGGGACGAAACAAGGCAACAGCATTCTTTCGAAATCGGTCACCAACAGGTATGCACTTCTTTTTGAAGGGCGATCCCTTAATCTGTCTTGTAGTTTTTGTTTGAGTGTGGTTTTGGCTGTCTGGCTTTCTTTTGGCTTGCATGGGTGATCTCCGGTCGGCATGAGAATCACTTTCCGCCAAGAAAGTTGGTTAACAATTTCTAAATTGCGCTGAATTTGCCAAGAAAGTTGCAACCATTGCTGTGTGCAGCTTTTTGAGATTTTTTCGTCAAGAGCGAAAAAAGTTGCTGGCAACTTTTTGCCAAGCCTCTAGTCTCGTCGGAATATTCGACGCCTTAGAGAGAGCGGTACTCAAATCGCATCTCGGAAGGAGAGTCAAGGAAGTAAATTTCGGCTCCAAGGAGAAGCAATGCCACCATTAGATGGCCCAAAGCAGACGCAATCCCATTTCCGTAGCACGAGTGTTCAGCAGGCAATTTTAGCACTGCATCAACGTTATCCTGATCCATTTCGCAAATCCGGGCATAACAAGACATTCCTGAAGTTATTCCAAATAGAAAAAAACTCAGACTATACTGACGAACTGATGAGCTTAGGCTATGGAAAGCTCGTGAAGGCCGATGACGGCGCCCAAAGGTTTGAAATTGGGCTTGTAGGTAAAATGTGGGCATTGCTGTGTTTACTGCCCTTGTCCGAAAAACTTCAAGAGGACGCCGGAAAATCCCCTCTAAAGGCAGCATACTCGATTTTGAAGCATCGAGTGGAGAAGGTCGACGCAGTTCGTCTTTCGCTGCTGATCAAACTCGCGACTACAAACTATTCAGACGCGAACAACAGACTGACAATTACTCCACACGAATTGTCTGCTTACTATGAGAATGTCAAAGCCCACGCAGCCAGATGTCTTGTCCACGTAAGAGTGTTCGCCTCAGATGCGTCTGCAGCGGCTCGTTTGAACGAGTTGTTAGACCAAAGCTTCCCAAGCCCGGAAACCTGCGCAGCCTATCTATACAAAGCGTTGGGCCTCCAAGAATGTGAGCGAGGCCCATCCCCAGAAGCTGAGAAACTTGGTCCGTTGCATGACTTCGAACCAGTACTGCAACAGTTCATAGATAACGAGATAGCCGCAGAAAGGGAAAGCGACACTGACATCGAGGACGCGCTCAATCAGGTTCTGACACGACTCGAAAATTACGAGGAAAATCCACGAAAACCCCACATCGCGTTGTTGTTGGGAGATGAGCAATCTGGGAAAAAAAGCGTCGTCGGGGACCTGCTTCGCAGGCTGCGTGCGCAATGCATCGATGATGCGCCTATCACTCTGCCTGTGCGCTACGCATCCAAGACCAAAATGCGCCTACCCATTCTCGCGTTGAGCATTCGAAATCATGACTACGGATCTCTGTGCTCATATGTCTTGGCGTTTTTGATGCGGGCCAACGAGAAACTGGAACGCGATGCCAATCTTGCTCATCATGCGAGACTATTGAAGCAATTGCACATGAAAGGAGGATCACTAGACGAGCTCCTACGCCTGATTGAAATTGAACACAAAGAAAACGCAGCGTTATTTGTCTTTTTGGATGCCCAAGGCTTGGATAGAGACAGCCTGGAACGCGTCCTACAAAATTCCGGTCTTTATCGGCTGATGAGTCGGCTGTGGCGATCAAATCGGCAGTCGCGGTACATCATAACAACAACCGCAGTCGATCACGCCTATGCTCCACGCGACCTCAGTCTACGGCGTGCAATCGTGCAGGTGCCCCGCCCGCAAATTGATCGGTTCGCGTGGTATTTGTCCACTGGTGACTTGTGGCACTATCGTCAGCCTGACGCAAAGCTCACGGATGAAAGAGGCTACACGCAGTCCCTAGAGGAGGCTCTGAATGCATTCGCGGCATCGCTCGAAAAAGGCGTTCAAGTTTCCGGAGACATCCTGCTCTCTCTATCTGCTCTCTATGGAATGGGCGTCCGGAGCCGGGCATTTTATGAAGTGTGTCAACTGTATCTCAAAGATCAGGCTAGCATTGGGGTCACAACGAACCCGGCCGGAGAAGCTCAGATCTACAAGGCTTTAGTCGATGAAATCGACAATTTGGGAATCCTTTTACCCATAACACTCATTGCAGCGACACGCTTCACTGAAGACGTGTTAACAACCGCGAGCCTAAAGGAGTTGTGTCGACGCTATTTTATGTCGTCTTCACCGGAAGAGTTCCTGGACTATTGGTCCGAGGCAATTCGGAATTTGGAACATATTTCCGACGGCGCACGAACGCTCTTCCTAAGCCGATACCATCAAGTAAGAACGGATCCCGAAGAGCTGGGGTATCAAGAAGAGAGACAGGAACGCGGGGACAACTGGTATATGAGTTCGGCGGTCGCCACTTCAATTTTGGAAGCATTGTTGGCGGATGACGCGCATCATGGGTTGGCCAAGGACGCGTTCCGTTTGATCGCCACCGCTTCCAGGCGAAAGGCCCAGCTGAAACGGATGAGGAGATCTGAGGATGCGAGTTCGTCGGACCGAGGCGAGATCGCGCGCGACATTCAGTGCTTTGTTGCACTGCTTGCCAGTCTGCCGAACGACTATAGTGCAATTATTGAAAGAGGGTCCGAAAGCGCGACCAATCGTGCTCTACGCCTTTCCCTCGACGAAGTTTTTACAATCGGATCCACGTTTGATCCGGTACATGCGCTACGATTTGCAGTTCAATGTGTGCTCCGGCAGGACATAGACGAAGGGTACCGCCTCTCGATGGTCACCGACCAAGACGAGTTACGACTGAAACTATATCTTCTGATCTTTTTTTCAACCGGACAATTGCACATCTGGACCATTTCTCATCTGCGGAACTTAGGACCTCGGGTCTCTGATTTCTTGCCAGAAAAAATTCCGACCCATGTGACAGAATTGTTTGAGACGCAGACGCAGATCGACTTATTGCTGACAGTAGCGCTTGCAGCTTACCACAGCCAATTGCCACATGTCGTCGCATGGGCCCTCGAAATGTCTCACCAGGTTGAATGCGCTACGTCGCCGCGCGAGCGGCATCGCCAATTGGCGATGCGAGCCCGAATTGCCAGTACAGTTATCGACGCCGGTATCGCGTCCGGGAAAAACATTGTAGATGGCGGAAATCTAAACGACGTTTTGGCGTGGACCATCGACCAATCCAAGACTATTACATCCGAGATTGGTTTTGATCCGCTAGGTCAAAATGCTGACGTTGCCAGTTTGCTTCCGGATAAGCTCAAACTTGTCCAGTCTCGAATGAGGCTCGCGGCCAGAGAAGCAGAATTGAATTGGATTGCGTGCAACGACTTAAAAGCTGCTCGTCGCACTTATGAGAGGCTCGAATGCCTTGAACATTTAATTGCACGATACATTGATCATTCAGAACCAGTGGTACTCAGCGGTCGCACGGCTCGTCGCTTTGCACGTCTCTTGTGTCGTGACTATCCAGTTTTTGCGGAGCCGTGGTTTTCGAATGATATCCGAAAGATGCCAGACAACGTAACGCGAAAGGTTAGGCACGTCATCGAGGCCAATATCGGCAGACTCAATCATTATGCTGGCGCTGATCGTATAGGCGTTTTGGTCGACCAGGCGAGACGCCACAGCGTCGCCCGTGACTATGAGTTGGCCCTTGATTACATCAAGGATGCGCACGACAGGTTGGAAAACAGCAAGATAAGCCACGGCGGGCGCCTGGATCTATTGGGTGTCAAGGCGGGGGTTCACCTTACCTTGGGGGAATGCGCCTTGTTGGAAGGAGCGCCCGTCGGAAAGCACTTGAAGGCAGCCAATACTCATATCAAGACGCTCGTCTCCGTCAGTAAGAGCCTAAAATATGACTGCCCAATGGTCGTCGGAAAGTTCCTGCGTTCGAGATCGCAGATCCTTGAGAATGCTTCAAAAGGGGATGATCTGCTTTCACATAAGGCCGAAAAGTTGCTCGAGAGCTGTATCGAAGACGCCAAAAAGTCCGGCTACCTGTCTGCTGAAGCCATAGCACTTAAATGGAAGGCGCTCGCAAAGGCTCGTGCGGAGTGAGTATGTCTTGCCGTCGCATCGCAGTATATATCATATGTTCGCCGCCGCGCCTCAAAATGGTTCGAAGGCAATTGGGCTGACCAACTGTTCTCAACTTTGGCTTCGTTTCCGGGCTCCTATTGCTCTAAAACCTTGCATCGGTAACGCTCCAAGACCGTCGCGCAGTTTCGCGTCGAAGCGAGTTGGACGATCGGTTGATCGCCCAGAAATTGGGAACGCTCACACGCTCCCTTCCTCAATCCGCAGAACCGGGATACCCATCTTGCGTGCTTTGTCCGCGAGGTTTTCCTGGATCCCCGTGCCCGGGCAGACCAGCACACCCACCGGCATGGCATCGAGCATCGCATCGTTGCGCTTGAAGGGGGCTGCTTTGGAATGCTTGGTCCAGTCTGGCTTAAAGGCGATCTGCGTAACCTTGCGGGTCTCGGCCCATTTGGCACCGATCAGTTCGGCACCGCGCGGGGAGCCACCGTGCAGCAGAACCATCTCCGGATGTTTGGCCAGCACCAGGTCGAGCGTGTCCCAGAGCTTGCGGTGATCGCCATAATCGGCGCCACCTGTCAGGACCACTTTGGGGCCTGCGGGCAGAAGCACCTCGTTTTCCGCCTTGCGTTTGGCAGAGAGGTAATCCCGGCTGTCGATCATCGCCGAGGTCATGTTGCGGTGGCTGACGCGCGAGCCGGAGCGGGGTTGCCAGAGGCTGCCGGTGTGCAGGGTGAAGGCCTCGGCGGCGGTGTCGCGGAAGATCTCCAGCGCATTGCGCCGTTCGATCAGGCTCAAGCCTTCGGCCGTCAGGCGTTCCAGCTCAACGGATTTCACCTCGGAGCCATCCTGTTCCCGCTGCCCTCGGCGTTGTGCCTGCTCGTTGTCATCGAGACTGCGCTCAATCCGGGCGGCGGCGCGGTGGAAGGTGTTGACCGTGGACCAGAGCAGTTCCTCAAGGTCGGGTTCCAACCGTGTGTCGCCCAGGGTGGCGATCATGGCGTCGAAGATATCTGCAACAGCGGTGGAGATCGCCTGCGCTTCCGGCAAAGGCCGGGGGTCGGGCTCATCCTCAAAGGGACGGTAGCCGTAGAGTTGCAGCTCTTCGAGGGTGTGGGCGGTGGATGAGGCCGTCTGGTTCGGCTCATATGTGTTGGGGGTGAGATCGTTCATCATGTCTCGGGTGCCTTTTGTCTGGCGGACCGCGCCCGTCGCGGCCTTCATGCGACGATCAGCTGACGGGCGGGGCGGATTGGCAGGCCGGGCCACTCCAAATCAAAAATGCTGCAAGCAATTGATGGCCCGGCCCTTGATGGCCAAGCCCGGTTCTTTTGTTTCGCGATGCAAAGGCGGGCCTGCCCGCCGGCGGAAAAGAACCGGAGCGCGGCCATTGCCTGTCCGCCCGGGCTGTCGGCCGCTCGCATATGAAGAAGGCCGAGGGCGTGGTCTGGCAGATAAAAGGTTCCCGTTTATGGGATGCTCTCTGCCCCCAATGCAGAGGGGCCGAACGTGCCCGCCTCTCCCCACACTTGAGATGAGCAGCTTATGCCGCCCGATCCTTGCCCAGCATCTGCGACCTCAGCGCCATTCGAAGCGTATCCGTTCCCACCTGCCGCAGATCATCGTTGAAATCGCCATGCTGAGGCCGGAGCACAATTACCTCAATCCCGGCCTGCTCTGCGCGTCTGCACAATCTTGCCACCGCCGCGTCGCCGGCCGGATCGTTATCGCGCAACACATAGAGCCGCCTCAGCCCCTGCGGGAACTGGATGGCGCCGAGATGCCCCGAAGAGAGCGCCGCCATCATCGGCAGATGGGGCAGAGCCTGACGGACGGACAGCACGGTCTCGATCCCCTCCCCCGCAGCCAGAACCTCACCGGTCACACCAAAGCGCACCCCGTTGCCGAGCAGATTGCCCATCGACTTGCGCGGATCGTCCAGCGGGGCTTTGTCGCTGCCATCGGCGGTGAGCCAGGTGCGATGCGCGCCGGTGATTTCACCTGACAGGTCAGTGACAATCCCGATCATCGCGGGCCAGGCCTCGACCTCATCGCTACCCTCCGGACGGAAATAGCAGCTGGGATGGAACCGCAGTGCCGAGAGACCCGCCAGATGGGTGATGTCCCGCCCGTGCAGATAGCGTTCCGCCAGAGATCCGATCAAAGGCTTCGACGCCTTGATCAGACGCCGCGCCGCCTCCGGGGAATTGGGCTTTGCTTTGCTGGGCCGCTCAGACTCCGGCTGGTCTCCCGGTGGCGGCAGGGACAGGAATCGACGTGCTTCCCGCAGGACATCGCCGAAGCTGCTGAGACCACAGCGGGTCTCAATGATATCGAAGAGATCGCCATGAGTCCCCTCGGCTGCATCGGTCCACTTACCCGATGGCGCGGATGTCCCACCGTTCAGGCGCACATACATTGAGCGACCCGGCGTGTTGTGAATGTCACCGACCAGCCAGTAATTGCCCTCCCGCCGTCCGGCGGGAAGGTAATGACGGCAGACCGCTTCGGCCTGATCGGCCAGCCGGTCTTTGATTTCAGATACGCTTTCCCGCATCACGCCGCCCTCCGGTCACTGATCCGCGTCACTGGATGACGCGGTACCAGACGTTCGATAGTCTCCACACCCCGTAAATCTACTGAGATGAACAGGCGCAGCTTCCAGGAGATGATCTCCGAAAAACAGCCATCCGCCTTGAGGCGCTCCAACTGCGCATCGGTGAACCCAGTCAGCTCAATCCGCTGCGCGCCCATGACCCGCGCGCGGCGCAGTTGAAGGCCATCCTGAAGCTCGAAGATGGTCTGGCCATCGAGCAAGGCGGCATGAATGTCAGCCGCAGGCATGTCGGGCCCATCCGATGTGGCATTGATGGCAGCAGCCCAGGCCGGTGTCACTCGCCGCCCGATGATGCGCTCGCCCTCATCGGTCTGCAGACGATAAACCCGCGTACTGTCCTGCGGCAAGCGTTTCCAGATTGGCAGCAACAACCCCGTCACCACATGCAACGTGCTGTCAGAGAATTCCGGGATGCTGGACAACTCGAGCTGCCAGGCAGCGGAGAAGACGGCGCGATCCGCTTCAGCCCAAAGCGTGTCGGGCATAAGTTTGAGCGGGACCGCACTGGCCTCCATCGGACGGATCAGACGGACACGCGGTTCCAGCACTCCGTCATCGTCCATGACCGATGTGGTCGGCACCTGCACCGCCGCCCGGTTTGACCGCTCGTTGACCAACAGCTTCGCCTTTGGATGATCCAGATAGTCAAACGCGTCGTCCAATTGCAGGGGATGGTTGCGTTCGCGACGCAGCAGGGTCAGCAGGCGCGTCTCTGCACCAGTGCCGGGATGGGTATGGATGACCTTGCGGTCGGTCACCACAAAGCTCTCGGCCCGCAGCGTTTCCAGCCCGATATCATAGATCCCCGCCGCGATGGCCCCTTCGATCCGGGCGGTGAGCAGATCTTCAAAGGCCGCGAAGAGAATGCCCTGCATCTCGATGGTCAGCGCCAGAAGGCGATTGAGGAAAGTGGTGATTGGCGGCAGGTCATCCTTGATGCCAGTGTCATCCATCAGCTTCAGCCCGGTTGCCTCTTCAAACCGCGCGAGCGGACAGCCATCGACTCCGCCGCGTACGATCATCAGGTAGAGTTGACGCAGCGCGTCACGGGCATAGGGGCTTTCCAGATTGTCCTCCGGGCGAAACAGCCCCTGCCCTCCGGTCTGGCGCTGGCCGCGTGTGATCGCGCCAAGCGTGTCGAGGCGGCGGGCAATCGTGGACAGGAAGCGTTTTTCTGCCTTCACGTCTGTGGAGACTGGCCGGAACAGGGGCGGTTGCGCCTGGTTGGTCCGGTTGGTGCGGCCAAGGCCCTGGATTGCCGCGTCGGCCTTCCAGCCCGGCTCCAGCAGGTAATGCACCCGCAGGCGTTGGTTCTTCGCGCCAAGATCGGCATGGTAGCTGCGCCCGGTGCCGCCGGCGTCGGAAAAGATCAGGATCTGTTTCTGATCATCCATGAAGGCCTGGGTTTCCGACAGGTTCGCTGATCCGGCGCGGCTTTCCACCATCAGCCGGTCTGGTGCGCCGGGGGAGACCTTGCGGATGATCCGACGAGATCGCCCGGTGACTTCGGCCACCACATCCGTCCCGAAATACTGCACGATCTGATCGAGTGCCCCCGGCACCGATGGCAGGCTTGCGAGCCGTTCGATCAGCGCATCGCGCCGGTCGGCAGCTTCGCGGCATTCCACAGGTTGTCCATCGCGCATGACCGGCCGGGAGGTGATATTGCCCTCATCATCAGAGACCGGCTCATAAAGCTGGGTCGGAAAGCTGTGCGCGAGGTAGTCCAGAACATATTCCCGCGGCGTGATGTCGATCTGCAGATCATTCCAGTCTTCTGTCGGGATTTCCGAGAGACGGCGCTCCATCAGGGCTTCACCGGTGGACACGATCTGGACGACAGCAGCATGGCCGTCTTCCAGATCGCGGGCGATGCTCTTGATCATGGTAGGCGCCTTCATGCCGGTCAGCAGATGGCCGAAAAACCGTTGCTTGGCGCTTTCAAAAGCCGAGCGCGCCGCCGATTTGGCCTGCCGGTTCAACGTCCCGGTCTCTCCGGTTATGTTCGAGGCTTCCAGCGCCGCGTTCAGATTGTTGTGGATGATGGCGAAGGCCCCGGCATAGGCGTCATAGATCCGGGTCTGTTCCGGCGTCAGCTGATGTTCGACCAGCTCGTATTCGACGCCATCATAAGAAAGAGATCGCGCCGTATAGAGGCCAAGGGCGCGCAGGTCGCGGGCCAGCACCTCCATTGCCGCCACACCACCGGCCTCGATGGCTTCGACGAATTCGGACCTTGTGGCGAATGGGAAATCCTCCCCGCCCCAGAGGCCGAGCCGTTGCGCATAGGCCAGGTTGTGAACCGTGGTTGCCCCTGTGGCCGAGACATAAACGATGCGCGCGTCCGGCAGCGCATGCTGCAAGCGCAGGCCCGCCCGGCCTTGCTGTGAGGCCGCAACATCTCCCCGTTCGCCTTTGCCACCGGCGGCATTCTGCATGGCGTGGCTTTCGTCAAAAATGATCACCCCGTCAAAATCTGGACCCAGCCATTCGACAATCTGCTCGACGCGGCTGGCCTTTGATCCCCGCGCCTCGGAGCGCAGCGTGGCATAAGTGGTGAAGAGAATGCCCTCATTCAGCGTGATCGGTCTGCCTTGGGCGAAACGCGATAAGGGCGTGATCAGCAGTCGCTCCATGCCAAGCGCCGACCAGTCGCGCTGCGCATCTTCCAGCAGCTTGTCGGATTTGGAGATCCAGAGCGCCTTGCGGCGGCCCTGAAGCCAGTTGTCGAGAATAATCCCGGCCGATTGCCGCCCCTTGCCCGCGCCAGTGCCGTCGCCCAGCATGAAGCCGCGGCGGAACCGGACTGCATCCGCGTCGCCTTCAGATGCTGCGGCAAGGCTGTCATAGGTCTCATCCACGGACCAATGACCAGCCAGATGGTCTCCATGGGCTTCACCCGCATAGATCACCGTCTCCAGCTGTGCCTCGGAGAGATGATCGTGGATATTGACCGGCAGATATGGGCGATAGCCCGGCTTGGGCGGCGCGACCGAAGCCATGGCCGCTGATTGCACCAATTTGGTCGGGTGCGGTTTGGCATCCGGGATGCGGATGGATTGTAGCGCATAACTCTCATAAATCGCTTCGCCGAGCCGTGCGCCCTCTGATGGGGCCCAGTTGATGGTCTCATAGACAAGCGCTACGGCATCTGGATCGCGGCCAAGGCCGGGGGCCGAAGCGGCAACCCCGCGTTTTGCGGAGATGGGCCGGGACAGAGAAGATGGGGCGTGCTTTGGCGCAGATGCGCAAGACGCTTGCATCGGCAGGCGTTCGGGGAGGTCGGCCAGCAGTGTCATCAGCGCGGCGCTGTCTTCCGCCAGACCGGGGTCGAAAGGAAAGGCCTTCGGATCTTCGGCCGGGCGTTTGTCGATCACCGTCAGGCGGGTTTCCGTGCTGGTGCCGTGACGGGCATAGGCGCTGCCGGAGATCGGGGCCGAGAACAAGATCGTGCCGGTGTCCTGCAATTTGGTGATAGCGTCGGACCATGCCGGATTATTTGGTGCAAAGCTCGATCCGGTGATGGTCACGAGCCGCCCGCCTGGGGCAAGACGCGCAAGCGCTGAGGCCACATGGCGATAGGCGGCATCCGCCACCCTGCCCTTGACCTGCGCCATCACCGAGAATGGCGGGTTCATCAGCACCACACTGGGAACGACGCCCGTGTCGAGGTGGTCGTTGATCTGCGTGGCATCAAACCGGGTGACATCTGCGGCCGGAAACAGACCCGCCAGCAGACCGGCGCGGGTGTCCGACAGCTCATTCAGAACAAGCTGCCCGCCGAGCATCTCCGCCAGCGCCGCCATCAGCCCGGTGCCGGCGGAGGGCTCCAGAACCAGATCGCCGGGTTGGATTGCAGCTGCATGCGCTGCGGCCAGCCCAAGCGGCAAAGGCGTCGAGAATTGCTGGAGATCAACGGATTCCTCGGAACGACGCGTGTGGGATGGCATCAAACCCGCAAGACGATCCAGCATCGGCAGGACCGCCTCAACTGATCCAGCCTTGCGCATCAGCGCAGGCCCATACTGGCGAAAAAACAGCACCAGCGCCGCCTCGCAGACATCATAGGCCAGCTTCCAGTTCCACGCACCGGAAGCGTCAGACGCGCCAAACGCATTTTCCATCGCCTGGCGCAGAAGATTGGCATCAATGCGCTGGCCGCGCTGGAGGTGGGCAAGAAGAGATCGGGCCGCTTTGAGATCTGGGGAGGACGTATCAACAGGTGCGACCGCCGCCCCATGGGCGGCAGGGGAAACCATCTGGTTCATGGGATGACCTTTCGGGGAAAGAGGAACGTTGCTGACCCGCACCACGCTCTCACCCGGCCAGGTCACGCCCCTTCAGGCCACCCTCTCACTCTCGGGAACCGTCGTAGCTTTCCAACTAAGGGCATTTTGAAAATTGAGTTGCTTTGCGTAAACTCAATAAACAATTTTTCAGGAGGACATTATGAAAATAGAGAAATTTGTTGCTACAATTTGTGCAGGGCTTGTCTGGTGTACTTATGCCAGCGCGGATGTTTGTGCACGCTTCGAAGACAGCTCAATGATCATTGAAGGCGTTGATCCGAAGGAGTGGCGCGTCGATTTTCCAAACTCTGCAACTGTTTCGGTGGATGAACCATGGAAAGCATTTGACTTTACCAGTGACCCACGCGGATACATGTACGCGGTTCTGAACACAGCACGCGATGATTTTGAGCGCGTAGGGCGCCAATTGACCGGAAGTGGTTCAGAGAAATGGTGGATAGTTCCATGGATGGACTATGCGGGTTTCGGGCGAGAACCTTTGATGGGACTGACTAAGGAGCGCGGTCCGGACCCCGGCGACCTATCACCTTCGAATACTGGCAGCCATCAAGTTTGGGCGGTAGGATTTTACAACGCACCGGGGGCAGCTGTTGTTGGGGAGATCTTCGCAGATCCATGTGACCCGGTTTTTCCGGAGAATGTACGATTTCCTGAAGGCACCGTATCGATCAAGTTTTTGTTTACGAACGCTCCCGCAGATCAAGTGCGATATCTCGAAAACGCGCCAATCTATCATGCTTTTATCGACCCGGCTGGAGAGAGAGTGGAACCACAGGATCGGGTCCTCAGCGAGCTACGGCTCTTGCAAATGGACATTGCGGTTCGAGACAGTCGTGCAAATCCCGTTGGCTGGGTCTTCGGCACATTCGCCTGGATTGGCTTGCCGCGTGGCGACGCTGTTTTCGACAATCTCGAACCTGTATCGCTTCAGTGGGGAGATGACCCGAACGTAACATCACCAAGACGCATACAAGAGTCATGGATTAACCCGGTTTTGGAAGGGGTTCTCTATGGTTGGCCCGAAAGACCGACGCTCGGCTTCCATGGTCGCGCAAATGGTCCCGCTGACAATATTCGGTCTTCTTGTCTTTCATGCCACGCCTCCGCCCGCCTGCCATCTGCGCCTGGGAAGCGACTGCTGAATTCTCGTTTCCATATGGTGATAGATTTGGCAGATAGCGACAAAGTTGAGGAACATGTTGATACTTGGTTTGTTAACTTACCAGCCGGGGAATTGTTCGCGCCTGAGGTGCCTGCTGTGGCGGCGCTTGACTATTCGTTGCAGCTCGACGCTGCGGCGTTCAGAATGTGCCTTGCATGTCGAGACGGGGCACTGAAAGGATCAACGCCGGGAATCTGCAAAGAAACAAAATGGTTTGAACAAGATCAATGTAGTTCGACGCCAAGCGCCATGAGCCTGTCAGTGAAGGACAGTTTGAGCGACGTCGAACGGTTTCTACAACAGATCGAAGAACATCCGCCCCGCCAATGATGCCAGATCCAAAGCGTGCCATTTAAACTCTGGTATCTATACTATGGACCCCGGCCGTTTGCACCGGCCGGGGGATGTATGAACGTTTTTCCCTTGGCTCAAGCAACCGGGCTGACAAATCCACAGGCGCGTAAGGCATCTACAAGTCCGGCTCCCGTTGCGAGATCGGGGCCGACCGTGGCGGTTATTCCGGTAGCGGTGGTGCCCTGTTGAATATCGAGGCTTCTGGCAGCCAAAACTTGTTTGACCTGCGCTGGAGTAAGCTGTTTGTTGATCTGTTTAAGAAGCGCAACGACACCAGCAGCCTGTGGACAGGAAGCAGATGTGCCGGAGAAAATCCCCCAGCCCAAGCCAGTTGTACCAGATGGAAAATTCTCACCATCCAAATCGCTTTCAATCGGTACGGGCAGCATAATATGTGCCCTTTGGGGCGAGGGCTCGCTACGTCCAACGATTCCGCAAAAGTCCGGGACTTGGCGTCCAGGATAAAACTGGCTCTCAAATGCACTTGCGTAGGAGGAAGCCTCAAGTGATCCGTCTTCGTTGACTGTGACACCACCAACGGCAATGACATCTGGATTACAAGCGGGGAATGCCAAATGTCCGTTTCCGGCCGAAAAAAGGACAGTTATACCCTTGTCGATGGCGGACTGGATAACGCTTTCAATATCCATAACCTCCAGAAACATGTTGGGATCATTTGCGTTTAGCTGGTCTAGAGTTTGGTCATCGATGTTGTAGCCCCATGAATTTGTCATCACATCCGGATCCTGATCAATACAAGTTTCCAGTGTGGCCGCTGAACTGACGCCGGTCTTGACGCCAAAAACCTGACAGTCAGGAGCAACAGAAAATACATTTGCTACCTCACCGGTTCCATGACCGGAAACATCGACATCTGCCGGGCCAGAACCTGGAGATTCTGTGGGAATGAGTTTTGCACCTCGCCGTACAAACCAAGGATGGATATAGAATCCACTGTCGGCCATCGCCACCTTTACGCCCTTCCCAGTCCAACCGTTCCTATGGCACCGCGGCGCATTCAATGCCATCTGAACGTCAGACAGTCGAAGATGATAAATATCTTCCTTAGGTGGCAGCGGTTGCGGCGAGTAGAACTCTGCCGGCCTTGGAACATATGCAAACGCGATCGTATCTTTCAGGCTGTCAGGGACTTCCAATCGTTTTGCAGGGCGTGAATAACTTTCTGACAAAGAAATCGCATTTTCTCTGGTTGAAGTTGGCCTGGACGCCATGTCCGGCTGCGCAAACATTTCATTCAGTTCCCGCTCCGTCATAGACAGGGTGAGCCTGTTTAGCGCACTGGCAGAAGGTTTTACCGCCTTGTCTGTCAGCTCTCGGACGGCGCGATTCATAGTAGTTTTGTTGGGTGAGACAAAACGTGAGAAGGACCCGGCTTGCTCAGAGGAAAAATCCAACGGCCGTGGATGGGTCGAAGCATGCGGCACGAGTCTTACTGTGAAATTGTCCATAATATTTCTCCATTAGAAAAATGTTGGCTGTGTTGGCATATAGACAACCGGCCTGTCCCCTGCTGAAAAACTGTCGGGATCTAACTTATCTTTAATTTTCAATGTCTTTCCGGCTTCCAAAATCTCAACACCAAGTGCATCCTGCAATGATTTCTTTGTTCCAGAAACGTCAAATGAATGCCTCGAAGACAACGTGACCTCCACGTTGCTATCAAGCAGATGTTGATACCAAGCCTTAACCTCAGCAGGCGTGTTCTGCCTCAGAACAACCCTTAACCTGAGAAATTCAGGTTCGCCTTTGTGATCCCTTGAAAGGTGCATCATTGCGAAAGCTCTTTGTCTAGAGGTTTGATTTTAGCACAGTTTAGCCGGGCGCCATAGGGAATTGCCTGCGGGTCCATAGATCTAGAAAAGAGACGCAAACGCTCTCCGACCCTGTCACTGTTGATGTAGGGACGGCATGTCGCGGATACTATCACGTAAGCGCGGACTGACACCCAAATTACTCATACAGTTGACTTCCAGCCACGCTATACTTTGAACCTGCATCTCACTTGAGTTTTTTGCATCCGGCAATGTTCCGACGCGATCTGGAAAATCAAGCAATCGCAATGAGTACTGGTTTCTCACTCAGATTTCCGACGGTAATATGAATGCAAAAAAATCTGTGTTAGATACAATTCATTAGAAGAAGATCATTCAAGCTTTTCTATCCGCGGATTATAAATGGCCGACTTCGAAGGCGAAACGCCAACAGACATCAATGAGAAGCCACCTGAACTGGAACCAGCAGCGGATTCCGGTTCTTTACCGGTTCCGATCGCAGCCCGAAAAACCGCTGAGGCCGGATCAGGCGGACGGTGGCATGGATTGTTATGGGGTGCAATGCTTGGAGCAATTGGTTCATTGCTCGTTGCCATCCTGCTGCTTGACAATGACCCGCCCAAGCTTGGGGTAACTGCAAAGCAAATTCGACCTCAAGGTGTCCCCGGTGTACCTGCCAACTTCGAGGTTACGTCCCAGTTGCAGACCTTTACTTTGGAGGGGGATGGTTCAAGGTTCGAACACTTACAAATCGACGCGATTGCAGAAGATCCTGACAAACCAAAGAATCCGCCTGAGACTAAGGACATCGAGTGGAAAATATTGCCGCCAACGAATGGGGCAAAGGCAATTCAACTGTTGTGTAATGACAAATTGCTGGAAGGGTGGTCGTGTGAGACGGGGCGAGTTGTCGCTCATGCAGAACAGCCCGGAGAACAAGACATTCATGTTTCATACACGGACACAGGAAATTGGCTTGGATTGTTCCGGAAGCCTGATAGCCGCACTCTGCGCGTAAGTGTGGTTGAAATCCCAGAGCCACGCCCAGAAATTCGCCCAAATGGCGCACGTATTTTCACAAACTCGGACCAAGTTCTTACTGTCGGTGGTGAGCATCTTCGGGGTGAAACGAGATATCAGTGGCAGGTCGAAGACCCAAATGGTAGGATTCATCTTTCTGGCGAAGGTAGTCGCTTTCCGTTTAAGGCAGTGACACCAGGGATATATTCTGTTGCTTTGATGGCATCTGACGCCTGGCACACTGTTCAAGCCAACCCGGTGGAACTTGAAGTCGTCCAACCCGAAGTCGTTCCGACCGCCCAGTCGCAGTTAATCGAAGCTTCTGCGCAAGGGCTTGTTAATTTCCCGGACCAGACCGTGGAACTGCGTGGTGAAATTATCACCTACGGTCAACCTCTTACCATTAGGGCGCGAAAAATTGTCGCCATAGACGCAATCATCCGTGCGTTCCCTGTCGATGCCACGGCACTCAACGGACAAGCCGGCAAGATTGGTGTTCCAGGACGAAATGGAGGGGGCGGGGGACAACGCGGCGGTGATGGTAGCGCAGGACAACCTGGAACTGCCGGAACGGTTGGTTCAAGTGCGGAGATCATTACAATCGAGGCCGCACTGTTCGAGGGCAATCTTGCACTCGATGTATCCGGTCAGTCAGGTGGCCGCGGTGGAGACGGTGGAAACGGCGGAAACGGCGGTGCTGGGGGACCTGGATCAAACGGAGCATCTGGCGCCTTTGATTGTAGCCGCGGACCAGGCAACGGTGGTAACGGAGGCAATGCTGGCGCTGGAGGGAATGGGGGGTCAGGCGGCAATGGAGGCGACGCCGGAGATGTGACAATTGATATCGGTGAAATTGCACAGAACGCTCGCATATCGATTGATGCAATAGGGGGTCTACCCGGTGCAGCAGGCAGAGCTGGTCACGCAGGCAATCCGGGCTCGGCCGGCTCACGCGGTAGTGCTCCGGGTTGGTGTCAGCAAACGGCGAGCAACGGGGTTCCGGGTCAATCCGCAAGCACTGGCAGAGAAGGTGTTTCCGGAACGCCCGGAGATGACGGATTACTCTCCCTAACGATTGGAGAAGTGCGCATTGACGGAAGTGGGAAACTAAACTGGCCCTGATTTGTGGATCACTACGGTGTAAACCCCAAATTTTGGGCAAAACACCGGACATCCAGAGGTTCACACCTCCAGATAGTCAACCGGCAACCCGGCCTCTATGGGCCAGCTCCAGCACAAGCAATCCACCCTTTGTGCGTCCGCATCGCCGCCAACCGGCACATTCAAAACAATAACCCGGTCGGCCGGAACGCAAAGCCGCCGGATTGACATATGTGTAATGCCTCTCACCAGGCCAGCAGAAATCAGCGACAAGGTCAGCCTGTCGGATAAGGTCCGAGGCGCGGTGAGCGCTTTCGTTACGGAAGACAGCGCAATTGACACCTTTTTGACCGGAGGCGTCGATGAATTTGCGCCAGACAAAGAAGGCATCTCCGGACCAGGTTCTGAGGACGATTTTCTGACCCGGTCCGGCGAAGAGCTTTCGCTTTCGGTCGTCTTTGTAGTGGTAAGCGGAGTAATGTCGTTCATAGAGCTTCAGGCAGGTCCGGTCGCCATCCTTGGTGATCCACCAAAGAGGCTCCGGCCTGCCTTCCCTGATTTGAGGTGTTGGATTGTGCGTGGCGATGGCTCCGGCGTGCCCAATGAGCGACATTAGCCGAACCGTTGGCCATCACCAGTGAAGGTGAAGCCATTTGCCGAAATGCTCTCATCCACCACATCGTCCGAGGACAGGTACTCATATTCAGATTCCAGCTTTCGATAAAGCCAGTGCGCCAGATCACGGAGCGCCTCGATGACATTTTCCTCGGCGTCCGCGGTCATGTCCTGCCAGACCGGGCTGTCCCGCGTCACCGCAATCGCCATACAATATTCATGGGAATAGCGGCCCTGTTTGCCGATGTCGGCGCTGAGTTGGTAGAAATTGCGCCGCTGAATGGCAGTCAGATCATCGGCGATCCGATGCAGAGCATCATCCGAAGGCGCATAGGCCCGTATTGCAGACGTGGCACTCTTGGCATAGCTATAGTATCCTTCGAAGGATGCCCCATCGCCCTGAGACCAGAAGCCGGTAAACCAGATACAGGGGTCCTGTCGGATACCACCACCCATCAGGCTCACGGGCCGGGTCTTGAGATGCACGCCGAGGATCTCGCAAATACTGCCAAAATCCTCAAACAGGAAACTGTACCACTCATAGTCGAAGGCCCGTGCGCGATACCAATCCCGTGCGTCGGTTTTCGCGGCGTCGGACAGTTGGTCCAATCAACGGTTTCCCCGCTTGAAAGATCAAGCACATATGCCCCACCACCAAAACCATCGGGACGGGGACGGGAACAGGTATTGGCGTATTGGAAGCCCCACAGACCCGACAGATCAAATGTGACAGCGCAGTGTTTGACGAACGTGATCAGGGCCTCGACATCACCGGCGCCACCATCGGCTATCAAAAGCCAATGGCCTCCCTGATCTTCGGCAACCATGAGCTCAAAACCATCGGAAAAATTTGACTGGTCCGACGGTTCCTGCTGGTTGGCAGCGTAAATCTCCAAAGCAGAGACTGCATTCTCTGGCGTCAGCACATCGAGCAGGCAAGAGAATTGGGTAAAGTAGTCAGCCATGGTGGCCTCCTGAAGTAATTTGCCCGGGACAGGCCCGGGCAGTGAAGATGAAATTGAAAACCCGGGATCAGCCCGCATCCTCAAAAACCGGCAAGTCGGGGTTCTCTGGCGCATCACAATCAAAGAGGATGTATTCGGCCCCCTTGGACCGAGCATGGGCCATGATCGCGGCAAGCTCATCCGGCAGGTCTGGCTGCGGGTCTTCTTCCGCCCAGACAAACCAGCCATAGGGCGTTGATGCGGTGAGAACCGCCCCGCCATCGGCCATCAGCTCAAGCATGTCATACGTTGACTGTTTCAGATGCGCCGTTGAGCAATCAAAAAACAGCCGCAACGGATATGTGGGGCGGTGAAGGTGAGATAAGTCCGGCATTCTATGCCTCCCGAATGGAATTTTGCCGGTCGTGAAACCGGGGTTTTGATTTGGAAAGAGGATCAGGCCGCGCGCGCAGCGCGTACCGGGTCGGCAAAGCGCCAAACGGGATCGATGAGACGCACCTCCAGCACCGCCGCCTGAAAGCGAAGCCGCCGAGCCTCATCACCTTCGTCGCGATCCAGCGCCGCCATGGCGCGAGAGCGGATGCTGGATGCTTCCAGCACGACGTTGCGCGCTTCGACATCTGTGGTCACCGGGGTGCACCAGTCGAAATCGAACGCCGCTATCTGACCACCCAGACACAGGCGCAGGTGTCTGTCAGTGATGGTCAGCAGATTTGGCGTGAAGCTTTGGAAGGCATCGACACAGAGGTTAACCTGCCGCCCGCGCCGTTCGGCGCAGGCGACGGCCCCGGCAAAGCTGCGAAATCGGCCGATCTGAATGCTGGTCGAGACGGGGTAACTTCCCAGATCAGGATCATGGGTGATGGTCTCGCCGACGCAGGACAGGGTGAACGGGCCCGTGTCGCCGATCAGGGCCGGTGCTGCATCGATTTGGAAGTCTGAAACAAAAGCGTTCATGGCTGGTTCTCCGATGATGGGCGCCGGGAGCCTCTCCCCCGGCCTTCAACCCGTCATGGAAACCCGAACCCTCCTCTTCCTCTATCCGTCGGCTGGCACAGCATCAGACAGCGCAGGCTCGACCAGCGGCTCGATCTTCTGTGTCCGCCCCATCCAGGGCTCGGGTCGGATCGCATGGACCCAATCCGCAAAAGACGGGATATGTCCCAGGTCTTCCTTCACATGCTGCTCACCCACCCACCGGGTCGGAATGACCCGGCCAGTGGAGAGCGTGATCGTCGGGCCGAAGATGGTTTCGGCCATAAAGATACCTTCTGCATGGTGGCGCAGGGCACGGTGGCGAAAGTCGGCGGTAATCTCCTTGCTGGCGTCAAACCAGCTATGGATGGGGAGGTAGTCATCGACCTCGCCGCCCCATTTCTTCACCGAGGAGAGCGCATGGTGGTAAGGATGTGCCATGATCGTTGTCCTCAGAGTTCATATTCGTAGGATTCGGTGGCGGTGTAGCGCTCGTTGTAGTCAAGCGTGATGGTTTCGTCCCCGACACGGAAAATGAACTCGCCGAAGGCCCCGTCATTGTTCTCCCATCCGCAATGGGTCTCTTCGAGGCAATCATAGGCCATGCTTTCGATCGCTTCGCGCAAGGGCTCGGCTCGGGTCTCAGACTCGCGGCCATGACGCGCAAAGGTCAGTTCGACGATATCATCGGGCATCGCGACGATCTTGTCGTTTGATGTGGCTTCCGCATCTTCAACCTGGCCGCTGTCCCCATAGCCATCGAAGCTGACCACAACCTGAGTGATGTCATGGGACTTGAGGGCTTCAAACAGGGTAGCTTTGTTCTGCACGCGCAAACGGGCGGCCTCGGTCTGGTAGGCGGCGCGATCCGCCTCAAAGCGCGACATTGATGCAGCAAAGTCAAAAGGTGTATTTTTCTCGGTCATCGGGACCCTTTCGGATGAGAGCGGGACAGGACGAACCCGCCCTCGCTCTCGATCGGACAGGTTCACCCTGTCCCGGACCACCTTTCACTCTGTCCAGAGCCCGTCGGCAAGTTCACGGACAATCAATGCGCGGGCGCTCATCAGGACATGGTCACCGCAGGTTTCCGGATGTTCGAAGAATTGCGCGGCAACCCCGTTCTCTTGCCAATCCTGAAAGTAACAATACCAGCACTCGGTCAAACGATAGACCCGGAGGTCACGCGCCCAATGGGGTTTCGGCTCCACGACGACGCGCATGCCGCTGCGGCATTCTTCCCAGGGAAAAGACCGATCGGCCACTGGCCGTTTCAGATCATCCGCGAATATCTCATCAACCGTCAGCATGTGCCGCGTCCTGCATAGGTGGGGTATAGAGGTCAAATGGGTTTTCCTCGCAGAGATGACCAAATGGCACCAATTGACATACGCCTTCCTCGACATTGACGGCGCAAACGACGTGCCGGAATTCACCCGTCGCTGTTTCCGCGCATTCCACCAAAGCCAGTCGGTCATCATGAGCGGCACGCAGAAGCGTTGTGAAGTTATTCCTAACATGGTCTGGAATGGACATTGGCACTCTCCTTGAAGGATGAAGCGCCCGGCATTTGTTTCCGGGCGATGTTGAAAAAACCTAGTCATTCACTGTCGGAAACGGTCTCACAGCGGGCATTGCGATAGCCTTTTTCGGCCAGCCAGATTTCGGCCGTTTCCTGGTCTTTTGCGAGATGCAGCAACTCGGTTTGACCGCCGGTTTCATTCAGAATCCGTACCGACCCTGCATTGGGTTTCTGGACGATCTCGAACCGCAATGCGCTGTGCAGACCATGCGTCCGCAAGAAAGTCATGCAGATCACGCCATTGGATGCGAAGTCACCCTCATGCAGGGTGATCGAACCGGGAAGCGAGAACGTACCTTCTTTTGGTGCTGTTTTGCTTACCAGCCGGGCTATGCCGTTGCGCCTTTGCCAATCGGCCAGTTTGCGGTGGTGTCGGGCCGGCGGTTCTTTGGTCCCGTCGGAGTAGCGGATGAGCGAGCCAAGTGGCGCTGTGTCGTAGATGGTCTGTGCAGACATGATGTCTCTCCTTGAAACAAATCGGCCCACCATAAGGGCAGGCCGATGAATGTGACGGACTTTGAATTGATGCTGCTCACTCGGCAGCGATCGGGACATCCGCGTCCTGATCCTCAGTCAGGAATTCCGGCAGATCGGACTCGGCAACCTCTGGTTCCACGTCTTCAAACAGGCGGAACGGCTCGGGCAACCAGCCACTATCTGCCAGAAGGCGCTCAGCCTCATTGGCCATGTCGCCTTTCTTCAGGTGGTCGATCAGCTGTGAAGCCTGCTCTCCCGCGCCTTCGCCGACCGCCTCAAGAATGCGTGGCTTGGATACCCGGCTGAGATAATTGTCCGCAGTGGGCACCCAGCCATCGGCGACCAGATCGAGGCCCGTCGCTTTGGCCAGGCGGTCTGCTTCCGACATCCGGCGCTCAAGCCCATGAGGTGTCACGCCGGCCCCGCCATAGGCATTGGGCTTCTCGTGCAGAGCATTCACCCCAAAGGAGACACAGTGTGCCAGAAGCGACAGCTGTTGATCCTGCGACAGCGCCGCGATCCAATCCCACAACGCGGTTGCGTCCTTGGGAATTTCCGCTTTCCAATCCTCGTGACGCTGGTCGATGGCCTGGGCCGCCGGGCAGCTGTCGAGATCGGGACCGCGCTCCGGGAAGCGGCTTTCGTGAATACTGGCCTCGACGGATGCGCCGGACAGGTAGGTACGGTGGAACAGGTCTTGTACCAGCTTGTGCAGGAGTGCGACCAGGGCCACCTCCGGATTACCCGCCACCGCATTGCGCAGCGCTAGCGTCCGGTAGGCGGTCAGTTCCACAAGCAGTTTGTCGGGCAGAGGCTTGATGGTTTCCGGCGCTTCAGGTTCGGGATCACCAACAGTCACAGTCGCGGACGGACCAGGCTCGCTGCCGTCTGCCGATTGTGGATCGGTTTCATCCTCACCCGCAATATCTTCAGGGCGCACCCAGCCACGCTCCTGTTTCAGAGACCCGTCATGATCAATACTCAGGAACACGCCCGACTGTGCTTTGTCTTCGTCCGAATAGACCAGCGGTCGATCATCGAAGGCTTGGAGCTCCTGCTCGATCTCTTCCATGCGATCATAAGCTTCATCCGGATATTCATCCGCTTCCGCGTATTTGGCTTCAATCTCCTCATTCTCCGCAACTAACACATCGCGCCGAGCCTGTTGCGCTTCGCTCAAAGGCACCTCCATTCCCTGCACCCGGCCATACTCACGCGTATGCCCGTAGGGATATTCGATATTGGCTGCGACCCATTTCCAACCTTCGCCCGCGACTTCATCGGCGCAGAGCTTCAGCTTTTCCATGGTCAGTCGATCCAGCAACGCCGCATCTTTGAGATACCCGCCATTGTCACTGTCGAAGAGATCGCGCAGGATGGTCCCGCCCGCAGCCTCATAAACCTCCTCGCCAACAAAGCGCGCACGGCGGTCTTGTGCCCGGACGGTGGTTTCTGTCAGCGTGCGACGGATGCAATGTGCGTTGTTGTTCCAGCTATCCTTGAGTGCGGCCCAGACCTCCTCCTGCCGCGCATGATCAGGGTGCACAGTAAAGGCCATAAGCTGTTCGAGGGTGATTTCCTCGTCTGCATAAGCGTCGAGTAATGACGGTGCCACGGTTGTCAGTTTCAGGCGCTGTTTCACCACTTGCGGAGTGACGAAAAAGGCAGCGGCAATCTCTTCATCGCCGAGGCCCTGATTACGCAAGGCGGCAAAGGCGCGAAACTGATCCAGCGGATGCAGCGCTGCCCGCTGGGTGTTTTCCGCTAGGCTGTCATCCTCCGCGGTGATGCCATCGGCGGGATCGCGGACAATGCAGGGGACCTTGGCGGTGATATTCAGACGTTTCTGGCCCACCAGCAGCGCCAACGCCTGATAACGGCGCCCTCCGGCAGGCACCTCAAATTTGCCAGTTTCCGCGCCATTCTCGTCCAGTTCAGGACGCACAAACAGACTTTGCAGCAAACCGCGCCGGGCAATGTCTTCGGCCAGTTCTTCGACCGACACGCCCGCCTTGATCTTGCGGACATTGCTCTGCGACAGGGTAAGTTTGTTAAAAGGAATGCCGCGTGCCTGCGACAAGGTGATTTTCTGGGACCGTGCCATATCGTGTCTCCGTTGGAAGGTTTCGAAGACGGGCCCGGTCACTCTCTCGCGCCCTCAAACCCGTCACACAAAAAACGGCCACCCTCTTCCTCGAAAGACGGCAGCCGTTGGCACCAGACTTGTGATTGGGAGCGCTGCGCCCTCAGTATTCCGAGGGCAGCAGAATAGTCAGAACACGCCGGGTCTGATCAGGGTCGCTCGGCACCTCGGTGCCATAGCCGTAGTCGCGATCATAAAGATCAATGCGCCACCAGACCGTCTGGCCCTGTACCTCGAACACACCCATCTCATGCAGCGCATAGGGATCGGCATCCGGGCTGAAGGCATCAAATTCGGCGGTGAGCTGGATTGCTTCTTGCATGAAGGCAGGCCCGTGATCGACCACGCCAGGCGTGACGAGAAGACGACCGGCGATCGTGCCCGGTTTGGCTGGAGCGTCGATAATTGCACGGCGGAACTGGTCGTTCTGAGACGCGATCAGCGCGGTTTCGGCATTGGTGTCTGGAACCGCAGCGGCGGTGGTTTGTTGGGTCATTTGGGGAACTCCGCAACGGGCACCGGGAGCCTCTCTCCCGATCTCAAACCCGTCCCTCCTCCCCTGCCCGCCTCTGACTTTACCGGTGCAACAGTTGAGCAAACTGGCACCGGTGCGTCGAGATGTCCGGCACCATTAACCTCGCATAACCCGCCCCCAACCGGTTGCGTGCCAAGTGAAAAATCGTCAGAAAGGGCGCATCGTCGGTGCACCGACGCGGGGAAATCAGCAAGCCCTGTAAAATTTGAATGCACAGCCAGGCGGCCACAGCGCACGCCAATGGATTTTTTTACCCAACGGTTCTCGGCCGGATGGCGTAGAAATGTCCAGGACTTCGGTCTAAACACTGCGCTCCCCTGCCCTGGCCGGGGGTCTTGCTGACATCCGGCTGCATGCCGGTCTTCCCGATTTTTATCCCCGCGCATAATCTCCAACCACGATCCAATATAGTCGGCATGGCGCACGGTGGGCACGATCCCCAGGGATGCGCAGCTGAAGGCGGCGGTCAATTCCGCGCATTATCCTGACAGTCAACTAAGAAAAGGCCCTTGTTGAGCAATCTCAACACTCAAAAACACGAGATCTGAGACTAGCCCCAAAAAATGGCGTCCAACAAAAAAGGGAAAAGCACTGCGGTCAGGAAACAGCTCTAACCTAACATCTGCTTTATGGGTAAGTTGTATCTCTGCAGTACTCCGATGTATTCAGCTAATCTGCTCAATAAAATTCAAAGGAGCACATCTATTTTTCCTTGGGCTTGGTCCTAAAATCACCGTCGATCTGAGGGACAACTTCTTGCAGTTTCCTAAGAACGGTATCGCCCACATTCGGTCCGGACAAATGAATTCCAATCTCTGACGTCAAGTCCTCGTCACCAACCGTCGCCGATGCCCAATTTAAGCTAGTGACGACCGCATCATCGCCATCCCATATCAGGAATTTTCCGTGAATCGGCGTCCGCTTCTTCTGCGTGTCTAAGTGTACGAATTTGACACCTTTCGGTTCGTACTCGCGACGCAGTGCGGTCACATCGCTTCGGAATTGGGGTTTTCGGATCTGAGTGTAGACTACCCGCATGTCAGTCACGTTCCGAGCAGCGTTTGCAGCTGCTACCAACATGGCCTGTTCTGCACTTGATCCAAATCGATGTGAGCCAACAACCAAACGGCCCCTCGCTTCCGTGGCGGCCCTTCTTATAATGCCAGCATGTTCGTTCGCAGGAACAATTCTAACCGTAACTCCCTCAATGTCAGGGGACAAAGACGTCTGAACGATGGCGTCACCCCAACGGTTCAACGCTCCCAGAAATGATACAAGGTCATTCGAAAGCGGGGTATTAGAGAAGGCTGTACGGCACACAGCCGCAATCTGAGCGATTAAAGGTGGGTGCCGCAGCACAACCGATATCTCTACAGCTCTAAACGGTGTCGAAAGCCAGTTGCACGAGCCTGTTACCGCCAGATAACCTCCTTCTCCATCGTCAGCGATCAGAAATTTCGCATGAGACATAACTGACTGCTTGTGCATCCGGATCCGGCTCGAATGCCGAGATGATGCAATGCGCGCAGAGAGAAGTTGTGCCCTCTCCAAATGTTTGCCTGCATCTTCTCCTGCGACACCATACAGAAGATCGACCTGTACACCTCTTTCGGCAGCGTTTTCAAAGATGGGCCAGACATCCTCGACGTTTTCCACGTCAATAAAGGTGGAGAGGATCACGACACGGTCGGTTGCTGCCTTGACGATCTTTTCGAGAAGAGACTTGTGACTGGAGCCGCCGATGACCACATCGTCTGGGTCCCAACGAATCGTCTGTGGCTCAAGAGACAGCCGCTTTCGCTCCGTTACTGGTGCAACCTTGGCCAACGCCCCACTACGTCGCGATTTCACCAGAATGGCGACTTTCCGCGCGTCATCTTCCGCTAAGTTTGCTAGAGTTTCTTGACGAATTTCTAAGTACCCTTCGCGGATATCGATTGATTTGGGATCTATTGAACGCACGACTTCGTTTGGTCTCAACCGAACGGTTTCTGTCAAACGGTCGTAAATCGTTTCCATTTGCTCTCTGTTGTTCAACTCATGAGCGAGCGGGATCAACATCCCAGCATCTAGCCGACTGTCTTTTGAAGGTACAAATCGAACGTCGGAAGTTCGCATGATACTACCGGTCAGAGGCAGAAACACAGCACTTATGGGTCGCGGGCGTACTTCTTCATCGACACGCGGCTCTGCGCCAGATGCTATTAGATCTGCACCCAATCCCGTCGCTCTGAAGTAACCGATCCCTTCTTCGAATGTGAGCTCAACAAGTCCAGCACGCATTAGCCGCGAGATCGTCGCCGTAAGGATTTGCGCTTCGATCGCCAATTGTTCACCCAATTCGCCCATCGAAGCTTGCGCGCGAACAAGCTTAAGTAATACCGCTTCGTGTAGCGACGTCCATCGCTGCTGCCGCGCAACAAATGCACGAAACCGCCATCGTACGGCTGATAAGAAAACAGATTGCATTAGCCCAACTCTCCCGGCTTCAAGAAGCGGACCCCACTCGAATTGTTATCCCGTTCCCGTAGTTCCCTCACCAAATCTCGAACAAACACCCATTTGGGGTCTTTTCCACTAGGGTTCATTCCTTTGGCTGCGAGATCCATAAACGTCATGCTGGTAACGATAATTAGTTTGTGCTTTGCGCGGCTAATCGCGACGTTCATTCGACGGCGGTCCCGCAAGAAACCGAGTCCTCCGCCTCCTACCTTACTGTTGTTGCGAACCAAACTAAGTAAGACTACATCCGCCTCACTTCCTTGAAATGCATCGACTGTGCCGACAAACCCAAGATCCTCTCGGACTGGCCGAAATCCTTTAGGAGCCCCAGAATGAGGGAAAGCTTGGAGCAGCTTTTGCCGTATCAACTCCACCTGACCTTTGTAAGGCGATAGGATCGCGAGGGTGGGCTCGTCACCATTCTGGGAATTTCCCTCCAAACATCCTAGGGCTTGGATTATCTCATCTGCCTCGCTTGGATTCGAAAGGGATTTTCCTTGTCGTTGTTCGAAGGCATACTTTCGATCGGTGCTTTGAAGGCTGGGGAAGTCAATCACAACGATTGGGTCAGAGGGCAACACACCAGTCACCTTGAACGGGTCATCCCGCACCTCTGCATCCTCTGCAGTTGTGAGTTTACCCGTATAGAAAACTTGAGATACCACCTCGGCTATGGTTGGGTGCATCCTTCGCTGTTCGGTAAGAGTCACTGAAACTCGTCGATGACTTTTCCCGTTCAGTTCCGCTTCTCTCTCGTCCTCTGTTACCAACGTACGAAAGGGTTCCAGCAGTCGGTTCGAACGACCGATAGTTTCACTGAAGCGCGTGTCATCTTTCACTAGTGCTCGTAGCATCGGTAGGAGTTCTTCGGCTTCGCTTGAGAGGTCCAGGCGATCTTCGGCTATTTCGAGAATTTTCTTGGCGACTTCAGGCTCGAAACGTCGCGCAACCTGGTCGGCCCTGTGAGGGGGGAGTTGGTTGTGATCGCCAATCAGTACTTTGCGAGGTGCGAGGGACAGGGCACCAGCCAACTCTGGTCCCAACGCGCGCGCGGCTTCCTCTACGATGAGCCAATCGAATTCTTCTGAACCTTCGGCAAAATCGCTGATCGTCATCGAATTCAAACCGGCCAATACTACGTTTGCCGAGTGCATCACGAGGTCGCCAACGCGAGCAATCATCTGAGGTCGTGAGCTTTGCTCTGGGCTATATTCTGTCAGCGTATCGTCTAATGAGCGCCGAAAGTTTGCGAAGGACAGTTCCTCGAGCGCATTGCTTCTGCGTAGTTTCGTAAGCGCATCCAGTGCCGCCGCGTCGAGTTCGGCAAACCGATTTTCGTCGTTTCCGATCCTTACTGCAATGACGTCGTCGGACAGCACAGTGGAAAGCGTTTCGTGGATGTTCTTCAACGCTTCATGGCTTTGAGCTGTAACGAGTATGCGTGCATTTGGTTTGCTGACCAATATCTGCTGGATCATGCGTGAAACAAGATAGGTTTTCCCTACCCCTGGCGGCCCCACAACGTAGACGTATGGTTCCGTCTGAGCGATCAACTCGAGCGCCCGTAATTTAGGTTGATCTAACGTTGCATCAGGCGGACCAGATAATTCAGCTGCCGGACGAATACGCCTGCTGTTCCAGGGGTCATCAAGACCAACGGTCACATCGGTTCGACCATCTAGCAGCACAATATTCCGAAGACGTCGACGAATTTGGCTTTCTGTGCCAAGTTCGCGTGGCGGCTTGAGGTAGAGCTTACCTTGAGGGATCTCCGAACATTCGAAGACGTACTGCTGCCCACCGCTACTGGCAAGCTCCGCCTGAATGAAATCAATATCAATATCACCTGCTCCACTCCATCCCAGTTTGGGAGAATTCGAGAGCCGCCAAGGAGTGTCATCAGATCTGTCCAACTTATCCGCAAGACGTTCAGCGTCAGGACGTAAGCCTGCCTGCTCGACTAATTTTTGGTGATCTGCGCTTGATTGGAGCCGAAGAACGACACGCCCCGCATTAGCGTTTGTCTGCTCTAGAGTGACTGGGAAAGCATCAAAGGTCGCGGCAACCGCTTCGATCACTTCGATAGCAAGTAGGGCATCTCTGACATCCGCGGGTGCAAGCTCATCGGCCTCAGGAGGTCGTGCAAAATGATCCCATTCAATCGCCGATGCCCCTAATCGTCGAGCCGCTTCAATTGCTTCCTTCCGGTTTGGAACAACTTGGACTGGTGAGTCCAGCTGCCTCGGCTCAGCGGCCCCGGTCCCTCTACCGTCGTTGGGAATCAAGAACTTGAGGTATCCAATCCGCCAATCGGTAGCATGCCGCATAGGCTCGACGATGTAGCGGAATGCACTAGTTACAAGTTCACATTGTTCTCGGTCATCACCCTCAAAACGCGCTGCAACGCGAACGTCAGACCGTAGGTCTGCTTGAATCCATCTGCAATGTGCTTCAAAATCATCAGGATCAATCTCTATCTCGGGATGTGCTGTCAACTTAGGACCGAGAGTAGTCGGATTGGGTAACAATATCAGCTGGCCGCGCCTACCACTTTCCAACCGTCGAAGGTCTGCAATTACCGCTTCGATATCACGTGCGACGATCTGAGCATCAAGAGGCTGGTTCGGCCGCGGTACTCGCAAAAGGTTTAGAACACCATTCTCAAGAGCCGTTGTATTTGTTCCGCCAACGCCTGTTTCCGGATCTGGGTGTTCTTCACCAAGAAGCTTGGCAGCTATAGCTCCGAGCGCGGCCCAATCGGCTCGGAACGAACACGGAAGGTTTAGACGACTCCGGGACCGGGCCACCCGCCCAGTGTCCTTTTCTGACTCCAAGCGCACGCTCCACTCAAAGCCGCTCAGTCGAAAGTCCGGCTCGTTGCTGCCTTCGGAAAAAATGCAATCTAGAGTAAGCCGTCCATGAACGATAGCCTGATCATGAAGAATGCCCAATGCACGTGCGACACGGGAAATATTTTGCCAAATCAGTATCCGCTTGCGACCGACAGGGACTTCTTGAGAGCGTCCACGGCGCATGCTCGGAGAGAGGGGATCACCGCGGTCGGCTAAAAGTAGTGCAAACTCCTGATCGTCCTCAAGTTCCTCCAACACATCGACGATAAGGTCGCTTGCGTCACGATAACGCATAAGACGACGCACTTGCCGCATTTCGTGCCGCCATAGAGAACGCAACTCGTCGTCAATATCTCCCCCAGTTTTTTTCCATGTCCGCAGCCTTCTTTCGGCAGAGCCATTGGCGTTATCATAGACGCGCCAAAGCGTCCCTTGCAGCATGGCTTCATCGCCCGGTGCGACGGCGTCATCGTCGAACTCAAAGCGATCTGTAAGTGATTTCATCAAAAATAATTCCCTGACCCCAAAAGTTTGTTCAAATACTACTCTCTTCCACTTGCTGTGAGCCTATGCTTTCGCCTTTGGAGTTATGAGCCATATTTCGACTTTGCAGAACAAGTCATAGTTGCGCAACATCCGATGGCTAAATCAGCTTCAATTAAAGATGTCATTGCTCTGAAAACTCCCTGATCACATCACAAATACGCTCGTGCTCCGACTTCAGAGATGACCGTTGCACATCCGACAGTCGCTTCTCCTTTAACAGCGATTTGGCGTCTACGGCCGCTTTCTGCCAGGCCGGAAGATGCCGGGCACGGATGCAGGCGTTGGGATACTTCGATGGTTGACACAGCGCGGTCTGTGGCTTGCTCTGATCGGTAGCGGCCTTGAGGCAAAGCGCCAAAGAGGGATCGAAGAAGCAATCTGCCAAGACACCGACATGCAAGGTGCGCGCAATATCGCCCAGCATCGTTCGCAATCGCCCCCGATCAGCGATACGTGCAGGCAATGCATCAAATTGCTGTGCTGTTTCGTGAAACGAAATGCCCAAGCGCGGGGCTGCAGGTCCAGCAAAAGTGTCGCCGATCTGGTGTGCATCGAAATACTCCAGAATGTCCTCCAGTTGGCCGTATTGGCGTTCTTGCTCGACCTGCAGCCGAAACCCCGAATGGCTTGATCCGGAATATCCCTCAAAAGTGGCGACTGAAGCATGTTTTTACTGGATCATGCCGGCGAGACCCACGATGTTTCACTGATTGCATCTTCCGGTAAGGCGAGAAATAAATTTGAATTGAAAGTGCATACACTCTTTCCCGCAAAGGACTGTCGTTGCGATTTAATAAGCCAGAACTAGAAACACCAAGGCGCTATTCATCCTGCGCGACCATAAATTCGAAAAGTACGTTGAAACCATGACCCTCAATAAAGAGAACATTCTCCGCTACTGGCGCGCCTCCCTCGCCGATGGGGCACTCGGAGAAGGTAAGTTCCGACACGAAGATCGCAGCAAATTTGTGTCGCTATCACCTGAAACACTCAAGTCCGGAGAGTTACCATCGGACCAAGTCGAGGAAATCTTCGATGGTAAGGACAAGGACGTCGATACAGTCTCGGTCCGGTTCTGGCCGCTGGTGACCGCACGAAAGAGTTCTCATGGTTCCGCCGTTGGGGACAGAATGCCGGAAATCGTGGCTCCGGTGGTCACGGAAGGCTACATAGACCGGAAAGGGACTATCACACCAACCCGGAACGCAATCGCGCGGGATGTTCTGGCTCCGATCCCGCAAGGCGTTTTCTCCATCGGCACGGTCGAAGATCTGGACGGCTTCCTGACAGAGCATCCACTGTTGCTGAAAGACGGTGAATCTCCCTGGAAGCAATACTTGGCTCATTGTCGCAAGATGGTGGATTCCGTTGCTCAAGATTGGCCACGCGGTGACGATGACTACAAATCCATTGGTGAAGGGTTTCTCGAGACGTCCGATGGCGCATCGGCAACGGTGCGTCGCATTCTGAACCTTTACGATGTGCTGCTGAAAGAGAAGCCGGACACTCCGCTGCTCACCCAATACGCCCTGCCCTCTCCATCGGATACCGCTGAAACACCGGGCGTCGATAGCAATTTTGGAAGACGACTTGGGCATTCGAATGACAAGTTTGCGCTGGCCGATCAACAGAGGCAGGTCCTATCCTGCCTCTCGGATCAATCTCCGGGCAATGTGCTCGCCGTCAACGGCCCACCCGGAACCGGCAAGACCACCATGCTCTTGTCCGCCATCGCCGATGCCTGGATCCGGGCCGCCGTGGCTGAAGAAGAACCTCCTGTGATCGTCGCCGCATCCACCAATAATCAGGCGGTGACAAATATTATCGACGCCTTCGGAAAAGACTTCGCACGCGGGGAAGGTCCGTTTGCAGGGCGCTGGTTGCCCGACATCGAGAGTTTTGGCCTGTTCCTGCCCGCGGCATCCCGGGAGGCCAGCGCCTCGGCAAAGTACCAAACCGAAAGGTTCTTTCAGAAGCTGGAAAGCCAGGACTACTACCTGAAGGCCAAACAGGCCTATCTGGACGCGGCTGCAGATGCCTTTCCGGAATTGGTCGAGCCCGATGTAAAGAAGATCGTGGCAGCGTTGCATAGGCAGATATCGGCGGATGTCACACTGCTCACTGACGTGGAGAGCGCTCGAGCGTCATTGGATACCAGTCGCAGAGCTGTAGAAAAAACACTTGGCTCCGACCCGGAGGCTGCGGAAGCAAAACGGCGCACTACCCGGAACCTGCATGCAGCAGAAGTCGAGAGCATGAAAAGCGTGAGGATGGCCTGGGACCAACATCAGGCGGAAGAGTCATTCCTCGTCTCCCTTTTTGGCTTCCTGCCGTCCGTTGCACGAAAAAGGCTGCTGCGTGCGAGGTTGGCGCTGGATAAGGCCGGGTACAGAAAAGACTTGTCTGACTGCCGGGATATTGATGCCCTAGACCGTGCCATACACAGTGCTGTGACGGAAGCAGCGAGGGCCTTGGAGGACAGCGAAACGGCTTTGGCGAGGGCGCAGACGCTGCGCAAAGTTCTGAAAACCACGGAAGATAACTGGGAAAAGGCGGTGACGGCACTTGGGGTCACCAGCCCATTGCCCGTTGAAGATTTCGCAAAACTTGATCGTTTTGCGGATTGCAGCATTCGGTTCCGCCTGTTTCTGCTGGCCACCCATTATTGGGAAGGCCGCTGGTTGCTGACAATGGAAGAGAACCTGAAGGACATCGTCTCCTCGCACAAGAAAACCGGAAAAGCCGCGGTAGTACCACGCTGGAGGCGGCGCATGATGTTAACGCCCTGTGCGGTTTCGACGTTTGCCAGCCTGCCCGGCAAGATGATGTTCACGAAGGGACCGGTTGATGGCTTTAAAGAGCATCATCTTCTGAATTTCATCGACCTGTTGATTGTTGACGAGGCGGGACAAGTCTTGCCCGAGGTTGCGGCTGCATCTTTTGCGTTGGCCAAACGTGCCCTCGTCATCGGCGACACCCAACAAATCGAACCGATCTCTTCTGTGCCCGGCCCGGTCGACATCGGCAATTTGCAGGACTGTGACATCCTGCCGTCCGATTTTTCTTCTGAGGATCTGCAGGCTGTCTCATCCCGCGGCCTGCGAACGGTTGGTGGCAGCGCCATGCACCTCGCCCAGGAATCCTGCGCGTTCACCCCTTACCCGGAATTGGAGAAGGGTCTCTATCTGTTCGAACACCGGCGCTGTTATGATGAGATCATCGGTTATTGCAATGCTCTGTGCTACAAAGGCGCGCTGCAGCCCAAACGTGGTACGGCCAAGGACAACAATGGGTTGCCTGCCATCGGATACCTTCATATCGACGGGATCGCGACGAAGTCAGGTGGCAGCAGATCGAATGCGGTTGAAGCACGTACCATCGCGGCTTGGCTGGAGGACAACCGTTCCTCCCTTGAAGCGAAATACGGCAAACCACTTGAGCAGATCGTCGGTGTCGTCACGCCTTTTGGACGACAGGTACGCGAGCTTCGGCAGGCATGTGCGGCGCATGGGATCGATGCCGATCTGCGTACTGGGATGACGATCGGCACTGTTCATTCTTTGCAGGGCGCAGAGCGACCAGTTGTGTTGTTTTCGCCAGTCTATTCGAAACACGCGGACGGATCATTCATCGACATATCCCCGAGCATGCTGAATGTGACCGTTTCCCGTGCGAAAGACAGTTTTTTGGTCTTTGGCGACATGGACGTCTTCTCAAACGCCGCGCCGGGCACACCCCGCGCCTTGCTCGCGAGTTTCCTGTTCGCGGAGGAAGGCAACACGCTTCATTTCCAGTCGGAACCCAGGACCGACCTGCAACCAGATTTGGGGCAGTTGATCACTTTGCGCGATGCTACCGAACACGACACCTTCCTTCTGAAAGCACTGGCCTCCGACGCGGACCGGTTCGTGATCGTTAGTCCATGGATCATAACCTCGACTATGAAACGTGCAGGTTTGTTCGATGGCTTGCGCGATGCCGTAGCACGAGGGGCTGAGATCGAAATCTTCGCTGATCCCAAATTGAACGAGAATCTAAACAGTGATGGCGTCAGCCAGCTTGAAACCGCGGAGCGTGCATTGTCCGATATCGGAATCAAACTGCGAAAGACCAGACAGCTGCACAGCAAGATCGTAGCGATTGGTACCAGTCAGCTGTGCATCGGTTCATACAACTGGCTAAGCGCAGACCGGCAAGGAAAATACGCTCGCCATGAGACATCGCTCGTTTACCAGGGGCAGCGTTTGAAACGAGAGATCGACGTCATCACCGACAGTCTGCGACAGAGGGAGGTTGGATGATCAGCCTCCAGAATAATTTGGACAGCAATAGATAAGCAATGGGACAAAAGGAAAACAAACCGGATCCTTTGGTGGTGTTGAAACAAGCGCATCGGAGATTAGCGATACTCCGACACCTGTCACGCGCACCTCGATACCGCTTGAACGAGCTACTGCTCGACGATCTGCTGACGGCCATAGGATTGACTGGTAGTGTTGAGGAACTCCGAAGCGATCTGGAACTTATCGTGGCTTCAGGTTTAGCAGAAAAAGAAACCGTGGGCGAAATCCAAGTTTTCAGACTTACGCAATCTGGCCTCGAGGTTGCCGAAGGAATGCGATCCGTAGAGGGCGTGCTGAAGCCACCACTAAATTGCCATTATTAAGTATGCAGAGGCATCTATCGAGCGAACCCCGAAAAGGGCGCTACCGCACAATCAAAAGCATCAATCAACCCAATGAATGGCGAATGCATGAACCAAAAACCGTCCGAAACGTTCCAATGGGGTGACCGAGTCGATCACAACCGATTTGGCCTCGGAACCATCTGTGAAGAGCCTCAGGGCGACAAAATTACCGTAAAATGGGACGATCCCAATCGGAAAAACTCCAGTGTCGTTAGCTCGTTTCTGCGTCTCGTTACGCGTCCCGACGAAAAAGGCGGCGCATTTTGGCACAATGAATACGTGAAACTACTTGGAACCGTAAAGTCCGCGCGCGCGGCATCAGATATTACCCTGAGCCGTGCATTTCGACCTGCCAATGGAGACGGTGTCACAAAGCTTGATCAAGCTCTGGCTGTGGAAGTCGAAGCTTTGGAAAAGCTGCGAGCGTTTCTGCGTCAGGATGAAAACGGTGAACATCGTTAACTATGGAAAGGAGGGAGGCTTCGCAAAGAATAGCCAGAGCGCTCCCGCTAAATTGTGCTTAACCCAATTACTCTACCGCGATCAATCGGTGAGCTCATTAATAGGACTAACCAGTGCCATTCGACCCAGATATGACTTTTGCTAAAACCGGCTTGCGGGCCGCTCCCAAAAATCTACCAGCCGATCTATCTCAGGTAATCGAATACCGCAAATCAGGGCTCAGCCTTAATCACGTTGTTGGATGCCCGTTGGATTGTGGCTACTGCGTCCGTCATTTGTTCGAAAACTTCGATATGAAGCGTCCTCATCTCATTGTGTCCGACGAGGACGCGGTGGATCAACTCGTCACACACGCTGCTTTCCAACCGCACCATACTCCTTTGCAGATTTTTAATAGGGCGACAGACCCGTTCCTCCCGAAGGTCAAAGAGCATCTGCACCGAACTCTGGAGTTACTTGATGCGCTGAGGCTGACCAACCACGTACTTGTCATCACACGTTGGAAAGTGACAGAGGAGGATGTGGCACGACTGGAAACGTTGAAGCATTTACGCGTAACTGTCTTGGTCACTTGGTCCGGAATAACCGACGTGCGTATTGAGCCGATAGACAGTGCTATCGCGGAGAGATCCCTCAAAACGTTAGCAGAAGGCGCTTCGAGAGTTCGCCGGGTTTTGTACTGGAGACCGATTGTCGCCGGGTTAAACGATAGCGACGAACAGATAGCGAAGGCTGCAAATCTGAGCCGTTACGCAGACGCGACTGTCTACACCGGCCTGTTTCACAGAAAGGAAATCCGGGACTATCTTCGATCTGTCAATGTACCGGATCTCTATGAAGATATTGCCCGTCGCAAGATCTTGCCCCGCGCCGTCGAAAACAAAATTCAACGGCAGTTTGACGGACTGTCTTTGTTCCGAAAAACTTCTTGTGCCGTTGCTTTTGCGCATGGAGTGCCGGACTATAACGGCCACTATGGTATCGAACGGATCTGCGACATTTGCCCATCTCACCAAAAGGAAATTTGCGCGAAGTCGCATATTGTGCCCTCTTTCGATCTGTTGAAGGCGCTTTCGGTCCAAGTTGGATTGGAGAATAGCAGTATGGAAGTCCATCCCGGACATGTGTCAGTTGCGAACAGCACAGAACAGCAGCGCTATTTCATTCAACATGCGACAGGCTTTCAAGTGCATGATCGCGCTCATCCTCATCTTCCTGGGCGCCATGGTCGAGCGGAAGAAGGTTGGGCAGAATGAACCGACAGTGGGCAATTGATATTGAAGGGAACGGTGCCAACCCACCAGAAATTGTCGAACTCGCGATCGTCGAAATGGACGGCCGTAAGCTGACTGGGAACTTCAAAAATTGGCGCTTTAGGCCAGCTACACCCATCACGCCGATTGTGACAAGAATTCACGGAATAACGAACGACGATGTTGTAGATGAACCGCCAATAGAAGAAGTGATTGATGATATCTATCTTTGGATAGAGCAATGCCCAATCGTTGGTCACAATGTGAGGGTTGAGTTGGAGGCGTTGACTTCGGTCTTGCCAGACTGGGCGCCGACAGCAGCCTATGACACATTGAAACTGGCTCGTTTTTTGTTACCCGAACAAGAAAAATATGGGCTCGAAGCCCTCGGAACGGCACTGGACCTAACAAGCGCCGCAAGTCTGGCAATAGGAGGCGGCACCGCCCATTCGGCCCCATATGACGCTGCTATGTCTGCAATTTTGTTTGATCGGTTGCTTGAACCTCTGTCTCAGGCGGATCGAAAAGATGCTTTGGCTAGAGTTGACATCACTTTGGGGCAACAGGGTTCGTTCTTATGAAAAAAATACGGAAGATAGCCGTCGCAGGTACACATTCCACGGGAAAGACCAGTTTTCTCGAGCGTTTGAAAACCGTATTGGAGTCCACCGGCCTTAAGGTCGCCTATGTGCATGACAGCGCTGAGGAGGCTCGGCAAAACGGTTTTCCAATTTTGAAAGACCATACTTTTGAAAGCACTTCCTGGCTCATCGGACAAGCAATTCGCCTCGAGGCGTCTGCAGCTCTGAAAGCTGATGTCGTCCTCATTGATCGACCGGTACCGGATGCATTGGGCTATCTTCTCGCCGCATTGAGCGTGACAAATCGGACTTTGGAGCGAGACAAACTGAAGCGGCTTGAAGCCATCTGCGCATCATGGGTAGGTGAGTATGACCTGGTTTTCGAAACTGAACTTGACCCAACAATACCTCTGGGACCTGGCCGTGATGGAGACCAGAGTTTTAGGATAGCCGCTGGAACTGCGATTTCGGATGTGATGAATCACATCGCTCCTGATCGCCACAGGTTGCAGAGTGACAATGTCGAGTTGTCTATTGAGATCGCGGTTTGCTGCGCCACCACTGCATGAACAGCACAGTTCGTGAACAGGCGTCGGAAGCTGCAGCTACATTTGCCGGGCCATATCGGATCGGCGTCGGATGTATGGCCATTACAGGCCTTTATGGCCATGTACCCAATGATCAGGCGCGATCTGTTGTCCGTAGGGCAGCCGATCTGGGTTTCCGTCTTTTTGACACCGCTCCACTATATGCAAATGGCGCGAACGAAGAACTTCTAGGAGATGTATTAGGCCACGATCCGGGCACGTTCATTTCGACAAAATTCGGCCTCTATGAGCAAAAAGATGGCTCGCTTCTTCGCGACAGTCGCCCAGCTGTCATCCGTGCTTCGGTAGAAGAGTCACTTCGGCGCCTGAAGAGAGACCGAATTGATCTGCTTCTTCAACACCGACCGGACCCTAATGTTGATGACAACGAGGTGGCTGACGCGGTGAATGAACTTGTTTCAGAAGGAAAAGTTGACGCATTTGGTTTATCTGGGACCGGAATAGATAGAGCCCATTCAATAAATGCACGCTGCAGTGTGGCAGCAATCCAAAACGAGCTGTCACCGTTGAGCGGTTCAAATTCTTTGCGAAGTCCAACAGATATTGCTGAACTCGGAGCTGTTTTTATGGCCTATGCGCCCTTGGCCCGCGGCTTGCTGACAAAAACAAGGGCTGCAGAAATGGACAGCGATGACTATCGCTCAAAGTTACCTAGCTTTAGCAACCCTGGAAGTTCAGTCCCCGACACCCTGAGCAACGCTATCACGCGCCTGGCCTCGAAATATGAAGTCCCTCCTGCCGCAGTGGTACTTCATTGGGTCCGATCAATAGCACCAAATGTTATCCCCCTGCCCGGACCTCGCCGACTTGAACACTTATCCGACTTGTTACTTGCAGCTGAAGCAAAACTCTCATTGGACGATCTGTTGGACGTGGAAGAATCCCTGTCAGAAGGGCTAAGCGTTCCGGAGTAAGCGGCTGATTTTCCCAAGCACTTCCGCGCCCAGTAGGAACTAAGCGAATTGGTAGCCATTTTAAAAAGCCGCTCTAATAAAACCGAGGTGTTGGCAATGCTTTACGCAACTATAGCTCCACGCTCACCTGTAGCTTTCAGCAGCTACAATGCCTTGCCAATTGGTGCCGCAGGCCCCTTCAAGAGTTAGCGTCACGCCTGTTGGCATTCCAAACAGGTGGCACCACCCGCCAGCGTTCCCAGCTTGAACACAGTCGGTGCAATCCGGCTCGCCATTCTCGTATCCTTTTAAAGGTTTAGGATACACGTTGGCCAACTGTCCAGTTTTCCGGGACCACTTCAAGCCCAACTGTTAGGAATTAGCCAAACTCAAATCCAAGCGAAGTCGCAACTCGTCGTCGAGAAGCACCGCGTAATATCCTGACGCGTTCTTTGGGAAAAAAATGAGGTTGACAACCTCAAGGTTCTTTTGTCGCTCAGTAAGCCATGCACCAATTTTCTTGGCCTTCCATTTCAATCTTTTGGATGGATTAAAAAACGTAGAAATTTTCCCATCCACAAGCGGAAACTCCATGTCCGCAAGTGCATCGGAGTAAGCACCTGCAGCTAAATCGGCGATAGAAAGCGCGTCTTCTATCACAAGCGAACCATCATCGGACTTCGCTGATCCAAGTCGAAAGTGCCCTAAATTGTGGTTTGAATGTGCTAATACTTGCTCGCCAAATAGTTCCGCAAACTTCGTATGTTGCTCAACGTTACCCAATACTGAATCCTGGTCTAGAAACACGAGAATATTCTGGTACGAATGAGATTGGCTAGCAGCTAAGTACGAACCGAAGGCTATGATTTTTGCTGCCTTATCTGCGGTCTTTGGCTTCCAATGACAAAAGTCTTGCTCTGCCTCATCAGCCTCAGATGACTCAAATATCGATCCTGCATTCTTGGGAAGAGCCACATTAAATAGAACCGCCTCAAGCTTGCCAGCCGCTTGTAAAAAAGGGGATAGCGTCCGTTTCCGAAAGTTATCGTTGAGTGACTTGTAGCTCATTCTTCGACGCCGTAGACCCGAATACTGTCTGAAATTGGCCTGCCAAGTCATCCAGTTCCGTAGTGCCACATCGGCAACGAACAAAAAGCTGAATGTTTCGAAGTTGGCCTGCTTATGTTCCCCCGAAAAATCGCAAAAACCAAAAAGTGTTGAGCTATGCCGAACATGATGTGCACCAACATACGTTGCGAGTCTGCGTTCGAGAACCGGCTTTAAAATCTCGCCTAAGCCTCTACTAGAAAATTGCAAATTCATTCTCCCAAGGCGGGTTTGTCAGTGTATTCATCATGATTTAATCAGTGTCTTCTGGCGGGGACGACTTGCTTGGAATTGGCACACCGTTCTGGACGTGCCGCAGTTCGATGCCGCCCCTTTTGACAACATTTTTTGTGACAACGGTGACGAGCTATGGGTCTTAACCGGACGGACGAAATCCACGTTGATGCGACGCGGATCGCGATGACGAGCGGTCTGGCACGCAAGCGGGTTGCTTCAGATTTGGGTGTGGCGTGTCGACGCTGAACAAATGGGGGGCAGCGCATCACGACACTAGAAGTAGGCATTGAAAACAAGCAATCCTGCATTGGCCGCTGATGTCGTAATCTTCGCATCTACTCTGCAGCATCGTAAATATTATGAACCTGACCAAATTCATCAACACGGCGCTTGATGATGCGCTTCCTCAATTGCTTGCTTATGGCTTTAGCCCGTTCGCAGATAAAAGTCTCATAGTCGTCGTTTAGGATGCCGAACTTTTCCAAGTCTCCAATCAGATGAGTTTTCATCGTTTTGGTGAGGTCAGGATTCCCATCCTCGAATTTCTTCATGTACTTCGAAGGCGGCTTTGCACCGATCTCCCGCTTGTTCAGATAATCGTCCACAATGGTGATGTTGACGATATTGTTAGCTTCATCTTCAGCGATACCAGCCTTTCGAAGAAAGGCGCGAGGAAAGTAGTGGTGATAGTTTTTGCTATTCGCCTGCTTCAACCAGTAGTTGCTGATATTAACAATCCCATTATCATTGAATGACAAGGGGCGCTGATAAGCCATGATGCACAGGATTGCCTTTGTGAAGCTCCGGCCTGCGTTGAACCAACCGTTTTCGATCAGGAACTCTGGCGAAATATCAATGCCCCAATCGTAGTCTGGCGACTTGTCTTTCAAGATGAGCTCGATGCGGTTTACATCCTGCGCGAGTTTGCTTTCAACAGAGGACGAATAGCGGCCACCGAGAGAACAGCGCCAGAAGAAATCTTCAAGCTCAGCCTTTTGTGAAGGAGATGGCTTCTTGTTGCCGTTATGGTAGAAAAAGTAAGCGAAGGGCACGATCAGAGTTAGATACGGCAACAGTTGCGAGACGGGTATCCGCATGACATTCCGAAAATACTCAACTGCCCTTTCGACGCTATCAATGGCCGTTGGCCAAGCCTTTATAAACGCATCCTTTTCTAGCTTCAGGATTGTTCGACGCTTGCAATCTTTCTTCAGGATTAAGGCAATGAGTTGAAGGATTGTCTGATCAGAAATCGTCTCAAAGTCGATCGGAGCAAGGCGTTCGACCAATTCCGAGTACTTCTCAGACAGATCAAAACCTAGTTTCTCATCATAAGTCTTGGCGACCATGATCTCGAACACGGTTAGCGGCTTGCCACCGACATTGATCCGCGTGAAAATTTCGGTCGCTACGTCGATTGGAACATTGCGTACTTCTATGATCGGAAAATCATATGCTTCGATCCGGCGCTTGTATTCTTCAAGCTTGGCATGGTGCTCCTGTGGAAATGCAGCAAGTTTTGTCAAACTGCCATAGAGTAGGTCGGTTAGCCTAATGAACGAGTTCACCGCCAGTTCATCAACATCCGTTGTGACGATGGTGTCCGACTCGCTGGCGTTTAGGTCAATGTAAATTTCAGAGAAATCCGTTTGTTGCCCGCTCTCGCGGGTAATCTCCAAGCCCTTCATTGCAGCAAAGAGACTGGTTAGCCGCTGCTGGCCATCTAGCACGAAGGAGACTGTCTCACCTTTTTTAGCGGAAGGTAGCTTTGCGTTTCCGAGTTCCTTAACGCTACGCAAGCGTTCGCGCGTAAGCCAGAAAATAAAGGTACCGATTGGGTAGCCTTTGACTACGCTATCGAGAAGTTCGGCCGAACGCTGAAGTGTCCAAACAAAATCCCTTTGAAATTGAGGGATTTTGATCTCGCCGTTCTCAATATTGCTGATCAGTGTTGTGTAGTTCTTATGCGTTGGTTGGGGTAATTCCATGCCACCCATCCCTCCATTATATTATGTCCGCAAGCCGTCCCAACATTTGCACAGCGAGGATTTCATGCTTCAAAGTCGTTTTAGGGAGTGTGCCGGGAAAAGGTGCTTTTGAGTGGTGACTCTGACCAAGTCTTCATCTTTGACGGAAGAGCGGCGCTTGTGCCCACTTGGGGCGAACACCTCTATATCCTGGTTCTCGATCAAGACTTTTTTAAGATCATCCGAGTGAATTGTGGTGTCGTTGTAGATTGATGCCTTTAACATGCTAACTGGGATAGTGTCGCCAAATTCCGCTATGAATTCAGGTAGATCATTGTGCAAAGCCTCCACGTTCTTTGGGCGCATATCATGTCCCCAATCAAGGGTTCCGATGCCGCTATCATCGCTTCTGTAGTCAAGCATTTTCAAACCCGACTTGCCGAAGTGCGCTTGCCCGCCGGCATTGAGGTGCAATACGTTATTGTACACTTCTCTGGCGCGGTGGCTCTTTGAAAAGTGCATGAGCCAGTAGTTATAGCCCGAGTTGCTCGCACGGTTTATTGCGAAAGGACTAACATAGTTTGCAATGTTGAGGACTTCGGAGTGTAAAATACGTTCAACAGCTCCTAGCCATTCGCCCTTTGTACGCAATCCATCGTCGCAGAAAAACTCATCCTGATTTATACCAAAGTCTTGGATCAACCGATGAGTTTTCTGGGGGTTGTTCCATGAGGAGTAATTGAACAATGCCCCGATCATAAACGTGAAAAAAACTTCTGGGTTTTTAAAAGAAACGATAATGTCTTGAATAGTATGGAGGCCTACCTGTGTGTACCCGCACGGGTCAAGGTTGAACAGAACATTTGAATGTTTGCTTTCGAGGATGCGGGCTTTGATTGCGCCATACACATCCTCAAATTTTTTCTCTAGGCGGACTATTGTTACCTGCAGCCTGTCCTTGGAGGCGTGCTCCTCTTCCCAAGCCGAGAGCAGAGGACTCAAAGACTGCCAAGCTTCCTTGGAATTGTCGTTTACAACGAACAGACATTCAATCTCGAGGTCTGGAAGGCCTTGGTCTCTGCGCCAAATTGTAGTTTCGTCGAGAAACGCGCTGAGCTCGTCTAGGAACACTAGCGGAGAACCCGGAAAGCCTCCTTGATAGATGCCTCCACCGGCCATTCCATCAACGATAGCAATCCTAAAACGCCTATTTAGTGGGGTGCATTTCACACGCAGGTAATTGTGAAAATAAGAGCGCAATATGTCGAGTTTTTTTCGGGTATGATCTTCTAGAACGACTCCCGAGGGCCAATCGTATTCTTTTTTTGGCAATGTGTTTTCCCTAACAACCTGGATTCTTCGAGCACTTAAGTACTCGTCTGGGCCGGCATCTCATCCCACGTACGTCCCCGGTACTGTCTCCCATTCAGCTTTTTTGAGCGACGTTTGTTATCTTTTCCCCATGTACCCCATTGTTTAAAGAAAAAGGCCGTTTTGCTCTCACGACAGGCCTCGTGGATTTCATCAATCCACTCCTCTTTGACAGGCCGCGCGCGTGGGCCGCTCTCACCACCTACAATTGCCCATTGAATATCTGATAGATCGATCTCTCCAACGCTTGCGATAAGTGGTTCAAATGATATGAAACGAATTGCTGCAGGCACCTGCCGCAACTCGTCAATCCGCTCGACAACCTCTTTGCTTTCCACACTGGTACCCAGCCAAACGTTCGGAAGCGGCACTGACTGGAAGATCGGTACAATTTCAGCCATCCTATCAGGCCGTTTGGTTAATATCTGATAATGATGCTGCGGGGTGCGTGCCATCACCTCCCAAACATCTTTGATGAACTCAGCCGACACACCCGGATGAAACAAGTCACTCATAGAGTTCACAAATATCTTCCGAGGCTTCTTCCACTTTATCGGAATATCTAGAGATGGACGGTCTTCCCGAACAACACCGTTCCAGACAGTTCGATGCCCGGATTTACGTGTTAGGCCGGAGTACTTTTCAACACCCATTTTTTCCAAGCGGAAAGCCATCTGCATTGCATAGCAATTCGTACACCCGGCTGACATGATGTTGCACCCCGCGACGGGATTCCATGTTGCATCGGTCCATTCAATTTCGGTTTCGGCCACTGCTTGCCTCACGCAATCACTTTCCTACTACTTAAACGTCAAAGGAGTGCTCCACGCAACACAGTAGGTTGAAAGGTTGGCATTTTTGCAGCAGAGAATTGGCCCTCAAGTTCACCCCTACGATCAGTCCTACCCAGGCGATCTGGCCATCTTAGATGGTACCTAACTGTTTAAAGCGCCTTCGAAACTGTACTCCGAAACCACTCGCTCACACTGCATCAAGTAGATACAGAACCACCTCAGGCAGCAATTGTTGTCACGAACCGAACGGGCGCAAACCAGTGTTCCTACAAATGACCGCATACTGCTCTGGGCTATCGCCTACCTGCGCTGGAAACCGTCGTCCCGATGAGTCAAAGGCCCCCTCTGTTTTCCTAACCATAACGGCGGACCACTTCAGTGGGGAGGATCAGAAAGTGGTAACTTGCATAGGTTGGCTCCTCTCAATCGTAGACCACGGCATCTGCACTATGGCCTATTGCGGCACCGGGGACTGGTGCCGTAGCTTCAGCCCCCTACCCTTCTCGGTCCAACTTTAGCCAATAGCGTGTGTACCGGAGTTCACCAGTTCGGGTCAGAGCCCCCTTCTCTACCAGGTCCTGCAGATCCCGCGTCGCAGTGGCGCGCGACGTTCCGGTGATCGAGATATAGTTCTCAGCACTTAGTCCCCCTTTGAACCCATCCGGCCCAGCTTTGAACAAACGTGCGATTACTTTGCTTTGCCGGGCATTAAATTGATCACGATGCAGGTCATAGAAATGCGTCTTGGCAATAAAGAAACGAACCCGCTCAAGTGTCACCTGTTGTGCTGTCAGGACAGTTTCAGCAAACCATGTGAGCCATGGCGTGACGTCCAGTGTCTTTTGATGGCGTTCAAGCTGGTCGTAGTAAGCCTTCCGCTCTCGCTCGATCGTGAAAGCAAGCGCAATCAAGCTTGGCTGACCAATGTTTTGTGCCAGGGACTTTTCAGCCAGCGCCCTGCCCAACCTGCCATTACCGTCTTCAAAAGGGTGAATGCTCTCGAAATACAGATGGCTCAATCCGGCCCGGATCAGTGCGCGCAATGGTTCGGGACCATTTGGTGCGGTCCGGTTGAACCAGGTTACGAACTGATCCATTTCAGCCGGAACCTGATGTGAAGGTGGCGCTTCGAAATGCACCGTCGGGCGGTCGAGCCTGCCTGAGACGATTTGCATCGCATCCTCATGGCTCCGGTATGATCCAATCGTTTCCAGATGCCTGTCATGGGACAGAAGCATGTCATGCCACCGAAACAGGGTGTCGTGTGACAGTGGTTCCGAATAGTTGGAATAAACATCAACCATCATTTCAGAAACGCCCTGCTCGCGCGGTTTGGATGGATAGCTGTCCGGAGCCAGTCCAAGATGGCGACGCAAGGAAGATTGCACGCTAAGCCGATCCAGCATCTCACCTTCGATCGCGCTGGTCTTCATCGCTTCTTCGCTTAGCAGGTCGATACGCAATTGATCTCGATCCGATGTGTTCACGTGATGAACCGCTCCAAGAACTTCCCCTGAGGACAACAGGAACTGTTGCTCGTATGGTTCGAGTCTAGTGGCATCGTAATGAAAAGTCGGCCAGTCAGGATTCTGCCAGTTCCACATCGTGAGGTATAAGCCTCCTTTCTATAGCTCACCATTTATGGCTATTTGATTTATAGAGGTCAATCCTATTGCTCACCTTTTTCAAACTCTTCAATCCGATCATCGATTGGACGTGAAATCTGAAAACGGTAAATCTCATCCGGTTTCCCCAAATTTACGTAGCATTGGAGGTTCGCGACAGCATTGCCTTTGGGGACAGCACTCCCTTTTCAATCTTGGCCAGTAATGAAGTCAGGTAAGCCCTTGGAGACTGTATGTTCTCAGCACGTTGAAAGATGTATCCGAGAACGATGAAACGAATAGCAGGGCCAAACGCTGACTTCATTGCATACCAGGTTTGGCCAAGCCGAAGATACTCGGCGATATCATCCATAAGCCGATCACAGTGGTGCTGATCTTTTGCAAAGCGTAGTTCTGAGCATAGCCGTGGAAAACTGCGCTCCATTTGTTCTGGAGAAACCTGAATCTGAGAAAGTTTTTCTTTCTTAACTTTCGGATTCAAAGAGTCCTCTTTGTGCCCCTCAATTTCATTGTCAATGTCCCTGAAATTTTCTGTATCTGCCTGTGTTATCTCAGAGATTTCCACAGAGATTTCAGCCAGCAGTTTGCTGAGTACATTTGCATCTGGTTTGCGACGCAGAGCATTGCGTACGGTGGTCATTAAATCAGAGATCGCGGTGTCATTTGCTACGAGGTCCCTAAGGCGCGCCAGAGCGGCGGAAACCTTGTCGCGGAGTACAGTGAACTCGAGAACGCGATCAGCATGCCGCTGGGCTTCTTGGATGAACTCCGCATGCCTTTCAGACAATGGCATCAAGGACAGACCAGTTGCGGTGACCACCCTGCCCTGTCGATCCCGGCGCGCCCATCGCTTGCCGTTTGCGCTCATGATGCGACGAATAAGTCCAAGCTCAACCAGCGTCGAGATATGACGCTCAACTGTCTGCACGCTGACATGAGTTCGTTTGGCGATCGCCGCGTTGGAAGCGAAGCAGATGTGATGATCATCTTGGTCCGCAGCAATCTGATCACCGCCCACAAAGGAAATCATCGCTCTCAGGACATTGAGAGTTGTGGACTTTATACCAAGAGGTTCTCTGGCCTCTTCAACGGCGCGAAGAAGTATCCATTTTTTGGGCGTACTACTCCCCTGCCCTGCCGTTCCCGACAAGGTTGCTCCACTTGGAGCCAATGCTGCTAGTGTTTTCATGAAATTTTGTCAGCAGACAAAGAAAACCTGTTCACCCAGAGGCGTTTTTTATTGTGTCGTGATTCGCGGGCTGTTAGGGTTTAGGTGTCTAATCTATAACCACTAGTTGGTTTTCAGCCCTCGGAGCCTCAGGTTTCGGGGGTTTCTTTTTTGCTTTTCTCCTCTTTGCTCGTTACCTCATGTAGAGTTAACACCTGTTAACTCGCTTAGTCCTCGGCGCTTTCTTTGAAACGCCCGTAGGAATCTTGAATGAGTTGACCAAGGTTGTCCGAAAGCCAGCTAGTGTACGCTTCATTGTCCCCGGCCCTTTTGATCGTCATGTTCACCGCAGAATTGCTGGTCTTGATAACAATGTCGGGCGCCGGTCGGACTTCCTGTGCTTCTTTCTTAGGAGTCAAGCTGCCTAGGAGCCCGTTTAACCGATCGTCTGAATTAGCAACGTTGAGCGTTTCCAGGAGTTTCTTAGCCTTGTCCGCTGTTATCACCCCTTTCCGCAACGCATCGGCGAGTGCTGTCCATTTGGGTCGCCCGGATTTCGGTGCTGGGCCAATCATATCCCCGAGATCGTCCGGAATATCGTTTGTGACTCGCTCCAACTGTGACAGCGTGTTCTTGGAAATCGCTAGCGCTGTGATCGCTTCCGAGCGGTCATACCCCTGGTTTAGAATTTCGCGTGCGAACCGGGCTCTCTCGTAATAGCTGAGGTCAACCCGGGAAGAGTTCTCCAGACCCTTTGCCTGAAGCGCTTCCTTATCATCAAGCGTCCTTACCAGCGCGCGAACTGGCTGGTTTAGGTGCTGACAAGCTAAGATGCGACGGCGGCCGTAGATAACCTCGAAGTGACCGTCGACTTCCTCGGAAGGACGCAACAGGACGGGAACCTGTTGGCCTCCTGCGTCCTTGATGCTTTCAGCAAGGTCCAGAACAGCTGAATCGACGTACGCCTCGGCGTCAGAGTTAACAGGTGTTAACTCGATCCCAAGCCTGTCTTTCGGGCCCCAGGGCAAAATGAGTGAGGTATCGATGTCTTGGATACCACCGGCTCCAACACGGACCGATGCAATCGTACCACGTGGAAGTGCTGCATTGGCGCGTTCCGTCTTTGTAGGTGGAATTGGCGGGTTTCCAGCTGCCGCTGCAATCGCCGCAGCCATGCTGGTTTTGTTTTGTTTAAGTGCCATTTCAACGGCCCCACGCGGTTTGAATCATGTTTGAAACTTCGTGCCCGACAGCATCCATGCTCGAGCGGGCGCGGTCATAGGTCGACCGCGTCATTTCTGATCGAATGACTTCGTACATCGTCATTTTCAGCATCGCGGCATCAGCAATGGCAGTGCTTCGTAGCGCAGTTGCACCGATCACCCGATCCTGAAACAACGCCCGCATCAGGCTGACAATTTGCTGAGACGGGGTATCTGAGGGGTCATCCCGTGTTATCAGAAACTGGAAATTGTCATGGACGATCGGAATCCCGGAATTTTCAAACTCTTCAAGGTACGCGGAAGTCATTTCCAGAAACTGCTGGGTGGAGGCTACGTCCAACATGCTCGGTGTTAGCGGCACAATCACAGACGTTGCCGCGAACAATCCCGCCAGCGTCAGGAAGCCCAAAGAAGGCGGGCTATCGATAATGATAACATCATAGTCTGCCTCAACCGTCTCGATTGCGTTAGCGAGCCGATTATAAAAGGGGACACCTTTTCGGGCGTAGACAGCGGTTTCTGTTTCAAACTCTGACAAGATCAACTGGGCGGGGGAAAGATCCAAACCCGGGAAATAAGTGGCCCGAATGCAATCGGACATCGGGACCGGATCCTCGTAGCGTAAAGCATCATAGATCGAGTTACCCTCAAATTCGATCTCGGGCTGAATACCGCAGAATCCGGTCAAGCTGCCCTGCGGGTCAAGGTCGATCGCCAGAACGCGATAACCTTGAAGCGCAAGATAGTGACATAGGTGAATGGCCGAAGTGGACTTTGCGCTACCGCCTTTGAAGTTCATAAGTTGAATGACCTGAAGCCGGTCGCCATCGCGACGACCGGGCAGGTATTTTCCTGGCTTTCTGGAGCTGCCCTCAAGGATCTGGCGCATCGCCGAAACCTCAGCTCCGGAGTAAAAGCGCCGACCATTCTTGTTGACTTCCGGCTCTGGAAGAGAACCCTCAGCATGGCCTTTTCTAAGGAACTGTCCGGTTGTGCCAAACAGGTCGGCTACTTCTGTCGCACTGAAGAGACGTAGGGTCTTTGACAACTCGGGAGAATACGCCTGAGTTAAGTGGGTCGTCAGTGCAACTTGTAGACGATCAGAGATTTCACGTGTAACGTGAGACTGCGTATTCGCAGCAATGGGAGTGGTCTGTAACATAGTTGCAGTTTTCCTGCTCATTTTTGTATGGTTGCGCAACTCGAGTACATTTAGGCACTCGTATTCCGATTCATGTCAAGAGAAAAATCAATAACTTGTGGACCGTTTTGCAACCAACACAAGCGCCCTGGAGTTAACAGCTGTTAACTCCAGGGCGCTTGTAGCACTCCAAAGGCGATTAGTGACAGCAGGTTGCTAGTCCGAACTCGATCTCAGAGCTCGCATTTAAGGGCAATCAGGCATCCAGTGCGTTGTTTTATTTTGACTAAGCGACGATCTACAACTCGTATAATAAAGCAGCCGCTACTTGCATAAATTACAGGCGGGAGCCTCAATTAGGAACAAAGCCGTAAGGCATTTTGGGACCGGATAGGTGGGTGCTCTTGGCAGGTTTCGACACATTGTCCGGCGTGTTAGGGCAGGGCGGGTGTCCATTTTGACTGCAGAGTCGCTCAGCTGACGAATTGTCCCTGTAGTTACATCTTTTCAGGTTCTGACCTATGGGGAGATGAAAGCGTTGATCAAACAAATGATGGGGTGGCGGATCAATTGAACCGTTGCTGACCTCACCCCAACAAATCCGCTGCCGGGTTCTCTGCAATATCGACATCGTCATAATACTTCTGCGCCTGAGCCATGGAACGGTGTAGGGACAGGCGCATGGCGGCCTGGATCGGGGCGCCGTCCAGCGCCGCTTGCGTCAGGAAGCCCGAGCGCAGCCCGTGGGGTGAGGCAAAATCCTGCGGCAGACCGGCCAACCTCAACCGGTGTTTGACGATCTGTGCAATTGCATCCGGGGATAGGCGGCGGTTCAGAACGCGGTCGGCTTTGGAGATGGGGCGGAACAGCGGGCCGTTCTCGATCCCGCTGACCTCGATCCAATGCACCAGCGCCTGGGCCGCGCGACCCTTGAGCACCAGCCGAGGCGTCTCGCTCTTTTGGGTGGTCTTGGTTTCCAGCAGCGAGAGCCAGACCAGACCTTCCTTTTCGAACGATTTCAGGCTGACATCCTCGCGCATCAGTCCGGTGATTTCCGACCGCCGGCGCCCGCCGCTGGCCCAGCCCAGCATCAGCAAAGCCCGGTCGCGGCAATCGCGACGCGAGCCCCGGCAGGTGGCCAGCAGCTGCTCCAGAATATCCCGAGTAATCGGGTGCTGCGACTTTGGGGCAGGGGGCCGGGCTGCCGCACGACGGGCCTTGGACCGGGCCTGTTTCACCTGGGGCGCATCAAACGGGCTGGCGAGGTTCTTCATCCGGTGAAACGCCAGCCAGGAGGCGATGCGCCGGTCCAGCGTCGACGGAGCCGGGCAGGCCAGCGACTTGCGCAGCCCTTGCGCGATCAGTGCCTCCGCGGTTCGGCGGGCGTGATCATCTGGTGCCGCGTCATTTAGATCGCGGGCGTGATCGAGAATGAAGGCCAGTGCGGTAGCCTCGGACTCGGGCCAGTGCAATGCGGCGCTGAACCGGGCAGATTTCCACGCTGTGACATAGATCAGATCCCGCTCATAAGCCCTCAACGTGTTTGCTGGCGTGCCGCGGACATAAAGGTCGGTCAGCGCGTCCTGATCCGCCTGAGACAGGGCCGGGGAAGCGGCTGGGAGGTATGGGGCAGGGGGCTTCATAAAGCCTGTTCTGCGCCCTTTTCCCGGCAATATCAATAAAACATGATAAGGGATACTTATCGGACATAATAGAGGTTTGATAGCACACCAAAAGTAACGATCAAAAGCGTAATATTTTGCGTGTCAAGCAGGCGAAGGATATTCCATGCAGCGAAAATATCAATTCTGTATTACCCATCATCAAAAGACGAATCCACCCGATGCTCGGCTTCAAATCTTTTCTTCGGCTTTAGCGACTCTCACATGATCTGTTGCAAACTTTTGGATGTTGACGACGTCAGATGCTGCGGGTGAATGACTTTCGGCAGAGTCAGTCGAAAGTCCGTTCATGATTTCCTTCAAAGGCGCGCAATATCCGAAGGATGTGATCCTGTTCGCGGTGTTTTTCTATGTCCGATACGGTGTGTCTTACCGGGATCTGGAAGAAATCATGGCCGAGCGCGGTGTTTCGGTGGACCACACCACGCTAAACCGATGGGTAACACGGTATTCTGGTGCAATCGCTGAGGTAGCACGTCGCCGCAAAGGGCCATGTGATCGTTCGTGGAGAATGGACGAAACTTACATCAAAGTGAAAGGCGCGTGGGTTTGCCTCTATCGAGCTGTCGACAAGCACGGCAAGACCCTTGATTTCATGCTTTCACGACGTCGAAACAAACCAGCCGCCACCAAGTTCTTCGCCAGGATGCTGGAGATCAATGGATTGCCGAGGAGGAATGTGATCGACAAGAGCGGTGCCAACACCGCCGGCATCAAGGCCGTCAACAAAATGCTCAAAGGCCTGGGCTGCCCGATCCCAATTGAGATGGTGAGGCGGAAATACTTGAATAATATCGTGGAACAGGACCACCGATTCATCAAGAGACGCACGCGGCCAATGCTGGGGTTCAAGGCCTTCGCTTCAGCAGCGGCAACGCTCGACGGAATAGAAGGGGCGCACATGATCCGCAAGGGACAGCTCACGCCCGGACTCTGCCCATTTCAGCAGTTCGCTGAGCTCGCCACCTGACTCACAAACGATTTCTGAAACAACTCAGCGGGCTCAAATCTTTGCAACAAAACCTCGCAAGGCAGATGCATCGCTTGAGGTTTTCTTGGGTTTCGCTGCTGCTTCCGCCGAAGAACTCGATGCTGTCACAGGACGCGAAGTTGCGGCTCCCGCATTAGAAGCTTCGCAGGCCGCGTGGCAGGCCTATCGTGATGCTCAATGCGAGTATGTTGGCGCGTCCTTTGGAGGTGGGTCAGGAACTAGTATCGGAATAGACTCTTGCAAGATCGAACTCGCGCGTGACCGTGAGAAAGAACTCCGACGCTATATTCAGTGAAAATGGTAGCGGAAGGGCGCTTTGAGCATGGGTAAGCCAGTGACGCACCCTTTAAAGGCAAGCTGCTTGTTCTGAGCATTTATCAAACCATTCGAGAAGCTATCCCCTCTGGGCTGGTTGCAGCCATCTGATGACCGAAGGTGAACAGGGGAAAAGTCCCGCATCTCGGAAACCGCAACTCCAGTATTGAATGTCAGGATAAGGTTGCGTCTTGCAGGGAGCCACGACAGTAACACCCTACCTGAGGCGCTCGTTGAATTGCACCTGCATTTACAGCAATCCTTTTGCCGCAGCGTAGATAGAAATGAGTCCGTGGTGCAGCGGAATAGTGGTCTCTGATGTGGGGTTCAAGGCGGTCAACAAAATGCTGAAAGGCTTTGGCTGCCCGATCTCGATTGAGATGGTAAGGCGGAAATACCTTAACAACATCGTGGAACAGGACCATCGTTTCATCAAACGAAAGATCAGACCCATGCTAAGATTCAAGGCGTTCGCTTCAACGGCGGCAACTCTCGAGGGAATCGAAGTGGCACACATGATCCGCAAAGGTCAAATCACGCCCGGAGTCTGTCCGTTTCGGCAGTTTGCAGAGCTGGCCGCTTAGCCCCGGTACAATGCTATCGCTGTCTCCAGTCAAAACTTCGCAACAGATCCCGCCTTCGAGGTTATTTTGCGAGCACTATGATGCCACGCACACGGTATACTACGAGTTAATCGTTGGAGCGGGACGATAATCAAGGTATCGCGCCGATGCCTAACGTCCCGCAAGCAAGAAAACTGCAAAGGCAGCAAAGATGGTGCTGCCTCAACAGTGCTTCCGGGGGCCACAGTCTCCCCATCAATACAGACCGCAGGGCACTGTGTTTCCGGATCTCCTTCGAGCTCCTTCATGAAACTTGACGCTTGTTACAGCGGCCGGCAAAGAGGCCGAGCTCAGTGCCCCGCCTCTTTGGGAAGAAAGCGTCCCGAGTTAACGTCCTGTTCCAGTTCGTAGTAGAACCAACGTTTGGTGTCTGATCCTTTTTCGTTTCGAAAGGCCACCACTGCACGGCGGCCGTCGGTACGCAGATTTATAGCGCCGTAAACACCAACGTTGCGCTTGAAAAGCTGATCGAGAATCTTGTCGCGCTCTGCCTCTAGTTTCTCGATTTTCTCCTCGTCATCCTCTTCTCTCACAAGCAAATCGTTGATCTTTTCCAGCCGTGGTCGCAATTCCGGGTCTTCGCGCTCGCGCGTTGAACGGAGGATTTCCGTGCAAAGAATGAGAGGCCTGTCGCCCGAGCCTTTTCGGCCCAGTAGACCAAGAAGGTCTGGTCGCGGATGAACATGACTTTCCTCGTCACCAGAAGATACGACGTAGGCCGCAGGGGCAGTTGCTTCCAGAAACTCGTCGGTAACATCCGACGACCCGTGATGGCAGCATTTCATCAGATCGACAGAAAAGCGTTCTGCGGCTCTTTCGATCATTCCTGGAATTTGCGAACTGGTCGGTTTCTTTCCGTTGTTGCCGTAGTGACGTGTCAGGAAAGTTTCCGCCGGAGAATTTAGATCGCCGCCAAAAAGCACATTCAGACCTCGGTAGCTCAAGCGCATCAACACCGAGTGGCCGTTTTTGGTTTTGCCGTTATCCATCGATCTGGACGTGAACGTACTGCCGAAAATGCGAAGCCCGTCCTTGCCATTAGGAGCTTCTTGCACCACCGGACCCAGAATTTCGATTGTTAGCTCCGGATTGTCGGATGGAGCAAAGCCCGGCAGCCAGCTTTTGTCGTCTTCTTGCGTGCCATGCTTGGTCGACACCATCTCGATCGCACCAACCCGGCCACTGTCCAGCGCTGTCCACATCAGCTTTGGAAAGTGTGTTCTACCGCGGTTGGCTTCGTCCTGTAAAAGCTGCCGGAGGCTGTTGGTATCAGGTCTCAAATCCGTGACAAAACCGTCTTCGATCTCTCCGAGCCTCAGCTTTTTGGAGGGTGCTTTTCGTTCGATTATTCCGTTGTGATACACTTTCTCGAATGCAATTTTCTCATGTTCAAAAATAGGCTGGAAGCCGCGGTAGTGATCGGCGTCCGGATGGGTGACAATCGCTGCATGAAATTTGAACTCTTTCTTAAAGTCACGGAAACGCCAGTTCAGGAACCGCATCATGTTGTCGCGATCCCCTGCGTCGACGATCATGATCCTTTCGTCGTTCCCTGTGCCTGGCGTAGTCAAAATACACCCGTCGCCCTGTCCCACATCCAGAAAAATGATTTCCAGGAGCCTTTCTTCCTGAAAGTCATCCTTGTGTATTGCGAACGTGTTTTTTCCCCAGTTGACTTCAAACCAATCACTATCGATTGGATCACCGACCCTCAGCCAGTCACCCCACAGAAGCTGTTTACGCCTTTTAGATGATTTCTTTTGGGGGTCGTTGCGATCGTACAAGTAGACCACGGGGCCTTTGGCGTAGCGAATTCTCGGCATCAAATCCTCCTTGGAAATATACCTTAAGTGTACACAACCTCTTCATTTTTTCTAATAGATTGTGCTGAGATTCACGGAGCGTCTCGTTTGCCAACTGTTCTTTTCGGCTTCTACCATGCTGACACCAGCATCAGTTTTGATGTGAATGTCGAATTCGCCTGACGTTCTAAGTCCTTTCTTTCTTGTCCCTTGATGGCCGGTACGAAAGTGTTTCTGCAGGTACTTACGATATCTTTGCAATGCACGACGTTTCCGGCGCTTAAAACACTGAACCATTACAACTAATCTCGGCATCACGTGTTCGCTCTGAAATAGCCGTACTGTTTATGATCACAAAAGTATGGATGAAGGTTGGCTTAGCAACCGATTCAACTTCGTCGGTGTAGACGACGGAACTCGGTCGGTGAGCAATTGTTGCGTCCAGAAAATACCCTTGAAAAATAATATGGATCAGAGAACCCTGTGGTTTCAGCAATCTTCGAGATCGGTGCATCGGTCTCGACCAAAAGCTCCTTCGCTCGGGCGAGGCGTACTGCGGTCTGCAGCTTTTTTGGTGATACACCGGTAAGCTCGATGCATCGGCGGCGCAGTGTCGAAAGCGCTACCTCGAATTCTTCAGCTATGCTCTCGATACAAAGCTCTTCACCTGCATTGTCTTGTATCCAGTTGATCAGCTCTTCAATTCTGCAGGCACTCTCTTGAGCGGTGACCTGCCGTTCCAACATAGCACATTTCACCAACAACGCATGTAGATCCAGAGCAGCATTCATCTCGCCAATCCGGGAACTGCCTCGGGGCCGAGAATGAAGATCAGCAAACAATCGTCGCGTTTCTGCTGGGTCACCAAGCTGCAACACCGGCCTCTGCCGGGATAGCAGAGCGTTGTCGAAGAATTCGTCTACAAGCACACCATCGAACAATACCCAGCGCTCATGCCATGATCCTGAGGAGGTCGGGCCATAGGTGTGTCGCAAGTCGGCAACCAGAAAAATCAGTGCCGGGCCGACGACGGGTATCGCTGCGCCCTCGCCCGACCGCATGAACCCTGAGCCGCTTTCAACAAAGACCAAGCAATGTTCCTTCAAGGTTCTCTCTGAAATCACCGACTCAACGGTCTGCACTCCGGAGGCAATGATCGATAGCGCGGAGCGAGTGGCATGGAGCGATGACCCAAAATGCGATAATCGTCCCAGGCTCATAGCGTTTTGTCCATCTTGGCTGATTTCTGCATGGAGAAATAACACGTAAATCACGTATCGACCAGTCATTCGGTTACTTATAGGGGAACCGTTTTCGTGAATTTTGGGAGAGGCAGATGTTAGATGAAGTTGGAAATTACGGGCATTTTCTTGAAAAGAAATTTGATTTGAGGATGATCAATCTGTCTTTGACAGATATCCAAACCAGCTGTGAACGATCAGTTGAAGCACTTGAATGGGACTTATACGAATGTGACAGGCGACGCGTTGAGTTTCTGACCGAAACGTCAAAAACCAACAGCAAGATGCAGTCCTTCCTTTCTGAATGCACACCCGGCGCGCTCCTAACGGAAACACAGTTAGGAACTGCAAGAGAGCTTCTTGGTGGACTGCAACGTGCTTACTTTGACGATATTGCCCCTCGGCGCAAACGCGCCCTCGGGCGCGTTTGCGCGGCTCAAGGGGCCGAGGGCTGGGTTTTAAATTGGCAGGGTGCCAGCGACTTTGCCCAGTCGGCAACCGACTTTTACCCGGCGCTTCGAAAGTTTCCACCTATCGGGCAAGAGCTTCGGGAATGCCCGGTACTGGCCGGGTTGATCCAGTCAGCACTAGTCGAAATCGCCCATCTCAGAAGTAATGTTTTCAAGGCTGAGATTTTTGTCCACCATGTTCAGCTTCACTGCACGGCGCGAGGACTGGGCGAAGGCGCGCCAGAAGGGATCCATCAGGATGGTGCGGACTTCATCGTGCCAGCATTTGTCGTACGGCGAGACAATGTGTCAGGATTCATCAGCCAAACCTATCTAGCCCAAGACGGGGTGCTGGTTCCGCTGTCGACGATCGAATTGGCCGTGGGCGAATGGGTTTTGCAGTGCGATTCAAACAGCCCGCTGTTTCACGATGTATCGCCCGGCTGGCGAACCAGATCCTCAGAGGTCGGCATCAGAGAAACACTTGGTCTGGACATTCATCTGAGGTAGCAAACATGGAATCTAATGTGCAAATTGTTCCGGGCACCGACAGCCTTTATTGTCAGTTTTTCAATCTTTCCTCTCTGCCGATCAATCTGAGGATCGACGGGCAGTCTCTGACCATTGAAAGCGGTGGCGAAGAAGTTTTTCCAGGTTCGCGGCAAAAAATTCAACTTGCCAATGCAAACAACGACCTACGTTGCGCACAATATCTGACGGGTGAGGTGAGCAGCGTCTTTGTCTACTCCGATTCCGATGAACCTGACGGGCACCCGTGGTTTCGGTCAAAGATGCGAGATTTCCACTGGTTGTCAGGCCTCTCCCCGCAGCGGTTGAGAGACTCTGGCGAAGCCGAAATTGACGAGGACATTGAAGGCGTTTTCTCGTCAAATCAGGCACTGAAACCATTTTTCTTACCGACCTTGCGCAATCAGATCGACCTGCTGCACCAGCATTGGGTCGGCGCACGGGAGCGGCTGGAGAAAGCAGAGGTCAGCGGGACCATTCCCCATATTTTCCATTTCGTCTGGATTTCCGCGGAGTTTGGAAAACCGGTGGCAAAACTGCGCAAGAGCCATCTTGCCCGGGCCAAGAGTTGGTTGCGGGAAAACGAAGATGCGTTCGAGTACTGGATCTGGACCGACGCAGAATCCGAGGACGCTCTCAATATTGAGGAACTTCGCGAATATGCGCGAGAACTTGGGATATCGGAACGCCTGAGAGTCATTCCGATGGATCAGCTCAGGATTGATGCAAAGCGTCATTTTCGCCCTGATCGATTCTTGAAGCTAAGCGACCGTACAGGATCCGAGGTCGGCGTTACCTATCAAGATATTCTGAATGTGATCCTCGAATTCGCGGAGTCCCCAAATGTGGGGATCAGATCGGATGTCCTGAAATTTACAATCCTGTATCTGTACGGTGGCGTCTATCTCGACATCAACGACACCGAGTGCATTAAGCCTTTTGCGTCCCTTATCCAGCCGTTTGACTTTGTCGCTTGTATGGAACCACAGGGGTACATCAATACCGCCATGGCCGGTGCGCGTCGTCATTCCGAAGTGCTCTTGTCTTATTTGTTGATGCTCTGGTGGCAACGGAAACAAATAGCTGGACTGAATAATCAGATCGACAACTATCGTCAGCGGCTTGCGTCCGAGGCATGTGATGAAAACGAAGCGCTGCGAATTCGCAACGCTATCGACAAGCTTGTTGTGCGGCGTACGGGACCGATCGCATTTACCAAAGCAATTTTGGGCTATCTGTCCGAGGATGCCGGAGCAGAGAAGGTGGCCGTTTTGCCGTCAGCGTATCTCTATCCGGGCTGGGGCCTAATGCGCTCTCATACCCGTGATGAATGGCTCAAACCCGTTTCATACGCCAATCACTACGACGAGAGAGCATATGTCGGTCACACGAACATATCTGTGGACGATGACATCCGTCGTGCGCTCGGGCAGTTACCAGGTAGCTCAAGCGTCCGTTCCAGCGGGTATCTGTAGGCGATACCACGACTCCTCCTAGATTCAGGAACTTTTCAGGCCCAGCAAATGACGGATACCCCAATGAACCGCCGAAGCGTCACTGCATCACTTATGTCAATTGCCCTTCCGCTTGTTGGAGGGCTGGCCGCGCAAACCGCGGTCCAGATTATTGATACCGTTATGCTGGGCCGGTACTCGGTGGATGCTCTCGCTGCTGCTGTTGTCGGAACCTCCATGCTGTTTCTGTTCTTCACAATTGGAAGCGGCATTGCATCGGCTGTGCTTGCGATCAGCAGCGGTGAAGGCGGTCATGAGCGCCCAACGACACTTGCCGCGGGGCTCATTCTCTCGGCGGGCTTTTCCATTATGGCCTGGTTTGTGCTGTACCACGCAGAACCGATATTGCTTTGGTTCGGCCAGCCCGCACAGATTGCAGCTGACGCCGAGAAGTACTTGCGTCTGGCGGGCGCCGGCTTGCTCCCCGCTGTTCTCACCATGACTTTGCGTAGCCATGCCACCGCGCTTGAGCGCACCCAAATTGTTTTTTGGGTCTCGGTCGCGGCTTTGCCGATTAATGCGTTTCTTAACTGGATCTTCATCTTCGGTCACTTGGGTGCACCAGAGATGGGAATCCGAGGAGCAGCCCTTGCTACGCTTGTGTCCCATGGTGTCAGCTTTATTGCGACATATGTGTGTATTCAGCGGATCGACCAGTTTGCTGTCAGCCAAACTCTTCACTCAGACTTTAGGGCCATAGCGCGGGTTTTCGATCTTAGTTGGCCAATTGCAATGTCTAATCTGGCCGAGTTGGGAATGTTCACGGCGATCACCCTTATTGTCGGTTCAATGGGGGTACTGCAGGTGGCCTCCCACGGGATCGTCGTTCAGATTACTTCTGCCGCATTCATCGTTCATCTTGCAGTTTCCCAGGCTGCCACGACGAAGTTGGGCCAGGCGCATTCGGTCCAGGACCTGGTGATGATGCGCCGGGTCGGTTACGCCTCGGCGGGACTGTCCTTTGGCGTGGTCGCGCTGACCACATGCGTCTTTGTGTTGTTTCCGCCAGCTCTGGTATCGCTTTTCATCAGAGCTGATGATCCAAAGTTTCCGGCCATACTTGGCTTGGCAAGCCTCGTGTTGATCGTAGCAGCGATTTCACAGTTGATGGATTCTATGCAGATTGTCGCAATGGGTCTTCTACGCGGAATGAGGGACACCAAAATTCCAATGATCATCACAGTGGTATGCTATTGGGGACTCGCTATCCCTCTGGCTTTCTTGCTTGGCAAGCTACAAAGGCTGGACGTTTTGGGAGTATGGATCGGTGTAGCGACCGGATTGTTGGCCGCAGCAGCGCTTTTGTGGACCCGCTTTCTTCTGGCTACAAAAGCTCGGGACCAGACCCGCGCTGATGCGGTCTGCTGATCTTGGACATGAGGTACCATCGATGCACCTCCGAAGCAGGCATTGGCTGCAACGCATCATTCTTGCAAAATGGGCTCACAGTCAGGTTTCGCGGCGCCATGTCGGAACGGCCAGTTCCGGTCTGGGTCAGAAATGCTTGACGCTTGGGTCGAAAATGCGTGACGCGGCGCCCTGATATGATTCAGAAAATCTACCGCCGAGAGTCGGGAACTTATGACGGTCCACAGAAAGAGGGTGGCCGACTTGTAGCGGTTCTTCCCGTAAGCGCGGCTGTTGCTGAAACACCAAAACACCTCGCTTTCTGCAGATGGGCCGAGAAAGCAAATGGTGGCCGTCTGTGGGGTCTATTCTCAGATCTTCCACCAGAGAGCTTTGCGGAGGCCGGAACACGGATCAACACGGTCATTCTGTCTTTGTGGAAGTGACCGTCAGGGCATCGCCGCAGCGGTGCCCCAAAGCTTCGCCGTTTTTTGCTAGTCCGGCGGGATCTGTTGCGAAGTTTTAACTGGAGACAGCGATAGCATTGTACCGGGGCTATGCTCGTTTGCGAAAATTGAGCAGGCTGACAGGGCGCTTGGGGCATATCTTTGTCGAAGCTTGTTTGGGGATGGCGTCTGATAGCTCCAAGCCCGTAGATGTATATCTAGATGCTGCCCATGATGTATGCCTGATTAATGCAGCACGAGAACGACAGGCTGGTCGCCCGCACAGTATACTCGGGTTTGAAATACAGCTTGCTTCGGTATGTCGTAAACGTGAACAACTATCTGCGGCCGAGATCATTTTGGACGCCGCATATTCTTCTATGTTGGGAAGTGGCGGGTCCATACGAACTTATCTCAGCCTGTTGGAGGAAGCGGGTCGAACTTTGATTTCCCTGGGACAGGTTGAGAAAGCTTACTATCTTTACCTAAAGCGACACGTGACAACCTGCCAACGGCTAGGTTTCAAGAATCGTGCCGAAAAAAGTACCCAGATTGCCTATCAGGCTTTGAAATCCGCAGCCGAGGGGTCGCATCCAAACGAGTCCAAATGGCAAGAACGCATCGGCGACGTCGTCGCATCTTCCTCGGTGCTCAGTTCGGAATTCGAGGTGGGGCCTGGTAGCGCCCCGTTTGATGCGCCATATTCCGGCTATTGGCATCCGTCGGCTGTATCTCGTTACCAGGAGATAGACTTAGGTTCTCCGCCACATGCCGAGCTTAGAAGTTTTGAGAAAGAATTTATTCTAAAGCACAGTGATCAGCCTTGATGGTTCTGTCGCAACCTCAGTCCCACCTGTCAGATCGAACGCAGTTGTGTTAACGCGGGCCCGATATGACAGGAGCAGGTCGTGACGATTTCATTTAAGGGTGCGCATTTTCCTAAAGACGTGATCTTGCACGCGGTTTTCTTCTACCTGCGCTACGGTGTTTCATACCGGGATCTGGAAGAAATCATGGCTGAACGTGGCGTTGATCTGGATCATGCAACGCTTAACCGTTGGGTCGGTCGATAAGCTGGCCTCATCGCTGAAACAGCACGGTATAGAAAGCGTCCCTCAGACCGTTCGTGGCGGATGGATGAAACGTATGTGAAAGTGAAAGGCGAGTGGCTTTATCTTTACCGAGCGATCGATAAACACGGCAAAACCCTGGATTTCATGCTATCCAAGCGCCGGAACAAAGCGGCTTCGACCAAGTTCTTCGCTCGTGCGCTTGAGGCGAACGGTTTACCGAAAGTTATTCACCCGCGGCATCTGGCGTCGTCAACAGCCAGAAGTTTGCAACAGATACCTCTTGTTCAATGTCTGAAGGTGGGACGCTGACTGGACATCAGACAGTTCGCCGAAGCCAGTCGTTGGAAGGTCGGACAGGAATCAGCGATCTGCCAATCGGATCAAAGCGCTTGCCATTGTTTCTGCGAACATCCAAGCGCGCGCGAAATGCGCTCCGCGTGTTCAATGAGCATTGGCGCGTATCCTCTAAGCCGCTCAATCGTTAGGCGGCTGGCCGGTGCAGACAGGCCAATTGCGGCGCATACCGCTCCGGTATTGTCGCAGATCGGTGCGGCGACGCCTATTACGTCAGTGCGCCACTCGCCGGCGTTCAGTGCAAAACGATCGCGACGGATCGCTGAGACTTCATCAGCAAAGCTACGCGGTTGAGCAATCGTTTTGTCGGTAAATTGTTCTGCTGAGTTTAGACATGATTTGACCTGCGCCTCCTCGGCGTAGGCCAACATCACCTTTCCCGTGGCCGTGCAATGGGCCGGTGCACGACCGCCGAGCTGAGTGTAGGCGCGCACTGGTTCTTGGCTTTCGATTTTTTCGACATAGAGTACCTCGCAACCGTGTAGCTCGGAAAGATGCACCGTTTCGCTTGTTGCCTCCGAGAGAGCTCGCATGGAGCCTCGCGCAAGATCACGGAGATTGAGTCTAGAAATAACCGCGTTTCCCAGTTCCCAGGTTTTGAGCGTTGCTTTGTAGTCGCTGCTGGGCGTTTGCTGGACATAGCCAAGTGTCTGCAAAGTTTGTAGCAGGCGGTGAACATTGCTTTTGCCAAGTTCCGATAGGTTGGAGATCTCGGTGACCCCCAAAGGGGTTTCGGACCGTGACAAAATTTCCAAGAGGCCGAATGCCTTGACGACGGCTTTGTCCATATGTCTGCCTCATCCATTGGTCTGTTTTGTAGTACATTTATGGCAAAGGAGCGGTTTGAGCAATCGGTGCTTACGCCTACAAGAAAGCATCTTGTTCACGAGGGTGCCTCGGCTCTGAACGGGTCGCGATGGCGATTATCACCTAAACCAAATCACCAGATCAGGAAGAAAAGCCAACCAGAAGCAGATCAGCACCAGCATCGAAAAAGCAGGGATCGCCCGGATAGCGATGGTCGTGAATGCAACTCCGCTAACCGCTGAGGCCGCAAAGAGGTTGATGCCAACCGGTGGCGTGATGAACCCCACGGACAGTGTACACACCACGAAGACGCCGAAATGAACTGGATCGAACCCAAGTTGCGCGCCAATTGGGTAGAGGATTGGCATGATCACCAGGATCGCTGCAATGGGTTCCAGCAGGCAGCCGACGATCAAAAGCAAGGCCACAATCAGTGCCACTGACAATGTGAAGCCCGTTCCCATCGTGGTAAAGGCTGACACCAGTTCATCCGGGATGCGCAGGACTGCCAGAACCTCGCCAAACAGGATCGAGAACGCAATGATAGGCGCGAGAATGCCCGTTGTGCGCGATGCGGCAAGAAAAATCGAAGGAATCTCACTGAACCGGATTTCTCGTACCAACACCAGTTCAACAATGAAAACATATGCGACGGCAACGGCGGCTGCTTCGGTCGGTGTGAAAAACCCGCCATAAATGCCACCTAAAATGACGGCCGGTGCACCGAAACCATAGCGCGCATTCCAGATCGCCCTGAGCAGTGCGCGACCGGAAAACGCAGTCCTTTCATTCGCACCCCAATTCCCAAACAGGCAAACAAAATAGTTCGCGACGCAAAGCCCGGCGGCGATCATCAGGCCCGGCAGAATCCCAGCGATGAACAGATCCCCGACCGAAGTGCCGGTTGCGATGCCGTAGACGATGAAAATCAGGCTGGGCGGCACGATGACGCCAAGTATCCCGCCGGATGCAGCAAGCGAGGCCGCATAGCCAGAATCATATCCGCGTTCGCGCAGCGCGGGCACCATGATCTTGCCGATGGTGGCCGTATCTGCCGAACTGGATCCGCTTGTTCCCGCAAAGAAAAAGCAGCCAAAGATTGTCGCCATGCCGAGCCCGCCGCGGAGCCAGCCCACCAGCGCTTCACCCAGGCCAACAAGGTCGCGCGCGATGCGCCCGCGCGAAATAGTCTCGCCTGCCAGAATGAACAGCGGCATAGCTAGAAGCGCCCAGCTGTCTAGACTGTCAAAGAGCGTGGTGCCGAGACTGGACAGCGAATAGGCGCCAGTCAGGAGCATAAGCGACAGTGAGCCGACCGCCAATACAATGAACAGGGGCAAACCAATCACGAGATGCACAAGCATCAGCAGGATGACGGCCCAGGCGATGTGAATGTCACTCATGTATGATTGCCTCTTTGTTCACCTCGCCTGCCTTTTGCCAGCGGCGATGTGCGCGTTGCGCAATTCGGATCAGCATCAGGCCCCAACCCAGCGGTAATGCGGCCTGTGCCCAAGACAGATTTAGCGGCAGGCTGTGCATACGGATGTTCGCCATGCGCTGAATCGACATCAACTCGACCGAATACCAGATTACGGCACAGGCGATTCCGACGCAGAGCAGATCGATGTAGCTCTCAAGGATCATCCGGGCACGTGGACCCAAACGCTGAGGGATAAGATCAATGCGAATATGTTCATCGTGCCGAAAGGCTTCAGCTGCCGCGAAATAGGCGAAATAGACAAAGGCATAGCGTGCCGTCATCTCGCCCCACGGGGTAGAATGCGACAGGAAGTAACGCAGACAGACCTCGGCCAGGATGATCAGAAAGAAATAGGCGTAAGCCAATACAACGATGGCGCTGATGGCCGGGCCATCGAGGAAACGGAGGAAGCGGGATAAAGTGTGTGTCATTGGATACCTGATGCAGGTGCCCGGCTGACAAACGGAGGACAGCCGGGCAATCTGCTTTCTGCGGCGGGACTCAGACCTGGCCCTGCAGGTCGAGAACGGTGTTCAGCGCGTCGCGCCCGAACGCCTCTTTCAGATCTTCATATTCTGGGCGCTGGTGACCCATCGTGTCGATCCAGAGTCTCTTCTCATCGGGCGAAAGCTGGATCACTTCGATCCCGCTATCGGTCCAGAGCTTGACCATATCCTGATTGGCCTGAAGTTGTTTTTCGCGCTGATAGGCATAGCTTTCCTCGCCAGCGCGCATGATCGCCTCTTGCACCTCTGGTTCAAGCCCGTCGAACCAGCGTTTCGAAAGCACCGTGATATGGCAGTTAAAGTTCAGCTCATACATCGTCGCACTGCTGAGCGTTTCGTGGATCTTGGTTGCGGTCAGCGGGCCAAGCCCGACGCTGAGTGCGTCGGCAGCGCCTTGTTGCATCGCCTGATAGGCCTCGGCCCAGGCGATGGATACGGGACTGGCTGACGTCAGCTTGAACATCACATCCTCCACCCGCGTTCCGTTGGTGCGGACTTTGAGGCCTGCCAGATCTTCGGGCGTGCGTACGGTCCGGCCCACCTTGTTCGAAATGCCCAGAACACGGAACCCGGCATTGGCCCACATGCCCGGTACAACCTGGAACCCGCTGGAGGCAGGGCGGGCGATGAAGTCAGACTGGCGGAACCCGTCTGTCTGGATCACATCCTCGAAGTTGTCGTTTGACGGGAACAGGAACGGGAAGTCGAGGATATTGTAGACCTCTGAGTAGGCCACAAAATTGCCGGTTGAAAGCTGACAGCCCTGGATCGCATTGGTCAGCACTTTTTGTGGCAGTACGTTTTGACCGCCCAAGCTGCCGGCATTGTGGATATCGACCTCTAGCGCCCCATCCGCATATTTCTCGGCGGCCTGTTTGAACTGCTGAAGTCCGGTGATCATGTAGGCTTCGGTCGCGGGGCCGAAGGTGTGACCGAAAGTCAGTTTGTGCTTGGTACCTGCAAGCGCCGGATTGGCAATGATCGGTGCTGCCAGACCCGCGGTAGCGGTCGTTTTAAGGAAATTGCGTCTGCTGTAGTTGGTCATTTTAGCTCCCCATCGGTGTGACACGGGCCGGTGTTGGTAACCCGACTGTGTCAAACGGCGTTGATTGATGGTCTGTATAACAGAACATTTTTCTATTTTATGGAAAACTAGTTTTAAAGCAAGCGTGCAACTGATTTTGAGTGATTGCAGCCTCTGGTGAGGCGTCAGACGCGCTGCTGAGTCCGCCCAAAACCGTATGTACTGATCGCACTGCTCAGTTTTTGAGCAACTGACAAAGCAAGGCTATCCTGGTGGCGGGGCGCGATGACTTGAATGCCAAAGGGGAGGCCATTGTGGTCAGTTCCACAGGGTATCGAAACGACCGGACAACCGGTCAGAGAAATCACCCAGGTCAGGGCATACCAAGCGGTATAGTTATTTAGTTTCAAACCATTGATAGTTTCTGGGTACGGCATATCAACCGGAAACGGGGATACACCGGTTGCAGGTGCAAGGACGACGTCGACCTCATTGAAAATTGCTTGAAAGCGGCGCAGTAGTTCCGAGTGCTCCGCTGTGGCGCGGGCAGCATCGGACAGCGTTATGCTGCCCGCTTCGGCAAGGTTGGCGCAGATATTGTCACCAAGTCTCGGGTCGGTTTCGACGCCATGCTCGTAAGCTGTGGCACATACATCCGTTACACGTATCACGCGAAATGCGTTTGGGGCTGCTGAAAGATCGGGCGTAACGGTCTGCTTTGCGGAAAAATGTTCTGCAAGAACAGTCAGCCGGTTATTAGCCAAGGCGCGAACCTCATCGTCGAGCGTTGCGATCCCGAAATCCGTCGACACTCCGACGCGGAGGTCATTCAGATCTACAGAATCTAGTGCGCTGGACGAAGGGAGCGAAGCGGATCTTGGATCACCGGGCTCGGCCCCTTCGATTGCCGACAGGCATAGGGCGGCATCCTCCACCGAACGCGCCATTGGCCCTTCGGTCCAGAGCGGGGAATTGCAAACTGCCAGAGCGGAACACGGCACGCGGCCGGGTGTCGGGCGCATGCCGACGACACCGCAGAACGAGGCGGGAATGCGCAGGCTCCCCCCAAAATCCGAACCGATCGCCAGCGGGGCCATGCCGCATGCCACGGCCACCGCCGACCCTCCTGAGGAACCACCGCATGTCAGCGTGGGGTCGTAGGGATTGCGGGTAGCGCCATAAACTTTGTTGAAAGTGTTGGCCCCAGCGCCAAATTCGGGCGTGTTGGTCTTGCCCAAAATGATAGCTCCCGCTTCGCGCAGACGCCGAACGATATCTCCGTCAGTATCAGGGACATTGGTTTGGAAACATAAAGAACCGTAACTTGTGGTCAGCCCCTTTGTTTCAATCAGGTCCTTCACAAGAACAGGTAGCCCGAACAGAGCGGGCAAGTTGGCCTGACCTGTGCGTGTCCGGCCCATTGCATCAGCGGTTGCGCGCGCGGCGTCATAATCGGTCGCGACGACTGCATTAACCTTCGGATTGACGGTTTCAATCCGCGCGATGCAACTTTCCAGCAAATCGCGCACGCTGAGACGACCGGCTTTGATTTCAACGCGTGCTTCAACTGCGCCCAGATCACATGGCGGTGTGTATATCATTTCGCTTCTCCCGGAGGTTCAGGCGGATTCTGCGAGTTTTCCACCAGCTGGTAGCGCAGAGGGATAACATAGGCAGTTCGCCGCACAGTCTCGGTTTCGAAACGCAGATACCGTTCCGAACCATAGGCCGTGCGCCCAGCTGGATCGTTCATGACGACTTCGGCGTGCCCTTGCAGTGTCAAAACATCGCCTGATGCGAAATCCGGGAAAAGCAGGCCACAGCGCGGGTCCTGTAGAATATTACCAAACGCGTTGAAGAAATTATTGCCGTCATAATCGGGTACAACCAAAGTGCGATCGCTTAGAACTTTCACAAAACCAGGCAGGCCGCCCCGGTGGTTGACATCCACCCCGGCGCGGGGGTCATCCGTCAAATCGGGCGCGCGCGAGGCGATGAACAACATGTCCGCGCTTGTTATCTGTGTAATATCTTTTGCTTGGAACGCCTTGGTCTCGGTGACCTGTCCAGCTTGCGCCGGGTTCATGGCGCATGCCTCGCGTATATGGATGTAGCGCGGACAGTTGCCAAAGCTTTGATCTACTTCGATCTGCAGCGTATGGCCGTCCACCTGACGGACTGTGCCGTTCATCCGGTTCCGCCGTTTGGTCTCCACCTCAATACCCAGCACGCTGATCTTGGCACCTTTGTGTAGCCGCAGGTCTGCAGGCTCGCCCGGCAACGAAGCCGACGTGATGTTTAGATGCCGAGGATCGGGTGAAGACATGAAGCCTGGTGTACCAGTGCGCAGAAAGGGCCAGATTCGCCCCTCGGCATCGACAGCGCTGAGTACGACAAAGCGAAGCTGGGCAAAGAAGTCGCGGTGTTGGTCGGGCATGTAGTCACGTACCACCCTCTGCCCGCGCGACTGCATCTTCTCTTCTATATCTAACTCACGGTGCAGTCGTTTTTCACCCTCATGCCAGATCGAGTGCGGGGTGCTCATTCTTTCAGCACCATCTCGACAAACCCTTCCAGGCCACGCACGCGCTCCATCCAGGCGGTGATATTGGGGTAGGGGCTCAAATCAAGCCCACCTTCATGCGCCACGGCGAGGTATGAGTAGTTGGCAATGTCGGCCAGTGTGGGGCTATCGCCCGCCAGCCATGCACGCCCCTGCAAGTAAGCCTCCATCATCCTGAACAGCTTTTCCGATTGTGCGACGGCCATGTCATAATCCAGATCAAGCCCGAACAGTTTGACCAAACGGGCGGAATTGGGCCCCCGGAACTGGGTGCCCGCCGCGATGGCCAGCCATTCGTCCATGCGCGCCTCGCCCTGAGCGTCCTGCGGAATCCAGCCTGCATCCGGCGCATATGTGTTGGCGAGATAGCGGATGATTGCGATGGAATCGTTCAGCACAAAATCTCCGTCCTTGATCGCGGGCACCTGTCCCAGTGGGTTGATCGCCAGATATTCGTCCCCCTGACGCTGGCCTTCCATTTCCATCACGGGCACGAGCGTCAGGTCGACCCCCATGAGGGAGGCGGCAAGGCGGACGCGATGGCAGTGGCCGGATGGGGGAACATCATAGAGCGTGACGGGCATGGGTTTTCCTTTTTGGGTCGGAGTCCCGGACAGCTTGGCTTTTGCATCATTGACAGACCAGAACGAAATTTATGACAATTCCTGTGCAAAACCACACAGGGTGACATCACAGATCATGCGGGATCGGAACTGGGAAGATTTACGTTTGGTACTGGCCATCGCCAATGGGCACGGTCTGTCTGGGGCGGCGCGTCTTTTGGGGTTGCACCACGCAACCGTGCTGCGGCGGCTGAACGCGTTCGAGTACCGAATGGGCGTTGTGCTGTTCGATCGTCGGCCCTCGGGATATATGCCGACAGAATCCGGCGAGGAATTGGCCCGGATCGCAGCAGAGATCGAGGAACAGGTGGACGGGGCCTATCGCAAGCTTGCGGGACAGGATTTGCGATTGTCGGGGACGATCCGTCTGGCCACGTCAGATTTTCTCGCCCAGACTTTGCTTGTGCCGGTACTGCGCGCGTTTCATCAACGCTATCCTTCGATTGAAATCGAAACGGCAATCTCGCCGCAATTTGCATCTTTGACCAAGCGGGATGCCGATGTCGCGCTGCGGGCGGTTAAGAAAGTGCCAGACCATCTGGTTGGGCAACATATCGCATCAATCGCTTACGGAGTGTATGGCCGTAAAGACGTGGTGGTCAAGCGTCGCGGCAGCGGGCTGGAGCAGTTGGATTGGGTCGGAGATGATCACACGATTGCACATGTCACCACCAATCAGTGGCGGCAGGAGAGTTTTCCCAATGCACGGATCAAAATCCGCTATGACAGCCTGATCGGCAAATTCACTGCGATCCGCAGCGGTATGGGGGTGGGGTATCTGCCGCATTTTCTGGCGGCGACCAATCCCGATCTTGAATGCGTTTCAACCAATCCCGCGGCGTGGCGGCTGGATCTTTGGATCCTGACCCATCCCGATCTGTCCCGCATGAACCGCGTGCAGAGCTTTTTCCGCACAACCCAGGATGTGCTCGGCGCGATGCAGCTTTCTCAGATCGATGAATCGTCGCCACCGGTTTTGTAACGCAACACTCTCCTTTACCCCGGTCTGACCATGTGAGAGGGATCATGAAAATGATCACGGACATGATCGATAAAGGCCAGCGTTACGCGCCGGTAGACATCCCGTTTCAGACTAATACAGCACAGTTTCAACGGGCGGTGGGTGCCTTCCAGGGGAACATAGCTGACCTGCGTGCCGTCATAGTTCGTCTGGTTCTTGGGCTTCAGGTTGAGGATCGAATATCCCAACCCGTTTCCGACAAAGGACCGGATGGTCTCGAATGAGCCGACCGCTTGTGACTGCAAGGGACGCAGGCCACGCTGCTCGAAGAGCGAAAAGAAGTAATTCCGGCTGTGCGGCAAATCCAGGTAGATGAATTTCTGATCCACCAGGTCTTCCAGACGCACGCTTTCTCGATCTGCAAACGGGTGTTCAGGCGCAAAGATGGCTTGCGGCGGAAACACCGCGACAAAATCGGTGCGGTAGCTGTTGGGCAGGTTCAGATCAAAGGTCAGCCCAATCTCGTATTTGCCGCTGTCGATCGCGTCATAGACCTCTTGCTGGTTGCCAATCCTGAGATCAATGGAGACGCCGGGATAACGGTTCTGAAATGTGCGCACGAGCGATGCCATGAATACCGGCGCGATGTTGACGAAGGTCACTATTTTTAGTTCACCAGTGACTTCGTTGACGACGCTGGTCGCAATCGCTTCGAAATCCTCGGCATGAGACAGGATGACCCGCGCCTCACGTAGAAGGATATCCCCCGATGGCGTAAGCATAACGCCTGCAGTGTTGCGACGCAGAAAGAGCGCGACATTGTACTGCTTTTCAAGTTGCAGGATGGCGCTGGAAATCGAGGGCTGCGATACGTTGAGAAGCCGCGCCGCCTCGGAAATCGAGCCGTGATCGGCCGTCGCCACAAAGTAGCGCAATTGGCGGAGCGTGTATCTCATAGATTTTCCCTATGGGTGCCACTCAAACATTATATTAGGTAAATGGGTACGACTACCCCATCGTATCCAGGCATGCAGTGCGCCCGATCGGAAAGGGGCAGTGCTCATTTCACCTCAGACCAAATTTTACAGGTCGGCGGCATCCGGCGTGATGCTTTGCGCCTGGGCGCGGGCCTGTCTTCCAACGGGGAACAAAAGATAATGAACAAACACTTGAGATCAGCACTGTGCGGTGCGCTTACCGCTGTTTCGATTGGTTTGGCTGCGCCCGCCTTGGCCGAAGATCAGAAGGTCGATATCATGGTGTCGCCGCAGGGTACGGGCCCCTATCTGGCCTGGGCTACGATCCAGACCTATGCCAAGGACTTTCACGACACGCTGCGGCCCATCGCGGTTGAAACGCCCGGGTTTGTCTACAACGTCCGCTTTTTTGCGACCAACCCCGATCTGTGGAAAAACACCATGATTGGTTCGGGCGAGGTGGTCGAGTGGGCGGCGGCAAACGGCGTTCCGCCGTTCTTTCCTGAACCGCTGGAGGCGGCAAAGGACTTTCGTGTGATCGGCACGATGACCCAGTCTTCGAACCTGTTTGTGGCAACCGACCCCGAGATTCAATCACCGCATGATTTCGAAGACAAGCGTATCGCCACGGGATTGCTAAGCCAGAATGAGTGGGGGATGCACCAGCGCCTGATCGTCGATGGCATGGGCATGATGGATAAGGTCGCCAGCTATAGCCCGCTGGGACCCAATGCCAATGTCGAGGCCCTGCTGGATGGGCGGGCGGATGTGGGCACGGTTGTGCTGCACTCGGCCTATGGGTTGAAGCGCAATCTTGAGGCCGGGCCGTTCAAGACGCTCGAATCCTCGGGTCGCGACTGGCACTATGTGTCCATCGACCCCGCCGATATCCAAAAATACATCGACGACACCGGGGCGCCGTTCAAGATCCGCGAGATCCCGGCTGGTACGATGAGCAACCAGCCAGAGAAAGTGACAACACTCGGTAACAACGTTCTGCTGACCGCCCACAAAGACATGCCCAACGATGTGGCCTACGAGTTCGTGAAACTCTGGATCGAGATGGGCCCAACGGTTGCCGAGTATAATGCGGTGGGTGGTATCTGGGATGCGGAAAGCATTGCGCATATGGCGAAAACCCAGCCTGAACGCATCCATCCCGGTGCGATGCGCGCCTACAAAGAGCTAGGGCTGGTCGACTAGCACCAATTCGGTCTCAGAAAGCGTCGCGGCCTGACCGGGCCGCGGCGCATCTTGGACAATGCTGCACAAGCCTCACGAACAAGATCTGTGAACCTGGAGTTCCATTTTGAGCCAGACCGAGATACCGACCGGACATGCCATAGACCCCGTACCCCTGCCGCTCAGGATGCTGACACTCGGCATCACAGCGGCGTTAGTTCTGTACTCTTGCGCGACCGTCTGGTCCTCGCTGACAGGCGCGATGGAGCATTATACGATCCACATCACGATGATCTTTGCACTGGTGCTGAGCGAGATCATTCAGCAGCGCTATCGCGACAATCGGCCGGTCGCGGCGCTGGCGGGCGCAATGCTGATCGGTGTTGTGGTGTGCGGCCTTTACTTCATATCGCAGGCCAAGGTGCTGGAGTTTTCGCAGCCGTTCATCTCCACCCGAGATTTCATCTTTGGCCTGGTACTGGTCGGGATCATCCTGTGCGTGGCCTGGATGACCTGGGGCGCGGCACTGGCGCTGATTTGTCTATTTGCAGCGCTTTACTTTGCCTTTGGGCACATGCTGCCCGAGGTGTTGGCGACCAGCCGTAAATATGAGCCCAGCCTGATCGTCAGCTATCTGGCGGGGATGGGTGGGCCGCGCGGTATCTTGAACTACGCACCGCTATCCGCTGACGTTATCTTTTTGTTGCTGGTGTATGGCGGCACCCTGCACGGCACGCGCATCATCGATATGTTTGGCGAGATCGGCAAAGCCATCGGGAACCTTTTTCGCGGCGGCGTTGCGTATTCAGCGGTCACGGCCAGCCTTCTGATCGGAATGGTCACCGGGCAGTCGGTGTCAAATATTGCGCTGTCCGGCTCGATGACCATTCCAACCATGACCCGCAGCGGGTTTTCCCGAAACGAGGCTGGTGCGATTGAGGTGCTCGCCTCGACCGGATCGCAACTTTTACCACCGATCATGGGTCTTGGCGCGTTCCTGATGAGCGTGATTTTGGGGATTTCTTACATCGAAGTGGCGATTGCCGCGATTGTACCTGCCATTCTCTATCTGGTGGCAGTTGTGTCCGGCATCGTCTGTCTAATCGCAGCGTCCAAGGACATCCCCTATGATCGGCAAAAGGTGGATTGGCGTTTGATCAAATGGGTCGCGCCGTCGTTTGTGATTTCGTTCCTGACACTTATCCTGTTGCTGTCATGGCGTTACTCGGCACCGATGGGCGGGTTTTGGGGGATCATTCTGGCAGTCGGGCTCAGCTGTTTGCGGCCGCGCGAATATCGCCCAAGTCTTGTCGGTCTGGGCAATGGATTTGTCGAAGGGGCGCTGGCCGGGGCCAAGCTGACTGTGATCCTGTCGGCCATCGGCATCATTGTGCAGATGCTCGTAACCACCGGAACCGGCCTGTCACTGGGCCGGTTGATGATTGAGATGTCACGCGACAGTCTGGCCATCGGATTGTTGCTTGGCATGGGTGTTTCGCTGCTGATCGGGATGGGTCTGCCGACCCCGGCCGCTTACGCCTTGATTGCGATTGTCGTCGTGCCTTCGCTGATTGATCTGGGGATCGAGCCGCTGGTGGCGAATTTCTACGGTTTCTACTTCGCGATTTTTTCGACCCTGTCGCCGCCCGTTGCCGTGGGTATTCTGACTGCCATCCGCATCTCGAACGGCAGTTTCATGGGAACCGCATGGGAGTGTTTTAAGCTTGGTGGCGTCTGCTTTCTGGTGCCGTTCTTGTTTGTGGCCTTCCCCAATGTGCTGGGTTTCCCCAATATTGAGCCAGAGACCCTTGGAATGATCGGAGCCTTCCTGTTGGCTACCATCATGTTGTCCGCGGCAACCTATGGTGCTGTTCCAAGCCGCCGACTGGATAGCATGGAACGTGTTCTGGTCGCGCTTCTTGGGCCTGTGTTGTTTGTGCTGACCCTCTTTCTTAGTGGCGCGATCTATCATCTGATCACCCCGATTTGTTTTGGCCTCTGGATGCTGTGGCATGTCAGACAGCGGCGCGCGAACGCGGCACAAGCCCCCACCTGAAAGGACATTACCAGATGGTAACCGAAACCATGAACAAACCTCCGGCAGATGACGCGGCCCATGACCTGATCGCTGAGCTTGTGGCGCGCGCGCGGCGCGCGCAGACCGCGTTTGAGGCCGGAGCGGATCAGGCCCGCTACGATATGGCGGCGCGCGCGGTGGGCTGGGCGTTGTTGGATGGGGCCCGCAATCGGGAACTGTCCGAAATGGCTGTCGAGACAACAGGCCTGGGGAATGTGTCGGACAAAATTCTCAAGAACCACCGCAAAACGCTGGGCTTGTTGCGCGATATCACCCGGGCCCGGACGCAAGGTGTCATTGCTGACAACCCCGATACGGGTCTGACGGAGATTGCGCGGCCAAAAGGTGTCGTGGCGGCCATCGTTCCCTCGACAAACCCTGTGGCGACGCCGACCAATAATGCGATCAATGCGCTGAAATGCGGTAATGCAATTATCCTGGCTCCGTCGCCCAAGGGCGGTCGGGTTTGCGAAAAGCTGGTCGGCTATATCCATGCCGAGCTTGCCAGGCTTGGTCTGCCGGTTGATCTGGTGCAGATGGTGCCGCTGCCTGCCAGTAAGGCCAAGACCCAGGCGCTGATGGAAATGGCGGACATGCTGGTGGTCACCGGATCACAGGACAACGTGCGCCGCGCTTACACATCGGGGACGCCTGCAATCGGTGTCGGTGTTGGCAACGCGACCGTGATTGTGGACGAAACCGCCAATCTTTCCTCGGCAGCGGCTAAGATCGCGGCGTCGAAGTGTTTTGACAACGCAACCTCATGTTCGTCCGAAAATGCTGTTGTCGTTGTCGATTCGGTGCGCGAGGCGTTTCTGGCCGAGCTGCACAGGGCTGGCGGTCGTGTGTTAAGCGATGCAGATGCGATTGCAGTGAAAAAGGCGATGTTTCTCGGCGGTCGTCTGAACCCGCAAATCATCGCTCAGGACCTCGGCAAACTGCTGGAGGTGACAGGCATCAAACTGGCCGAACCCGGGGGCGCGCGGTTCCTGGTCATGCCGACCACTGGCATTGGACCCGACCACCCGGAATCCGGTGAAAAGCTGTCTTTGGTGCTCGCGCTCTATTCGGCGCAGGACTATGAGGCGGCGGCCATAACGGCAGCGCGCGTTCTTGCCTATCAAGGGGCCGGCCATTCGATCGGCATACACACAACCCGCGACGAACGGGTCCGTGACCTTGGTATGACGGTTCCGGTTTGCCGGGTCATCGTCAATCAGGCGCATACATTCGCCACTGGCGGATCTTTCGACAATGGGTTGCCGTTCTCTTTGTCGATGGGCTGCGGCAGCTGGGGTGGCAATGCCATCGACGAAAACGTCAACTATCGCCACTTCATGAACACCACCATGATTGTGCGCCCCGTCGCACCGCGCGAGCCGACCCTTGAAGATGTGTTTGCGGACTACTGGAAGGAAACGGGGCAATGAAGGACTGGGCTGCGCTTACGGACGAGCGATCCATCCGGGACTTGCTGGATCAACGCGTCGAACAAACCCCCGATGCGGCGTTCATCATCGACGGGGAAAGTGGCACGTCGCATACCTATCAGGATGTGCAGAATGCCGCCCGCGCGGTTGCCGCGCAGGTCGCTGGGCGCGGTGTCGAGCCCGGGCAGAATGTTGCGTTTGCCATGAGCAACGGAGCGCAGGCCGCCCTTGTGATCCTTGGCCTGTTTTATGGCGGTTATCATGCGACGACCATCAATCTGGTCGCCGGGCACGATACGATTGCCTATGTGCTTGAGCATTCGGATGCCAGGCTGGTTCTGGCGGATACCGATGCGCACAGTCTGATTTCGGCGGCTTATAGTGACCGGGCGCTGCCGCCCGAGATCGTACGAGTCGATGCCGATCTGTTTTCCGGCTCACCGGGTTCCGAATTCAAACTGCCCAAACTGGGCGCCCACGCGGATGGTTTGCTGATCTATACATCCGGCACGACAGGCAGGCCCAAGGGGGTTGTGCTCAGCCATGCAAACCTTCTGGCGGGCGGTGTGAATACCTGTCTTGCGCATGAGCTCACCGCAGAGGACCGTGCGCTCTGCGTGCTGCCGCTCTATCACATCAATGGGTTGTGTGTGACCCTGCTGGGCCCGCTTGTCTCGGGTGGCAGTGTTGTTATGCCCCGCCGGTTCGGGGTCTCCCATTTCTGGACGCTTGCCGCACAGCACAACGTCACTTGGATATCGCTGGTTCCGACGCAGATTTCCTATCTGACTGATGACGCCAAGAAAACGGGAGGGTTGGCCGAAAAACTGCCCAGTCTGCGCTTTGCCAGATCCGCATCAGCCCCGCTGGCACCCGATCTGCAGACAGCTTTTGAGACGATGTTCGGCGTTCCGATTATTGAAACCATGGGTCTGACTGAAACCGCCGCGCCAATCCTGTCCAATCCCTTGCCGCCCGGTCCGCGCAAGATCGGCTCGCCCGGTATTCCGTTTGGCAATGAGGTCATCGTCGCCGATCCGATCGGCCAGCCGAGGGACCGCGGGCAGGAGGGAGAACTGCTGGTGCGCGGGCCGAACGTAATGCGGTGCTATCTGAAGAACGAGCAGGCAACCTCAGACACGTTGACCACAGATGGCTGGCTGAGAACCGGTGATCTGGGCCGGATGGACGAGGACGGCTATGTCTTTGTGACCGGGCGTCTGAAAGAGCTGATTATCAAGGGTGGAGAAAACATTGCCCCGCGCGAGATCGACGATGCGCTATATGCCCATTCGGATGTGATCGAGGCGGCGGCCTTTGCCGTGCCTTGTCCCCATTACGGGGAAAAGGTTCACGCAGGTGTCGTACTGACCACCGGATCAAAGCTGAACGAAGCCGCACTGATTGCTCTGTGCATCGACAGGGTGGGCACGTTCAAGGCGCCGGACCGTGTTTATATCCTACCGGAATTGCCCAAAGGTCCTTCGGGCAAAATACAAAGGATCAAACTGGCCGATCAGGTCAACGCGCAGGAAAGCGCGGCGTGATCCCATCAGCCATCGACATACTGGATTGGCAGCAGACCGGTACGTCCGTGGCAGTTGATATATTCAAACCGGGACGCGCGGTTTTTCACATAGACCTCGTGATAGGTTCGCAGTTCCAGCTTTTCGCCGTATTTCTTCCGCTCCATTTGCGCGCGCGAATAAATGGCCAAATGGGTCGGGTGCTCTTTGGACCAGCGTTCAAGATGCCCGAGCGACAGGAAGTATCCGACCGAATAGGCCTCTTGCGCGTCTGCCCCGTCTGCGCCGATGACACGAACCTGACGCAAGGACATACAACCGGTCTCTTCCGGGTTCTGGCGCAGGAACTCCATGCCAATATCCAATTTGGGCTCGATATTCTCACGATAGCTGTTCAGCTGTTCCTCGCCGCATTCCGCCCACGACACGCCGGATCGGATCAAGCAGATATTGTCCGGCGCTTCGACCGAGACCTTTCGTCCCAGCGTATCTTGTCGCGGGACAAACTCGATCGCCTCTTTCGTCGGCTCAAACGCGTCCTCGCCAGAGGCGGGAATGCGATCCCTGGCACCGCCCCAATAGCCACTTTCGTCCATCGCGGCGATTTGCGCATGTGGGCAAGCCGACAAGCCACGAATGTACTCTTTGAAGGCGATAGTCTCGGCGTTGCGCAATGTCGAGGACAAGCTTTCCCAAAAGTACCCTATTTCACCGGTCTGCTTGGTCGGGTCGCTCCACCAGGTGACGACATCTGCCGACGCGCTCCAGCGTTCATAGGCTGCCTCATCCGTCCAATATGCGACGCAAAAGGCCGTATCAAAGCCCTCAGTGTCCGTCAGCCGCGCCATGTCGACATGGGCGGGTCCGTCGGTCAGAGCAAAAAGGCCGTTTGCATCTTTGAGAAATTCAACCAGCGCCGGGCCCAAATCTCTCGGTCCTTGAATGCCCAGATACAGCGCGCGCACCGTTTGAACGGTTTCGGGAAACTGCGCCGAATACCTTTGCACTGCGGGTTTGTGACCTTCTGGCTTGGACATCGGAAAGCGGCGAGGATTGGTCTGGGTCAGCATCTACAAGAATTCCAAATAGCAGAACGGTATTCCAAAAGTACCTTTGTTAGGCTAGATTTGCAAATGCAATTTGCGCTGCCCAACACAAGTCCGATTGACATGACATGGTCGTCCTATTATTTAGAACATTGTCATGCAATATGGAATATGAGGTTGATATGGGTGCGTTGAACGGGATCCGAGTGGTTGAATTTTGCGAAATCGCAGCAGGACCATTTTGCGCCATGTTGCTGGCTGACATGGATGCCGAGGTTATCAAGGTCGAACGTCCAGGCGGTGACGCGATGCGCATGTGGCCGCCGATCAATGATGGCTATTCCGAGAATTTTGCGTCGATCAACCGGTCCAAAAAATCTGTCGTTTTGGACCTGAAAACCCCGGAAGGCATTGAGAATGCGTGTAATCTTATCCTGTCGGCGGATGTCGTGGTCGAAAATTTCAGACCCGGTGTGATGGCGCGAAACGGGCTTGATTATGCGACGATGTCGGCAGAGAAGCCCGAGTTGATTTACTGTTCAATATCAGCCTTCGGGCAGACGGGCCCTCGGGCTCGGGAAGGCGGCTTTGATTTGACCATGCAGGCCATGGCAGGTGTCATGAGCATCACCGGCGAGCCAGGAGGAGCCCCGGTCAAATGTGGCGTGCCGCTATGCGATTTCGTCTCCGCTCTTTATGGTGCGATGGCGGTCAATGCTGCGCTGGTCGAGCGGGGCCGCACGGGTCACGGACAGCATATTGATGTCGCGATGCTTGGGGCGACGATGGCCATCGCTGCGTTGCAAACCAGCGAGTATTTTGGAACCGGTCAAGATCCGCGCAAATTGGGTTCGGCGCACCCCCGAAACGCGCCGTATCAGGCGTTCGAAGCTGCGGACGGTCATTTTGGTATGGCCGCGGGGAACAACAACCTCTGGTATTTGGTGTGTGAAGTTGTGGGCCGCGAGGATCTCAAACAGCATCCAAATTATACCAACCCGGCACTGCGTGCCGCCAACCAGGCAGAACTAAGATCCACGCTTGAAAGTGTTTTTCGGATCAAGCCGGTCGCGTACTGGTTAGAGGCATTTTCCGACAAGGGTGTACCATCGAGCCCAATCAACACCTATTCCGATGCTTTGGCCGACAAACAGGTGCAGCATATGGGTTGGGTGCAAGAGCTTGAGTTGCCCAACGGGGTCAAGACCCGGACATTTGGTCCGGCGTTGCGGATCAATGATACAGCGGGTCAGATAGCGGCGCCACCGCCAGAGCTTGGCGCCCACACAGACGAAGTGTTGGCAGGTCTGGCCCAAACCGAAAGGCGTAGTGCATGACCGGTTCAGCGCTTCTGATTGCTCGGCAGGAGGATATCCTGTCGCTGACCCTAAACCTGCCTGCGCAGGGAAATGCCCTGTCGCCTGATCTGGTCGAAGCGCTGATTGAAGTATTTGAAGGCTCTGTTCAGGCGCGGTGTGTCACCATTCGTGGCGCGGGACGTCATTTTTGCACCGGGTTTTTTCTGACTGATCTGGCTGATCTTTCGGATGGAGATATCCTGTGGCGCATCCTAAGGATCGAGCATCTGTTGCAGCTTGTAAACCATTGTCCGGTTCCGGTTACAGCTTTTGCCCAAGGGCAAAGCGTCGGCGCCGGGGCGGATCTGTTTGCGGCTTGCACCTTCCGAATTGCCAGCCCTGAAGCAAAGTTTCGGATGCCGGGCTGGAACTTTGAGCTGGCCCTTGGAACCCGCCGCTTGACGGCATTGATTGGTCCAGATGCGGCTCGCGACATACTGATTGATACAAAAGTGGTCGCAGCCGAAGAGGCGCGCGAGACGAGCTTTGCCACGCAAGTTGCACCGCAATCCGAATGGGACGATGTCGCGCGCGACCTTGCCGCCCGCGCGGTGGTGCTGTCGAAAACCGCTCTTGCGAATATGCTCGATCTGACCCAGGCCGATACGCGCGCGGCTGATCTGGCGGCAATCGTCAGAACAGCGGGTCGTCCGGGCCTGAGGATGCGCATCGCGGCCTACCGCGACAAGATGGCGGCGGCCAAACAGCAAAAGGAGGTTTCTTGACATGCTTCATCCCGACACACGTGGCATTCATGACCTTGGCGGGGTTCTCGATGAACCTTTTAGCGAAGACGAACACGATTATGACCCATGGGAGAAGCGGACCCATGCGCTGCGCGAGCTTCTGGCGCGCAAAGGGCTGTTGAAGGTCGATGAGCTGCGCCGCGCGGTCGAGGGTATGGGAGAAGAGAAATACAAGAGGCTGACCTATTATGAGCAGTGGATTTGGGCGATGTCGCAAATCATGGTCGAGCGCGGTCTTGTAACAGACGATGCACTGGGCCGTCGGATTGCCGAAGTTGAAGAGCGTTACGCAGAGAAACGCGATGACTAAAACGGCATTTGGGAGCAATGCAACTGCTGCTTTCGCACCCGGCGATTGGGTGCGTGTGCGCGGGGCCTATCCCATCGGCCATTGCCGTACGCCGCACTATTTGCGGGGCGTGGCAGGTGTGATCGAGCGATATTGCGGTGCGTTTGCCAATCCTGAAGAGCTTGCCTATCGCCGAGATGGTTTGCCCGCAACGCCGCTTTACCGCGTTCGTGTTGCCATGAAAGACTTGTGGTCCAACTACGCCGGGCCTGCCGTGGACACTATCGAAGTCGAAGTATTCGAGCACTGGTTAATCCCTGAGGAACCTTGACCCATGCATGATCACCCTCATCACCATCCGCACCCCAACCAGCCGGATGAGGAAGACCACATCTCTGGCTATTATCAGTTCATGGAAATAGCCCTGCGTGAGTTGCTGATCGAGAATGGCACCATTTCGCAGGCAGAGCTGGTTGATGTGCACCAGATGATGGATCGGCGCGGGCCGCATAATGGGGCGCGTATGGTCGCCAAGGGCTGGAGCGATCCGACCTATCTGGATCGCATGCGCAACAACGCCACCGAAGCGGCGAGGGAACTGGGGTTGGAGCCAACATGGCTGAACCTCATCGTGTTGGAGAATACGCCCAAACTGCACAATCTGGTCGTTTGCACACTGTGTTCCTGTTATCCGTGGCCGCTTCTTGGGCTGCCGCCGGATTGGTACAAGAGCCGCGCTTACCGATCAGACGCCGTCGTGCGACCACGCGCATTGCTGCGCCAGTTCGGGTTCGAACTGCCTGAGGATGTGGAACTTCGGGTCCATGACAGCTCGGCCGACATGCGATATCTTGTGATGCCCGCACGTCCGGCTGGAACCGAAGGGTGGAGCGAGGAAGAGCTTGCCAAGCTTGTGACGCGAGACAGCATGATCGGTGTTCGTCCGGCTCTGAACCCGGCAGACTTGTAACGGTCGGTTACGCGGTAGGCTGTTACACTAGCCTTTGGCTTACGGTTTCTGCAGCGTTTCGCGCGCTTATCACAATCTGGAAGGTAGCTTGGCCTGTCGGAGGCTATCGAGTTGGATCTTATTACTAAGAAGTCCGCTCGAATCCCTGTGCAAGTTCTTGTATGATGTCCGCTGCGGGTTTTGCGTCGCCGGTTCTCCAATTCTCACCTGCCCACATGGAAGCAAAGTCTTCTGTCCCCAGGGTTGCTGATTTCAGTGGCCCCAATGCGGAAATCGCAAGCGGAAAGGCCTGTACATGGGGGTTTATCGGCCCGGCCTCGCGGACCAACCTGTTGACGAACCCTCGCGCAGGGCGGCCTGTGAACACGATGGTGATTGCAGTTTCACGCGCTTCGTTGCTGTTCAAGATGGCGCGGTGAAGTGGCGTGATTTTTGACTCCGGCGACTTTAAGAACCGGGAACCGACTTGGACACCAGATGCACCGGCGGCCACTACGGCATTGACCGTGGTTGCGTCCGCAATACCACCTGCGGCGATCACGGGAATGCGTCGCATGGCAGAGGCGACACGCGGCACCAAATCCAGTGTTGGTAATCGATCAGGGCGATCGGTCGGTAGGAACACGCCTTGGTGCCCACCTGCAGCTTGGCTTTGCGATAACCGCATCGCAGCCATATTCTTCTAAGAACAATGCCTCTGCCACAGTTGTCGCGGTCGCGATAACTTTTGCGCCGGTTGCGCGAATACGGGCCAGTAAGTCAGATGCAGGCAGACCAAAGTGAAAGCTCACTACGGCGGGCTTGATCCTGCAAACCGCATCGACCATTGCGGTATCCAATGTGCGGGGCAGACCGCCTGTGGGATAGTCAGACGGGATCGAGAGTTCATCATAGAACTTGCGCAGTTCCCGAAGCCAAATCTCCTCGCGCAGTGGATCGCGATCGGTTGGGGGTATGACAAAAGAAATTGAGGTTCAATGGACCGTTGGTCGCATTCTGGAACCGAGAGGCTGAGGCCAATACATCTTGCGGGGTCAGCATCGCACATGGGATTGATCCTGTGCCGCCCGCTTGCGCCACAGCGATTGCAAGTTCTTCATCTTGTGCCCCTGCCATGGGGGCCTGGATAAGCGGAATTTGCGCGCGGGTGTCGGCGAAGAATGTATGCATGTTGGCGGCCCATAGTTTTTTGCTGCATTGACCCTTTGGTTGTACAACGGAGCGTTGTCTTTTGTCGCGCCTTCAGGTTACTAGGACCGGCGATCACAATCACCCGACCGTTCGTCGGAGCGCTTCCAGAGTCATTCATGATTTGCTGACGGCGTTGATGGGCGCAATGCCGAATTCGGAAAGCACTTCATCCGTGTGTTCCCCCAGTGCGTGGGCATGTCGATGAATGGACGTAGGCGTTCTCGAGAATTTGGACGGATGACGCGCCTGCCGTAACATGCCCGCAATTGGGTGCAGGGTCTCAACGATGATTCCGTTTGCTTGAACCTGTGGGTGCTGCCGCATCTGTTTGCGTGTCAGCACCGGCGCGTTGGGTACGTTCTCGGCGTCCAACCGCTGGATCAAATCAGCCTGGGTAAATCCTTTGACGGCCTTTTGAATGGCTTCCAGTCGGGCATCGCGATTCATTTCTCGCAGTTCCGGCGTTTAGAAACGTGGATCATCCAAAAGGGCGGTGCGGTCCACGACAGCGGCAAACCCGCGCCATTGCTTGTCTTGCATCACAGCAATGCTTAGGAAGCCATCCGCCACCTCATAGATCAAATCAATGTAGGATTGTGCCTCTTCGCGTTCCAATTCATCGCCCTCAAAGGTGTGGCCGTTCATATCCGAACTCCATAAGAACGCAATCAGTACGTCGAGCATCGACACCTGAATGTGCTGGCCGATCCCGCTGCGTTCACGGGAGAAGAGAGCCGCAGCAATTGCTTGGCTGGTTTGGATGCCGGTCAACTTGTCCGGCAGGATGGTGCGCACGAGGCGCGGGCGCTCTTCGTCCGATCCAGCCTGAACGGTGGTGAGCGCCGAGACCGCCTGAATCAAGGGATCGTAGACGGGGTTTTGGGCCAGAGGCCCCGTATGCCCGAACCCTGCGATTGAAACATAGATCAGCCTGGGGTTCAGCATCGAAAGTGCCTCATATCCAAGCCCCAGCCGGTCTGCGACCCCCGGGTGAAAGTTCTGAATGAACACATCCGATTGGGCGGCCATGGATTGAACGGCTTTCACTCCATCCTTGGACTTCAGGTCCAACGTAACCGAGCGCTTGTTACGGTTGTTGTTCAGAAAAGACGCCGACATGTCTGCGCGACGGGTTGAGACTTGGCGCGAAAAATCGCCGCCATCGGGGTGTTCGATTTTAATAATGTCCGCACCTTGATCGCCAAGGGTCATGGTGGCCAGCGGACCGGAGATCACGGTCGTGAGGTCGATGACGCGAACGCCAGTTAGGGGACCCGTCATATCATTCTCCGGTAGTTGGGTGGGTATTCGGATCGTTACACTCAACAGCATAGATCGCTGCGGGCAGAATGAAACTGCCCGCAGCACTTCGGCATCCTATGACTTGGGGAACAGGAACAAGTTCTGAATATCGACAAGCCCCGCTGCAAGATAAGACGGGTAGCGCTCAAGGATAGCGCTTTTTAGTTCCTCGGGCGTTGACGCCTTGGAATAGGCGCTCTGGACGTGGTCCAGATAGACGATAGCGTCATCAATCGCCTGGCGCGAGCCAGAGGTAGGACCATGGCCGGGCAGAACGAGGTCGAAAGTCGTGTCCTTTTGCATCGCTTTTAGTCCGGCCGCCCAGCCGTCGAAGTTGCCGTGCCCACAAAACAGGTGGCAGTTGTTATAGAGCATATCCTGCGCGATCAGGACTTTCTGATCCGGCAGGTAAATGGTCATCATGTTGTCGGACTCGGCATCCGTCACGTAGCGAAACTCAAACGGAACTCCGTCGATCACTTCTGTTGCGCCATGCTGGATGATCTGGTTCGGCACAACCTTAACCGGAGGGACGTGTTTGCCCAGTGACTCGAGGCTGATTTCGATAAAGAAGTCGCCCAGCTGATCTATCTCGGCCTGGGTTTCGGCGAAAGAATAGATCGGAACATCTCGGAACTGGTAAGCTCCAAACCAGTGATCGGGATGTAGGTGTGAAATGATCATGCGGTCCACAGGCTTGCCCGTTGCGGCGGCATAGTCGCGGACCTCCTGCCCATAGATGACAGACCGCTGACCATCGATGAACACGAGCCGTTCGGGTGTTTCGACGATATGCGTCGTCACGCATCCGGTTAGGTCGGGGCTTTGGTAGCTGTGGATTTTGACTGTCCCGAAATCCGCAATCGTCACGGTTCCATGTTCAAGCGGCGCAACGCCTTCGCCGATTGGTCCGCCTCCAAGTGTGCTGGCTTGTACAATCGCGGGAGCGGAGAGCGCCGTTGCTGCTGCGCCCAACAATATCCGGCGGCGACCTGAATTGAGATGTGACATAGAACCTCCTGTCTATCAAGTACTAGGTAGGCAAAGAGGTAGGGACGTGATCTTGACGCGTCAACCCCTATCTAGTACTTGATAGGTAAGCTGAACCGGGTTTGAATATCACATGAACGATAAGGCGAATGAAATTCTGGATGCAGCTCGGGTGCTGATGATGGATCGTGGCTATAACGGCTTCAGCTTTCGGGATGTGGCTGCTCAGGTCGGCATCAAAAGCGCCAGCATCCACTATCACTTCGCGACCAAAGCGGAATTGGTTGAAGCCGCCGCAAGAGCCTATCGTGAAGCGTTTTCAGATGCGTTGAACGAACTCATGGCCCCTAACGCGCCGGACTTGTTGAGGGCCTATGGGACTTTGTTCGTGGTGTCTTTGCGGGACCAGGGTGGGTTATGCTTGGGTGGCGTATTAGCCGCCGACGCATCAACGCTGCCGAACAACGTTCGTAACGAAGTGCAGCGGTTCTTTGAAGCGCAACATGAATGGGTTGGCGAGGTACTCAAAAAAGGCCAAGCCGATGGCGACATTCGTGCCGATATCGACGCCAGGACTTTTGCCAAAACATTTGTATCAGGCCTGGAAGGGGCGATGATGGTTTCGCGCGGCATCCAACAGCCGCAAGATCTGGATGTGGCGCTGAACCAGCTGATTCAGTTAGCCCGACCGTGACTTGGGAAAACTCATTTGGCAAAGTTCCCTGCATAGTTTCCGACTGTTGTCCCAAGTTGCCGTTTGAACGCGCGTTGCATTTGCTGGAAATCACGGAACCCCGAGATTTCAATGCTCTTCCCAATCGGGATGCCAGCGCACAGCGCGTCAGTTGCGCGCTTGATCCTGTAACGCTCCAAAAACTTTGCAGGAGAGTGCCCCGTCAGGGCGGAGAAACGCCGAACCAGGGTGCGTGATGTCAGTCCAGCGACATCGGCCATACGATCTAGCGTCCACACCTGACCTGGGTCGTCATGCAAGGCCGAGATCAGGCGGGAGATTTCTGTATCTTCTATGAATTGGGCTTCGAGAACGTCAGTGAACTGGTTTTGTCCGCCACTGCGCTTGAGATAAACCACCAACTCTCGTGCCACCGAGAGGGTAACAGTCGCACCGTAGTCCCGTCTGATGATCTCCAGCGCTAAGTCTATGCCCGATGTGACACCCGCCGACATGAAGATCGGTTCTTCAATACGATAGAGCGCGTCTGTGTTCCAGTTGACACTTGGGAACATGTCACGGGCTTGAACGGCGCGCGACCAATGGGTTGTTGCAGCCCGGCCATCCAACAACCCCGCATCTGCGAGGATCAGGGCGCCAGAGCAAATCGAGATCAGCCGCCGATCATCTGCCGACTGCAACCAGCCGCGAAGAAGCTGCCGCAGCCCTTTATGCCGCAACAGGCGATCAATACCGCGTCCGCCGGGGATGAGCAGATCCTGCCCGCCGTCATGCCCTGCCGCCCGATCCGCCTGCAACCGCAATCCGCAGGACGCGATGACGGGGCTGCCATCCAGCGACACGTAGCGCAGCTGATATCGGATCAGACTGTTATCATTGGCCGAATTGAATGCCTGAACCGGCCCGGCAACATCCAAAATATTCAGGTTGTCAAAAAGAAGCACGTCGATATGGCGTATTTTGTCCATAATTGATGATTGTATGTCATTATCGCCAAGTCGGCCAGCGTGTAAAAGAACACATAACAACACCTGAACGTTGGGCCTGTTTATGTTGAACCGGAACTTTGTACTGATCCTTTTGGGCAACGTCATTCTTGGCTCTGCCATGCCGATGCTGATCATTCTGGGCGGCTTGGCTGGCGCCTGGTTGGCGCCCCAAAGCTGGCTGGCCACCGCGCCGCCATCGGCGCAGATGCTGGCCGGGATCGCCGTGGCCTCTCCCATATCGCTATTCATGGGGCGTTTCGGCCGGCGCGCGGGCTTTTTGCTGGGGGCGGCTGCGCTTTTTGCTGGCGCGGGCCTTGCGGTGCTGGCGCTTCAGATCCAAAGCTTTGTCTTGCTGTGCGCGGCCCATGTCGCCTTGGGCAGTGCCTTGATCTGTGTGAATTATTTCCGTTTCGCAGCCTCCGAGGCGGTCACCGAAGAGCATCGACCGCAGGCGATTTCCTTTACTCTTGCCTCCGGGCTGGCCGCCGCGCTGATCGGCCCGGAATTGTTTTCCTGGTCAAAGGATGCGCTGGCACCAACCCCTTTGGCGGGAGCCTATGCGGCGATGGCGATACTGGCGATACTGGGCGCAATTCCGGTTCTTGGTTTGAAAACGCAGGCGCGGCGATCCGCTCAGACCGCGCAAAAAACCGCAACCTTGCGCAGCATCCTGAGCAACAATCCCCGGATTGCGGTCGCCATTGGCATTGCCGCGCTTTCGCAGGCGATGATGGTCTTGCTGATGACACCAACGCCTTTGGCCATGATCGGCTGCGGTTTTGCCGACACCCAGGCCGCAGATGTCATCCGCTGGCATGTGGTGGCCATGTTTGCGCCCGGCTTTTTCACCGGATCACTCATCAAACGTTTCGGGGCCGGTTGGATTGCTGCGATTGGCATTGCGCTTTTGTTGTTCTCGGCTGTTGTTGCCTGGTCAGGGCTGGAGCTGTTGAATTTCTATGCCGCGCTCATTTTGCTTGGAGTCGGGTGGAATTTCGGCTTTGTCAGCGGCACACACCTGCTGCAATCGGCGCTGAGCGTGCAGGAGCGCCCCTTAATCCAGGGCGCGAACGATACGATCCTTGCAATCTCGTCCTCGGCGGCGTCGCTTATGTCGGGCGCACTCTATGCCGGGATCGGCTGGATTGGTCTGGCTGGACTATCTGCCCCAGTCCTATTGGCGTTCGGGCTTCTTCTCTTCCAAACAAACCATCGAACAAAAGCATCCGTTTCATGAGGCAAGTATCACCACCAGGCCAGAATTGACGTGGCCACACCGAAAAGGACGGCGGTTTCCAGGCAAACAATCACCAGCGCCGTGGTTCCGACCGTGGCGAGACTTTGGAGCGAAGTCTTGATACCGATGCCAACGATACCAACAATAAGCAGCCAACCAGACAGTTCAGAGAGAACGGCGTGCACCAGTTCGGGCAAAAGGCCGGAACTGTTGACCCCGATCGCAAGAACAAAGCCATAGACAAACCAGGGTACCCCTTGGCGTTTTCCGCTTCCCGATTCATTGCGAAAAGCAACCGAGATAAGAAGGATAACCGGCACCAAGAGCGAGACGCGGAACAGTTTGATAAGTGTCGCAGTACTGCCGGCCTCGTCAGACACCGAAAAGCCTGCTCCGACCACTTGGGCGACGTCATGAATGGTAAGACCCAACAGAACGCCGATGGTCTGGTCGTCGAACCCGATGGCTTTGCCGAGAATCGGATAGAGGACCATCGCGATTGTCGACAAAGTGGTGACCGCGACCACAGTAAAGGCGGTATCGCGCTCTTTGGTTTTCGAGTCTGGCAAAGCCGCGGAAATGGCCAGTGCGGCAGAGGCCCCGCAGATCCCAACTGCTCCGCCTGTCAGCAGCCCGAATTTTAGTTTTCGGCCCAGCAAATAGGACAGCCCGATTCCCATACCTATTGTGAATCCAACGCCGCCGATGATCAGCAGGATGGTTTCTGCGTTCATGGCACCGATCTCGGCCAGGGTGATCCTCAACCCAAGCAAGGCGACGCCCAGTTTAAGCAAATCCGCTGCGGCAAAGCTGATGCCCGGCACAGCTTTTTTATCTTCCGCCAGAAAATGCAGGCTGAGCCCCAGGAGAAGCGCAAAAAGCATCGTCGGCGCGGCGTAGTGGTCTGACAGGAATCGTGCAGCGACGGCGACGATCAGACATGTCAAAACCCCCGGTACAAGCCGGGATACCTGTACAAGTGTCATGTCAGATGGCCTCGAGCACGCAGACCAAGTCGGGTTGGGGCTCCGGCATAGCGAAGTGATGCAGACCCGCCGAGGTGCAGCCCGGCGGCTTTTGCAACGAAAATAGGCGGTGGGCGGGCGCCGCGCTCGTCGGTATGTCCATGGTCTTGGTCTGTCCCTGATGCTTTATGGGCATTAGCGCGATATGGTTTTCCAGATGCCCTCCTTTTCCATCGCGCGCTGGACGCCGGGGTCTTGTTCCATCCGGTCGTGCAGTGCGTTTAGGTTGGCATAGGCTTTGTGGTCATCCGCGAATTGCATGTAGGACCAACGGATCATGGGAAACAAGAGCGCATCCACGATGGATTTCTGATCGCCCAGCATAAAGCTGCGTCCCTCAAGATGCGCATCCAGAATGGCAAAGTTCCGATAACATAGCACGAGCGCCGCCTCGCGGGCTGCTGCGTTTTCGTTGATCGCGTAGCGGTCCGGCAGAAACAGCAGATGAAACGGCGGGTGCACATCGCTGGCAAGAAACAACAGCCAACGGTCGGTCTGATAGGCGGTCTCCATATCCTCGGGCGGGCCGAGCATGGCGCTTGGGTGGCTGCGCACCAGATGTTTCATGACCGCCGCGACCTGGGTCATGACCTTCCCGTCTGGCAGCTTCAGAAAGCCGACGGTTCCAGTTGGGTTGTGTTTGTATAGGACGTCGTCAAAGAACTCGGTCTCTTGGAGATCGTAATCAACGTTCAACCAGTTCAGTACGATATGCGGCGCCAGCGAGCTGGCATGAGGTTTGATGAAAAGTTCCATTCTGTGCCCTTTCCTGACAGCGTCGCGGGGTGCTGAACGCTCCCGCGATTTGGGGATCAAAGCGTTTGCGAGCTTTCCGCGTTCTTGGTGAGAAAGCCGGCCAGCTTGGCCGTTGCCACGGCGAATCCAACGCCAATGGACATCGAAAAACCGATGTTAAGGATCGCGCTGGTCTCGAACGATGCGCTGAACAGGTTCAGCCCGCCTTTGCCTTTCAGGATCACGAAGGCGGCGACACAGGCTAATGCGTGCATCGTGATCGGGACTGCGGCAAGCAGGGCGATACGGCTCGATTGCACTGCCACTCCGGCGGACACAAAGACAACAGCGGCCGCCCAGACCGGAAGCGCCAGACTGGAACCCAAAGGTGCGGCGGTGATCAAATACATAGTCAGCCCGCCCAGCAGGGTGCCAAACAAAGCCGCCGCCAGAGTTTCCCCGATCCTCGACATCTCGCCGCCCGAGTGAAAGAAGCTTGCCCAGGCCACAAAGGCCGCCCAAAGCGACAGGCTGCCGCCGAAACTCATAAACGAAAAAGTCGCCAGGGCGCCACAGATCGCCAGAGCCAACGCCATTGCATTCAATTGTGTCATTGATCTTTCTCCCAGAAGTGTCGCAGCTAGTTTTCTGAAATATAGAATGATGTTCTATATGCTGGACATTATGGGTGGCGTCTGTCAAGTTTAGATTTAGGCGCCTCGCTAAGTACAGCTTGTTAGGCTGTATAGATAGAGGACGGTCAGAACTAATTTCAGAGATGCAGAACTCTATTGATGGGCGATGCCGCGCCGGACAGCGCAAAAAGCATAGAAAGGTAAGAGAGGGCATCTTGGGTAAGGACTTGGTCAAACTACAACACACCCCCGTCGTGGACATAGCCGATATCTGGTCAATGTCCGCAGCCGCAGAAACGAGCTTGGCCGCAGCATGACCCATCCTGCTGACTTTGGGGCCGTCGAAGCACGCCGGCTTGTCGGCGCACGCGAGTTGAAGCCAAGCGATCTTGTCAAAGCATGTATGGAGCGGATCGAAACCCGTAACCCAGCCATCAATGCCGTCATCACAACAGACTTTGACGCTGCGCTTGACGCGGCTTTGATCGCTGACAGGGCCGTAGAAGACAGCTTGCCGCTTCCGGCCCTGCACGGGCTTCCAGTTTTGATAAAGGATCTGAGCCGGACAAAAGGCCTGCGCACGACCTTTGGCAGTTGCTGTTTTGCCGATCATATCCCGGACGCGGATGACATTATCGTCGAAAGGCTGCGTTCGGCTGGCGCTATCATATTGGGCAAAACCAACACACCGGAATTTGGGGCGGGGGCCAACACCTCGAATCTGGTTTTTGGCGCAACGGGCAACCCCTATGATCCTGGCGTCACGTCCGGCGGGTCGTCCGGGGGATCAGCGGCGGCGCTTGCCAGCCATATGGCGCCTTTGGCGTCAGGTTCGGATCTGGGCGGAAGCTTGAGGATTCCCGCGTCTTTTTGCGGTGTGGTCGGGATGCGACCTTCGCCCGGTGTGGTGGCGTCGCAAAGCCATGTTTCCGGTTTCTCGCCTCTTTGGACCGATGGTCCGATGGCGCGGTCGGTTGAAGATCTTGCACTAATGCTGTCGGCAATTGCGGGCTTTGACACGCGCGATCCACTTTGCGCGCCAAGGCTTGATATCTCGTTTAGTGATTTTCACCGGATCGAGGATCTTGCGCATATGCGCGTCGGGTTTTCAACCGATCTTGGTGTAGCTCATGTTGATTCAAGGATCGCCAAGCTTTTTGAAAGTCATCAGAACACCATAGGTGCGCATTTCCGTTCGGCCGAAGCGCTTGAAATTGATCTATCGGCCGCCGCCCAGGTATTTCGAGTTCTGCGCGCCGAAAGCCTTTATGCAGCCTACGGAACACTTGCTGAGGCACAGCCCGACAAGATTGGCAAGAACGTGCGTAGCAATATCCTGGATGCAACTGAACTGACCCTTGCGGACACAGCGCGAGCCGATGCGGCCCACACAGTCTTATATCGCCAGTTTCAAAAATTGTTTGAGCAGATCGACTATCTGATCTGCCCGGCAACTGCCGTGTCCCCGTTTCCGGTTGAAGAAAACCACCCCGTTGCGATCAACGGCCAGACACTGACCGAGTACTATGCCTGGTATGCCATCACGTGGGCTTTGTCCCTGACCAGCTGTCCCGTCATCACGCTGCCGTGCGGTTTCGACCACAACGGCATGCCGTTTGGAATTCAGATCGTTGGTCCTCGCCATTCGGATGCGCGGTTGCTGCGATTCGCGCGCAGTTTAGAAGCTGCACTTATTGATGATGGGCTGGGTCGGGTGGCTCCCAAAGCTGCCTGTTTTGATGGCAATACCGTCTAATCGGCCGCCGCTTTCTACAATACGGAACATCGTCACAAAAAATGGGGATTTCCCGACAAAATCCTTGCTATAGCTTTCAGCTTTTAGAAAAATAGAAAGCAATTCTATAATACAGGAAGCACGGAGGAATGTTATGCTGGACTATCCATATGATCTCGGAAGCTATAGCCGACCGATCACCACGTCGTCCAAGGAGGCGCAGGTTTGGTTTGATCGCGGGCTGAATTGGATTTTCGGGTATCATCATGAAGAAGCCGGTCTGTGCTTCGAGAATGCAGTCAAGGCAGATCCTAACTGCGCTATGGCATATTGGGGCCTCGCTTACATCATTGGTCCGAATTACAACAAACCATGGGAGCTATTTACACCCGAGCAGGTGCTGGACACGCTGGTACAATCGCGCGTGGCAATCGAAAAGGCCAAGGCTGTCATTGAGGGTGCGTCGGATGTCGAAAAAGCGCTGATCACCGCACTGGAAAGCCGGTATCAATCGAATGAACCAGTGCCCGATCTTTATGCTTGGTCCGCTGCCTATTCGAATGAAATGCGCCGTGTATATGAGCAGTTCCCGGATGACCCGGATGTAGCGACCCTGTTTGCGGAAGCAATGATGAACCGCACACCCTGGCAGATGTGGGATCCGCGTTCAGGCGAGCCAAATCCCGATGGTGATACACTGGAATGCCGCAAAGTGCTGGAGGACTCGCTGGACAAGGTTGAAGCCCGTGGCCGGGATCGTCATCCTGGCCTTTTGCACCTTTATATCCACCTGATGGAGATGTCACCGACCCCTGAAGTGGCGCTGCGTTATGCAGATGAGTTGCGGGAGTTAATCCCCTCTGCTGGGCATCTTGCACACATGGCCACGCACATCGATGTGCTTTGTGGCAATTATCAGGATGTCGTGGTCTGGAATCACAAGGGAATTATTGCAGACGAGATTTACTGGGAGAAATCCGGGGCTATGAATTTCTATTCAATGTATCGGGTTCACAACTATCACTTCAAACTCTACGGCGCAATGTTCCTCGGGCAATACCAGCCCGCGATAGAGGCCGTCGAGGGTATGATGAAAACAATCCCTGATGCACTGGTCCGCTGTGAAGATCCACCGATGGCAGATTGGCTGGAAGGATATATGTCGATCAAGACCCATGCGCTTGTACGGTTTGGGCGTTGGCAGCAGCTGATTGATGAGCCACTGCCGGAAAACGCGGCGGAATACTCGATGACAACCGCGCTCAACTGGTACGGCAAAGGCATCGCTTACGCTGCGTTGAAACAGCACGACAAAGCTGACGAGGCACGTCGCATGTTTGAAGAGGCCTTGGCAACGGTGCCTGAGACCCGGCATATTCACGTGGTGTCTTGTCAGCAGATACTCGAAGTCGCTCGTGAAATGCTCAATGGGGAGGTTGAGTATCACCGGGGCAACTATGACATTGCTTTCGTCCGTCTGCGCAAAGCCGTAGAGCTGGAAGACGCGCTGCCTTATGACGAACCCTGGCCCTGGATGATGCCCAGCCGCCATCCCCTTGGGGCGCTACTTCTTGAGCAAGGCCATTTTGAGGAGGCCGCCGCTGCTTACGAGGCTGATTTGGGTATGAACGACACGTGTATCCGCTCAAATCGGCACCCGAACAACGTCTGGGCTTTAAAAGGATTGCACGACTGCTACCTCGCGATGGGCAAACACAAAGAGGCGGCGATGATCAAGCCTCAGCTAGATTTCGCCCTCAGCCGCGCTGATCGCGAAATCTATTCTTCTTGCTTCTGCAGCACTAAGAAAGCCGCCTGACGGTTACTTCGGTCCAGTGGCGGCCTCTGCTCGGCAAGACACGCAGGCCGTCAAAGGAAGGAACTGCGATGTACGCACTCGCAAAGGTAAAACTCCTCGACCTCGACCTTCTGTTTGTTGCTGGCGCCTGGGGAATACTGCTGCTGCTGCAACAAACAAACTACGCCATCTATCTTAACCATGGCGACTGGACCAAAGTCGGACTATTGGCCAGCATCTGCGGCTTCAATCTAGAGCAAGGCTGGATTGCCGGAGGGCTTGGGTTTCTCTCAAGCTGGCTATTGATGCTGGTTGCAATGATGGGACCCATAGCGTTCGTAAACCTCAGGCACCAAGGTCGGATGTCAGCAGGTGCCGTTTTGGGTTATGCTGTCCCATGGCTTTTGGCAGGGCTCGCATTTCACGCCTTCGGTTATTTGCTGCAAAGCTATGCTCAAACGTCTCCTTTCCTGTTCTTCAATGGATGGATTATCGGTGCCATCATGCTGCTGGCGATCGGGTTGTATCAGCTCAGCCCCATGAAATCGCAAAAGATGATTAGCCGGTTTAGTTCGTTGCGAAGCTCATTCATCGAAGGACTGCGTTACGGACTAAACTGTGTCCGACACTGTGGTCCTCTGATGTGTCTGATGTTCTTATTCTTTCCTGGAAGCTTGCTGTGGATGGCCGTGATTACCGGATTGATAACATTGGACCGTGGAAGCTTTGGAATGCACAAACTGCATAACGAGATTGGCATTGTGCTAATCGTGACGGCGGCGATTTTAACTGTTGTGAATACTGTTTGAACTGGGGGTGTGGTAGTTGGAGCGTCGTCAGGAAAACTCGTTAAATGGGTTAGTTCGGTATCGGAGATGGTCACTCGAGATCAAACTATACCTCAATGCCTAAAATCTGGCATCAAATTCCGATCTTTGTATCCGGACGTTGGCCGTGTATGACGCTCGGAACAACGGTCGCGGCACCGCAGGCACCACAATCAATAACGAAATAGGCAAGTCGCGCGATACCGAATTCAATCAGGATTCTCCTTCAGTTTTGTTGGTGTTGATTGCGGCATTCGCTTGTGATTGGAGCTGACGCGTCAGATACCAGCCATGAAAATTGATCAGCTTAGTGTTCTTGCGATACATGCCAAAGCCTTTTTTGTCCTAGGGCGTTAGAACCACTTTGAGTATCTCGGTAGTGCATGGCTCTCGAGATGTAAGTTCAGCCACGGAGCGATTTGGCGTACTTTTTCATACGGCAGCGGATCATTTGTATTTGGAACAAAGAGAAATCGGTCGTACTTTCCAAACACAAACTCAGCCATATGAGCGCGGCGGTCCAGTCCGTAAGCCTGCCAGATAAATTTCTCAAAGTATCAGCAAAAGTCGACCGTCGGATAAAGCGCGCCGATTTCATGTGCACCGATCCGAGCAAAAAGCGTTACCCAGAAAGAAGAGAATATAAGGTGCGCCGGGAATGCGTTCAACGTACCCTCCATAAGCCATCATCTCGTCCAATTTGCCTCCGGTGCCGCAGTACCCTTAACGCACATAGATTTTCTGATAGTTCGCTCGCTCTGTTATGATTTTTCGACGCAAGGTCTCAGAAATCGCCGCGGGGGATGGTGTAGTTTCGCAGGAAGGCCTGACGCATTCAGATGGGTCAGGCGGTTGACTTCGACCGCATCAAAGACTCTCGCGCTGGCGTGCTCAGGGTCGGAATCAAGCTCTGACCAGTGCCCCTTTTGGAGGTAAACGGCTGATCCGGTTCTAGCACGGTGCAGGGCCCGCAAAAGTGGTCCGGTACAACAACCGACGCATCCCGTCGTAGTCATTCGTTGCATAGTGCAAAGTCATGTGATTGTCCCAGATGGTGACATCCCCGGCTTGCCATTTCAGGCGACAGGAAAAGTCAGGCCGGGTAGCATGTTTATAGAGTGCTGCAAGGTAAGGTGCGCTTTCCTGTTCGGTCATGTCGGCAAAACGCACCACATAAACTGGGTTTATAAACAGCGCGCGACGCCCAGTTGCCGGATCGGTAATGACGGCGGGGTGCTGCACCTCTTTGTCTGCTTGGGGTTCGCCTCTAGTCATCTTGATCGAACTATTGGCCCGATCAACGCCGGGTGGGGCGTGGCGAACACCGTATGGTTTGCCTACATGAACGGCCATACGACAATCGACAAAAGACCTGAGATCAGGTGGTAGGCTTTCATACGCAGCAGTCTGATCCGACCAGACCGTATCGCCGCCGACTTTTGGGATTTCGATGGCATTCAGAACTGACCCCGCAGGTGGGCTGCGAAGAAAACTGAAATCAGTATGCCATTCGCCGCCAAAAACACCGGTGTTCTGTTCATGCGCCTCTTTGAGCACCGCAATCACATGAGGGTCGCCCGCCAATGGCTGTACATAGGGTAACTGCATCAAGTTACCAAATATTGAAGTCAATCGCTTTTGCGCTTCGATATCCAGATGTTGCCCGGGCAGTACGATCATATGATGCGCGCCAAGCGCCCCCTTCAAGGCAGACGATATGGCTGGTGTAATCGAGTCCTTTAGATCTACACCTGTGATTTGCGCACCAATAAATCCTGTTATTTTGGTGACTTGCATAGCTCATTCGTTTTCTAGATGGACAGCTAGTGATCAGGTGATCTTCTCTAGGGCTAGTACATGTTATCATTTATGTCAGCTTCAATCCGTTGATCCTGCGCGTCCCAATCCGATTTGGATACCTTAAGATGGCTCATCATCAGTTCGACAAGGCTCGGAGCAGATTTTCGGTCGATCTGAGCTTCGGTGCCCCACAAGCCGGCACGACGGATCGCTTTAGAACAATGGCCAAAAGCTTCTTCGATCTCAACTAGTAAACCAACCTTTGGCACTCGCCCCTTGATAGCTGAACCCTTCAAGAGATCTGGGTCTGTTGTTACCAGAGCATTTCCATTCACCCGCACTGTGTCGAAAACACCAGGGATCAAAAACAGAACAGAAACCGGCGGATCTTCCAGCACATTGCAAAACGTATCAAATCGCTGATTGCCTGGTCGATCCGGGATGAGCAACAGCCCAGGGTCAATAATGTCGACAAAGCCTGGCCTGTCACCTCGCGGGGATATATCGGTTTTCCCGCGCGCATCCTGCGAAGATACCACACAAAAGGGCGATAGCCCGACAAACCGCTGCATTGGCTCGCTTAGCATGGGCGCCGACTTGGCATAAATTGCCGGTCCGGTGTCACCAAACCTTTCCCGGAAATCTGATACATCTCTGACAATGAAATCCTGCCGGATTCTATCTTTGCACGATCCCATCAGGCGTTCTCCGTTATATCTTGAAGAGCAAAGGCGCAACTTGGCCGCCGAAACATTTCCTGTCTCCACGCAAGCAGTGCGGTACATTCTTTGGGGACCATTACTTTTGGAAATGCCTCTGAAAAGTTCAGTCCGGTGAATACTGTAATGTCGGCCATTGAGAACGCCTTACCCGCCACAAAGGGATGGGCTTTAAGCACCTCGTTGAAATAGCGCATCCCATCCAGCGTCTTTTCCTTGTGCATCTGCCCCCAACCCTTGTACTGGTGCAACTCAATTGCTGGTCCGAAACCCGGTGTAGCGTGATGGAAAAATGTTCCGATCGCATCCACGATCTTCTGCTCTCCCCTCCGCTGCATCATATGGATGATGGCACGGTCTTGTGGGTCACGTCCGGTGAGGATTGTTCCTTCAAATTGATGGTCGAGGTACTCAGTGATCGCGGTTGTCTCGGAAATCGCAACGCCGTTGTCCAACTCCAACAGCGGGATGGTGACAGAGGGATTCTTGGCCCGAAAACTGGGTGTGCGATGTTCACCCTTCCATAGGTCCACTTGAATGATCTCGACCTGATCCAGAATGCCTTTTTCATCCAGCGCTATGCGAACACGATCAGGGTTGGGCAGACCTTTGCTGTCATAAAATTTCAAACCACTGTCCTTCTCTATTGCGGGCATGCAAGGCCCTGTGACGATTCCGCACTGAAATTAGCCGGAAGTCGGGTGGGTTCCGTGAGTCAGAACCACCGGAGTGTGGAGCGGGGGCAATAAATACAACTTCTGCCGCTTCTTGTTTACCAACGCCTACCGCGGTTGCCGCCATACGATGGGCTTCAAGGCAGTATCTGCATTGTGTCGTCAGCGTGGCTGCCCGCGCCATCAATTTTTTGTTCTTCTTTGATGTTGCAACGTCTCTGAGCGTAGCACAATCCAAAGCTTTGAAAGTAAACTTGGGTTCAGAGGTGGCCTTTGCCAGACTGCGGATTTTCTTGAGGTTCGCAAAATCAAACATGGCGTGCTCCATTTCCAATTTGATTTTCTTAGAAGCTACCTATTGATAGGTAAGTGGAAATCAATCGCCATGTCCAGAAAAACATTGGTCATGCGCGAAACTACGCACATGTTGAGTAACGTTGATCGGTGACAGATGCCTTTTCCGGAGGGCAGCTCAAAAATGTAAGTTCTAACAAAACTGAGAATATTCAGGCCGCTCATGCAACAGCGGTCGCTTTGTTGCACGGCGAACGTGCTGGCGAAGCGCAAGCGATAACCCTGACCGTGCTGGACATAGTCGTGCCTTTTCTTTTGGGGGTCCGACATGGACGGGCATAACTCTGTCGACAACGAATTTGAGGAAAAAGATACAAAATCAATCATTTAATTTTTCCACGAGACCCAATATTGCTTTGTTTCCGTGGCAGTCATACAGGACAAACACTGGGCCGGTTTTACATATGCTATGGCGCGCATGGACACAGTTGATGATTCTCGTTTCAAGACGCCGGAATTGCGCGAAGTGAATCACAACGCACGATTGCAATTGACGCAAGTTCTTTTGCGGCCATTAGGCGTTTCAGGACGCCATAGGCCTGTTAGATACCGGAGGCGTGCCCTGTGCACCGATTCCGACCCGCACGCAGATGCGTGTGCACCCACAAATTAACACTAATAAAACCCTGCCGGAGTATGATCATTCTGGGGTTGGCTGGCTGAGATAGACAAATGCTGCCACTCGGTTCTCGAGAACTCTGGCCGCAGCACGCTTTGTTACCTTGGTTTATGGCGCTGACACCGAATCTGTTCCGGCTAAATTCGGTGTCAGGAAGTGATTCAGCGCCAGATAGACCCCGAGAAACCACCAGAGAGATTTGAATTTAATGTGTTTGTCTTTTTATCGAAAAGAACGAAAAAAGGTTGCAAAGATCTCTACCTATCAATAGGTAGAAATTGTTAAACATAACCCCTGACAGAGGTACTCAGATGAAAATCTATGACGTTGAAGGTTTCCCGAACCCCGCCCGTGTCCGAATTGCGCTGGCCGAAAAAGGCGCATCGGACAAAGTAGAGTTCATACCTGTGGATGTGATGGGAGGCGAACATCGCACACCTGAGTTCAGAGCCAAGAACCCCGATGCAGCCGTTCCCTGTTTGGAATTGGAAGACGGATCACACATCGCGCAGTGCAACGCAATTACTGAATATATCGATGCCACATTTGACGGCCCGTCCCTAACCGGTGAAACCCCGAAAGAGCGTGCGCAAATCTCGATGATGAACTTGCGTGCCGAAAATGGTCTGCTGAACGCGGTCGGCACCTATTTCCACCATGCCACACCTGGCCTCGGCCCGGATCTGGAAACCTATCAATGCGCCGAATGGGGCAACAAACAGAAAGAGGTTGCCGGGAACACCATGGCCTATCTGGATGCGGTACTGGCCGAAAACGAATATCTGGCAGGCGACAACTTTTCGGTCGCGGATATCACCGCCTTTGCCGGGCTGGCCTTTGCCGATTTCGCCAAAGTTGAAATCCCTGAAAGCCTGACCAACCTTCAGGCATGGCGTGCTAAAATAGCCGCGCGCCCGTCGATCGCCGCCTGAGAAAGACCTGCCACTTAAGTCGAAAGGACATTTCACAATGGAACTCAACTCGGATTTCTCCACCCGCGTCGTTGTTCACTCGGATCAGCTTGAGTGGCAGGCTTCACCCATGAAAGGTGTCGACCGACGCATGCTGGACCGGATCGGCGGCGAAGTTGCGCGCGCCACCACGATTGTTCGCTATGCGCCAGGCAGCAAGTTTTCGGCTCATACCCACACCGGTGGCGAAGAATTTATAGTGCTGGACGGCGTCTTTCAGGATGAGCACGGCGATTTTCCCGAAGGCACTTATGTGCGAAATCCTCCGACAACAGCGCATACACCCGGTTCGGAGCCCGGCTGCACGATCTTTGTCAAACTTTGGCAGTTCGACATGGATGACCGAAATCAATTCAGAAAAACCATGGCTGACGAACTGGCCGCGCCGGTAAACGGAGTTGCGACTGCGACCTTGCACAAGGATGACCGCGAGGTTGTCACATACAGCCATCTTGATGCGGGGGCCGAGATGACATCGAATGCACCCGGGGGCATCGAACTTTTGATGATTGACGGGTCGCTGACATCAGGTGGTGATGTCTTGCAAAAGAACGACTGGTTGCGTCTGCCCGAAGGCGAAGTGCTGTCGGTCGTTGCAGGTCCGGAAGGGGCGAAGGTCTGGATGAAGACCGGCCACCTGCCCTTTGCCCAGGCACCGAAGGCGTAAATCATGAGTGCCGACAAACCTCTGGCGCTTGTCGCCGGTGCCGGTGCTGGTCTTGGTCAATCCCTTCTTGCGCGCTTTCAGGCGGGCGGTATGACCGCGGTTGGTCTCGGCCGAACGCAGCCGGCCCATACGACAGCGCCGTTTCGTCAGATCGATCTGTCCAATCCAGATGCCGTTGCCCCGGTGATTTCTGAACTGATCGCCGCTCACGGCCCGCCAAAGATCGTTGTGCACAACACGGCAGAACTGTTGATTGCGCCATTCCAAGAAACGACATTGGAAGACTATCAAAGAACGTGGACATCGATGGTCCAGTCGCTGGTCGTACTGGGGCAATCCGTTCTGCAACCGATGGTGCGCGGTGGTGGTGGCGCGCTGATTGTGTCTGGCGCCACGGCATCACTGCGGGGCGGTCTACGGTTTTCCGCTTTTGCGTCTGCGAAATTCGCGCTGCGCGGGCTGACCCAATCGTTGGCGCGCGAGTACCAGCCGGCCGGTGTGCATGTCTCTCACGTCATTCTGGACGGGATTATCGATACGCCCCGCTCAAGGGATCTGCACTCTCTGGACCCGTCGAAGATGATGAAACCGGACGAAATCGCCGAGGCCTATTGGCAACTGGCCCATCAACCGCAATCCACCTGGACCCATGAGCTGGACCTGCGCCCCGCTTCCGAAGGGTTCTAAGCGATGCGAACAGACACGCTGATCATTGGCGCGGGCCTCTCCGGGCTCAGCCTTGCCAATCAGTTTGGCGGGCAAAACCAAGACTATCTTTTGGTTGAGGCACGTGATCGCCCGGGTGGGCGTATCCTGACGGAAAAGCTGGACGGCGGGTATTTTGACATGGGTCCGGCGTGGTTCTGGCCTGGACAGCCGCGCATCGCCGCGATGATAAAACGGCTGGGGCTGGAATGGTTCGAGCAGCATGCGACGGGCACGCTTAGCTTTGAGGATCAAAACGGCCAGGTCGAACGTGGCCTCGGCTTTGCCTCGATGCAGGGGTCTTATCGCCTCAAGGGCGGGCTGGAGACCTTAACGGATGCGCTAGCTGCGCAGATACCGGAAAAACAGCTGATGCTGTCAACGCCAATTGTTGCTTTGGAAAAATCTGCGACCGGGATCACTGCGACCACGGACTCCGGTCAGATCATTCGCGCACGTGAGATTGTGTTGGCCCTGCCGCCAAGGGTTGCTACCAAGATCGCATTTTCCCCGGCCCTGCCCACCGAAACGCTGGCCGCCATGACCGGGATCGCCACCTGGATGGCAGGTCAGGCCAAGGCCCTTGCCGTTTACGACACCCCTTTTTGGCGCGACGCCGGGTTGTCCGGTGACGCCATGAGCCGCCGCGGTCCAATGGTGGAAATCCACGACGCATCACCGGCCGAAGGTGGACCCTACGCGCTTTTCGGCTTCATTGGCGTCCCGCCGCAGTCCCGCCAAGACGAAGGCCGACTACGGCACGCTCTGACAGAACAACTAACGCGGATCTTTGGGCCTGAAGCGGCAGCGCCCAAAGCACTGTTCGTCAAAGATTGGGCCTTTGATCCCTTCACCTCTATCGAAGAGGACCAACAGCCGCTATACGCTCATCCGCAATACGGGCTGCCGCATGCATTGGCGCGCCTTTGGGAGGGTCGTGTGATCTTTGCCGGAACCGAGGTCGCGCCACAGTTTGGCGGATACCTTGAGGGCGCGCTTGAGGCAGCAGAAAACGCGATGGCCCAGGTCGTGACGGAAAGGGTTTGAACACGAATGACGAATGACACCAAGACTGCCTTACTGGATGTTGCCGAACACGCCGCACGCGCGCGCGGGTTTGACGGGTTCAGCTATGCCGATCTGGCCGAGGCCGTGGGTATTCGCAAAGCTTCGATTCACTACCATTTCCCGACCAAAGCCGCTCTGTCAGCGGCATTGATGGACCGCTATCACCAGACACTTGAGGCCGAATGCGATCGCATCCGGAAGGACCATAAAACCGGCTCCCAGCAATTATTGGCCCTGATTGGCCTCTACCGGGATGCGCTCAACGACGGAAAGACGTTGTGCCTGTGCGTGTCGCTGATCAGTAGCCGCGAAAGCTTGTCGGAAGATGTCATCCAAAAAATCAGAACGTTTCGTGCCATGATGGTCACGCAGATCGAAGCGATCCTGACGCTTGGCCAAGATGACAAGTCCATTTTCGGCGTCACCGATTCCGCCGCCGAGGCCCGGGCAGTACTGGCCCTTCTGGAAGGTGCGCATCTGACCGCGCGCGCCGAAGAAAACGTGGCAACTTTTGACGAAGCATTGAGCGTTCTAAAGTCTCGCTGTTGACGTAGCACCCGCCTCAGCAGATCGTGGAAACATGCAATTGACACGTTTCTGCCATTCGGAGCCTTCCTAATGTCCAAAGTCATTCTGATCACCGGGACATCAACCGGCCTTGGAGTTCAAATTGCCGTACAAGCCGCACAGGCCGGCCATACGGTTTATGCCACCATGCGTAATCTTGCCAAACGGGATACTCTGGATGCCGCTGCCTCTGAGGCAGGCGTCATACTCAACGTGCTTGAATTGGACGTTCAAGACAGTGCCAGCGTAAACGCCGCCGTCGATCAGATCATCGCCGCCGAAGGACGGATCGACACATTGATCAACAACGCAGGCGCTGGGTTTGTGCGAACAACCGAACAGGCTAGCGAAGAAGACGTTGCCTGGGTTATGGATGTGAATTTCATGGGCGTTGTGCGCTGCACAAAAGCAGTGATGCCACATATGCGCGTTGCGCGCTCGGGCCACGTCATTACGATCTCTTCCGTTGGTGGCCTTGTGGGTCAACCGTTCAACGAAATCTACTGCGCCGCAAAATTCGCCGTGGAGGGGTATACTGAAGCCCTGGCCTGCTATGTCTCGCCGAATTTCGGAATCCATTTCTCAGCTGTTGAACCTGGCGGCATTCAATCGGAATTTGTCGCTAATGTGTTGAAGCACGTCGAAACAACCGGCGGGATGCTTGATGACGAATATCTGCCCATTCTTCAGAAGTACATTGGTAGCGCGCAAAGCCGAGTGGAAGGAAGTGATGTCTATCAGACCTCTGAACAAGTTGCCTCAGTCGTTTTGGACGTGGTCGAGGCTTCTGACCCTCCGATCCGCATACGGACTTCGAATTGGAGCGAAGATTTTACACGCCTTAAAACCGTTGCTGACCCCGATGGCAAAAAGCAACAAGTTGCGGTGATCAAACAGTTCCTGAGCTGATTTTAGGTTATTCTTGTGAGGTTGCATGGAGCATGGCAGCGTTAACCAGACTGCCGCGAGTCTCAGAGCTGCAACATCTCATTCGGCCTTTTCTGGAGTATTGCGAATAAGCAGTATGCCATAAGGGATTGCTTGCTCTCAGAAATGGTTTTGATCGAATCTGGTCGGTGTCGTTGCGAAGTTATACGAAACATGGGTTACAAGCGCCTTGGGCGATACCCCGGCCGGGATTGGGGTAGGGGTGAGCCCACCTTGATCCCGAAAAACGCAATCACCCTAACAGCTACGTCCGGTTTGCTCGTACCGCAATTTGATTGACACTCATAGTTTTTCACCGCGCATAACAGCCGATGCAGTTTCTTCGTTTATCGCTAAAACAGTGTTATAAAGGGTCGCCAGCCTGAGAAGCGATTTTACATCGACGTCGTGTGGCAATGCTGATAGGGGATCAATGAAAAAGATCAGTGCGTCGAGCTTCCCTTCGGCAATCATAGCGCCGATTTGAGCGTCGCCTCCCAACGGACCACTTTTGAGACGCTTAATAGGTACGCCAACTTCATCCGCAATTCGCCCGCCGGTCGTGCCAGTCCCAAAAAGCTCCATTTTGCTCAGTGCGGTTTTGTGGGATTTGGCCCATTCGACCATTGTGTCTTTCATCTGATCATGCGCCACAAGCGCGACTCGTTTGCGGCCGTTTGGACCGTCGCTCCCATTGCTCATGGTGCTTTCCTCGGTGTTGAAGTGTCCGTAGCCCAACTCCATGCCAGCGGAGACTTACGCTTAAGTGCGCCACTCAAATGCTGTCGCATTCTGTAGGAGGCATCCACGGTATTGCCGGATTCGAGGAGTGTAAGGATCTCAAGATGCTCAGTACATTGCTCTATCAATCGTTGATGGTTCACCTCGGCTCGGTACTCCATGAGGCGTCGCATTCTATTCACGCGTTGGAGTGCCATGAGAAAGAACGGGTTTCCGGACAACTTGATGAGCTCCTCATGGAACAAAGCCCCACTTTCTAGCAGCGCTTCTCCATTCACGGCGTCCATATCCATATCAAGCATTCCCTGCTGAATACGCCGCTGTTCATCCAGGACTTTGTGATCGAGTTCAAACGAGGGCTCCAGCATGGCGGCCGGCTCTATCGCCATTCTAAACCGGTAAATCTCATCAAATGCCTCGGGCGTTTTTGCAACCGGAAGAAACCGCCAGCCGTAGCCTTCTTTGCGCTCAGCCCAACCTTCTCGAGAAGCGCGGATCAACAGTTCTCCGACCTTAGCTTTAGTCCAGCCGTATTTCTGCTTTAAGAACTGCTCAGTAATTTCTTCCGGAATTTCATTTGTTAGCCAATCGTTTGCAAGCAGTTGGTATTCGTCCAGCTCGCTCGGGTCGACAGTATCCAGGTTTTCTTTAATGGCTGGAGGCAACTTGTCGGCCACAAAGTACCCGCGGTTTTCCAAGCGGATGAGAACATCTTTTTCCTCCAAGGATATCAGCGCCTCGCGCACTGGGGTTCTGGATACGCCATACCTGTCGGCGACTTGCTGAGCGCTTATGTGCTGGCCACCTTCAAGTGTACCCGCAACGATATCATGCAGAAGACGGTTTGATATCTTCTTTGACAATTCGCTGGCCCGCATCGGTCTGCCTGACTCCTCTTGCCGCTCTCACCTACCTAGATTGCATCTGACAGCTAACATACAGCCAAATTTTAGGTTTTCTATACGTAAAAAGCCAAAGATGGGCGAGTTTTACACTGCTGCGACGATGATGCTCGCGTAAAATAGATTGGTTTTATGACTATTTGAGCGAAATTTTTTCTTTTTAGGTGAGTGTCGAAGTTCCTGTAATACACAATAAAACATGTACTTAAGAAGTATTGGGGGCAGCACGTTCAATTAATTTGGTTTTTTAAATATTAAAAAGCAAAATAAGATTGGCTTTTTGTGCTCCAATATGCAATCAAAATAGCCAGTGCGGGATTCGCGCTGAAAAACACTTGGAAAACTGGGGAGGATTACCCGTGTTCATAAAATTTACTCGCATCGGCGTCATAGCTGCTGCGGCAGCCGTTGCCGGCGTGACTGGCGCGTCCGCCGAATTCAAAGCTGAAAGCCCGCAATGCATTGCGCCCTCAAATCCCGGTGGGGGATGGGACTTCATCTGTCGCACAACAGCAAAGTACCTTTTCGATCTCGGGATCATCGAAGACTCGATGCAGGTTACCAATATGAGCGGTGGGGGCGGCGGAGTTGCGTTCGCGCATGTCACGAAAGAGCGCAACGAAGACAACAACCTCATCGTTGCAGCCTCTATGAGTACCAGCGCTCGAATTGCGCAGGGCATTTACGAAGGTGCCCAACAGGATGACGTGCACTTTCTTGCCACTTTCGGAGCTGAATATGGCGCCATCGCCGTGCCCGCAGACTCTAAGTACACCTCTCTGTCTCAGATGATGGAGGACATTGTCGCTGATCCAAAGTCAGTTGGGATCGCGGGTGGTTCGTCTGTGGGCAGTTTTGACCACATCAAGCCCATGTTGGTCGCCCGCGAAGCCGGCCTCGAAGATGTAACCCAGATGAAATATGTATCGTTCGATGGTGGCGGTGAAGCCATGACTGGCCTGCTTTCTGGTTCGGTCGAGGCGCTGTCTGGAGACTTCTCCGAGATGCTGGGTTTCCTGGAGTCCGGTGATATCCGTGTAATATCGGTCCTGGCCCCTGAACGTCTGAAGAACTATCCAGATATTCCTACTGCAAAAGAGGAAGGCTTCGACGTCGTTGGCGCGAACTGGCGCGGCCTTTACATGCCAGCTGGAGCAACTGACGAATCCAAAGAGTTCTGGAAAAACGCGATCATTACGTTGACCGAGGATCCTGGCTTCCAGGCAGAGTTAGAAGCAGCTGCCATTGAGCCGTTCAACAACTTTGGCGACGACATGTACACCTTTGTTGAGGGCAGTATTGCGGACGTGACCAAGCTCTCGAAAGAGATCGGTATCATCCAATAAATGTCATGCGTGCCCAACCGGTCGCATCTGGTTGGGCACCTAAAAGAAATTCCGGAAATCTGGGAGGAAACTATGAGTGACCGCATCTTCGGCGGTTTCGGGCTGGCCCTTGCGATATTCTATATTTGGGCCGCATCGATCATCAAAGACAGTTTCATGGTAGATGTCGTAGGTCCGCGCGCCTTTCCTTACATCGTGGGCACCGTGTTAGGCCTTACGTCGCTCTATTTCATAATCCGCCCGGATGAAGAGCCTAAGTGGCCAAGGTTGCGCGACTTTGCCGAGATATTGGTCGCCACTGCCGTGATGTTTCTGTACGCTTGGTCTCTTTCCGAGATTGGGTTTGTTATCGCGACAACCTTTGCGACTGCATACCTAACCTGGCGACTGGGAACCGCTCCGCTGTGGTCGCTCGTCGTAGGCCTACTGACTGCCGTCGGTATCTACGTCGTTTTTCACCTAATCCTAGGCCTTGCTTTGGCCGAAGGACCATTGGGGTTCTGAGGGGTCGCCATGGAAACGCTTGCACTTCTTGTTGATGGATTCTCGGTTGCGTTGTCACCGCAAAATTTGTTCCTTGCTGTCGTTGGATGCTTCCTCGGCACTTTGATGGGAGCATTGCCTGGCTTGGGCCCGGCAAATGGGGTCGCGATCCTCATTCCGATTGCCTTCTCGCTCGGTCTTGGACCCATCCCATCTCTCATCCTTCTTACAAGTGTCTACTACGGCGCCATGTACGGAGGCCGAATTAGTTCGATCTTGCTAAACATCCCGGGCGATGAACCCGCGATGATGACGTGCCTCGATGGATATCCGATGGCAAAGAACGGTCAGGCCGGCGAAGCCTTGTCTTTAGGGGGCATCGCATCTTTCATTGGGGCGTTTGTCGCAACAATTGGCTTGGTGATTTTGGCACCACAGTTGGTAAAAATCGCGCTGCTTTTCGGACCAGCGGAGTACTTTGTCCTCTTTACAGTCGCATTTGCGACTCTGGGTGGTGTGTCCTCTACGAACCAAGCCAAGTCTGCTTTCGCGGCTGCACTAGGACTGGGTATCGCGATGATTGGCAGTGATAGCCAAACAGGATCGCAGCGCTTCACTTTTGGTGAAATCCATCTGTTCGACGGCATCGACTTCTTGATCGCTATCGTTGGATTGTTCGCACTGAGTGAAGTGTTGATTTTTCTCGAACATCACCGTGGCGGTGCCGTTGGATCAGCTGGCGCGACGAAAGTTGGGCGCATCTTGCCAGACTTCGGCATGATCAAGCGTTGCTTGCCTTCAATCGCTCGCGGCACTGGTCTTGGTTTCTTCTCAGGCGTCTTGCCAGGTGCCGGAGCATCGCTGGGGTCATTCCTTGCGTACTCGCTGGAGAAACAAAGCGTCGACCGCGATGGGAAATCCTTTGGAAAGGGTGATCCACGCGGTGTCGCAGCTCCGGAGGCAGGCAATAATGCGGCCGCTGGAGGCGCGTTGGTGCCGATGCTTTCGTTGGGCGTACCGGGCTCGGGGACTACCGCCGTTCTGTTGGCTGTTTTGCTGCAACTTAACATTACCCCGGGACCATTGCTCTTTACAAAGAATCCGGACGTGGTTTGGGGGCTGATCGCGGCCTTGTTCATCGGTAACATCATCCTGCTTTTGATGAACGTTCCGTTGGTCGGGTTGTTCACGCGCGTGTTGCTGGTGCCGACGCGCATTCTGATGCCTGTCGTCGCCATGATCTCGTTCGTTGGGATTTACTCGATAACGGGCTCCACCTTCGATGTAATGCTCATGGTTGGTTTCGGTTTTGCAGGCTGGCTTCTACGCAAGCTCGACGTGCCGCTGGTGCCAGTCATCCTGGGCATCCTTCTTGGCAACCAGATGGAAGTGAACCTTCGCCGCGCAATGACGATTTCGGACGGGGATTGGCTGGCGCTGGTGGGAAGCCCCCTCGCAATAATCCTCTGGCTTATCGCAATCGCCGGTTTCGTATTGCCCATGTTTGTTGGCCGTCGGGTTAAGGACCGCATGGATGCGCAGCGCCATGACGAAGAGGCATCGGTGGGGGATTAAACCCACCGGAATTCAAGAATGACTGGCTTCGGCCAACAAGGAGACAAATGATGCGTATCATGACATTGCCCTGCGATGGCATCGGGCCTGAAATCATGGCGGCGACTTTGGAAGTCGTGGAGGCCGCCAACAAGAAGTACGATCTGGGATTGACGTTTGAAGAAGAGGAGTCTGGTTTTACCAGCCTCAAGAACCACGGCATCACTCTACGTGACGACGTGCTGGAACGTGCACGAACTGAGTTTGATGGGGTCATTTTAGGGACGCAGTCCCATATGGACTACCCGCCGGTCGTTGAAGGTGGTCGCAACGTTTCGGCCGGGTTCCGTATCGGCCTCGATCTTTATGCGAATGTGCGGCCGGCTCGGAGCCGTGACTTTTTACCGAACAAAGCGCCTGGGATGGATCTTGTGATCATGCGTGAGGCGACAGAGGGCTTCTATCCTGACCGCAACATGTACCAGGGCGTCGGAGAAATGATGCCCGATCCGGACATGGCTTTGTCGGTTCGCAAAATTACGCGACACGGATCAATGCGGATTTGCAGAGAGGCTTTCAAACTGGCCATGCAACGGAAGAAGAAAGTCGCCGCGATACACAAGGCTAACTCTTTCCTCATGACCGACGGCCTGTTCCTGGAATGCTTTCGCGAGGTGGCGAAGGACTACCCTGAAGTCGAAACCGAAGAGTTGATTGTCGACGCATTTGCAGCCCTGCTGGTTCGAAAACCATACGAATATGATGTTGTCGTCGCGACTAATTTCTACGGCGATATTCTCTCGGACCTTGCCTCTGAATTGTCGGGATCCTTGGGGCTCGCTGGGTCGATCAATGCAAACGCCGAAACGGGCCTTTGCTGCGCACAAGCACAGCATGGTTCTGCCCCTGACATCCAAGGGCAAAACGTTGCGAACCCGACATCACTTATTCTCTCCGCCGCTATGATGCTCATCTGGCTCGGAGAGCAGAGGGGAAGTCCGAAGCTTATGGAGGCTGGGCAAGCCATTGCGGATGCAGTTGATGCCATCATCGATGATCCTGCAAAGCGCACCCGAGACCTTGGTGGCACCGTAAAAACCGACACCTTCGGGACGCTTGTGGCCGAAATGGTCTCAAAGGAAACGATCCCGGCGTGATTGCATCTCCCGGTGGGCAAGCGTGCCCACATCAACTGGTGGCGCTGCTTTTTGCGGCGTCACCCGTCTTGAGCTGGAGCAATTATGAAACGACCAAGATTAGCGTTGATACATGCAACCCGCGTTGCGATTGATCCAATCGAAGATGCTGCGCGGGAGCACTGGCCGGAAGCGGAAACCATTTCGATCCTAGAAGAAGGGTTGTCTTTTGACAGGTCTAAGCAAGTCGAATTGTCCGCCGATCTTTTTCGGCGTATCGTAGATCTTTGCCGTTATGCGGAAGGCGCTGACGCAGATGGAGTGCTGTTCACTTGCTCGGCATTCGGGGCCGCAATCGAAAGAGCAAATTTCGAAGCGCTCATCCCAGTCATGAAGCCGAATGAAGCAATGTTCGATGCGGCTTTCTCATATGGTGACCGCATCGCAATGATTTATACATTTCCTCCAGCTGCGGCAGGTATGGAAGAGGAATTTCTAGATGCTGCCAGGGCGCGTGGCAGCAATGCGGAGATTACGTCATACTATTGCTCTGGCGCATTGGCGGCAAAGCGAGCAGGCGACGAAGATCAACACAACCTCCTGATTGCGGAGACCGCATCAAGTATCAGCGACGCCGACGTTATTCTGCTAGCCCAGTTTTCGATGTCTGACGCCGTTGAGGATGTCCGTAAGACAGTACAGGTTCCAGTGTTGACTAGTCCACAGGCGGCGATTCACGAAATCCGACGGCGCGTCGAAGGCAATCAGTGATGGAGGTTCAATGCTAATCGGTGTTATAGCGGACGATTTTACCGGTGCGAGTGATATTGCGAACACCTTGGCAAAGGGTATTGAGCCGGAAGGTGGATTACGAACGGCTCAGTTCCCGGGTATTCCAACGACCCCAGCCGACGATGAGATCGAAGCGGGTGTGATCTCACTCAAGAGCCGCACTGCACCGGTCAAGGAAGCCGTTGCAGACAGTCTGAGTGCGTTGAGGTGGCTCGCGGACCAAGGATGCCAGCAGTTCATCTTCAAGTATTGCTCCACCTTCGATTCTACGATGGAGGGAAATATCGGCCCCGTTGCGGAAGCGCTGGCCAACGATCTGGGTGCGCAAAAGGTGGTTTTCTGCCCGGCCTTTCCGACAACGGGACGCACGGTCTATCACGGTCATCTTTTTGTGCTCGGCAAGCTGTTGAACGAGTCCGGGATGGAAAATCACCCCCTTACTCCGATGACGGATGCGAACATCAGGCGTTGGCTGCAGCATCAGGCCAAGGAGGCGGTTGGGTTGGTTCCAGTTGGCACCGTGAAGCAAGGGCCAGAGGCGATTGCTGATGCGTTGCAGATCTCAGACGAACGCTTTGTGATCGGTGATGCGATTTCGGATGAGGAATTGTTGGCCTGGGGCGAAGCTCTAAAGGATGCCAAGCTCATTACTGGGGGATCGGGTATAGCGCTGGGTCTACCAAGAAACTTCTTGAGAGAGACTTCATCCAAAAGTGCTGGCAGTGCGTTCACTGGTATCGCAGGGCCTGCCGCGATCCTTGCGGGTTCTTGTTCAGGTGCGACCCGCGGGCAGATCGAGATTCATGCGAAATCCCATCCGAGCTTTGCCATTGATGTTCCGGGCGTCATGTCCGGGGATGTGACCACGCAAACGCTTCTGGATTTTTTTGAAGCGCATCTGGGTCAGGCTCCGCTCGCATATTCATCGGGAAGCCCGGATGATGTGCGCGCAATCCAAATCAAATTCGGTCAGGATGTTGTGGCGGAAAAACTGGACAATCTCTTTGCAGATGTAGCACGCGAACTTGCCGATAGGGGTTACAAGCGCCTTGTGGTGGCAGGAGGGGAGACGTCGGGAGCTGTTGCCAAAGCCGTCTCTGAGGCACTGGGATCACCGGCCATGTCAATTGGGCCAGAGATCGACCCGGGCGTGCCAGTCCTTAGCGTTGGGAAATCTGAACCCATTGCGCTGGCTTTGAAGTCTGGGAACTTTGGCGCTCCAGATTTCTTCTCGAAAGCACTGAGAATGATGGAGGCAGGCAAATGAGTTCTGAAGAACAAGCACTGCGACGGCAGATGTCGGAGCTGTGCGCCTCGCTTTTTGCGCGTGGCTTTTCCGTTGGCACTGCGGGCAATGTGTCCGCGCGTCTACATGACGGAATCCTCATGACGCCGACGAATTCGACCTTGGGAGATATCGACCCCGAGCGTATCGCCAAGATTGATTTGGATGGGAACCACGTTTCCGGGGACAAGCCGACCAAAGAGGTTTTCTTGCATCAAGCCTTCTATGAGACGCGGCCAGAAACGGGCGCCGTGGTTCATCTGCATTCGACCTGGGCTACTGCTCTGTCCTGTTTGGCAGACACCGATCCAGGTGACTGTATTTCACCGCTTACGCCGTATGTGGTTATGCGTGTTGGCACGGTCAAAATGGTTCCATACGTCAAGCCGGGTGACCCGAAATCCGGTGATCTGATCCGCGAACTGGGTGGCAACTATAGTGCGGTTCTGTTGGCCAATCACGGACCTGTCGTATCGGGAAAGGATCTCTTCTCGGCGGCCTGTGCAGCTGAAGAACTGGAAGAAACAGCCAAGCTGCTCGTGGCATTGCGGGACATGCCAACCCGGATGTTGGATGCAGCACAAGTCGCAGAACTCAAAGAGACTTTCGGAAGGATTTAAGCCATCATGAAAACCGCTGACCTTATCGATCACCATGCGTCAGAGCTCACACTTGTCCACCTACCGTTTCGGCAGTTCGGGATAAAACCGTTCTTTGCGGCGCAAATACAGACTGTGAAGTGCTTCGAAGATAACACGGAACTTAGGGCGCAACTGGAAACACCCGGTGAGGGGCGCGTTTTGGTTGTCGACGGCGGAGCATCAACGCGAATTGCAATCCTTGGCGATATGTTGGCTGATCTTGCAATCCAAAATGGATGGGCTGGTCTTATCCTGAATGCCGCAATTCGAGACAGTGCCGAAATCAATCAAATGGACACTCTGGTATTCGCCTTGGCGACCAGCCCCGTCAAAAGCGCGAAACGTGGATGGGGCGTAATCGGGGAGCCAGTGACCTTCGGTGGGGTTAAACTCCATCCTGGTGATTGGGTTTACGGCGATGCGGACGGCGTGTTGCACAGCAAGAAGCGACTGGTCTGATTTCAGGTTTAGCCAAGTTCTCACAACATGGTGCTATCGTAGTTACGGCAGTTGTTGCTGGCTGGTTTGTATCGCTTACAGGCATTCCACTGGGGTGGATGATCGGGTCAATGTTGGTGACAATCGCCGGGTCGTTGAAGCAGTTTCCTGTCAAACTACCGGGCCCTATGTTGGACTTGGTAAGAGCAACTGTAGGTGTGATGTTGGGCGCATCCTTTACGCACGAGTTGCTTTCCTCTTTTGGTGCTTGGTGGGTGTCACTGGCCTTCTTACTGTTAGCCCTTGGAATAATGTACGTCCTTGGTTTCTACCTTTTACGACGTATTTCGCGCTTTGATGCAGTGACAGCTTCTCTCTGCGCAATGCCGGGTGGCATTGCCGAAATGGTGTTGCTGTCCGAGCAAAAGGGTGCGGATCAGGCTCGTGTCGCTATCGTTCATGCGTTGCGCATTGCATTGGCAATTTTGCTGATTCCGCTACTTATCAACCTGATCGCAGACTTCGAAGTCATTCCACCAGAAGCTCAAACACAGCTGGCTTCCATCACGTTCAACGATTGGGTTTGGATCATCGGATGCATCGTTGTGGGAATGCTAGTACGGGGTAGGGTGAAGCTGCCGGCACCTATTGTGGTAGTGCCGATGTTATTCAGCGCGGCCGTTCACTTGCTGGGATGGACAGAGTTCGAGATCCCGGTTTCCGTGACCGCGTTGGTACAGGTTTTCATAGGCATTAATGTCGGTGCACGTTTTTCCGGAGTGCCCATCAAAGCTCTGATCGCAGCTCTAGGTGCAGCGGCCATGGTTGTCGCTCTCCAGGTTTCTGTGGCCTTCTCAGGCGCATTGGCTGTTGCGAACGCGTTGGAGACAGACCCGGTCGCACTCGTCTTAGCTTATTCACCTGGAGGCTTGGCGGAGATGTCAATCATAGCGGTGAGCGTTGGTCGCGATGTTGCATTCGTCGGCGTGCATCACGTCTTTAGGGTCTTGGCGGCGCTTGTTTTGGCACCTGTCCTCGTAGCGGCTCTGTCAAAAGTTTGATGATGGTAATTGAAGTTGCATTCGCACTCGCTGATGAAAACGAAAACGGTGTTCTGACCCGCTTTCTATCACCCTGACATTTTCTAGATTGCATTCGTTGTACTTGGATGTTGTTAGCCTTTACCAACACAGGTGATCTGATAGTGACCATCCGCGTGCAGTATCATATGGCTGCCTCGTAAAACCTAGTGAGGGTATTCAAAAACAGTCAAGCCCGCCGTCTGTCAACTAAAATAGTGTTTATCGAGACCGAGTGATGTGATTGTTTTCCTTCCTGGTCCGGGCCTTTTGGCAACTCTCCAGCTTCATTGTTGAATTGCCCACGAGCTTGTCTGGTGTGCTTTTCCAATTGAACTCATCCCTAAGGATCTACACGCATACTTTTCGGAACGCAGTGTTGTCGCATTCGTAGGGAAAGAAAACTCTGTGCATGTTATCTCAATTGAGCATTCTCTTTCATCGTCGAATATCTGTCCATTTTTAGAGACCTATGAACCACATTCTTTTTCCACACTTCTGCTCCCAGCGGCGAGCTGCCAATCGCAAGTTGATTGGTACTCATAGACCTTCATCCACCCTGTCCAACACATTACGGTAAGGCAAACTGCGTCAGGTTGAGCCTAGAAGGATACTCCACTTAGAGGTGAACAAATTTGGTGCAGAAACGGAAGGGCTAGTGAAACCCATTGATATGTTTTTTTAACAAGGTACTGAAACTACGCATCTGGAAGCCTATCGGTATTCTTCAAAAGAGCCACATCGCAGCCCGGGATTGTGTGGCCGTTCCACATGGCAGGATTAGCGTTATAGTTGATCAGGAACTCATGATCCGCCGTTTCCCTGCGCCGAAGACCCTCTGGCATCGGATGCAGAACCAACCCGGTTTCCTCCGCCGCCATAGCAATGACACGGTCCCAAAGGGTTTCATCCGGGAAACCCGCTAGATACCAAACACCAGCCACGCCTTTGAGTGCGGAGGTCCCGTCAGTAAAAGATAGCAGTTCCTGTGCATCGCCCGACACCCGATCAATCCAATGCTGCGCCGCTCCGCCACCCTCGACCACGCACGCGACATTTGGCGGCAGGGTTTCGACCAGATCAACGTCGCAGTCCAAACCTACCAGACCGGGGCGACCCTTTTGCGGAATTTGGAAATCTCGCGTGATTGCTCCCGTTCTGGGACCCATAATTGCAAGGTCGCAGCCATCAGTCAGCCGCCGCGCCAGATCGCCATCAACCGTGGCTACTCCGGGGGCCAGAATGAGTTTATAGTGTTGATCGACCGTGTCTGCGGCCGATATGAAATCGACGGACAAACCTGCCCGGCGCAGGGCGCGATATGCCGAGAAGACCAGCTTGAAATAGTCGAAACCTGCCCCTTGAGGCTGTGTTTTCCACGCCCAGTCCGAGGCATAGTCAAATACGATCGCGACCTCGGCACGCGCCGGTGCAAGGTGGCCTAGTCCCGCCAGGTCTTTTGCCGTGTCCTGCGCTTCGGCCAGGCCGGGCGCGTCGGTGCCGGCAGGGGTCAATAGGCCCGCATGCATTTGCTCTTGTGCCATTGGGGCTTGCCGCCAGCGAAAATAGCTCACGACCTCGGCCCCGTGCGCCACGGCCTCAAGCGACCAAAGACGCACCATGCCGGGCAGGGGGGCGGGGTTAAAAGGGGCCCAGTTCACCGGGCCGGGCTGTTGTTCCATCACCCACCATCGACCCCGCCCAACGGCGCGGTAGAGGTCGTGGTGAAAGGCCTGCATATCCGGATCACCCTGTTGCAGGAAGGCCGCCTTGTGGGTGTCATCTGCTTCCAACCGATCTGACAGAAAACCGATGGGGTAGCTATCCCAAGTGGCGATATCCAGGTCGGCACCGGTGCCGAAATGGTCGAACTCCAGCACACGACCCATGTAATTGTGCGACAGCGGCGCGTCTGTCAGCGGTCGAAGGATTTCAACCTGCGCTCGGTTGAAGGCCACAACCTGATCCGAGCTGAAGCGACGAAAGGCAAGAACATGCGCCGGACTTGCCTCGGTCACTGTCAGGTTGGGCAGTTCGATCTGGTCGAAACTGTTGTACTCCATCGACCAGAAAATGTTGCCCCAGGCCTTGTTGAGCGCGTCGATTGACCCGTAGCGATCGGCCAGCCAAACGCGAAACGCGGCCAGCGCCGGCTGGGAATAGCTGAGCGTGGTGTCATGGCAGCCGTATTCATTGTCGATTTGCCATGCGGCAACGTGCGGATTGCGGCCATAGCGTTCGCCCATGATCCGGGCGATCCGCTTGCATTCTTCGACATAACCCGCGTGGCTGAAACAATAGTGACGCCGCGATCCGAATTTGCGTGGCCTGTCGTTTTCGTCCACAGCCAACATGTCCGGGTGCTTGTCCAGCATCCAACGCGGCGGGGTGGCGGTAGGCGTGCCCATCACGACTTTCAGACCAGCGGCCCCAAGGGTTTCAACGGCGCGGTCCAGCCAGTCGAATTGCAGATCGCCGGGGGTGGGCTCCAGCCGGCTCCACGAGAATTCGCCGATGCGCACCCATGTCAATCCGGTTTCGACCATACGGGCGGCATCCTGCGCCCATGACTCTTCGGCCCAGTGTTCCGGGTAGTAGCAGACGCCAAGTTCCGGTTTCATAGAATCACTCTGTGTTCCGACTGTCCCCGGCCAATACCGGAAGCGGCCAGAACCATGCCGTTGGTGGGTTGTGTTTCAAGTACATCCTGCCCCAAGCCTTCGCGCGCCGTCGTGCAAAACAACGTGCTGAGGTCGTCCCCCCCGAAAGCCGGGCAAGAGGTGTGTTTAGCGGCAAACCCGACCGCGCGCAAGAAATCACCTGCTGGGCTATAGGCGGCAACACGCTCGGCGCCCCATTGGGCGATCCAGATATTTCCCTGGGTATCCACCACGGCACCGTCAGGGTTCAGGTCGTCCGAATTCAGATCCAGAAATACGCTGGCAGGGCCGTTTGGCCAGCCGTCATTAGGGGTCAAAGGTTGTCGCATCACCTGTTTGGTTGTGGTGTCTGCGTAAAAGGCGCAGCTTTTGTCAGGGGCAAAGCAGATCGCGTTTGAAATCGTGATATTCGGCACAAGCTGACGCAGTTCCCCATGGTAGAACCGATAGATCGCACCGGCCTGAGGTTGGGCCTGCTTGCCCATCGTTCCGATCCAGAACCCGCCCCAAGGATCCGCGCGTCCATCGTTTGAACGTGTCAGGGTGTTGTCGGCTTCCAGCGCGACAATCAGCTCTTGCGTTCCGCTTTCCAACCCGAACTTCCACAACCCGCTTTCCGACGCGATTAGCAACGTGTCACGATCCACCCATCCGGCGGCTGAGACATGTTCGTCAAACTGCCAGTGCCGCGGCGCGTCCCCCTCGCGCGTCAAAAGGCGATTGCCGATGATGTCGAACCAGAAAAGCTGTTGTCGTTCGGGGTGCCACAACGGTCCTTCGCCCAGCTCGCAGGGGCGGTCGTCGTAGATTTGGCTCATGCAACCGCACCGTCATACGCGGCGACGATGTTCCGGGCACGCTCGGCGATTTCGGTCACACTCATCCCCGGTTTGAACAGGGCCGATCCGATGCCGAACCCGTCTGCGCCCGCCTTGATCCACTGGCCAAAATTCTCGGGGCCTGCACCGCCTACGGCGTAGATCTTCGTGCCCTTCGGCAAAACAGGGCGCATGGCCGCAAGCCCTTCAGGTCCTGCCATTACTCCGGGAAAAAGCTTCAAACCAGTGGCGCCCGCTTTCAATGCGTCAAAAGCCTCGGTCGGGGTATAGACCCCCGGCCAGCTTTGCAGGTCCAGCGCAACCGACCGCGCGATGACTTCGGCATCGTAGTTGGGTGAGACAATCAGCTTGCCACCCACACCCGCCACCTGTTCGACCTCATCGGGCGTCAGAACGGTCCCGGCCCCGATCAGCGCGCGATCGCCAAAGGTGTCTGCCAAAAGCCCGATGCTCTGCAGTGGATCGGGCGAGTTCAAAGGCACCTCAATCTGATCGATCCCGGCATCGATCAGCGCTCCGCCGACGGCCGTGGCCTCGGCAGGTTTTAGCCCGCGCAGGATGGCAATGATAGGACGGCTCATGCAGTTTGCCTCGTCAGATTTCGGGCCTGGGCAAGCCCGGCCAATGTTGCTTGCGTTACATCTATGATTTCCGCTGACGCGCCTTGTGCGGCAAGCGCCTGAGCGTAAAGGCCGGACAACCCTTTGGCACCGACAATGGCAATCTGTTGGCCCAGCCAGTATGGCCGGGTTGCGGCCAGTTCGGCACCAATCAGCGTTCCAGACAAGCGCGCCCGCGCGGTGCCCTTGTCCTGGCCGTTCAGCAAGTCGGCTGCGCGCAGACTGAACAGACGCGCGGCCATTTGCTCGGGCTTGGACAGGGCATCTGCAACGGTCTCCCTGAATGCCGTGTCGTCCCAACCATCGCCGACTGAGTGTTTCAAAACCGATTGGCGCTTAAGCAGGTCAAACAGCTCGCCCGTCAAAAATGTCCGAAAGCTGACAACTTCACCGGCGCTGACCTGTACCCATTTCGTGTGTGTGCCTGGCAGGCAGATCACGCCATCCCAATTCGTTTTGGTTGCCAGATACCCGGCGATCTGAGTTTCCTCGCCGCGCATGACATCGGGTGGGGACATCTGCTTGAGCCCGGGGACCACGAACGCGCGGATTCGGGGATCCGTGCCGGGAACCCGAAACGGAGCAACCGATACCGGGGCCGCAGGCACAGCGGTATAGGGTGCTTCGACCCAACCTTGGCGGGCGCCCACCATTCCACAGGCGATGACATCCACCGGTACTGCGGGCAGCCAGGCCTCGACAAGCTCCATCAGGCAGGATTGGAAATCACCTTGGGCTACGCGAGCCATGCCATTCGCGGACTCGGCTTGATCCAGAACCGTGTCGCCCTTCATGGCCCAGGCCCGAAGTTGAGATGTTCCCCAATCGACGGCAATCCATTCCGCGTTCATCGGCTCACCCCGTCACCACAACGCCGCCATCGACAGCCATGCACTGACCGGTCATCGCACGGCTGGCCTCGGACGCTAGAAACAGCGTCGGGGCAATCATGTCCTCGGGCGTCAGATGTTCCTTGAGGCATTGGCGATCCAGATGCGCGGCCAGATCCTCGGGTGTGGCCCACATATCCAGCTGTTTCTGCGTTAAAACCCATCCCGGGGCAAGCGCGTTGACGCGGATTTTCTGAGGCCCCAACTCGCGCGCCAGCGACCGGGTCATGCCGGTGATCCCGGCATTCGACGTGGTATAGATAGGATAGCCCGCATTGCCCATCATGTAACTGATCGAGCTGAAATTGATGATCGACCCGCCGTCTGTCATCTGGCGGGCGGCCTCCTGACAGGCGAAGAAATAGGCCTTGAGGTTGACCTCGATCATCCAGTCCCAGAACTCGGGAGTGGTTTCTTCCAGCGCGTGCCGCTTGTCATTGGCGGCGTTGTTGACCAGCACCTTGATCGGGCCATGTGCCTCAGCGGCTTTCGCCATGGTAGCGTGCAGCAATTCGGTGTCGGTCATGTCACCCTGCAGAAACAGCGGCGCGCGGCCATGTTTGTCGCGCATCTGCTCCACAAAATCGCTGGCGTCCGAACGTCCGATAAAGGCGACGTTGGCACCCTGGGCCATGAACCCATCCGTGAGTGCGGCGCCAACGCCCGAGCCGCCGCCGGTGATGTAGACCGAGGCTCCGTTAAGATCGTGGAAGGTGGCGGGTTGATCCATCAGTGGCTCTCTCTGGTCACAAGGCGGGTGTCTTTGCCGACGAGGAAGTCGAGGTCGGCCCCCTGATCGGCCTGCAGCACGTGGTCGATATAGAGCTTCGCATATCCGCGGGTGTAATGGGGATCGTCCGGCTGCCATGCAGCGCGACGCGTGGCAAGCTCAGCCTCATCCACCAGCAACTCCAATTCGCCTTTGCTGGCCGAGACGCGGATACGATCGCCAGTTTTCACCAGCGCCAGAGTGCCGCCTGCCTGCGCCTCGGGGCTGACATGCAGGATAACGGTGCCGTAGGCGGTGCCGGACATGCGCGCATCCGAGATGCGGATCATGTCGCGCACGCCCTCTTGCACCAGTTTGGCCGGAATCGGCATGTTGCCAACCTCGGGCATCCCCGGATAACCCTTGGGGCCGCAACCCTTGAGCACCAGAATGGTTTCAGCGGTCACCGGCAGATCGTCCCGGTCGATATTGGCCTTGAGGTCTTCGATACTTTCAAACACGAACGCCTCAGCCTCGGTTTCCAGAAGCTCATCCGTTGCCGCCGAAGGCTTTACGATGGCCCCGTTGGGCGCAAGGTTGCCGCGCAGAACACGCAGACCAGCCGCTGGTTTAACTGGATCATCAAAGGGGCGGATGACGTCGGTGTTGTAGCACTCGGCCCCCTCGCAATGCGCCGAGATATCCTTGTTCAGCACGGTTTTCGCCGGGCGCAGGAAAGTCTTAAGTTCATTCAGCACCACCGGCACGCCGCCTGCGTAGCAAAAATCCTCCATCAGGTATTCACCCGATGGCATGCAGTTGACCAGCAAAGGGATTTCCGACCCGATCTCAAAATCTTTCAGGGTCAGATCAACGCCCACACGTCCCGCCAACGCCAGAAGATGCACCACTGCGTTGGTCGATCCGCCCACGGCTGCGTTGGCAAGAATGGCGTTCTCGAACGCCTCTTTTGTCAGAATGTCCGAGGGTTTCAGGTCTTCGTCCACCATCTCGACAATCCGCTTGCCGGTCAGATGCGCCAGCGCCATGCGACGCGCGTCAACCGCCGGAAGCGCGGCATTTGTGGGCAGGGACATGCCCATCGTCTCAACCAGAGAAGCCATCGTGGACGCAGTTCCCATAGTCATGCAGACCCCGGCGCTGCGCGACATCCCGGATTCGGCGTTCATGAAGTCCTGCAGGGTCATCTCACCGGCGCGAACCTCTTCCGAGAACTTCCACACGTCAGTGCCCGAGCCGATATCCTTGCCCTTGAACTTGCCGTTCAGCATTGGGCCGGAACTGACCACGATAGAGGGCAGATCGACCGAGGCCGCGCCCATCAACTGACCGGGTGTGGTCTTGTCACAGCCACCCAGCAGAACAACACCGTCAATGCCATAGGCGCGGATGGATTCCTCGACATCCATTGCCAGCAGGTTGCGGAACAGCATGGCGGTAGGCTTCATCTGGGTCTCGCCCAGCGACATGACGGGAAATTCGACGGGGAACCCTCCGGCCTCCCACACGCCGCGTTTGACGCCTTCGGCCAGGTCGCGCAGGCCCGAGTTGCAAGGCGTCAGTTCCGACCATGTATTGCAGATGCCGATAATGGGGCGGCCATCAAAGGCATGATCGGGAAAGCCCTGATTTTTCATCCAAGACCGATGGATGAAACCATCCTTGTCGAGCTTGCCATACCAATGCTGTGAGCGGCGTTTTTTTGTCATAGTTTATAGCCTTCAATCACCCACATAGACTGCGGGAAACTCCACGGCAGAGACAAGCCATGGCTCATCAAATACTGGCCGCTTACGGTTATTGGGCCCTGCTTAAGCGCAGGTTGGCCACGCGACAGGGTTGTGGGTGCTTCCGCAGTACTGCGCAGCGCTACACGGTACTGTGCATCTGCCTCAAGCCTGGTCAGGCGCAGTGGTCGCGGTGCGATTTGTGGCGACGTGTCCACTTTACCGGCAAAAACGACAAAGCGCGATCCGTCACTGGTCTGTTGTTGTTCTGCAAGAACGGACGGGTCGGGACTGTCGAGTCGCAGAATGTCAGCATGATATAGCCAATCGCGGTTGTCTTTCCACCATTGCGTGACGTCGCGCAACACCATCTCTTCCTCATGAGTTAGTTCACGCGGATCCATCTCAAACCCCATATGTCGCTGCGCGGCGACCCAAGCGCGAAACCGGATGTCCAGCACGCGGCCCGAGGTGTGGCAGACGCGCGGTCCTACATGGCTACCGGTGACAGCCATCGGCAGGAAGATCGCGGCGTTGTGCTGTATGCGCAACCGCTCCAGCGCGTCGTTGCTGTCGCTTAGCCAGATTCTCTGGGTCCGCTTGAGTATACCAAAGTCGATCCGACCGCCGCCGCTGGCACAGCTTTCGATTTCCACATGCGGAAAGTCCTGCCGCAGTCTATCAATCAAGGCATATGAGCCGCGTGTTTGCGCGGCATCCGGCATTGGCAAAACCCGGTTGTGGTCCCACTTGATATAGTCAATTTCGTGTCCGGCAAGAATTGTCGACATGCGATCATACAGGAAATCGCGCACTTCTGGCAGAGCCATATTCAATGCTTTTTGTTGGCGGCCCAGTATTTGATCCTCGCCCCCCAGCGCCCACTCAGGATGCGCACGGTGGATACTGCTGTCGGGATTGATCATCTCGGGTTCGAACCAAATGCCGAATGTCATGCCCAGCGAGTGGACGTGTTTGATCAGAGGATCCAGACCGTCGGGGTATTTGCGTGTGTCCACCTCCCAATCGCTTAGAGAGGACGTGTCGTCATCCCTCTGCCCGAACCAGCCATCGTCCAGAACAAATCGCTCGGCGCCAAGGACGGCGGCACGATCTGCAATGTCTTTGAGTTCAGGTAGATTGTGGTTGAAATAAACGGCCTCCCAACAATTGTAGTGCACCGGGCGCGCGCGGTCGGGTTTGGGAAAAGCAACGATCCGGTCCCGCAGGTGGCGCTGGAATGCAACGGCGCAGCCGTTTATTCCGTCGGCCGAAAAAACGGCATAGAGCGGTGCGGTCTCAAACCGTTTGGATGCTTCGCGCTCCATACGGGCCGCTTGTCCGAACTGGATTTGACGGCGTCCATCGGGTAGTTCCTCGGCCACCATGCGATGTCCACCAGACCAACCATAGTGGAAACCGTAAGCCTGACCCTGCGCGTTGGTCGCACCGCGCACCGGTACGATCAGACCGGGGAAATGCTCGTGTCCAGTGCGTCCCGTCCTGTTCTCGCGATAGCGGATGCCCGGTGACCACGGCGTGGCGTTCATCTGGAACTCGCCACACCAGCGACCTGCGAAATCAATCAGCTCGTCCGAAAGTTGCGGCGCTGGAAAAACTGGGGCAGACAACCAATGCAGAATGATAGGGCGATCCGCCTCAAGCACCGCGCGGGCTTCGATGATGTGGGTTTTTGGATCAATCGAAAACACCGCCTGATAAGTCAACCGGTGGGAATCGTCTCGGAAGGTCAACGCCAGATGATTGTCGTCAGTGTCTTCGCTGGCGTAGCAAAATTTCGGCAGGATTGGCGTACCGTCGCCGTCCCGCATAATCAGACCGGGTTGTCCCGGAAAGCTACGTGTCGCTTCGGGACAGATGGACAGTTCCGGGTTTGCGTCCAGCATGCCGCCGGTTACGTCAAGACTATGGGCGCCCAACAAAGTTTCGAGGTTCTCCCCGGCGGGCAGACGGGGACCGAAATAAACAACTTCGGGAAGGTGCTCGCGGTGGGCCGCGAGCACCAGGGATTGTCGCTCATCATGAAGCGACCAGGTTCTTTTCATTACTTTACAGCTCCGAGGGTCAAGCCCGCGATGAAGTGTTTCTGCATTAGGAAGAACATGGCCACAGGCGGTAGAGCTGCCACAATAGAGCCTGCACTCATCAAGTGGTATGCCGCCCTGAATTGAGCGTTGAAGCTTGTAATGCCTGCGGTAACAGGCTGGCTTTCAGCGCCTTGAGTCAGGACAACGGCCCAGAAATAGTCGTTCCAAATGAAGGTGAACATCAGCACGGACAATGCTGCAAGCGCGGGTTTCATCAAAGGCAGGACGACATACCAGAAAATCTTGATCTCACTGATGCCTTCCACTCGGGCCGCTTCGATTAGCGCAAATGGCAATGCTTTGATGAAGTTGCGCATGAAGAGTGTGCAAAACCCGGTTTGGAACGCGATGTGGAACAGCACCAGCCCGGTTTTAGTGTTATACAGTCCAAGTTCCAGCGTCAGGTCGCGCACTGGCACCATCAGGATTTGGAACGGGACAAAGTTGCCCGCCACGAACATGAAGAAAATCCACATATTCGCGTTGAACTTGTAAATCCCAAGCGCAAAGCCGGTCATAGTGCTGAGCGCCACCGCACCGATCACCGTCGGGACGGTGATCAGAATCGAGTTCAGCATATAGCGTGGCATGTCACTGTTAAAAAACACTTGGCCATAGTTATGTGCGAACTCGAAGGACGATGGCAGCCCCCAATAGTTTGCATTCACAAAATCTGCATCGGGTTTGACTGAGAACAGTGCAACAGCAAGAAGAGGGCCAAGCCACAACAGAAGAGCGACCGGCAAAAGTGCCTTGTAGGTAATTTGGGTCGCTTTGGGTTGTTTTTCGATAGGTGTTGGAAACATCTTAGTGCCCCTTCTCTTCACGGTACATCGACCACAGGAAGTAGACGATGAAACACATCATGATCATGAACAGCACAACGGCAATCGCGGCACCATAGCCCATGCGGAATCCGTATTCAGACAGCGCAACCTCGAACATGTAGTAGGCCAGTACGCGTGATGAACCGAAGGGGCCCCCTTGTGTCATGACCGAAATCAAGTCGAACGAACGCAACGCGCCGATGATGGTCACGACAAAGGCGATGAATGTTGCAGGGCGTAGCTGGGGCAACACAATGTACCACAGCATCTTTATGCCCTTTGCGCCATCGAGCCGCCCGGCTTCAATCTGCTCCGGGTCAACGGCGTTCAGTCCGGTTAAGTAGAGAATCATACAATACGCAGTTTGCGGCCAAAGCCCGGCTGCAATGATTCCGTAGGTAACCAGATGCTCGTTGCCGAGCACGTTGATTGGGCCGGCGCCGAACAGAGCTAGAAACTGATTCAATAAACCGAATGTCGGATCATAGAACCAAGTGAAGACAAGCCCCACCACGACCTGAGATATTACAAAGGGAAAGAAGAACAGTGATTTATAGAGGCGGATGCCGAAAACCGTTTGGTTCAACAGCAGTGCTATAAACAAGCCCGCAGGTATAGCGAGAAGGTACAGGACCAGCCAAATCAGGTTGTTCTTGAGTGAGACATAGAATGCGTCGCGATCAACCCATTCATAATAAAGGTCTTCGTAGTTGCGCAGCCCGACATACTCTGCTTGGCCCAAGCCATCCCACTCGTACAGGGACAGATTGAACGACTGAAAAACGGGGGCAATAACATATACGAGGAAGAACAAGATACCCGGGGCCAGGAACAGCCAAGGCGAGATAGCTTGTTGGTTGCGGTGGAACCAGCTTTCTGGTTCGGTGTCTAAAACATCAGTCGAGGCGGTCATGGTGGCCATCTCTTTTCTGGGGAGTGTTTGAATCGGCGGAGTTTGTCACACCGCCGATTGTTTTTGCGTTCGCGATTCAAAGCCGATCTTAGGACCGCTTAGTTGTCGTAGATACGACCGCGTGCGCGCTCCAGCTTGGATAGAACCTTGTCAAGGCTATCGGGTTTGACCATGAACTCCTGGAAGCCTTCCATCGAGACTTTGGCCATTTCCGCAGGTGCGTCGCGGTCCCAGAACTGGGCGACGCCACCAGGGCTGTTCTCACTGAGCATCACGAAACCCTTTTGCAGGAATTTGTCGTCATCCACAGTGGATTTCGAGTTGACCGGCAATTGCCCCAGGTTCTTTCCATTGTTGATAATCGTTTGCTCTTCAGGTGAAGCAACGAACCTGAGGAATTCCCGGGCTGCCTCTTTGTTCTGGGCCGCCGAAGGTATGTGGAACGTGTCTGTCGGGGCATCTTCAGCAAGTTCCACATTGGGGTCGATCGAAACAAACTGGTAGAAATCCAGCTGGTCATCGGTCAGGCCTGCATCGCGCAACGGGGCAACAGCAAAGTTGCCCATGAGATATGCCGCTGCTTCACCGTTGACCATGAATGGTAACGCTTCCTGCCAGCTGTAGGTCTGGTGGTTGTCAATGAACGCACCCATGTCGATCAGCTCCTTCCAATTGGCAAAGGTCTGCTTGACACGATCGTCTTCCCAGCTGATTTCCCCGTTCGCGAGTTGGTTATGGAAATCGTAACCATTGGTCCGCATGTTCAGGTAGTCGAACCAGCCACCTGCGGTCCACAAGAACTTGGTTCCAATGGTGTAGCAGGCCCGGTCAGAGGCCACGATCTTCTCACAGTTCGCCTTTTCTTCTTCCCAAGTGCTCGGCTCACTCAGGCCAAGTTCTTCAAAGATGTCTTTGCGATAATACACGCCCCACTGGTAGTAGGTATACGGAACGCCCCACTGTTTACCGTCGATGGTCATCGCACCTCTGGTCGACTTCAGGTCGTCCTGGAACATTGGCTCAGCCCAGAGGTCCGATACGTCTTCGAAAAGACCAGCGTCTACGTAAGGCTTCATGCGGTTGGCCGCGTACCATGTGGCGACGTCTGGAGCATTCGCCGTCAGGAAGTTCCGGATTTGTGTCTTGTAAGCTTCGCGATCAATCACAGTGATTTCGATGTTCAGGTCAGGGTGTTTTTCCCCGAACCGAGCAATCATCTCTTCCATCGTCGCACGAGGCGCCGGGTTCGATGTGTCCAAAAAAATCGACAGGTCGCCACTCAACTCAGCCGATGCAGGTGCTGCGAGTGCCGTACAGGCAGCAAGCGCGGCCAGCGCTCTTTTGGTTTTGGAATACATTGTTTCCTCCCTTTTTGCATCCAAGCAAGTTCCATTATTTGGAACAAAAATTTATATATTGAAAACTACACATCATTTCCGTTAGGGTTGTCAACAATATTCCTGCGGGAGGGCAGGGGTCAGAGAGGAGACGTCACCAAATGTCTGGAGACGGAACAGTCGGCAAAGCGTGCGATGTGTTAGATCTTGTTGCGGGATTTAACCGTCCGGTGCGCTTTGTGGAGCTATTGGAACAAAGCCCTTTTCCCAAAGCGACCTTGTACCGCTTTCTCCAAACTCTAACGAATCAAGGTATGCTCAATTACGATCCTGACCGGCAGTCATATGCGCCAGGGATTCGACTGGTGCGTCTGGCCCATGCGGCCTGGACCCAAAGCTCTTTGGCGCCCGTGGCTCGACCACATTTGGATGCGCTTAGCCACGAACTTGGTGAGACCGTACATCTGGCGCAGCTTGATGCCAATCAAGTCTTATACGTCGACAAACGCAACGCCGCAGACCCCGTCGAGATGTTTAGCCAAGCCGGTAAAGTAGGCCCGGCCTACTGTACTGGCGTAGGAAAAGCGATGCTTGCCTTTCTTCCAGAAAAAACGCTTGCCGCGGCGCTGTCGCAGCAAAGCTATTTCCGGTTTACGCCGACCACTTTGGGCTCGGAAAAGGAACTACGAGAAGAGCTGAATGCAATCAGAAAGTGCGGATACGCATTCGACCGCGAAGAGCATGAGCCAGGGATCATCTGTATTGCCGCTCCCATACTGACATCCAATGGACGGATGTTGGGCGCACTGTCGATAACGGGTCCAACCAGCCGCACAGACATTAGGAAACTCGAACAGTGGGCACCGTGCGTGCTCCAGACTGCAAAAGATATTGGGCGGGAAGCGCAATCTTGGCGCTTTCCCGAAACACAACAGGAAAAGGTACTTATCTCATGACAGGAGTGACACTGGAAAAGGCGATTAAACGCTATGGGGCCACGCAGGTCATTCATGGCGTTGACCTGGAAATTCAGGACGGTGAGTTTTGCGTTTTTGTGGGACCGTCCGGCTGTGGTAAGTCAACGCTTTTGCGGATGATCGCCGGGTTGGAAGAGACCTCTGAAGGGATTATCAATATCGGCGCCCGCGATGTGACGCACATGGATCCCGCCAAACGTGGTGTGGCGATGGTGTTCCAGACCTATGCTTTGTATCCGCACATGACGGTAGCCGAAAACATGGGTTTCGGCTTAAAAATGAATGGTGTTCCGAAAACTGAAATCGACAAGAAAGTCCAGGAAGCCTCTAACATCCTGAAACTCGACCAATATTTGAAGCGTAAGCCCAAGGCGATGTCAGGTGGTCAGCGCCAGCGTGTTGCAATAGGACGTGCAATTGTGCGTGGCCCCGAGGTTTTCCTATTTGACGAGCCGCTGTCCAACCTCGACGCTGAGCTGCGCGTCGAGATGCGCGTTGAAATCGCTCGGCTGCACAAAGAAATCGGTGCAACCATGATCTACGTGACCCACGACCAGGTCGAAGCCATGACAATGGCTGACAAAATTGTGGTCTTGCGTGATGGTCGAATCGAACAAGTTGGCGCTCCGCTTGAACTTTATCGCAATCCGGACAATAAGTTTGTGGCAGGTTTTATAGGTTCTCCGTCCATGAATTTCCTGGATTGCGACGTTGTGGATGGCAAACTGACCCATCCGGCGTTATCCGAGCCATTGGCACCTCCGGCAACAATTCCTACCGGCCAAAGCAAAGTTACCCTGGGTATCCGTCCTGAGCATATCGGCCTGGACCGCAATGGTGATGCACTGTCCGTTGACCTTACTGAAGCGCTTGGGGGTGTTTCTTACAGCTACCTTACGGCTTCCAACGGTGACAAGCTGATCGTTGAAGAACGTGACGACGAACGCAGTCGCGAGGGCAGCAGAGTCAGTTTGGTCCTGCGACCAGAGCGGGCGATGATCTTCGACGTGGATACGGGAGCGCGCATTCGTTGAGCGAGGGTGGTAACCTCTGAATTGCCCAAGTTGATCGCCTTCGTGTGACGGGTTTGAACGGTGTAGTTGCCAGTTGGCCTCAAAGTGTCAAAATACAGCTATACACTCATCTTGGCTCAGATTGACCTTCATTATCCGTACCGAGCGCAGTGTTCGGTCATCTTTGAGTGGCGTCAGGAGAGTAACGTGAACAGACAGAGGCGATGAGGCTGTCAGTGTAGGTGAAGCGCTACGATAATTTCCTTGGGGAATATCGGTTACCATGATGCCCCTGACTTTAAGTTCGCAAGGTACGGTGGAGATTGTCTGTGCCACTAAGAGCACATGTACACTCTGGTGCAGAAAATCGGAGAAGACGACTAGCAGGGATCAATGACACCAATGGCCGACGTTTTCACTTTCGTTCACCGTGTCTTCTTTTCTCCTCTTGTTGAGGAAGTTCGATGCCGGCAGGTTTAACATCCGATGGCGTCACGGTTGAGACCGTCAGCATTGAGAACGGCCCTGCGCAGGCTGAGCTGATGACATACGGTGCTTCGCTTACGGCGTATTACCTCGAAGGATTCGAGCACTCGTTGGTGCTGGGCAGCCCGGATCTTGAGAGCTACTTCGGGCCATTGCAGTATTTCGGCGCCATCGTCGGGCCGGTGGCCAACCGAATTGCAGGCGGCCGGGCTCCATTGGGGGATACCACGCTCGAACTTGCCGTGAACGAGAATGGCAATGCTTTGCACGGTGGTCCGAATGGCCTGTCTGAGCAAATCTGGACTATTGCAGATAGGGGCGCAGCCCAGGTGACCTTTGCGTTGCATCATTCAGATGGCAAGGACGGTTTGCCAGGGCCATTACATTTCGATGTGACCTATACAATCGAAGAGAGTGGCGCACTGACAGTCGATGTCGTTGCCACAAGCGGGGTGCTGACATTGTGCAACCCGGCCTTCCACGGCTATTGGTGCTTGTCAGAAAACGGTCTTTGCGATCATCGTTTGAGCATCGCCGCAGATTACTATCTACCCACCGATACGTCGCTGATCCCGACTGGGGAAGTTGCTCCAGTCGCGAATACCCTTTACGACCTCAGCCGGCCAACGCAGCTTCCTGCCGCATGCAACCTCGACACCAACTACTGCCTAAACGGTCAGGGAAAGCGACCTGTTGCGCGGCTGGAGACTGACCGGCTTGCGCTGATCTTGGAAACAAACGCGCCCGGCCTGCAGGTCTTTGACGCCGCTCAACTTGATACAGAACCGGCCAAAGGGCACCAAGGAGTGTGCTATGGGCCGTTCGCAGGGTTGGCTTTGGAGCCCCAGTTCTGGCCCGATGCTCCGAACCACTCGGGGTTCCCTTCTATCATTCTCAACCCCGAAGCGCGGTTCCACCAATATTCCCGGTTTTCTTTCGTGCGTAAGGAGATCCCCGCGAGGCCGTAAGGGCAATGCTCGTGCCGATTGACGCAACGCAGGGGGCAGGGATCAAATAGCCTGTTGACCATTGAAGGTGGGGAGGGAAGTACTCTGGCAAATAGAAATCTTGGGCGGATGACAAAGCGGCGATTAACATCAGATAATCTTGTGTCCACTTTGCATTTTGACAGAAACAAACACCGAAAGCTGTAGTGTCGTATTCGGCTCAACTCTTCAGTTTTGTAATCACCGTATCCAGAAACAGCCGCGCGAGTTTCGACAGAGACGCGTTTCCCGCATGGACGGCGAAGAGTTTGATTTCTGGAAAAGACCACTCCGGAAGCACCTCGCTGAGTTGCCCCGTCTGCAACGCTTCGCGGCACAGCGGCTCAGGCAATTCGCTGATGCCATGGCCTGCCAGAATGGCTGCCCTGATCGCGGTATAGTCATTGACGGCGAGGTTGGATTCGAAGCGGATGTGTTCGATATGCCCCCGCCTGGACAAACTCCATTTCACATCGCGAGATGGGTGGAAACTGAAACCTATGATTTTGTGATCCTGATGATCCGCGACCAGACGAGGTGGCGGGTTAGCGGCAATGTAACCTGGCGAAGCGAGCAACCGGTGTCGGTATCTGAGCAATGTCTTGACTACCAGGTCAGACTCTTCTGGTAGAGCAACGCGAAAAGAAAGGTCCACGCCGTCATCGACAAAATCCAGCAATCGTTCCGATATTAGCCCGCGCAGCTGCGCGTTTGGATAGCGCAGCTAGAAGATTTCAACTGCCTCCAGAAACAGGACCTCCATCAAGTTCGGCGGCACCGTGATCGTGACCGTTCCAGCCGTGTCGCTATGCCTGTCGGTCATCACCCGATTGGCATAGCTGATCGTTTCGAGCCCTTTACGGCAGAGTTCAAGATAAGTCTGGCCCGTCTCGGTTAAGCGGATTTGACGCTTGTTCCGGTCGATCAGGCGGGCGTTCAAATCAGCCTCCAGTTCAGATACTTTCCGGCTGACCGATGACAACGGCATTCCCAATACTCTCGCGGCTTCACTGAAGCTCTGAGACTTTGCAACTTGAGCAAAGATAGCAATCGCGTCGTAGCTGGCCATTATGTTTCCATATCTGGAAGAACTATCCCAATAGTTCTGGTCTCTTCACAATATGAACCGCCCCGACAAATACCGGAGCAGATTGCTAAACAGGGTCCCTGCGCGCACAAAACCTAATCAAAACGTCATTGTTTTTTAGCCGAACAGAGAGTCTCGCCCTCGAAACAGTTGACTCAACGAGATAAGTTGTACATTCTCTATATCGACACAAGTGTGCCGTTATAGAGAACAACAGCGGAGTTAGAAAAATGCAAGTCAAAGGTTTAGCGGCAGGATTTGCCGTTGCCGCAGGGCTCACATTCCCAAGCCTGGCGATGGCAGAAAGCCCCACCATCAAAGCAATCCAGGACCGCGGCACCTTGCTGTGCTCGGGCCATAACGGGTCGTATTTCGGATTTGTCGAAGTGAATGACAAAAACGAGTGGAAAGGCCTGGATATCGATCTTTGCCGCGCGATGACGACAGCACTTCTGGGCGATCCGGAAAAGGCCAAGATCGTCCCGCTGAGCTGGGCGCAGCGTTTTCCAGCGCTGCAATCGGGCGATGTGGATGTCATCATCAAAGCCACTGGCTGGACCATGGGCCGTGACACTGAGCTGGGTCTGCAGTTCTCGATCCCCTATTTCTTTGGCGGTGCCCAATTCATGGCGCATGGCGATCTGGGGATCACCGAAGCAAAAGATCTTGAAGGCGGCACGATCTGTGTCGAAGCCGGTACCACGATCGAGCGTATTGCGGCAAACTATCTGCAAAGCCTTGGCGTTGAACACACCATGGTCAGCTATGAAAAAGCATCGGAACTGCGTGCGGCCTATCTGGCCAACCGTTGCGACAGCTTTGTTGCCTGGGGTCCGTTCCTGGCCGTTCTGCGTGCCACCGAGATGGAAGACCCCGATGCACATGTGATCCTGAACGACCAACTGTCGAACGAGCCGATCTCGGCCGCGATGCGTCAGGGGGACGAGGACTTTGTTGACTTCACCAACTGGATGCTGGCTGCTCTGCTGATCGCCGAAGAAGAAGACATCACCTCGGAGAATGTCGAAGAAATGGCAGCCAACCCGCCGAACCCGAAAATCGCGCGGCTGCTGGGTGCAGAGCCGGGCATGGGTGAGCGTCTGGGCATCCGTGACACATGGGCCAAAGAGATGATCGCAGCCGTTGGTAACTATGGCGAGATCTACCACCGCAACCTTGGTGACAACAGCCCGTACAAACTGGAACGCGGTTTGAACAATCTCTGGAGCCACGGTGGCGTTCTGTACGCCCCACAGCTTGACTAAGCACTGACTTAGCCTCGGGGCCGCGCGATGTTGCGGCTCCGCATTCTCCACTAAAATCAGAAGATTAAGAGCCATGGACGCATCCGAACTGAAGGCGCGCGCCAACAGGCGCAAATTGATCATCCAAAGCGCGCTGATCGTGTTTTCTGCGCTGGTTGTCATCAGCGCCATCCAAAGTGCCAAGGTCAATCTGAATGCGCTGGGTCTGGCCAGCGGCTTTGGCTTCCTTGAACGGTCTACAGGCTGGTCCTACTCTTTCTCGCTGATCGACCGGGATATCAATGACAGCTACGCCCGGACCTTGACGATCGGGTTCCTGAACACCGTTTTCCTGGGCTTTCTGACGATTGTGCTGTCCACGGTCTTTGGGTTTCTGATCGGGACGTTCCGCGACGCGCGGAACCCGGCACTGAAAACCGCCGCGACGGTCTATATCCAGACCTTCCGGAACATTCCGCTGATCCTGCAGGGTATCTTCTGGTACGCCGTTGTGATCCACCTGCCGGGACCACGGCAGGCGATGAATCTGGGCGAAGCGATTTTCCTGTCCAATCGCGGGTTGATGATCCCGCTGCTGAACGTGTCTCTGACCGTCGCTCTTGTCATGGTCTTGGTTCTGATCGCGGCAGCATTCTTTTTGTCGCGGATGAAGATCAGCTTTACCAAGATCGTGCTGGCGCTGATTGGTCTGGGCTTTTTCATGGTCCTGGTCGCTACCGGCCTGACGGTTCCGGCAGGTGAGGGCGCGATTTCGTGGCCCGAGCTCAAGGGGCTGCGCTTTGTCGGCGGTCTGACGATCTCACCCGAGCTGTTGGTCATGATCATCGCCATCACGCTGTATGGCTCGGCCTATATCGCCGAGGTCGTGCGTGGAGGCCTTGCCGAAGTACCAAAGGGCCTGATCGAGGCCGGTGAGGCGCTGGGGCTGACCCAGCGTGCGATCTGGGCGCGGATCAAGATGCCCATGGCGCTGCGGACGATTATTCCGCCGCTTGGCAACCAGTGGATTTTCATCATGAAAGCCACAACCATCGGTGTCGCCATCGGGTTCTCTGACCTATTCTACATCGTCTCTACTTCGATCACGCAGTCCGGGCAGACGCTGGAACTGATCGCCATCCTCATGGGCGCGTTCCTGCTGGTCAATTTCTCGATTGCTCAGTTCATCAACTGGCTGAACGAAAGCCTTAAACTGAAGGCGCATTGATATGGCTGACGCGGTACTTGATAAGAAATTCGACTGGGAGAGATTCCGCCGCCGCTCGTTCGCCACGCCGACGGATTCGATCATCACGGTTGTTGTCTTTGCGGGCCTCGCATGGCTGGTTTGGCAGGCGCTCAGCTGGGGGGTATTCCACGCAGTGTGGAGCGCGGATAATGTCGAGGAATGCGGCCACGGCGGGGCATGCTGGTCGGTTATCGACGCGCGTCACCGGCTGATCCTGTTTGGCCTCTATCCGTATGACGAACACTGGCGCTCGGCCCTGGCCTGTCTGTCGATTGTTGGCACGGTTATCATTTCGTGCTTTCCCTGGACCTGGACAGCCAAGCGCCTGTCGACCATCTGGATCGTAGGATTCGCCATCTACTATCTGCTGATGGAAGGCAGCCTGCTGGGCTTACCGCAGGTCACCACCGACCAGTGGGGCGGTCTGGCGCTGACGCTGTTCCTGTTCTCAAGCGTTGTTCTGATCGGGATGCCAACGGGGCTGGGTCTGGCGCTGATGCGCCGGTCCGAGATGCCCGTCGTGCGCGGCTTTGCTTCGCTGGTGATCGATATGATCCGCTCGCTGCCGCTGCTGACGACGCTTTTCACAGCTGCTGTGGTCATTCCGATCCTGCTGCCAAGCTGGCTGGAAGGGGATAAGATCTGGCGCGTGATCATCGCCTTTGGCCTGTTCTTTGCCTGCTATCAGGCCGAAGTGCTGCGCGGCGGATTCCAAGCCATCCCCAAAGGGCAGTTCGAAGCGGGCAAGGCGCTGGGTCTGACCTATTGGCAGATTTTGGGGCGCATTGTTCTGCCGCAGGTGTTCCGTCACGCGCTGCCTGCCACGGTCAACAACGTTGTCGTGACCTTCAAAGAAACCGCGATCGTGATCATCATTGGGTTCTTCGATGTGCTTGCCTCGGCCAATGCGGCCTTCGGGACTGGCGAATGGGCACCTTACTATATCGAAGTGCTGGCCTTTGTTGCCGCGATTTACTGGGTGTTTCTGTTCGGCCTTGGCCAGTATGGAGAGTACCTCAAGCGTCGCATAAAAGTTGCAGAGCGGTAACCTCCCCGTCTTCCTTCACCGCAACTGCATCGGCAGCCGCTCATCCGAACCTCGGATGAGCGGTTTGTTTTAAAATTGGGTCTTATTTTGTTGGTTAGAGATCAAAGCTTGTTGATGGGGGTCTTGAGCATCATGTTCCCCTCTTCATCTTCGGGCACCTCACCGGCGCGCATGTTCACCTGAAGCGAAGGCAGGATGAGTTTTGGGACGGCCAGCTGCGCGTCGCGTTCATTGCGGAACTTGATGAACTCTTCACGGGATTTGCCGCCGCCAACATGGATGTTCTTGGCCTTCTGCTCGCCAATGGTGGTTTCCCATGCAACCGCGCGCCCACCGGGGCCGTAATCGTGGCAGATGAAAAGCCGCATCTCATCGGGAAGAGACAGAACCCGCTGGATCGAGTCATAAAGCTGCCCTGCATCGCCGCCGGGGAAGTCGGCCCGTGCTGACCCTCCGTCCGGCATGAACAGCGTGTCGCCGACAAAAACGGCGTCACCGATCACATGGACCATGCAGGCCGGAGTATGACCCGGTGTGTGCAGCGCAAAACAGGACATACCGCCCAACTGATACGCCTCGCCATCTGCAAAAAGCGCATCAAACTGCGAGCCGTCGCGTTGAAACTCTGTCCCTTCGTTGAAGATCTTGCCGAAGGTGTCTTGAACGGTTTGTACATGCTCGCCTATGCCGATCTTGCCCCCCAGCTCCTGCTGCAGATAAGGCGCGGCTGACAGGTGGTCGGCATGGACATGTGTTTCGATGATCCATTCAAGGTTCAGATCGTTCTCGCAAATATAGGCGATGACCTGATCGGCGCTTTCAAAGGTCAGTCGGCCTGCTGCAAGGTCGAACTCCATCACCGGATCGACAATAGCACAGGCCGTCGAGCCTGGGTCGCGCACAACATAAGTGATCGTGTTGGACCCCGGGTCAAAGAAACCGATAACCTCCGGTTTTTGCGACAGATTGACCGATGGGATCGTCATAGAGCACCTCTTGCTTAGTCGAGCGTTACCGTACCGTTTGGGGTTTCCAGAACAAAGGAAAGCGCGGTGGGGCCTTCGGAAACCTCTGCCAGATGCGAGATTTGAAGTTTCTCGAACATATCCGTCATACGCGCAGCATCCGGTGTTTGTATCTGCACCTTCGAAAGCGTTACCCCCAGGTTCTGCTGGCCGGTCGATGGGTGTGGACCGGGCGACCATTCGATGAAGACTGGAATCAGGCCGTTTTCCGGCAGGTGTCCGTTTTTTGGCACGGTCAGACGCCAGCTGCGGTCGCCGCGCTGGAAATGGACAACTTCGCCCAGATCAACCGGGCTGGCGGCGATGACGGCATCCAGATCATCGGTGTTCACCACCCAGCACAACGCCCGAGGGCGCGCGTTCAGTCGGTCTTGCGTCGCGGGATCATCAAGAGTGAACCAGCGGACCCGGCCCGGATCGGGGGCATCGGGGTCAATTGCGATCAACTCAAAAAAGCTCCCGTTCCCCGCCTGCATGACGCAGTTATGCGTGCTCATCGCATCGTGTTTCGAGCCTTGCGGCACCTCGACACCCAACGCGTCTTTCATGGCCGCAACGCCTTGGGCCAGAGTGTCTGCGCCGATGGCAAAATGGTCGATCTTGTTGAGCATTCTCAAATCCTTACTGATCAAGCAGGGGGAGGGCGTTTGCGACGTCTGCTTTCAGACTGTCAAGGTCCTCTAACCCGATATTGAAACGGACAAGCTGGCCGGTTTCCGACCACTCGGTCGCTGTGCGTACGGGTGTGACCGGCAGGGCAAGGCTTTCATATCCGCCCCAGCTGACCCCTATTCCGAAATGGTGCAACGCATCGACAAAGCGATGCGCCGCGCTTTCGCTTGTGGTGTGGAAGACGACGCCAAACAGCCCCGCAGCGCCGGCAAAATCCCGCGCCCAGTTCTCGTGACCCGTGCAGGAAGGTAGTGCCGGGTGCAGAACGGTTTTCACCTGCGGCTGGTCCGCAAACCACTTTGCCATTTCGCGACCGGCTTTGTCGAAATACTCCATCCGCAGCTTCAGGGTTCTGAGCCCGCGCAGGGTCAGCAGGATTTCCTGTCCACCGGTTTTGTCGCCGATCTGCATGACCGCCTGGCGAATGATCTTTGCATACGCCGCTTTGCTGGCGGTGATCCCCAACATGCAGTCAGAATGACCTGAGATATATTTGCTGCCCGAATAGACAACGATGTCGACACCGCAAGACAGGGGTTGGCTGAATACGGGCGTTCCCCATGTGTTGTCGAGAATCGTGGGCACATTTGCCGATTTTGCCGCTGCTGCGATGGCCCGGATATCGGGCATCTCGAACGTGCCGGAGCCCGGGCTTTCGAACATGATTGCAGCGGTTTCGGCGCGGATCAGATCGCTGATCGCGCTGCCCACCATCGGATCGAAATACTCGATCTCGACCCCTTGCTGGGTCAGCAGCCCGTCGCAAAACCCACGCGTGTTGCCATAAACGTTGTCGGCGACCAGAACGTGGCAGCCGGGGCGGGTCAGCGCCATCAGGGTTGTGGCGATCGCAGCCACCCCCGAAGATGTCAGCGTGATCGCCTCGGCGCCTTCAAGCTTTGCCAGCATCTGCTCAAGCTTATGGGTCGCGGCATTGCCATAGCGCCCATAATAGAGTGTGCCGCTTTCATAGCGCGCGTCGCGCGCGGCGTCGAACTCAGCAAAGCTGTCGAAAACCATTGTTGAGCCAAGCTCGATTGGCATATTCACGTGCCGACCCTCTTCGCGATCGGGTCGACCATCCTGCACCAGGCAGTCTGCTAAACTGAATGGGGTGTCCTGCACTTTTGCGCCCTCTGAAGTCGTTCGGAATGATGACAGCCCACTTATTTTGTGTCAATATTCAGAAAGATAGTTTATTATATCGGAACAACAACGTGACCGAAGAAACCTCCCGGACCCTGACAGGTAACCATTGGGGTGCGGGTATCTCTGAAACCAGAAATGGCAAACTGGTGGCGGTGCATGCGCACCCGGATGATCCGAATCCCTCTGAGATCAACCGCAACATAGCTTCAAGTCTGAATGGCAAAGCGCGCGTCCTGCGCCCCGCGGTCCGTCGCGGCTGGCTGGACGGGAAGGGGGTGCGAGGACGCGACAGCTTTGTCGAAGTCAGTTGGGACGACGCGCTGGATCTGATTGCCACCGACCTGACCCGGGTGCGTAGCGAGCATGGCAATCAGGCGATTTTTGCCGGGTCCTATGGCTGGTCAAGCGCGGGGCGCTTTCACCATGCCCAAAGCCAGCTCAAGCGTTTCCTGAACGGGCAGGGCGGTTTTGTTCGCTCTGAGGGCAATTACAGCTACAACGCGGCCCTTGTGCTGATGCCTTACATTGTTGGCCCGTTCAGAGCGCATGTTGCGCAGGCCACCCGATGGCCGGTGATTGCCAAACACTCCGATCTGGTGGTGATGTTTGGCGGTATGGCCACACGCAACACACAGGTCAGCGATGGCGGCGTGGCGCGCCATAGAATGGTGGACAACCTGAAAGCCTGCTCTGCATCCGGCGTGAAATTCGTAAGTTTCAGCCCGTTGAAAACGGATGCCGATGCCGAGATCGGGGCAGACTGGGTGCCGCCCAAGCCCGGCACCGATACCGCCGTTATGATGGGGCTGTCGCACACACTTCTGACAGAAGGTCTGCACGACGCGGAATTCCTTGACCGGTATACGGTCGGATTCGACAAGTTCGCCGCCTACCTTCTGGGCGATTCCGATGGCATCGCCAAATCCGCCCGGTGGGCGGCGTCGGCCTCGGGTGTTCCTGCGGATCGCATCGTTTCGCTGGCGCGGGAAATGGCGGCGGGCCGTACAATGATCACCTGCGCCGCAGCACTTCAGCGGGCCGACTATGGCGAGCAGCCGTTGTGGATGACGGTCACGCTGGCGGCGATGCTTGGGCAAATCGGGTTGCCCGGTGGCGGTTACACGATCGGCTACGGTGTGAACGCCAATATCGGCAATATCGAGCGCCCGTTCCGCTGGGGGACATTGCCGCAGGGTAAAAACCCGGTGTCTGACGTCATCCCGGTGGCAATGATATCGGACATGCTTCTCAACCCCGGCGGCACCTACACCTACAAGGGCGAGGATCGGATTTTTCCGGATATTCACCTGGTCTGGTGGGCCGGTGGAAATCCCTTCCACCACCATCAGGATTTGCGTCGTCTGCACACGGCGTTCCAGCGCCCCGAAACCATCATCGTGAATGAGCTGAACTGGACATCGACGGCGCGGCATGCAGATATCGTCCTCCCCGTAGCGGCCCCGCAAGAGCGCACGGATTTTGGGGGCGGTAAATCAGACAACGCTCTGGTGCCTATGCCTGCAAGTGCCGAACCGCGAGGGGAAGCGCGGGCAGAGTTCGACATCTACGCTGATCTGGCCGAACGTTTGGGCACTGCCGAGCAGTTCACCGAAGGGCTGGACATCGACGGCTGGCTGCGTCGGATCTGGGCCCAAACGCAGGACGCGGCAGTGGCAAGCGGTGAAATCTTGCCTGACTGGGATATCTTCATTCAGGGCGACATAGTCGAACTGCGCGATCCGTCTCCGGCGCAGGTGTTCATGGCTGAGTTCCGGCATGACCCCGAAGCGAATCCGTTGCAGACGCCCAGTGGTCGAATCGAAATCTTCTCGGATCGTATTGCAGGGTTTCAGTTGGACGATTGCAAAGGGCATGCAACATGGTTTGAGCCGCGCGATACCGCTGCGGGTACGCAGCCACTCTATCTCTTGTCCGGCCAGCCGGGCACGCGGCTACACTCCCAACTGGACAACGGCGACTATAGCCGCAGCCTGAAAATAAAAGGGCGCGAGCCGGTTCTGATCCATCCAGATGACGCGGCATACCGGGGGATAGCGGATGGCGACATCGTCGAGTTGTTCAACGATCGTGGCCGCTGTCTGGCGGGTGCGCGCGTTACGGCTGACATTCTGAAAGGCTGTATCTTCTTGTGGACCGGGGCCTGGTACGATCCCGATTATGTCGCGCCGCAAGAGCGTGACCGACATGGTAACCCAAATGTTCTGACCCATGATCTGCGCACGTCCAGCCTGACCCAGAGCCCGGCGTCACATTCCACAATGGTCGATATGCGGCGTTATGATGGAGAGGTCCCCGACGTGACGGTTCATGATCAACCCGCATTTGAAGGCGTTTCACGTTCTGCTATACAGACTAAACTGCGCAAAAAGGACCAGTTGTGAACGAAGCACCCAAAGCACCGAAGGTGGATTCTACGTTGTCCAAGGGGTTGGCGATTCTGGAGAACCTCGCCGCATCTCAGGGCAGCAAAGGCGTGACCGAACTGTCGCGCGAACTTGACCTGACGAAGTCAAACACATTTCGCCTTTTGCAGACCCTGAACACGCTTGGCTATGTCAAACACCTGGATGACAAGACCTATGCCGCAACCTTGAAAACCTGGCAGGTCGGGCGCAGTTCGGTTGAAAATCTGAACCTGCGTGCCGCCGCCGCGCCCGAGATGGCGTATCTGAGTCAGGAAACCGGCGAGGCGATCTATCTGGCTGTGCCAGAAGGCCTCAGCGTTATCTATATTGATAAGGTGGAAAGCCTAAAGCCGATCCGGTCCTGGAATCCTGTTGGTGGAAGCGCACCCATTCACTGTGTCGCAACGGGCAAGGCCATTCTGTCGCGCAATTTTGAGCAGTTGCGCGAAAAGCTGGATGGTCAGTTGGCGAGGTACACTGACAAAACCCTGACAACGCTGGAGGAAGTGGCCACTGATATAAAGGAAACCCGAAAACGGGGCTATGCCTTTGACCAGGGGGAATTCCGCGATCGTATTCTGAGTTTTGGCGCGCCCATCCTGTTGCCCGATGGCGAGGCGATTGCCGCGCTGGGTATCTCTTTACCCGATATCAACCTGACCGAAGGGGGCGAAGATCGGCTCGGCAGGCTGGTTCACCATGCCGCGGAGGGCGTATCACAGAAGCTGCGGCAGCTTTAGGCCACAGCTTCCGTTGGATTTCAGACTTATTTCTCTACCTTCTCAACCGGGCCGCCGGATTTTTCCCAGCTGCCAAAGCCTTCCTTCAGGTGGGCGGCATCGAAGCCCATGTCCTGCAGGGTGGCCACGGTGATGGCCGAGCGCCAACCCGAGGCACAGTGGAACACGTACTTCTTGTCTTCCTGAGCGAATACGTCTTTGTGGTAGGGGCTATCGGGGTCGACCCAAAACTCGATCATGCCGCGCGGGGCGTGGAAGCTGCCGGGGATGAACCCGGTGCGCTGACGTTCCCGCACATCGCGGATGTCGACGATAACGACATTCGGGTCATCGACCATTGCTATAAGATCCGCTGTTTCGATCTCCTCGATGCGGTCGCGAGACTCCTGCACCATCTGCGCAGCTGTTTTCTTTAGCTTAGCCATGTCTATTGTTCCGGTATTTAAAACGATCTTTTCATATATTGACACACAAATAAGATCGTTGCAACCTGTCTTGGTTGGAATCGCCTGACTAAGTGGTGTGTTCCCGGTCTTGATAGTGGAGGGTGCTCGCGCATGAAAACAGACAGCCCAATCTCTCTTTGGGATGTTTCCGCTGAAGAACCTGACATCCGCAACCCGATGACTGGCGACACAGAAGCTGAGGTCGCAATCGTTGGTGGCGGTTTTACCGGCCTTTCGACAGCGCTCTACTGCGCGGAGAATGGGAAAAGTGCCCATGTACTTGAGGCAAACCATATCGGGTTCGGCGGGTCGGGTCGCAATGTGGGGCTGGTCAATGCCGGGGTCTGGCACCCGCCGGCTGCCGTTCGGAAAAAGCTGGGTGACACCTACGGGCCGCGCTTCGTTCAGTGCTTTGGCGAAGGGCCGGCGAAAGTGTTCGATCTGATCGAAAAGCATCAGATCCGCTGCGAAGTCACCAAGACCGGAACAATCCACGCCGCACATGCGCTATCGGGTTTCAAGGATCTTGAGGCCCGTCATGCGGAATGGGCACGCCTAGGTGAACCGGTTGACCTGCTATCTGCCGAAGAAATGGTTGGCGTGACCGGGACAAGCGCGTTTTACGGCGGTCTGCTGGATCACCGTGCAGGCACGATCAATCCGATGGGCTATTGCCGGGGTCTGGCCCGTGCCGCAAAAGGGGCCGGAGCCGAGATCAGCACGGGCGTCCGCGCCACCAAACTGCGCCGGGATGGCGAGATGTGGGTGGTCGAAACCGACAAGGGGACGGTCCGGGCGAAATACGTTGTGCTGGGCACGAATGCCTACAGTGACGACCTTTGGCCGGGTCTGAGCCGGGTCTTCACGATGATCCACTATTTCCAACTGGCCACCAAGCCGCTGAAATCGGACATGTCCCACATCCTGCCCGGTCGTCAGGGCATATGGGATACCGGCCAGATCATGTTCAGCATCCGCCGCGATATGTTTGACCGTCTGGTCATTGGGTCGATGGGCACCGTGGTGGGCTCGGTTGGCCGTGGATTGTCGCATCGCTGGGCCAAGAAAAACCTCGCGCGCCTTTATCCCGAATTGGGTCCGGTAGAATTCGAAGAGGCCTGGCATGGCCAGATTGCCATGACCCCCGACCACCTGCCGCGAATCTATCAACTGGCCCCGAACCTGCTGACCCCCATTGGCTATAACGGCCGCGGCATCACCACGGGCACCATCTTTGGCGAATGCATGGCCAAGCTGATTTCGGGCATGGACTCGGCGGAGCTGCCGCTGCCAATGACCGAGCTTTCAACCGTCCCGTCGGCCCCGATCATGTCCCGTCTGTATCAGACGGCGTTTACGGCCAACCAAATCCTCAAGAGCCTTTAGAGTCCCATGAGCAAGATTGATATTCGCGTCGGCGTCGACATTGGCGGAACCTTTACGGATGTGGCCCTTCAACATCCCGGCGGTCTGTCCACCTGCAAAGTTCTGACCAACTACAGCCAGCCGGAACAGGCGATTCTGGACGGGATCGTCAAGGCGGCGGATCAGGCCGGTCTAGCGCTGGGGGATATCGGGCAGGTCATTCACGGCACCACGCTCGTGACCAATTCACTGATCGAACGGCGAGGGGCAAAGACCGCCTTTATCACCACCGAAGGGTTCCGGGACGTGATCGAGATGCGCTCGGAAAACCGGTTCGAGCAATACGACCTGAACCTCAACCTGCCGAAACCGCTGGTACCCCGCCAGGACCGGTTCACCCTGAACGAACGCATTGGCCCGGACGGAGAGGTTCTGCTGGCGTTGGACCTGTCTGAAGTCAACGCGATGGTCGACACGATCAAGGCGCGGGGCTTCGAGGCTGTGGCCATCGGGCTGATGCACGCCTATGCCAACGATGCGCATGAGGTCGCCATGGGCGAGGCGCTGCGCAAGGCGCTGCCCGATCTGTCGATTTCGCTGTCTTCGGTGATCTCGCCTCAGATGCGCGAGTTGCCGCGTTTCAACACGGTGATCGCCAACGCCTATGTGCAACCCCAGGTCGCCGACTATCTGGGCCGTCTGGTGGCTCGCCTGCGGGAGACAGGCGTAGATGCCCCGGTTTTCATGCTGCACTCCGGCGGCGGGCTGATCTCGGTCGAAACCGCTGCGGAACAGCCCGTGCGCCTGCTGGAATCCGGCCCTGCAGGCGGCGCAATCTTTGCCGCCGACTTTGCGCGCGCGCATGGACTGGACAAGGTGCTCAGCTTTGATATGGGCGGGACCACCGCCAAAATCTGCCTGATCGAAGACGGCGCGCCCAAGACCGCCAACACCTTCGAAGTCGCGCGCACCTATCGGTTCAAAAAGGGCTCGGGCATGACCGTGTCGACGCCCGTTGTCGAAATGGTCGAGATCGGTGCCGGGGGCGGCTCGATTGCCTCGGTTGACAGCATGGGGCGTTTGCAAGTGGGGCCGCGCTCGGCCGCATCGGAACCCGGACCGGCCTGCTATGGGCGTGGCGGGACCGAGCCGACGGTGACGGATGCGAACCTGCTGCTGGGCCGTCTGGACCCGGACAATTTTGCCGGCGGTGCGATCCCGTTGCACATGGCGGAATCCGAGAAGGCCGCCGCCAAACTGAACGTCTCTGCCGGGGATGCCGCCTTTGGCATCACCGAACTGGTGGACGAGAACATGGCCAACGCCGCGCGGGTTCACACGGTTGAGAACGGGCGCGACATCGAACATTTCACCATGATTGCCTTTGGCGGTGGTGCCCCGCTGCATGCCTGCCGTCAGTGCGAGAAACTGGGGATCAAGGCGCTGATCATCCCGCCGGGCGCGGGGGTGGGCTCGGCCATCGGGTTCCTGAAGGCTCCGTTCAGCTTTGAGGCAACGCGCGGGTTGTTCCAGCGTCTGGACGATTTCGACGCCGGTGCGGTGAACGCGGCCCTGATCGAGATGGAGGCCGAGGCGCGCGCCTTTGTGGAAGAGGGTGCGAAAGGGGCCGATACCGAGATTCGCCTGACCGCACAGATGCGCTATTCCGGGCAGGGCTGGGAAATTCCGGTCGTGTTGCCGCACAAGCAGTTTGAAGACAGCGATGTGTCGCTGATCCTCAAGGCTTTTGAGGATGCCTATCGCACCCTCTTTGGCCGGATCATCGACGGGCTTGCGGTGGAGATCACCAACTGGCTTCTGACTGTCTCGACGGTTCTGCCCGATGCCGAACCCGTCGTTGGTCATAACAGCGGGTCGGACGCGGATATTGCGCGGATGCGCGAATTCTTCGACGCCGCTTTGCGCAAATCGGTCGAAGCGCGCGAGGTCGAGCGGTCGAGCATGACTCCGGGCAAGGCGGTCGAAGGCCCCGCGATCATCGTTGAATCTGAAACTTCGACCGTTGTCACCTCGGGTTATCGCGCGGTGGGGCAAGGCGACAGAAGTTTGCTATTGCTGGCGAAGGAGGCTTAAGCCATGGGCGCGTCAGATATTGACCACCAGATCATGTGGAACCGACTGATCGCGGTGGTGGAAGAACAGGCCACAACGCTGATCCGCACGGCCTTTTCAACCTCGGTTCGCGAGGCGGGCGACCTGTCGGCGGGTCTGTTCGACCGCGAGGGTCGGATGATTGCGCAGGCTGTGACTGGCACGCCGGGCCACGTGAATGCCATGGCGGAAAGCGTCACGCATTTCGCTGCCCAGATCGGACCGCAGAACACTTTTGATGGCGATGTCTTCATCACCAATGACCCGTGGCTGGGCACTGGCCACCTGCATGACATCACTGTGGTCACGCCCGTGTTCCGCAAGGGTGCGCATATCGGCTATTTCGCCTGCACCGCCCATGTGGTGGACATCGGCGGGCGCGGCTTTGGACCGGACGGCAACGAGGTGTTTGAAGAGGGTCTGCTGATCCCCATCACCAAATTTGCCGAGCGCGGTCAGGTGCAGCCCCTGCTGATCGAAATGATCCGCGCCAACGTGCGGACCCCGGATCAGACCGTGGGCGACATGTACTCGCTGGCCGCCTGTAACGAGGCGGGCGACCGCCGCCTGCAGGCGATGATGGATGAGTTTGGTATCGACGATCTGCAATCCCTGTCGGATTTCGTCATCGAGACCAGTCGTAAGGCAACGCTGGAGGCGATCGCCAAAGTGCCCTCGGGCACCTATCACGAGACCATGCAGGTCGATGGCTATGACGCGCCGGTGCATATGAAAGTGACGCTCAGCGTTGAGGGCGATCAGCTTTTGGCCGATTTCGCGGGCACATCGGGCATGAGCCGGTTCGGCGTGAACTGCCCCGAGGTCTATACCCGCGCCTACGCCTGCTACGCGCTGAAATGCGCGATTGCGCCCGAGGTGCCGAACAACACTGGCTCGCTGGAACCCTTCCGGATCACGGCGCCCGAGGGCTGCATTCTGGCGGCCAAACGCCCGGCGCCTGTCTCGGTGCGCCATGTCATGGGCCATCTGGTGCCGGATGTCGTTCTGGGCGCGCTGCACAAGGCGATGCCCGACACCGTCCCGGCCGAAGGGGCAAGCGCACTGTGGAACATTCAGATTTCAGCGCGGGCGTCCGACCCCGAAAGCGGTTTGCCGAACCGTGAGGTGCTGATGTTCAACTCAGGCGGCACCGGTGCGCGCCCCGGTTTTGACGGGCTGAGCGCCACAGCGTTCCCCTCAGGCGTGTCGACCATGAGTGTTGAGGCGACCGAGCATGTCGGGCCGATCACCGTCTGGCGCAAGGATCTGCGCGAAGGGTCCGGCGGGGCCGGGGCCCTGCGCGGCGGTCTGGGCCAGACCATCGAGATTGAACCGCGTGCGGGATATGATTTCTACTTCAACGCCATGTTCGACCGGGTGGAAAATCCGGCGCGCGGGCGCAATGGCGGGCTGGCCGGTGGCGCCGGCGCGGTTGAGCTGTCCGATGGGACAAAACTGCGCTCGAAGGGGCGGCAATTGGTCAAGAACGGTCAGCGGCTGAAACTCAGCCTGCCGGGTGGCGGCGGCTATGGCGCGCCGGAACAAAGGGATCGTGACGCGGTGGCAAGCGATCTGGCTGCCGGTTTCATCACGGCCGAACAGGCCAAGCAAGATTACGGATTTGAAGGATAAACGCAGATGGCTGACACTCCTATTGCAGTTGTAACCGGTGCTGCGCAGGGCATTGGGCTGGCCTGCGCCGAGGCGCTGAGCGAGGATGGCTACAAGGTCATTCTGGTCGATATTCAGGACAGCGTGCACGAGGCCGCCGCGACCGTGGGCGGCGTTGGAATGGTCTGCGATATGGGCGATGTGGACGCCATCAGCGCGATGTTCGACACGATTGAGGGTGAACACGGCCCGGTCTCGGCGCTGGTGAACAACGCGGGTATCGCGATGCCGGGGAACTTCCTGGACTATGATCTGGCTGCCTATGACCGGGTGATGGATATCAACCTGCGCGGCGTATTTGTGGCAATGCAGCGGGTTGCGAACACGATGGTCGAAAAGGGTATCGAGGGCGCGATCGTGAACATGTCGTCGATCAATGCGCAAGTCGCGATCCCGGCGATCCCGGCCTATTGCGCCTCAAAAGGCGGGGTCATGCAACTGACCAAGGTTGCTGCGCTGGCGCTGGCTCCGAAAAACATCCGTGTTAATGCGGTTGGTCCCGGCTCGATTGATACCGAGATGATGGCGGGTGTGAATGCCAACCCCGAAGCCTTCAAGATGGCAATGTCGCGCACACCAATGGGCCGCGCAGGCACCGCGCGCGAGATTGGTGATGTGGTGGCGTTCCTGTGCTCGAAAAAGGCCAGCTATGTCACCGGTGAAACCATCTATGTCGATGGCGGTCGCCTCGGCCTGAACTATGTGATGTCATGAGCTACGTAGACGCATATGCAAGCTGGGAGGCCGACCCCGAGGCGTTTTGGGGAAAGGCCGCCGAGCAGATCGACTGGTTCACGCCAGCGGATAAAGTCTTTGACCCGGATAGGGGCGTCTATGGGCGCTGGTTCGCAGGGGCTACCTGCAACACCTGCTGGAACTGCGTCGACCGCCACGTAGAGGCCGGGCATGGCGACCGCAAGGCGCTGGTCTATGACAGCCCGGTCACGGATACGGTTCAGATCTTTAGTTTTGCTGAATTGCAGGCCGAAGTGGGCGCGCTGGCGTCGGTCATGCGAGCGCATGGCGTCGGCAAGGGCGACCGCGTTGTCATCTATATGCCGATGGTGCCGCAGGCGGTGTTTGCGATGCTGGCCTGCGCCCGTTTGGGGGCGATCCATTCGGTTGTCTTTGGCGGCTTTGCGTCGCACGAGTTGGCCACCCGCATCAATGATGCCGCACCCAAGATGATCATCTCGGCCTCCTGCGGGATCGAGCCGGGGCGGGTTGTGCACTACAAACCGCTGCTGGATGCAGCGATTGAGGAAGCCACCACCAAGCCCGATCACTGCCTGATCCTGCAACGCGACATGGAACTGGCGGATCTGATCCCGGGCCGCGATCTGGACTATGCCGAACTGGTCGGCGCGGCAAAGGTGGCAGGGGACACCACGGAATGCATGCCGGTCGCGGCAACCGATCCGCTCTATATCCTCTATACTTCCGGAACCACTGGCCAACCCAAGGGCGTCGTGCGCGACAATGGCGGGCATATGGTGGCGCTGAAATGGACGATGGAACACCACTATGGGATCAATCCCGGTGAGGTGTTCTGGGCCGCATCCGATGTGGGCTGGGTCGTTGGACATTCCTACATCTGCTATGGGCCGCTGCTGCATGGCTGTGCCACCGTGGTGTACGAGGGCAAGCCCGTGGGCACGCCGGACGCAGGTGCTTTCTGGCGGGTCATTCAGGATCATGAGGTCGCGGCACTTTTCACCGCGCCCACCGCATTCCGCGCGATCAAGAAAGAGGACCCGAAGGGCCAGTTGATCGGGCAGTATGACCTGTCCAAGTTCCGTACCCTTTTCCTGGCCGGAGAACGCTCGGACCCGGCGACGATCCAATGGGCCGAGGAAAAGCTGCAACGCCCGGTGATCGACCATTGGTGGCAGACCGAAACCGGCTGGGCCATGTCGGGCAATCCTGTGGGGCTGGGGCAGTTCCCGGTCAAATACGGCTCACCGGGCAAGCCGATGCCGGGTTATGACATCCGCGTTCTGAACGATGAGGGCCATGAGGTCGAACCCGGCACGCTGGGCAACATCGTGTGCAAGCTGCCGCTGCCGCCTTCCGGTTTTCCGACGCTTTGGAACGCGCCCGAGCGGTTCCTGACCTCGTATATGAACGAATTCCCCGGCTTCTATGCCACATCGGATGCGGGGATCATTGATGAGGACGGTTATGTCTTCATCATGGCCCGCACGGATGACATCATCAACGTGGCCGGGCACCGCCTGTCGACGGGCGCGATGGAAGAAGTGATCGGGGCGCATCCGGATATCGCAGAATGCGCCGTGGTCGGTGCGGCGGATGCCCTGAAAGGTCAGATGCCGCTGGGGTTCTATGTAACCAATGACGGCGCTTATCGGGATTCGGATGAGCTGGAAAAAGAACTGGTCGCGCTAATGCGGGAACAGATCGGGGCCGTCGCTGCCTTTAAAACAGCCATTCCGGTCAAACGGTTGCCCAAAACACGCTCGGGCAAGGTTTTGCGCGGGACAATGCAGAAGATTGCCGACAGTGTTGAGTTCAAGATGCCGGCAGCCATAGATGACCCGATCATTCTGGATGAGATTTCCGAGGCGCTGAAAGGCCGGGGGCTGCTGAAATGATTGAACGTCTCCAAACCGGGGCGCGGATGTCGAAGATCGTCAAGCACAATGGCGTGGCCTATCTGTGCGGTCAGGTCGGCGCGGGTGACTGCGTCACCGAACAAACGCAGGACTGCCTGTCGCGCATAGATGCCCTGCTGGCCGAGGCGGGCTCGGACCGCGAACATATCTTGCAGGCCATTGTCTGGCTGCGCGATATGGCGGATTTTGCCGAAATGAATGCTGTCTGGGATGCCTGGGTACCCGAGGGTCACGCGCCCGCCCGCGCCTGTGGCGAAGCCCGCTTGGCAAGGGGCATATTGAAAGTCGAGATCATCATCACAGCCGCAATAAAAACCTGAAGGGGAGAACGCCCATGTCGGAAACGCCAGCCGTCAGACTAAGCAAGGTGGAAAAGTACTACGGGTCTTTCCACGCCCTAAAGAACATCAATCTGACCGTGACCAGGGGCGAGAAAATCGTCGTCTGCGGGCCGTCTGGGTCGGGCAAGTCGACCATGATCCGAACGATCAACCAGCTTGAAGAGCATCAGTCCGGCCTGATTGAGATCAACGGCCATGCGATTAGCGCCGAAGATCCCAATATCGACAAGCTGCGGCAGGATGTGGGTATGGTGTTTCAGCACTTTAACCTGTTCCCGCACATGACGATTCTGGAGAACTGCACACTGGCCCCGATGTTGGCCCGCAAAATATCCCAGACCGAGGCGGAAGAGACCGCGACGATGTTTTTGGAAAAGGTCCAGATCGCAAATCAGGCCCCAAAATATCCCGGTCAGTTGTCAGGGGGTCAGCAACAGCGTGTCGCCATCGCCAGGGCGCTGTGCATGAAACCCGATATTCTGCTGTTTGACGAGCCGACCTCGGCGCTGGACCCCGAGATGATCGGTGAGGTTCTGGACGTTATGGTACGTCTGGCTGAAGAAGGCATGACGATGATCTGCGTCACCCACGAGATGGGGTTTGCCCGCAAGGTGGCCGACCGGGTCATCTTCATGGACGCCGGTGAGATCATTGAAGAGGACGATCCCGAAAGCTTCTTTACTAATCCAAAAAGCGAGCGGACCAAGAACTTCCTAGAGCAGGTGCTGGTTCACTGAAAAAGCACGCAAACTGCTTTCCGGATCGCAGAAGCATCTATCCAATGCGGCTTGCATGAGCAAATCGCTAGATCATCTCCCCAGCGAACTTCCCAAGTAACCTACGGCATCTTTTTAGGAGTGATTGGCCGAATGAGGATATTAGCCTTCATCCGAAAACAACTCAGGGGTTCTGTTGCAAACTTTGACGATTGACGCTCGAGAATGCAGAGAGTGAATAGCCGCTGGTATTTATCAGCCGAAAGACTACTCATGATTTCCTTCAAGGGCGCGCAATACCCGAAAGATGTGATCCTATTCGCGGTGTTCTTTTACGTTCGATATGGTGTTTCATACCGTGACCTGGAGGAAATTATGGGTGAGCGTGGTGTTTCGGTGGACCACACAACACTGAACCGCTGGGTAACAAGATATTCCGGCGCGATCGCTGAGGCTGCGCGTCGCCGCAAAAGATCCAGCGACCGTTCTTGGAGAATGGATGAGACTTACATCAAGGTGAAAGGCGCGTGGATTTACCTCTATAGAGCTGTCGACAAGCACGGCAAGACGCTTGACTTCATGCTTTCGCAGCGTCGAAACAAACCCGCCGCCACCAAGTTCTTCGCCCGGATGCTGGAGGTCAACGGCCTTCCGAGAAAAATTGTCATCGACAAAAGCGGAGCTAACACGGCTGGCATCAAGGCCATAAACAAGATGCTGAAAGGCTTTGGCTGCCCGCTCCCCATTGAAATGGTCAGGCGGAAATACTTGAACAACATTGTGGAACAGGATCATCGTTTCATCAAAAGACGAACCCGTCCGATGCTCGGCTTCAAGACTTTTGCTTCGGCTTCGGCGACTCTCGCAGGCATCGAAGTCGCGAACATGATCCGTAAAGGTCAATTCACACCAGGACTCTGTCCCTTTCAACAATTTAAAGAGTTGGTCGCCTAACGCTTCAGGTCAGAGGTATTTCTCTGAACTGCAATAAACTTCGCAACAGAACCATCTATACGTCCAATATCCATTAGGTCCGACGACAACGAAATGTCGCACAATCAGGCCGAACATATGAGAGCAACCGATCAGCGCAACGCTAAAAAACTGACCTTGCCAAAGGCGACGCCCTCAGCTGGCTCCAATCTGAGCCATCAAGGGAACCCCTCGCGATTCAAGGTCACGCTGAATGGCTCTAACTGCGGGTCATCGTGGGATGAACGCCAAACTGGGCCGACAATTCTACAGTTACCCCTGCTAACCCATCCTTAGGTCGTCACAGCCGCGAGGCTCAACACATTGCCGCCGATGACCGCGTAGTGGCCCGTCACAATGCTCTCCCCCCAAGGCGGCTCTGGGTGCTCCTCTGAGATGCTAGCGCGAAAGGTGCCTCGTTCAGGTGCCAGCTCCAGCTCGACATCGCCAAATTCAAGAAATGCTGACGTGGCTGGAAAGTAGGCTTTGAACACCGCTTCCTTGATCGTAAAGTAGTGGATCGGCGGCGCGGCCATGTTGGCTTGCTCCGCAGTGCTCATCACGAGGTTGGCCAGATCGTTGCTCAACGTTCTATCGGCCTCCAGATCAACACCGAGCGTCCAGTAGTTGCTCTGGTGTGCAGTCATCGCGATACACAAATCGTCTGTATGGCTGATCGTCCCCACAACACCCGGCGGCCATTGTGGATCACGGTCTGGCCCTTTGAGTATCGCACAATCCTCGAGGCCGAGCTTGCGCAATGACAACCGCGCGGCGGTGCGCCCCGCAATGAACTCATTGCGCCGCTTTGGCACGGCGTGCGCAATGGCGTGCCCCTCATCGCCCAACATAGGTGCTTGCAATTCCGCAATGGGATGGCAGGTGATTGCCACGCCTTTTGGGTTCCACACCAAAAGGCGCTCAGTGATAGCCTCCGCAATGGCTGACACCTCACCCGTCTCCACTAAGCTTCCACGTTCCGCTGGTACATGATCTGCGCTCGTTATGTCCTACAATCGATGCGGCAATTTCTCTTGACAGTTGCCCTTCCATGTCACGCTCCCAAAGGCTGAGGCACCGAGATGCTTTTAATAACCAAGCTTAATCCGTTTGCCGACCGGCCCAATGGCGAGGTTTTGTTGCACAAATCTGGGAGTGGCTGCACTTCACCTTTCCACAGACGGGTTTAGCCTACGGCCTTAGTAACGAGTAAGCCAAGAGTTGTGAACCAGATGAGCACGGCAACACGGATGTGGCGTGGCGGCCGAAGTCTCTCGACATCAGGGATTGGCCCAGCAGTTTCACACATTGCCTCCTGGTTTCGACACGGTTTCGTCGGTGATACCGGCCCTACCGTCGCCAGATAGCGCGGCCGAGATATCGTGATGCATTGGCCGCCTCATTGCGGCCAATGCCCCCTGCACTCGAGGATTTTCATGGTTTGGCGTTCTCGCGCGGAGGAATAACAGCATGGGCATTCCGGGCGGCAATTGCGTCATGGCATTTTCGGGCGTTATAGGCACCATTTGTAGTGACTGATCCGACATCTTGTTCGCATGGGATTTAGTTAAGTAACTCCGGCAGCATATGGGCATCACAAACGCTGCTGTTGGTGACTTCGACGGCCCGAACCTCCCGTGTCTTTTGGTCGATCCCATGTGTATCTTGCGCCAGATGCGGCGTTTGGGTCCACCATGCTTGCGGGCGTTCCACTCACCTTCACCGGCGGCCTTGATGCCTGTGCTATCATTCAGGAGGTTCAGCGGACCGGTGCGCTACGAAAGGGCAAACTTAAGTTCAGGGTTTTCTGGCGGCGGCTCAGAGTGCTGTAATCGGGCACATGCCAATCCAAGCCGACTAGTTCGTGGTCTTGTACTTCGTAGGGGCCAAGTTGCTCATGCCACTCAGATAACATGCTGTATTCGCGGGATGAATCCCCAGCACGAATTGTGCAACAAAGCACCCGCAGCCCATGCTGCGTCGCGCGCCGCGATCAAAGAATGTGAGAGCATCCGGTGCGTTCCCCGGCACGCCGGTCACGGTGAGCCATCACCTTGTTGCGCGATAAGCGGCAGGGGTCAGACGAAGGTGGCCCCGTGGCATGTACCGGTGCCGTCAGACAGCAAGGTCGACAGGACCTTGGCGTCCACCTGCCGCAAATCGGCAAAGTTTCGCTCTTTAAGCGATACTTAGGTGTCAGGTTAATATCGCAGGGGTTGTATTCTGCAACACAGAATGGCAAACATGGCAAAGATTTTACTTAAAGTAGTACAGCCGCGAGGAGTGGATTTTCCAATGATGGGTCGAGTCAGGCCATAGTCCCGGACAAGGCTGCCATCGGTCTTCTTGGCTGCTTGATTGCAGCAGAGTGGCGAGCATGGGCGCTTTTGGCAAAAATTTGTCACGTGCTTCTACGTGTGTCCGAGGGACCGGCGAAGGAAGGGCTTTGCCCTGCGTTTGACATCGACATGAAAATCCAACGCTTGGTGGCTCGCGGTTTTTGACGTGTGACCGGGGCTTGTCGGCGCGCCGTGAGGCGCCGTTCGCTATTTCGGTTTCAGAAGCTGAGGAAGCGTTATGCAGGAAATCGAAACAGGAATTTTTAGGTCCGACCACTTCGAACTTTTTGAGGGCGGCGCCAAGATCTGCAGCTTTATTCTGCAGAGGTCGGAGGGCAATATTCTGGTCTATGGCGGCGGTCGGTTTCGCGATCATAAGGACCGAATACAGGCCATTGGCGGCCTTCGAATCCATGCCATCAGCCACCGCCACGAAACCACCCGCCACCCGGACTGGGTGCGCAACGAATTCGGTGCAACGCGGTATTGCCACAAGGACGAGCTTCCCGCGATTCCCGAGACCTTCGGGGTCGACGTCGCCTTTGGCGACGTACACAGTATCGCACCCGATTTCACCGCACTCCACACACCGGGCCATTGCCCAGGCAGCGCCTGTTTTCTGTGGGACAATGGTGCGAAAACCTATGCGTTCACAGGAGACACCTTGTTTCTGAAGGACGGCGCATGGGATGTCGACATGGCCAATGGGGACCCCTCCGTCGCCGCTGCAAGCCTCCGAACCCTCGCGCAGCGCGATTTCGACGTCATCGTCCCGGGCGTTTACTACGACGGGCTCGACATATTGCCTGTGTCGTCCAGCCAGCTCCGGGTTGAACTGGGCCCGCTTCTGGAGCGCTTGGAAACCGAGCAGGTGCAGGGCTGATGATGTCATTCGACGCGCGCCATGCAACCAGAACGGCGGTGACGTCTTCGGCGCAGGACCGGTTGTGGTTTCTGTTCCGCTCGGGCGGGCCGACGGCGCTTTATAACATGCCGCTGGTGCTCGAGCTTTCTGGCGATCTGGATGTCGACGCGTTGGAGGGAGCGTTTTTCGATGTGCTGGATCGGCACGAGGTGTTGCGGACGACTT
>NZ_JBQFZS010000010.1:0-178996 GCF_056542385.1 Ruegeria sp. AD2(2025)
ACCGTCTCTCCGATGCGTCTCAACCGTCTCTCCGGCCAGTCCAGCCACCGTCTCCGGTAAGCTCCAGCACCTCAGCAGCGCCGGTGAAGGGGTATTTACGGATTGGGTCCGGGACCTGCAACCCCCAATTTGAAAAAACTTTGAATTTCCTGCCAGATTTTCCATCACCTTAATAAAAACAACAGGTTACACTCACAATTCAACTCGCGCAGCTCTCCGAATACGTCTTTTCGGCAGCCCAAATCACAGGAATGAATGGAATCGCATCACATGCCGGTCTTCCGCCCTCGGACTCACCCATAGAAAACGCCGCCTAGGTTTCCCAAGGCGGCGTGGTTCAGTGAGTGGTTGGGGTGTTTAGTCCAGATCGAACCGATCTGCATTCATGACCTTGTTCCAGGCCGAGACGAAATCGCAGACGAATTTGCCACCCGCATCGTCCTGACCATATACCTCGGCCAGCGCCCGCAATTGCGAGTTCGACCCAAAGACCAGATCAACACGGGTGCCAGTCCACTTCACGTCGCCGCTAGCGCGGTCGCGGCCCTCATAGATACCGTCACCCGACGGCTTCCACTCGGTCCCCATATCCAGCAGGTTCACGAAGAAGTCGGTGCTGAGTGTACCAACCCGGTCGGTGAACACACCATGCGAGGTGCCGCCGAAGTTGGCACCCAGCACGCGCATCCCGCCAACCAGCGCGGTCATCTCGGGCGCGGACAAGGTCAGCAGCTGCGCCTTGTCGACCAGCAGCGCCTCGGCCGGGACCGAGTATTCCTTGCGCAGGTAGTTGCGGAAGCCGTCGGCGATGGGCTCCATCACCGCGAAGCTGTCCACATCCGTCTGCTCTTGCGCGGCATCGGTGCGGCCCGGGGTGAAGGGCACGTCGACATCCTGACCGGCTGCCTTGGCCGCCTGTTCGATGGCCGCCGCACCGCCCAGCACGATGACATCAGCCAGCGAGACTTTCTTGCCGCCGGATTGCGCAGCATTGAACGCGGTCTGCACACCTTCAAGCGCCTCAAGCGCCTTGGCCAGTTTCAACGGCTCGTTGACGTCCCAGTCCTTCTGCGGGGCCAGACGCACATGGGCACCATTGGCGCCACCGCGCATGTCCGAACCCCGATAGGTCGAGGCCGAGGCCCATGCTGTCGAGACCAGTTCCGAAACCGACAGCCCGGTGGCCAGAATCTTGGCCTTGAGGTCCGCCGCATCCGCGTCGTCGATCAACTCGTGATCAACGGCGGGCACGTTGTCCTGCCACAGCAGTTCCTCGGTCGGGGCCTCGGAGCCCAGATAGCGTGAGCGCGGGCCCATGTCGCGGTGGGTCAGCTTGAACCACGCGCGGGCGAAGGCATCGGCGAATTCTTCGGGGTTTTCGTGGAACCGCTTCGAGATCGGGCCATAGATCGGGTCCATCCGCATCGCCATATCGGCGGTGGTCATCATGGTCTTGACCTTCTTGGACGGATCATGCGCCGCAGGGGCCATGTCTTCTTCTTTCACGCCCACCGGCTCCCAGATCCACGCGCCCGAGGGGCTTTTGGTCAGGTTCCAGTCATAGCCGAACAGCAGATCGAAATAGCCATTGTCCCATTTGATCGGGTTTGCGGTCCATGCGCCCTCGATTCCGCTAGTGGTGGTGTCATCACCCTTGCCGCTGCCGAAATCGTTGATCCAGCCAAAGCCCATGGCTTCCATCGGGGCGGCCTCGGGTTCGGGGCCGACCAGACCGGGATCACCGGCACCGTGGGCCTTGCCGAAAGTATGGCCGCCAGCGACCAAGGCCACCGTTTCCTCGTCATTCATCGCCATCCGAGCAAAGGTGTCGCGGATATCGCGGCCCGAGGCCAGAATGTCGGGCTGACCATCTGGGCCTTCAGGGTTCACATAGATCAGGCCCATCTGCACGGCGGCCAGCGGGTTTTCCAGATCACGTTCGCCGGAATAACGGCTGTGCGGGTTGTCGGTGGGGGCCAGCCATTCGGTCTCGGTGCCCCAATAGATGTCTTCTTCGGGGGCCCAGATGTCTTCACGACCGCCAGCAAAGCCAAAGGTCTTGCCGCCCATGGATTCGATCGCGCAGTTGCCAGCCAGAATGAACAGGTCCGCCCACGAAATCTGGTTGCCGTATTTCTGCTTGATCGGCCACAGCAGGCGACGCGCCTTGTCCAGATTGCCATTGTCCGGCCAGCTGTTCAGCGGCGCGAACCGCTGGTTGCCGGTCGAGCCGCCGCCGCGGCCATCCGCCGTGCGATAGGTGCCAGCCGCGTGCCACGCCATGCGGATAAACAACCCGCCATAGTGCCCGTAATCCGCAGGCCACCACTCCTGCGAGTCGGTCATCAGCGCATAGAGGTCATCCTTCAGCGCCTGCAGGTCAAGCTGCTTGAACGCTTCGGCATAGCTGAACGCCTCACCCATCGGGTTCGAGGCCACCCCATGCTGGTGCAGGATCGACAGGTTCAGCTGGTTGGGCCACCAGTCGCGGTTCGTCCGGGCATCCGAGCCGTGCATTACCGGGCATTTGCCCATGTTGGGGGTGTCGCTTCCGTCCATTTCAATCTCCAATACTGGCTGAGGCTTGTATGCGTCGCGCGGTCAAATCCAATGTGAACAACAGGATCGAACGATACCGCCCATCCCGCAAACCGCAAGCAGGCTGCGCAAAGGCGCAGCGGGGCGATTTGCAATACTGGCGGAAACTCGCATGGGCGACTCGTTCTTCTTGTCTGGGCCAAGATGTACCAAATCAGAGCCATCCGAAAAAATGTTGTTTCTTGATGGTTTTCATAATCAAAAACTATTGAATGTGATCCCAGTGACGCAGCGTTCCGCTTTCCTGCGCGCGGGCGGCGGTGAACAGTCAGTCCGGGCACGGCATACAGGGGATCGGGCATGACTTATGACTATGTAATCGTCGGCGGCGGATCGGCGGGCTGCGTTCTGGCCAACCGGCTGAGCGCAAACCCCGATGTCAGCGTCTGCCTGCTTGAGGCCGGAGGACGTGGTGACAGCTTACTGGTGCGGATGCCCGCTGCGGTGGTGGCGATGCTGCCGGGGCGGCCCAGAATCAACAACTGGGCGTTCGAGACCGTGCCCCAGCCGGGGTTGAACGGGCGCAAAGGATACCAGCCGCGCGGCAAGGCGCTGGGAGGGTCCAGCGCTATCAACGCCATGCTTTATGTCCGCGGGCAGCGTCAGGATTACGACGGCTGGGCCGATCTGGGCTGCGACGGCTGGGATTGGGACAGCGTGCTGCCCTATTTCAAGCGCGCCGAACACAACGAACGCGGCGCGGATGACCTGCATGGTGACACCGGCCCCCTGCAGGTTTCGGACCAAAAACAGGAACGCCCGATCACCCGCGCTTTTGTCGAAGCCGCCACCCAGATGCAGCACCGCCGGACCGAGGATTTCAATCGCGGAGACAACGAGGGCGTCGGCCTCTATCAGGTGACACAGTTCCACGACCCGGCCCGCAATGGCGAGCGCTGCTCGGCCGCGGCGGCCTATCTGTTTCCGGTGATGCAGCGGCCCAATCTGACGGTCATCACCGGGGCCTACGCCCAGCGCCTGACCTTTGACGGCAAACGCGCCACCGGCGTGGTATATCGCAAAGGCACCGAGGTGACCGTGACAGCGCGGCGCGAAGTGCTTCTGTGCAGCGGGGCGCTCAAATCTCCGCATCTGCTGATGCTGTCCGGTATCGGCGACGGGGCGGCACTGACCCAACACGGGATCGCCGTGCGCCACGACCTGCCCGGCGTGGGGCAGAACCTGCAGGATCATCTGGATTTCACGCTGGCCTACAAGACCCGCGATACCGACACGTTCGGCATCGGTCCGGTCGGGTCGGCGCGGCTGCTGGGCCACCTGATGCGTTGGCGCAAATCCGGCGTTTCCATGGCCGCCACCCCGTTTGCCGAGGGCGCGGCCTTTCTCAAGACCACACCCGATCTGGACCGGCCCGACATTCAACTGCACTTCACCATCGCGCTGGTCGACGACCATGCCCGCAAGCTGCATCTGGGCTATGGCTATAGCTGCCACATCTGCAAACTGCGCCCCGAAAGCCGCGGCACCGTCGGGCTGCACAGCGCCGATCCTCTGGCCGCCCCCGCCATCGACCCGGATTTCCTGTCCGACCCCCGCGATCTTGAGACGATGATCCGAGGCGCACGGATGACGCGCGAGATATTGCAAGCCCCTGCGCTTTCCCCCTATCGGCGCAAAGAGATGTTCGGCACCGATACCGCACAGACGGATGCGGATTGGGAGCGCCACATCCGCGCCCGGGCCGACACGATCTATCACCCAGTCGGTACCTGTAAGATGGGCACCGATGACATGGCGGTGGTCGACCCCGACCTGCGGGTGCACGGAGTTCAGGGATTGCGGGTGGTCGATGCCTCGGTCATGCCGACGCTGGTCTCGGGCAATACCAATGCGCCCACGATCATGATTGCGGAAAAAGCCGCCGACCTGATAGCCGCCGCCTGAATCTGGGACACCGGGACCGCACTTGCCGCCTCAGTGCCCGCTCACCTTCTTGTAAAGCGCGGATTTATATCCAAACGGTATCCCCAACACGCCCACCAGCCAGCCCGCGCCCCGGGCAATCTGAATAAGCCGCCGGTCGGGCTGAAACGGAAACAAAAGCACCGCTCCCAGCAGGGCGATCAACCGCAAGGGCGCGCTGAGAAACCCCAGCAACGCGCGCGCAGGCTTTTGGTCCAGCTTGCGGCGCATGTGCGTGTTCGACTGGTCCCGCCCACGCGCGGCCTGATACCAGAACGACAGCCTCTCGGGCGGGATGGTCTCGTAGACAAACGCATCCGGCACCCATCCCACGGGCAACCCGGCGGCCACCGTCTCGGCATAGAATTTGGCATCCGTGCCACCGGTCATGCGCATGGTTTCATCGAACCAGAGGCCCGTGTCCCGAAACAGCCGCGTCTCGCCCAGCCAGTTATTGGTCACGATGGTCACGCCGCCCGTGTCGTTCAGCGTGGCCCGACGCGCCGCCGCCCGTTCCTTATCCAGATAACGGTTGGAAATATTGCGCAACATCAGCCGCTGCAGCGCCGTTTCACCGCCCGACGGACCCGCCGCCCGCAAGGGTGCACCCAGCAAAACCGCCGAGCTGGCGCGGTATCCCGCCACCAGCCGTTCAAGCCAGTCGGGGGCCACAACCTCATCATCATCGACAAAACACAGCAGGTCGGCCCCGGCAGACAGCGCCTCGCGCGCGGCGCGGTTGCGGCCAAAGGGAATCCCCGGCTCGGTCTCAAGCACATAGTCCAGACCGGCCCCGTTGGGCAGGGTCGCACCGGCCTCTCGCACGGTCGCCTCGCTGAACGGAGAGGTATCGTTTTCGACCACCAGACACCGGACGCTGCAATCAGGCGGGATCGCCATCTCACCCCAGCTTTGGATCAACGCGGCCAGCATCCCGGGGCGCTGTCGCGTCAGGGTCGATACGGTGATCTTCAAAGGCGCAGAGCGGTCATCCATCCCTCACCCCTTACAACCCGCAGCGTTTCGTTGACAAGCGGTCGGGATCACCCACGATCCCCGCCCTGTTCCCGCATCAGCGCCTCAAGACCCACCCGGTAATTCGGATATAGCAGCGAAATCCCAAGGTCCGTCTTGATCCGGTCATTCCGAACACGCTTGTTTTCATTGTAAAAGCTCCGCGCCATCGGGGTCAGATCGGCCTCATCAAAGGCCACGGCAGGTGGCAAGGGCAGCCCCTGCAGCTCGGCAGCATAGCCGATCACATCCTGAGGTGGCACCGGTTCATCGTCGCAGACGTTATAGATCGCCCCCGGATCAGGCCGCGCCATTGAGGCAGCCAGAACCTGCGCGATATCCTCGACATGAATGCGCGAAAACACCTGCCCTGGCTTGATGATGCGCCGCAACCCGCCCCGGCGGAGCTTTGAAAACGGCCCCCGACCCGGCCCGTAGATACCCGCCAGGCGAAAGATATGCAGCGGCAGACCCGGAATCCCGGCCCATTGCTGTTCGGCCTGAACCCGCCACCGGCCCCGCGCCGCCGTGGGTGCGGGCGGTGTGGTCTCGTCCACCCAACCGCCCTGATGGTCACCATAAACGGCGGTGGTAGACAGATAACCGACCCAGCGGAACTGCCCTGCACGGGCGGCAATCTCATGCCCTAACTCAGCCAGAACCGGATCCCCCTCTGCCGTCGGCACGGTCGAGATCAGCAGATGCGTGACCCCGTCCAGATCGGGTCGCGCGCCGGGCCAGACAACCGGTTCAGCACCCGAGTCGCGAATGGCCCCAAGCTGCTGTGCATCGCGGCTGGTGCCAACGATCCGCCATTCCTCCGACCGCAGCCGCCGCGACAGCGCCCGCGCAGAATAGCCATGGCCGAAAGAGAACAAGAACTGTGTCATACCCCTTTGATGATCCCCTCGCCCCGGGGATGCAAGCGCCGGATGGACGCACTTGATTCGAATCCCCCGATGCGCCTTCATGGAAACATGAGCGACAAAGCCCCCAACCTGCAGGCCGCCTATGCGCTGAAAACGCCCGAGGACAACCGGCGTCTCTACGCCGAATGGGCCGGGGATTATGACGACGGCTTTGCCGCACTTGAGGACTATCAGCTTCACATCCATACCGCGCGCGCCTTTGTGGCGGCGGGCGGTCAGGGCCCGGTTCTGGACGCGGGGGCGGGCACCGGCCTGTGCGGTGCAATTCTGGCAGGTCTCGGCGTCGGGCCCATCGATGCCACCGATATCAGCGGCGAGATGCTGGATCAGGCCATGCGCAAGGACATCTACCGCGACGCGATCGAGGCGGATCTCAATCAGGGCCTGCCGGTCCCGCGCGATAGCTATGCGGGCATCGTTTCTTCGGGCACCTTCACCCACGGTCACCTGGGTCCCGAAGTCCTGCCCGCCCTGCTGCGCGCCGCGCGCCCCGGCGCGCAATTTGCGCTGTCCATCAACGCCAGACATTTCGAAACGCAAGGCTTTGCCGACGCGCTCGCCCGCCTCGAAACCGACCAGATCACCAACCTCTCGCTGACCGAAGTCCAGATCTACGGCGACCTCGCCGCAGGCCCAAACAGGACCGACACAGCCCAAATCGCCACATTCGAGAAAACCTGACCCACCCCTTCTTCTGTTAAAAAATACTTCGGGGGAGGCCAGCCCCATTCGGGGCTGGGCGGGGGCAGCGCCCCCTACCGCCCTTTCCACACAGGATCACGTTTCTCGGCAAAAGCCCGTGCGCCTTCCAGATTATCCTCGGACCCGTAAAGCACATCCACCGTGGCCAATTGCCGTTTGGTGATCCGGTTCATGATGTCCTGAAACTTGGAATCCTCGGCCTCGCGCACCACTTCCTTGATCGCCGCGTAGACCAGCGGCGGCCCGCTGGCCAGCAACCGGGCCAGCTCCCATGCGCGATCCATCAACTGATCGGCCGGCAGAACCTCGTTCACCAGCCCCCAGCGCTGCGCCTCGGCGGCGTCGAACCAGCGCCCCGTCAACAACAGCTCCATGGCGATGTGATAAGGGATGCGCTTGGGCAGCTTGACGCTGGCCGCATCGGCCACCGTCCCCGAGCGGATCTCGGGCAGGGCGAACTGGGCCTGCTCGACCGCCAGGATCATGTCCGCGCTCAGCGCCAGTTCCAGCCCGCCACCGCAGGCGATCCCGTTGACCGCCGCGATCACCGGCTTGTTGAGGTCGCGCAGCTCCTGCAAGCCACCAAACCCGCCCACACCGTAATCGCCGTCAACCGCGTCGCCCTCGGCGGCGGCCTTCAGGTCCCAGCCCGGGCAAAAGAACCGGTCGCCTCCGCCGGTCAGGATCGCCACCCGCAGATCGGGATCGTCGCGGAAATCGCGAAACACCTCGCCCATGATCCGGCTTGTGGCCAGATCAATGGCATTGGCCTTGGGGCGGTCCAGCGTGACCTCGAGTATGGCGCCCTCACGGCGGGTCCGGATCGGGTTCATGAGCTTGCCTTTCGGATCAGCGCGTCCACCGCAACCGCCCCCCGGGGCGTGCAGATCAGCGGGTTGATTTCAACTTCGCCAACGGTTTCGGCGTTGGCAATAACATAGCGCTGAATGCCCTCGATGGCATCCAGAACCGCTTCGATGTCAGCCGCTTGCTTGCCGCGATAGCCACTCAGCAGAGGCTCACAGGCCAGACATCCCAGCGCGGCCCGCAGCGCCCCCCGCGGCGCAGGGATCAGCAGGGATCGGGTGTCGCGCATGATCTCGGTCAGCACGCCGCCCGCGCCCAAGGTCAGGACATAGCCATGCGCCGGGTCACGGGTCACTCCGACCAGCAGTTCGGCCACCCTGTCCGGCACCATCTCTTCAATAAGAACCTTTTCGGTCCCGATACCCGCAACCGCGTCAGGCACACCTGCTGTCAAAACGCCCAGCCGAACGGCCCCCTGCTCGGATTTATGCGCAAGACCCAGCCCCTTGACGGCAAAGGGCGGCGTTAAGCCCCGCGCAGCCTCGGCGGCGGTCTCGGGGCCGGTCACGACATGGCGGGGAACGGGCACCCCGAACGTCGAAAGCGCGGCCTTGGCCTGCGCCTCGGACAAGATCTGACCCGGATCGCCGCCCACGGGCAGCAGAACCGGATCAGCCGGACCCGGATCGGGGCGGGCTGCGGCCTCGATGGCAGCCAGCGCCTCGTGCAGACCGGAAAAAGGCACCACGCCACCAGCCATCAGGCGCTGCGCGGTGCGTTCGGGCATCAGCTCGGGCAAGGTGGCGGCCACGGCAAAGGGCCGACCCGCCGCACGGCAGTTCAGCGCCGCCTGCGTCGCGGCTTCCCAATCGGTCGCATCGGTATGCGGATAATCAACAATTGCCAGTGTCAGAGCCACATCAGGCCCCGCCATCCCCGACCAGGCCCGGGTCATCGCATCGGTATCGCGCCAGATATAGGTGTGGTAATCCAGCGGATTGGCCAGCGCCACCAACGGCCCCAGAACCCCGCGCAGATCGGCTGTCTGGGCCTCGGTCAACGGCGGAAAGCGTAGATCGCGCCCGACGGCCATGTCGGCGGTCAGGCTGGCCTCGCCGCCCGAGCAGCTGATCGCCGCCAAGCCGTTTCCGGGCAACCGCCCGATGACATGCAGCAGTTTCAGCGTCTCGAGAAACCCCGGCACATCGTCCAGCCGCGCAATGCCCAGCCGGTCCAGAAAAGCCTGCGCGCCCGCGTCCTGCCCGGCCAGAGAGGCGGTATGCGACACCGTCGCCGCCCGTGCCTGTGCCGACCGGCCCATCTTCAGCGCGACGATGGGAACGGCGCGCGCACGGGCCTTGGCCGCCAGCGCCTCCCATTTGCGCAAATCGCCGAAGCCTTCAATATGGACGCCGATAGCAGTGATCCGGTCATCGTCCAACAGGGCCGCAGCAACATCGGCCTGATGGGTCTGCGCCTGATTTCCGCAGGTCATCATGAAAGCCAGCGGCAGGGCCCTACGCTGCATCGTCATGTTGATCGCGATGTTCGAGCTCTGGGTCAGGATCGCCACGCCCCGATCCACCGGTTTCATCCCGTGCTGATCAGGCCAGATGGCAACCCGGTCCAGAGCATTCACGAAACCATAGCAATTGGGCCCCAGAATCGGCATATCCCGTGCCGCGGCGACCAGCTGCGCCTGCAAATCCGGGGCCTGATCATCCTCAGCCTGCGCCTCGGTAAAGCCCGAGGCAAAGCAGACCGCGCCGCCAGCGCCGATCCGCGACAGGGCAGCAACCGCCTGCACCGTCGCCTGCCGGTTAATCCCGATAAAGGCCGCATCAGGCGGCTGCGGCAGGTCTTCGATGCGTGGATAGGCCGACAGACCACCCACCAGGGTGGCCTTGGGGTGTACCGGCCAGATGTCCCCCGAAAAGCCCAAAGCGCGGGCCTGCCGGATCACCGCATCGCACCACGCGCCGCCGCCGATCACCGCCAGCGACGCGGGCCGCAGAAGCCGCCTCAGCGCATCCGGCTGCATCACGCGCCCAGCGCCCGCAGAAGATCGCGGCTGATAATGTGGCGCTGAATTTCGCTGGTTCCGTCCCAGATACGCTCGACCCGTGCATCGCGCCAGAAGCGTTCCAGCGGATAGTCGTCCATCAGACCCATCCCGCCGTGGATCTGAATGGCCGCATCCGTCACCCGGGCCAGCATCTCGGACGCATAGAGTTTGGCCGAGGCGATCTCGCGGTTTGCGGGCAGGCCTTTGTCCAACCGGTCCGCCGCCGCCAGGGTCAGCAGATCGGCAGCGTCGATCTCGGTGATCATATCGGCGATCTGAAAGCTGACCCCCTGAAACCGCCCGATCGTCTGGCCGAACTGTTCGCGGGTGGCGGCATAGTCCAGCGCATAGTCAAACGCCCGGCGCGCGCGCCCGACCGACATGGCAGCGACAGTGATGCGGGTGGCGTAGAGCCAGGTGTTCATCACATCGAACCCGCCATCGACCTCGCCCAGAACCTGCGCCTGTGGCAGGCGGCAATCGTCGAAGTCCAGCACCATGTTCTTGTAGCCCCGGTGGCTGACCGAGCGATAGCCGTCGCGGATGGTGAAACCCGGCGTGTCCCGATCCACCAGAAAGGTCGTGATCCGCTTTTTCGGCCCTTTCAGAGTCTGATCTTCGCCCGTCGCTACAAAGACGATGACAAAATCCGCATGTTCCGCACCCGAAATGAAATGCTTGGTCCCGTTCACCACCCAGTCGCCCCGGTCGCGCACGGCCGAGCAGGACATGCCGCGCACATCCGACCCCGCGCCGGGTTCGGTCATGGCCAGCGCGTCCATCTTCTCACCCCGGACCGCGGGCATGAGGTAGCGTTCGATCTGATCGCCTTCGCAGGCCATCAGGATGTTCTGCGGGCGGCCGAAGAAATGCGTCAGCGCCATCGAGCCCCGGCCCAGTTCCCGCTCGACCAGCGCGAAATCCTGATGGCTCAGCCCGGCGCAGCCAACGCTTTCGGGAAAGTTGCAGGCGTAAAATCCAAGCTCGAGTGTCTTGCGCCTGATCTCGTCGGCAATCTCGCGCGGGACCTCGCCGGTGCGTTCCACCAGGGCCTCATGCGGATAGATCTCATTCTCGACAAAGCTGCGCACGGTTGCGGCGATCATCTCCTGCTCGTCAGTCAGGCCATATTGCATCGGGGACACTCCGCATCTGAAACCGCGTTCAGTGTGACGTGGCTTGCAGGCATGACCATGCAGGTTTAGACATTTGTGATGCATGTTTGGCAGAAATCCTCATCTGAGATGCAACATATCGGCGTCCTTCTGTTTGACGGCTTTTCCAACCATTGCCTCGCCAACACGGTCGAGCCGCTGCGCGCGGCGAACACGTTGGCCGGGCGGCGGGTCTATGACTGGCAGTTTCTGTCGCTGGGGCCGGGTGCCGTCACCTCGTCCTCAGGGTTGCAGGTCGCACCGCACGGGGTCCTGCACGAAGCCTCGGGCGACATGCTGATGGTGATGCCGTCTTATGGCTTTCAGACCCATGGCGGCTGGCCCACTCAGGCCGGGCTGCGTGCGGCGGCGGGTCGGTTTGGCACCCTTGCCGGGCTGGACACCGGCAGCTGGCTGCTGGCGCTGGCGGGCTTGCTGGACGGGCATCGCGCCACGATCCATTGGGAGGAGCTGACCCGCTTTGCCGAACGCTTCCCCGAGGTCGACACCTGCCGCGAGCGTTTTGTCATCGACCGCGACCGGATCACCTGTTCCGGAGCGATGGCGGCCTTCGATCTGGTGACGCATCTGATTGGCCGTGATCATGGGCAGGCGCTGGCGTTGGAAGTGGCGCAGATGTTCATGACGCGCGATTCGGCCCGGTCGCATATCGGCGGGGCCGGATCGGCCAGCCGCGACGTGAACGCGGCGTTGGCCCTGATGCAGGAACATCTGGAAGCGCCCCTGCCGATACCCGAGATCGCCCGGCGCGTCGGACGGTCGCAAAAGATGCTCGAGGCACGGATGGAGTCAGACCTCGGGGCCGGTCCGGCCCGCGTTTATCGCCGTTTGCGGTTGAATCTGGCGCGCAAGCTGGTGGCCGAGACCGACCTGACCGTCAGCGAAATCGCCTTACGCGCGGGCTATGAGAACCCAAGCGCCCTGACCCGCGCCTTTCGAGCCGAGTTCAATACCACACCGCGGGCGCTGCGGTCGCGGCGCTAGGTATACATCTGCTTCTTGTAGGCCCGCGTCCGCACGGTCGCCTCGGCCGAGCCGTCGTGATAGGTGCCGAACCACTTGTCGAACGGGATCTCGGACGTGCCGTAGTTGCATTCGAAATACCGGTGATGCAGCTGATGGAAGAAGTCGCCGGCCTTGGCGGCGTCGGTATCCCCGGCCTTCAGCTTTTCGAACCCGGAATGGGACAGAACCGGGCTGATCTGCTGAAAATAGACGTGAAACAGCACGTGCAGCGGATGCGAGGGCACAATCAGATGGATGAAATAGGTGGTGAAGTACAGCATGTTCTCGAACCAGTGGTTCGATATGCCGGACCACGGGCCGATGTTAACGTTGCGGTGATGCACGGCATGGACGTGTTTATATAGTTTGGGATGATGTTCCAGCCGGTGTACCCAATAGAAATGCAGCCCCGACCACATCGGGATGAACAGCATCCAGATCACGAACCAGACCGGAGCAGCGGCCCATGTGATCACCGGCACATAGGCATTGGCCATGGCCCAGAAGATCACCCATTGATACACCGTCGCCACCGTCATGGCGCTGCCCAGCGTCCACCAGATGTTGTCCCAAACCTGATTGCGAAAGGTGAAAGTGCCGTTGTCGCGGGTCAGGTCCCGGCGGTCGAACTTCTTATACATGCCCTGCCCCTTGCGCATGTAAAGCCACCAGTGCAGCCCTCCGGCCACCAGGATTTGCGGCACCATGTTCAGCAGCCAGATGCGAAACATCCAGCCGGGTGCAAAGCTTCGCATCGTCTCTAACGCGGGGAAAAACGCCGCATATGCGATCAGGGCCAGCGCCATGCACAACGTCAATGACGTCAGCGGCAGCCATGCGCCCCGGTACCACCGTAAGATCGCCATCGGGCGCGGTGGCCAGCTGAACAGCGGATTCAGCCCAACCGGTCCCTCGGGGCGATAGTTCCAGCGGGCGGCCTCAGCGTCATGAGCGTCGGTCATGGCAGATGCTCCTTACAGGATCTTCAGGTTGCGTAGTCCGAGCCTTCGGCATCCAGCACGGCCTTGATCTCGCGCAGATGCGCATCGGCCTGACCGGGATAGTCATCCAACTCTTGCGCCGTTTTCTCGGCAATCTCATCGGACAGGACGCGCAGGGGCTGACCTGTCTGCAGGGCGCGGATATAGGTTTCGGCCGCGCGTTCGAAATAATAGAGTCTATTAAAGGCATCTGCCGGGTTCTCGCCGATCACGAGAACCCCGTGATTGCCCATGATCATGACCTTCTTTTTCGGGTCCGACAGCATCGCGGCACAGCGCTGTCCTTCGCTTTCGAAGGCCAGCCCGCCAAATTCCTCATCAATGACATAGCGGTTGTAGAACGTCGCCGTATTCTGGTCGATCGGCGGTAATGTGCTGTCCGTCAGCGAAGCCAGAACCGTCGCAAAGATCGAATGCACATGCATGACGCAGCGCGCATGCGGGCAATGGCGGTGGATCGATCCGTGCAGCCCCCAGGCGGTCGGGTCCGGCGCGCCGGGCTGGTCCATCACCGCAGCATCATTGGCGTCCAGCAGCAGCAGGTTCGAGGCCTTGATGCGCGAGAAATGCATCTGATTTGCATTCATCAGAAACTGCGTCCCGTCCGGGTTCACCGCCAGACTGAAGTGATTGGCCACGCCTTCGTGCATGTTCAGCCGCTCGGTCCAGCGAAAGGCGGCGGCCATGTCGACGCGCTTAGACCAGTGATCCATGTTGGGGCGCAGGTTGGTGACGGTCATGCCGGGCTCCTTCGAGGTTTGGAAAATCGTGCCCGCGCGGGGATTATTTGACCAACGAAAAAATCGCGCCTATTTCATTAGCAAAACTAATGGCAAGGTTATGCAGATGCAGAAACAGCTTCCTCCGCTGGGGTGGTTGCGCACGTTCGAGGCCGCGGCCCGGCATTTGTCCTTTACCGGCGCAGCGCGGGATCTGAACATGACCCAAAGCGCGGTCAGTCAGCAGATCAAGTCGCTGGAGGGGTATCTGGGACAGCCCCTGTTCCTGCGCCGCCCCCGCGCGCTGGAGCTGACCGAGGCAGGCATCACCTATCTGCCCGTCGTGCGCGAGGCGTTTCGCACGCTTCTACGCGGCACTCAGGCGGTAACGGGCGCACAGCAGAACGCGGTGCAGGTGCAAAGCAACATCACCTTCGCGGTCAACTGGCTGGCCCCGCGCCTGCCCAAGTTTCGGGCGCAACACCCCGAGGTGCACCTGAACATCTTCACCGAACTTTGGGAGCCCCGCGAAATGGCCGAGGGCGCTGCGGTCGAAATCCGCTATTCCCTGCGTCCCGCCGACACGGTGCGGACCGAGTTGCTGCGGACCGATCACTACTATCCGGTCTGCGCGCCGGGGTTCCCCGTGACGCTGGAGGACCTGCAGCGGCAACCGCTGTTCGACTGCTCGAACCTGCTGTCGAACTGGGCGGGATGGGCCGAAGATCGGGGTCTTAATTGGGAAAATCCGCCGGTCACCTATTCCACCACCTATCTGGTCAGCCTGTCGGTCGCCATGGCGGGCGGGGGGCTGTGCCTAGCCCATGACACCATAGCCCGGCACCTGATCGACCAGGGCCAGCTGGTCGCCCCCTTCCCCCATCGCGCCGCGATGCCCGAGGCTTACTACCTGCTGCTGTCGCCTCAGGCCGAGGAAAACACCGGTGCAGTTGCTTTTGCCGATTGGATACGCACGGAAATCGCGGCGGATGTTTCTGCCTAGAACGGGGCACTCCCGCCCATCGTCGCGGCCCCTGCGGGGCCTCTCCTCTGGTTGGGGGTGGCAGCGCTGACGCGCTGAGGGTGGTGCCTTATTCAGGGATTGTGATGATTTCATGATAGGTGCGCGGCGGGGGTTGCACCTTCTGCCGCATTCGGGAAAGTTGGGCCATGGAATACAAGACTTTCCCCAGTTGGCCCGACACCGCCCCCCGCCTTATCGCTGTTGCCGCAGGTCGCGAAGCGGCTGATATGGTCATCCGTGGCGGCATCTGGGTGAACGTGCACACCCGCGAGCTGCTGCCCGATCACGACGTGGCCATTGCCGCCGGGCGGGTGGCTTATGTCGGACCCGATGCCGCGCATTGTACCGGTCCTGAGACACAGATCATCGAAGCGCAAGGCCGCTACATGATCCCCGGGCTGTGTGACGCCCATATGCATATCGAATCCGGAATGCTGACCCCGGCGGAATTCGCGCGCGCGGTGATCCCGCATGGCACGACATCGATGTTCACCGACCCGCATGAGATCGCCAATGTGCTGGGGCTGGAAGGCGTTCGGCTGATGCATGATGAGGCGCTGCTGCAGCCGGTGAATATCTTCACCCAGATGCCGTCCTGCGCGCCCTCGGCGCCGGGGCTTGAGACCACCGGCTATGAGATCACCGCCGAGGATGTGGCCGAGGCGATGGCCTGGCCCGGTATCATCGGGCTGGGCGAGATGATGAACTTCCCCGGTGTGATTCATGGCGATCCGAAGATGCTGGCCGAGATCGCGGCGACACAACGGGCGGGCAAAACGGTGGGCGGACATTATGCTTCACCCGATTTAGGGCCTGATTTCGCGGCTTATGTGGCCGGAGGCCCCGCTGACGATCACGAAGGTACATGCGAGGCAGACGCCATTGCTCGGGTGCGGCAGGGGATGCGGTCGATGATGCGGCTGGGCTCGGCCTGGTACGATGTGGAAAGCCAGATTACGGCCGTGACCGAGAAAGGTCTGGACCCGCGCAACTTCATTCTTTGCACCGATGATTGCCATTCGGGCACTCTGGTCAATGACGGGCACATGAACCGCGTGGTGCGGCATGCGATTGCCTGCGGGTGCGAGCCTCTGGTCGCGCTGCAGATGGCAACGCTCAACACCGCGGCCCATTTCGGGCTTGAACGCGAGATCGGCTCTCTCACGCCCGGACGGCGGGCGGATGTGATCCTGACCTCGGACCTGACCGAGCTGCCGATTGAGACGGTGATCGCCCGGGGACAGATCGTGGCCGAGGGTGGCAAGGTCAGGGTGGAGTGCCCGCACCTGAACTGGCCCGCGACTGCGCGCAACACGGTCCATCTGGGTCATGCGCTGACGGACACCGATTTTGAAATCAAAGCCCCCGCCGGGGCCAACCGCGTCAGGGCCAACGTCATCGGTGTGGTCGAAAATCAGGCCCCAACACAGGCGCTGAAGGCCGACTTGCCCATCATCGGCGGGCTGGTCGAGGGCGAAGGCGATGTCTGCCAGATCGCGCTGGTGGAACGGCACCGCGCCACGGGTGGGGTGACCAACGCCTTTGTCTCGGGGTTCGGATATCAGGGGCGCATGGCCATGGCTTCGACCGTGGCGCATGACAGCCACCATATGATTGTCGTCGGCACCGATCGCGAACAGATGGCACTGGCGGCGAACCGGCTGGCCGAGGTGGGCGGCGGTATCACGATTTTCCGCGATGGCGAAGAACTGGCGCTGGTGGAACTGCCGATTGCAGGCCTGATGTCCGACAGCCCGGCCACCGAGGTGGCCGCCAAGGCGCAAAAGATGGTCGAGGCGATGCAGGCCTGCGGCTGTCAGCTCAACAACGCTTACATGCAGCACTCGTTGCTGGCCCTTGTGGTGATCCCGGAACTGCGGATCTCGGACCTTGGGCTGGTGGATGTGCGCACCTTCGAAAAGATAGACCTTCTGGAACCGCTTGCATGACCAATATTAAGACCCCCGAGGCCCCGAAGCCCGAACAATTCACCGACCCCGCCGCCGCTGTGGCACGGCTTGAGGTGCTTTATGAGCAGGCCACGACTTACCTGTGTGAGAACTTCGCACAGGCGATGAAAGACGGGGCACCAGCCGAACGTATCAGAGCCTACTATCCCGAAATTCGCATCAAAACCTCATCCTATGCGCAGGTCGACAGCCGCCTTAGTTTTGGCCACGTTTCAGAGCCCGGAACCCATGCCACGACCGTGACCCGGCCGGATCTGTTCCGATCTTACCTGACCCAGCAGATTGCCCTGCTGATCAAGAACCACGACCAACCCGTCACCATCGGAGCGTCTAATACGCCGATCCCGGTTCATTTTGCGGTTGCCAGCAATCCCGATTTGCATGTTCCACATCAAGGCGCAGCGGGATTTACCTTGCGTGACGTCTTTGACGTACCGGATCTGACGACCACCAATGATGACATCGTGAATGGCGTGCATGACCATGACGACACCGTTGGGCCATTGGCGCCGTTTACTGCACAGCGGGTCGATTACTCGCTGTCGCGGCTGTCACATTACACCGCGACCGACCCCAGCCACTTCCAGAACCACGTCCTGTTCACAAACTACCAGTTCTATGTCTCGGAGTTTGAAAACTACGCCCGCACGCAACTGGCCGACCCTGCCAGCGGCTACACCAGCTTTGTCTCGACCGGGAATGTCGAGATCACGGACCCGAACGCAGCAATCGAGCAACCCCTGAAACTGCCGCAAATGCCGACCTATCACCTGAAACGGGCAGATGGGTCAGGGATCACGCTGGTCAATATCGGGGTTGGGCCGTCGAACGCCAAAACGGCAACCGACCATATTGCCGTGCTGCGCCCCCATGCTTGGCTGATGGTCGGCCACTGTGCCGGGCTGCGCAACACGCAGGCGCTGGGGGATTTCGTGCTGGCCCATGCCTATCTGCGCGAGGATAAGGTGCTGGATGACGACCTGCCCGTCTGGGTGCCGATTCCGCCGCTGGCCGAGGTTCAGGTGGCGTTGGAACAGGCGGTCGCCGAGGTGACCCGGCTGGAAGGTTACGAGTTGAAGCGGATCATGCGCACCGGCACCGTTGCCTCGGTCGACAACCGCAATTGGGAGCTGCGGGATCAGTCCGGCCCGGTGCAACGGCTCGGTCAGTCGCGCGCGATTGCGCTGGATATGGAAAGCGCGACGATTGCCGCAAATGGCTATCGCTTCCGGGTGCCCTACGGCACTTTGCTGTGCGTGTCCGACAAGCCGCTGCATGGCGAATTAAAGCTTCCCGGCATGGCCTCGGCGTTCTATACCACTCAGGTCAGCCGCCATCTGGCGATCGGAATCCGCGCCATGGAACATCTGCGCGGCATGCCGCTGGAGCGCCTGCACAGCCGGAAATTGCGTTCCTTCGACGAAACGGCCTTTCTCTGAAGCAAAAAAGCAACGATTTCCCCATATTTTTAGGGTTTTCAGTGCTACTATTCGTTGTGTTCGGCCACAATATCCCGTTACAGTTACTCGGTGAGGCCCAAATTATCGGGCACGTTAAGGAGACCAAGAAATGGCAAAGCCTATGACAAAGACTCAGCTGGTGGCTGCTCTCGCTGAGGAAATGGGAACTGACAAGAAATCCGCAAATGCCGCGCTGGAGGCCATGACCGGCCTGATCACCCGCGAAGTTTCGGCCGGTGGTGCCGTTACCCTGCCCGGCGTTGGCAAAATCTACTGCCGCGAGCGCCCCGAGCGCATGGTGCGCAACCCCGCCACCGGCGAGCAGTTCAAGAAAGAGGCCGACAAGGTGGTCAAGATGACCATCGCCAAGGCCCTGAAGGACAGCGTCAACGGCTGATCACCGCCACAGGTGAACAAGAATGAGGGGGTCGCCGCCGGGCGGCCCCTTTTTCTTGCGATCACCGGAAAAACCGGTGACAGTCGCCAGGGATATTGGGGAGGCAGAAATGGATCCGCGCGCCATCATCATGGGGCTTGCATTTGCGCTGATCTGGTCGTCGGCATTCACCTCGGCACGGATCATCGTCGCCGATGCCTCGCCGCTGTTTTCGCTGGCGCTGCGCTTTCTGATCTCGGGCGTTCTGGGCGTGGCCATCGCGCGTCTTATGGGCCAAAGCTGGCACCTGACGCGGGGCCAGTGGCGGGCCACCATCCTGTTCGGTATTTGCCAGAATGCCCTGTATTTGGGTCTGAATTTCTATGCGATGCAAACGGTCGAGGCCTCGGTCGCCGCGATCATCGCATCGACGATGCCGCTGCTGGTGGCGCTGGCCGGTTGGCTGCTGCTGGGCGAAAGGCTGCGCCCGCTGGGCATTCTTGGCCTGCTGGCCGGATTTGCCGGTGTCGCCCTGATCATGAGCAGCCGGATCAGCGCAGGGGTCGACCTGTTCGGCGTCCTGCTCTGCGGCATCGGGGCGCTGGCGCTGACCTTTGCCACGCTGGCGGTGCGGGGCGCGACCTCGGGCGGGAATTTCATGATGGTGGTGGGGCTGCAGATGCTGGTCGGCGCCGCGATCCTGTTCGTTGCCGCGCCGATGCTTGAAACGATCTATGTCCGCCCCACCCTGCCCTTTGCACTGGCCTTCAGCTATACCATCCTGTTCCCCGGCCTTGTGGCGACGCTGATTTGGTTCCTGCTGCTGGACCGTATCGGCGCGGTCCGGGCGGCAACGTTCCACTTTCTCAACCCGGTCTTCGGCGTCACCATCGCCGCCCTGCTGCTGGGCGAGCAGCTGGGGCCGCTGGATCTGGCAGGCGTTCTGGTCATCACGCTGGGCATTCTGGCGGTCCAACTGTCGCGCCAGCCCGAGAGCGCACCGACCTGAACCGCCGCACGTCTGCGCGAGGCGACGCAACAAGCCTTTGCTTTCCTCTGCCAAACCCCATCTAGTGTGGCAAAGTAGTAAGAATCGGAGGAGCCATGACCCGCTATTCCAAGTCACCCGAAGCCGTCGCCGCCCTGTCGCCCGAGGAATTCCACGTCACCCAGCGCAGCGGAACCGAACGGCCCGGCACCGGTAAGCTGTTGAACAACAAGGAACCGGGCATCTATGTGGACATCGTCTCGGGCGAGCCGCTGTTTGCCTCGACCCACAAATACGAATCCGGCTGCGGCTGGCCCAGCTTCACCAAACCCATCGTGCATGAGCATGTCGAAGAGTTGGAAGACCGCACGCTGGGCATGATCCGCACCGAGGTCCGCTCCAAACACGGCGACAGCCATTTGGGCCATGTGTTCCCTGATGGCCCGCGCGAACATGGCGGGCTGCGCTATTGCATCAACTCTGCCGCCCTGCGGTTCATCCATCGCGACGAGATGGAGGACGAGGGCTATGGCGAATTCCTGATTCATGTGGAGGATATCTGATGACCGAACACCGCGCCGTTCTCGCCGGGGGCTGCTTCTGGGGTATGCAGGACCTGATCCGCAAACTGCCGGGCGTGTCCCGCACACGTGTGGGATACACCGGGGGCGATGTGCCCAACGCCACCTATCGCAATCATGGCACCCATGCCGAGGGGATCGAGATCTGGTTCGATCCCGCACAGATCACCTATCGCGATCTGCTGGAGTTCTTTTTTCAGATCCACGACCCGACCACGATCAACCGTCAGGGCAACGACCGCGGGATGAGCTATCGTTCGGCCATTTACTACGTGGATGATGCGCAGAAACAGGTGGCCCAGGACACAATTGCCGATGTGAATGCCAGCGGCATCTGGCCCGGCAAAGTCGTAACTGAGCTTGAGCCCGTCGGTGATTTCTGGGAAGCCGAGCCGGAGCATCAGGATTACCTTGAGCGTATCCCCAACGGCTATACCTGCCATTTCCCGCGCCCAGACTGGGTGCTGCCGAAACGGTCCAGCGCGGCAGAGTAACCGTCCGGTAGCCCCGCTTGGGGCTACCCCACCGCCACGCGGGGCCGTCCGCTGGCCTCAACCGTGATCAGCGCCTCGACAAACACTTCCTGTGCTTCGATCTTGGCTGTGCGGATGTCACGGTCGACGGTCACGCGGATGTCTTCAGCCCCGGCGTCACGCACCGCACCTTCCGCCTCACCTCGCAACACGTCTTCTAGCAGCTGCAAGGCGCTGTTCGAATCCGAGAAATCCTGTGGCCCCTCTTCCAGATGCACCCGATAGCGGCCCTCGGCAGGCGAGGTCACGGTGCCGGTCCGCCGCAGAGTCAAACGCCCGACCACGGCACCGATGGCGTTCGCAACACCGGCATGTTCCGGCAGCACCATGTTACAATGCAGCCGCTCTCCGACCGCCGGGTAATAACTGGGGGCCGAGGCCCCAAGGCCCACTACATCCACGTTCAGCGCTGTATCCAGCGCGACCAGCCCGCGATGCTTGACCAGCCCGCGCTGGGTCAGAACATGACGCGCCAGTTCTTTCGCGGGCAAGTCGAATCCATTGCTTTCCTCGGCAAAAGCAGTCTCTAACAAGGTCAAAGCGGTCTGTTCGGTTAGCTGATCAACAATGATCTGCGCCAGCACCTCGGGCGACTGCGCCAGCCGGTCACCTGACCCAACCCGCTTACGCGCCACCAGTTCCAGCGCCTTGCGCGCGGCGTCAACGTCCCAATCCGCAAGCCGCCCCAAAACGTGGCTGGCATCCGACGGCGTCACGCCCGAGACCTGCACGATGCCGCGATCCACCAGACGGCTAAGCGCCCCATGTTCCATCCGGGTCTGCAGCAGACCGCTCAGCGGCACCACACGGTCTGCCAGACGTTCCAACAATACGGCCTCACGCGGACCGACCCCTTCGGTCGGGATACCCGGCACCCGGCGGGCAAACCGGGTGTCGTGCTCACCCACGGTCGTGGCGCGCAGTTGCTCATCCAGCGCCGCATGCGCCACCTCAGGGGCCTCGGTCGCAATCAGCGACACCGGCAACACCCGGCGCGGACCAAGAAAGACGTCGCCGCCCAGGCCTTCGGTGACCACATGCACCTGACTGTCGCCGCCCAGACCATGGGTGCGCATCGCCACCGCCTCAACCATGGTGCGAAAGCCACCGACCTGCGCGCCTGCCGGATCAATCGCGGGCTTCCCATCGCGGATCAGCGCCACATCGGTTGTGGTACCTCCGATATCCGACACCAGCGCGTTCTCAGCGTCGGTCAGCCAGCGTGCGCCCACAATTGACGCGGCGGGCCCGCTTAGAATGGTCTCGATCGGCCGTTCCCGCGCTTGTTCGGCGCTCATCAGCGCGCCGTCGCCACGCACGACCATCATCGGCGCGGTGATCCCCTGCGCCTGCAACTGGTCCTGCGCGCGCCCGATCAGCCGGTCGATCATCCCGATCAGCCGGGCATTCAACACCGCCGTCACCGCTCGTTTCGGCCCGTTCAGCTTGGCCGACAGGTGATGCGAACAGGTGACCGGAATGCCAGTACGCTCGGCAATCACGCGGGCCACTTCCAATTCATGCGCCGGATTTCTTGTGGCAAACTGCGCCGCAACCGCATAGCCGGAGATGCCCGTATGAGAGTCTAAAAAGGCCTCAAGTGCCTCGATATCCAGTTCGGCAGCCTGCCCTCCGGCATGATTGTGCCCTCCGGCCAGCACCAAAGCCGGGTCGCCTTTCAGCGCATCCCGCAGCCCATGCTTTTCCAAATCGCTTTCGCGAAAGCCAACATAGATCAAGGCCACGCGCCCGCCCTGCCCCTCGACCAGCGCATTGGTGGCCAGGGTAGTCGACAGCGACGCCATTCCGATCTGATCCGGCGCAACATTCGCTGTCTCAAGCACAACCGAGACCGCTCGGCCCACCCCAATCGCCAGATCCGCCCGCGTGGTCAGAGATTTGGCCGAGGCGATCACCTCGCGCTCATCCCGGATCAGCACCGCATCCGTATAGGTTCCGCCCGTATCCACCCCCAAAGCCAGCGCCATCGGGTCCTCCATCTGTTCGCCAGAATCGGGTGTAGCGTTTTCCTGCGGCGCGTCCAGCCCGTTTACGACAACCGCGCCACCGCCCAGCGCGCCGCATCCGCGACGGTCGGATCGGGATCAGCGGTCAGACCCTGCGCAACAGACCTCAGCGCTGGCTGCGCAGAATTGCCAATCGCATAAAGCACATTGCGCACAAACCGATCCCGCCCAATCCGCTTGATCGGCGAGCCCGAAAACATCGCCCGAAACGCCGCATCATCCAAAGACGCCAGTTCTGCCAGCGGAGGAGCCTTCAACTCCTCCCGCGCCGCATAGCGCAGATCGCTGGCCGCAACCGCAAACTTGTTCCAGGGACAGGCCGCCAGACAATCATCACAGCCATAGATCCGGTTGCCCAACAGCGCCCGCAGATCCTCATCCACCGGCCCCTTATGCTCGATGGTCAGGTATGAGATACAGCGACGCGCATCCAACCGGTAAGGCGCGGGAAACGCATCGGTCGGGCAGGCGGTCAAACAGGCCCGGCACGATCCGCAATGATCAACCTCAGCCCCGTCCACGGGCAAGTCAATCGTTGTAAAAACAGACCCTAAAAAGGCCCAGTTTCCCCAATCCTGACTGACCAGATTGGTGTGCTTACCCTGCCAGCCCAACCCGGCGGCCTGCCCCAACGCCTTTTCCGGCACCGGCGCAGTGTCGACAAACACCTTCACCTCCCCACCCGCTTCGGCAATCAGCCACCGCGCCAACCGTTTCAGGCGCTTCTTGACCAGATCATGATAGTCCTTGTTCTGCGCATAAACCGAAATCGCACCCAACGCAGGATGCGCCAAAACCTCCGTCGGATCATGCTCAGGCGTATAACTCTCGGCCAGCATGATCACCGATCGCGCCTCGGGCCACAGCGCTGATGGATCGCCCCGCCAATGGCTGCGTTCCGCCATCCACCCCATCTGCCCATGATAACCGGCCTGCAAAAACGCCTCCAAACGCCCGGCCACCTGAGGCACATCCCAAGGGCGGCACACCCGGCAAGCCACAAACCCCTCGGCAAGGGCCTGCTGTACCACCCGCTCCTTAAAATCCGATCCGTCCTTCATCTGGCCATAAATATCCTCGGGGGTCCGGGGGCAGACAGCCCCCGGTCCTACTTTAGATATCAGAAATCCAGATCAGCGTAATGCGCCGGCGGCCGAAACCCCGGCACCTGATCCGCCAGTATCGACCGAAACGCTGGCCGAGACTTGATCTTCGCATACCAATCCTTCACCGCCGCACTACGGTTCCAGTCCACGTCCGAGATATAATCCAGCGCCGACAGATGCGCCGCTGCGGCAAAATCAGCCAATGTCATCTGATCCCCGGCCAGCCAGCGGCGATGGTCCAGCAGCCACGCCATGTAATCCAGATGATACTTGATCGCCCGCGCGCCTTCCTTGACGTTCTTGCTGTCCGGATAACCTTGCCCGGTGACTTTCTTGTTCACCCGCTCATACAGCAGCTTCGACGTCACCTCGTGATGAAACTTGTCATCGAACCATCCCACAAGCCGCCGCACCTCATACCGCGCTTCGGGCTTTTTGGGCATCAATGGCGGCTCGGGGCGCGTCTCTTCTATGTACTCGCAGATCGCAGCGCTTTCGGCCATGATCTGACCGTCCAGCCGCAGCACCGGAACCTTGCCCGCCGGGTTGCGGCGTAGGAAATCCGGGTCCTGTTCCCAGTATCGTTCTTCGACCAGCTCAACCTCGATCTTCTTTTCGGCCAGAGACAAGCGAACTTTGCGACAATAGGGTGAGAGGGGAACGTGAAACAGACGCGCCATGGACTTCCATTCGAACCAAAGAATACGCTTCAAGCTTTAGCGCCAGTGGGGGCGGGGTTTCAATCCTCGAAACAATCAGCGCGCCCATCTGCGCGAATGGTGGCCGCTCCGTCCAAGATTGACGCCGCGCGCCGCCGGGTCCGCACCGAGGGATCGGTGACCGACCGGTTGCGCGGAGAGGGCAGGATCGCCGCAATCCGCGCCGCCTGCACCGGGCTCATTTTTGCGGCACTGACGCCAAAATACTTCTGGGCCGCAGCCTCGACCCCAAACACACCCTGCCCGGTTTCGGCGACGTTCAGATAGACCTCAAGAATGCGCTGCTTGCTCCAGACGATCTCGACCACAGGTGTGATTGAGGTCTCAAGCGCCTTGCGCACCCAACTGCGCCCCTGCCACAGAAACACATTCTTCACCACCTGCTGCGAGATGGTCGAGGCCCCCCGACTGCCGCCATCTTCCAGCGCGTCCCGGATCGCCTCGACGTCAAAGCCCCAGTGCAGGCAGAAATTCGCGTCCTCAGCCGCCACAACCGATTGCGCCATGATGGGTGCCATCTCCTCTATCGGCACCCACTCACGCTCCACCTTGCCCAGTCTGCGCCATTCGGACCAAATCGTATGGGTCACCGGCGGATTAACCACAGCGTAAAGCGCAACCAGCGCGACCAGCAGAACCACACCCGCCAACACGCCACGCGTGATCCAGCGGCGAATCCGCTTCAGGACCGGGATATTGGCCGTTGCTGCCTTTTTTTTCTTACCGCTTTTCTTGCGGACTGCTTTCTTTGCCATGGCACAGCTATACGACGTGCGCTCGCTGTTTGAAACGGGTGTTGTGGCGGCCCGCCCATAAGAAAACCCGCGCACCGACTGAGCACGCGGGTCCGAGCTTTGGTGTGCGGTGCCGTATTACTCTGCCGGAACCGCCTCTGCCTCAAGCGTCAGGGGATGGCTGAGCTTATTCAACATCTCCTTCGGGCAGACCTGCAGGAAATGGGCTTTTTCCACGTCCCAATGCTGTAGAATATCTACGCCCTTGCGGCTGTTGGTTTCCTCGACATGACGCTCGATCAGCGATTTCAGCTGATCTTCCCAATGGTCGACCGTGACCGGACAGGTGACGAGCGTTTCCATATTCATCAACGCCTCGGCTTTGCCCTCGGGATCGTAGAGATAGGCCATGCCGCCGGTCATGCCCGCGCCGAAATTAGCCCCGATATCGCCCAGAATGACGGCCACCCCGCCGGTCATGTATTCGCACCCGTTCGATCCACAGCCCTCGATCACCACTTTCGCACCCGAGTTGCGCACCGCAAACCGCTCTCCGGCGCGGCCCGCGGCGAACAGGTGGCCGTCGGTTGCACCGTACAGCACTGTGTTGCCGATGATCGTGTTGGCATCCGCCTGCAGCGGGCTGACCTGCGGTGGGCGCACGACGATCATGCCGCCGGACAGACCTTTGCCGACATAGTCATTGGCATCGCCGGATACTTCCAGCTTGAGCCCTGGAGCCGCAAACGCTCCCAGCGACTGGCCTGCCGAGCCTTGCAGCTTCACATGCAGATGGTCGTCCTGGAACGTGTTCCGCATACCGAAATTCTGCACGATATGGCTGGAAACGCGTGTGCCTACGGTCCGATGCGTGTTCTGCACGGCATAGGACAGTTGCATCTTCTCACCGTCTTTCAGGAACCGCGCCGCATCGCGCACGATCTCGGCGTCCAGCGTATCGGGCACCGCGTTGCGATCCTTGTCGCGGTTGTAGACAATGTCATGCGCGCCATCGACGGTGATCAGCAGCGGATTCAGGTCCAGATCGTCCAGATGCGCCGAGCCGCGGCTGACCTGCGCCAGCAGATCGGCCCGGCCAATGATCTCATCCACGGAACGCGCGCCGAGGCTGGCCAGCAGCTCGCGCACTTCCTGCGCGTAGAAGGTGATCAGGTTGACGACTTTGTCGGCGTTGCCGGTGAACTTGGCACGCAGGCTCTCGTCCTGCGTACACACGCCGACCGGGCAGGTGTTCGACTGGCACTGACGCACCATGATGCAGCCCATCGCGATCAGGGCGGCGGTGCCGATGCCGTATTCCTCGGCCCCCATCATCGCGGCCATGACGATGTCGCGGCCTGTGCGAAGGCCGCCATCGGTGCGCAGGGTCACCCGGTCGCGCAGGTTGTTCATCGCCAGAACCTGATGCGCCTCGGTCAGGCCCATCTCCCACGGTAGACCCGCATATTTGATGCTGGTTGCGGGCGAGGCACCCGTACCACCATTGTGTCCCGAAATAAGGATAATATCCGCTTTCGCCTTGGCCACACCCGCAGCAATCGTGCCAACGCCCGAGGATGCCACCAGTTTGACCGTCACCTTACAGCGCGGGTTGATCTGCTTGAGATCATAGATCAGCTGCGCCAGATCCTCGATCGAGTAGATGTCGTGGTGCGGCGGCGGCGAGATCAGCGTCACGCCTTTGGTCGAATGACGCAGACGCGCGATCAGATCGGTCACTTTCATGCCCGGCAACTGACCACCCTCACCGGGTTTTGCGCCTTGCGCGACCTTGATCTCCAGCTCTTCACACTGGTTCAGGTACTCGGCGGTCACACCGAACCGGCCCGAAGCCACCTGTTTGATCTTGGCCGATGGGTTATCGCCATTGGGTTCCGGCACGAAATGCGCCGGATCTTCGCCACCCTCACCCGAGTCGGATTTTGCTCCGATCCGGTTCATCGCCACGTTCAGCGTCTTGTGCGCTTCGGGGCTTAGCGCACCCAGCGACATACCCGGCGTGACGAACCGTTTGCGGATCGAGGTGATCGATTCAACCTCTTCAATCGGCACCGGCTTGCCCAGCGGTTTGAAATCCATCAGGTCACGCAGGTGGATCGGCGGGTTTGACTGCATCTTGGCGGAATACTGCTTCCAAAGCTCATATGAGGCTCTGTTACAGGCCATTTGCATCATATGCATCGAGGTCGCTTCCCACGCGTGGGTCTCACCCGATTTGCGCGCCTTGTAGAAGCCACCGATGGGCAGCACGTCCAGACCGCTGTGCCATGCCTTGGCATGGATTTCCTCAGCCTTAGTCTGAATGCCGGTAACGCCGATGCCCGAAATCCGGCTGGTCATGCCGGGGAAATACTCGGCCACCATCGCACGGCTGAGGCCCACCGCCTCAAAATTCAGGCCACCGCGATAGGACGAGATCACCGAGATTCCCATCTTGGCCATGATCTTCAGCAGACCCTGATCGATGGCCTCGCGATAACGCGCGACGTTTTCGGTGAGCGTCCCATCCAGCAGCCCGCGATCAATGCGGTCGGCCAGCGAATCCTCAGCCAGATAGGCGTTCACAACGGTCGCGCCACAGCCGATCAGCACAGCAAAGTAATGCGGATCGACACATTCTGCTGATCGCACATTCAGCGAACAGAAGGTCCGCAGCCCCTGACGCGTCAGATGCGAGTGCACCGCGCTGGTTGCAAGGATCATCGGCATCCCGACACGGCCCGCGCCCGAGTTCATATCCGACAGCACCAGATGCCCTGCGCCCGAACGCACGGCCTCTTCGGCTTCGGCTCTAACACGGGCCAAAGCGGCGCTCAGGGCGCCTTGCCCCGGTTCAAAACTGCAGTCGATCTCGGCCAGCGGCGAGGCGAAGGTTTCCACCAGCTTGTCCCACTGGGCGTTGCCGACAAAGGGGCTTTCCAACACCACGATCTCGGTCTGGCTGCTGTCTTCGTCCAGCACGTTTTTCAGGTTCCCGAACCGAGTTTTCAACGACATCACCCGGTATTCGCGCAAGCTGTCGATGGGCGGGTTCGTCACCTGGCTAAAGTTCTGCCGGAAGAAATGGCTGAGCGGGCGGTATTGCTTGGACAGCACGGCAGATGGCGTGTCATCGCCCATCGAGGCCAGCGATTCCTTACCGTCCTCGGCCATGGGCGACAGGATTTGTTCCAGCTCTTCCACCGAATACCCGGCGGCGATCTGCCGCTTGCGCAGCGCCTCGCCCGAGAAGATCGGCGTCTCGGTCACACCGGCAAGGGATTCGTCCAGATCGTGAATCTTGCCGACCCACTCACCAAACGGCAGCGCGCGCGCCAGCTTGTCCTTGATCTGCTTGTCGCGATAGAGCTTGCCGCGCTTCATATCCACGGCCAGCATCTGGCCCGGACCCAACGCGCCTTTTTCGGCCACCGATGCCTCGTCAATCGGCACCATCCCGGCCTCGGACCCAGCAATCACCAGACCATCGCCCGTCACCACATAGCGCATCGGGCGAAGGCCGTTGCGGTCAAGACCGGCGCAAACCCAGCGACCATCGGTCATCGCCAGCGCGGCGGGGCCGTCCCATGGCTCCATCACCGAGTTGCAGTAGGAATACATATCGCGCCAGGCCTGCGGTAATTCTACGGCCTGCTTGGACCAGCTTTCCGGCACCAGCATGGTTTTCGCCATCGGAGCCGAGCGGCCCGCGCGCACCAGAACCTCAAAAACCGAGTCTAATGCGGCCGAATCCGACGATCCGCCCGCGATGATCGGCTTGATGTCTTCGGCATGGTCACCAAAGGTCCCCGAGGCCATGCGGATCTCATGGCTTTTCATCCAGTTGACGTTGCCCTTGAGCGTGTTGATCTCACCGTTATGGGCCAACATACGGAACGGCTGCGCCAGCCACCATTGCGGGAAGGTGTTGGTGGAATAGCGCTGGTGATAGATCGCAAAGGTCGATTCAAAGCGTTCGTCCATCAGATCGGGGTAAAAGACCGCGACCTGTTCGGCCAGCATCATGCCCTTGTAGATGATCGACCGGCACGACAGCGACGCCAGATAGAGGCCCGAAATCCCTGCGGCCAGCGCCGCTTTTTCGATGCGGCGGCGGATGACGTATAGTTCGCGCTCGAACGTCTCTTCATCCACGCCCTTTGAGTTCGAGATCAGAATCTGTTCAATCTCGGGGCGCGTCGCGTTGGCCTTGTCACCCAGACAGGTGACATCGACCGGCACATGACGCCAGCCATAGATATAATAGCCCATGCGCAGAACTTCGGTTTCCACGATGGTCCGGCATTGCTCCTGCGCACCGAAATCGGTGCGGGGCAGAAAGACCTGACCAACGGCGATCAACTCGTCCAGGTTGGGTTCATGGCCGGTGCGGCGGATTTGGTCATAAAAGAACGGCACCGGAATCTGCACGTGAATACCCGCCCCGTCACCGGTCTTGCCGTCCGCATCCACCGCACCGCGGTGCCAGATCGCCTTGAGCGCATCAATCCCGGCATCGACAACCTTGCGGCTTTTCTTGCCATCGACCGAGACCACAAGACCCACGCCGCAGGACGAATGCTCTTCTTCTTCGGAATAGAGACCGTTTTGCGCCATCCATTGACGCTTGGTTTCTTCGGCTTTGACCCAATCGGCATCATACTTGGTCATTGGCTGTCTCCTTCTTCCGGCTGGGCGAACATGGCTTCAACCTCGGCCTTGGTCATCTGCTTGCGCTCGCCCGCGAACGCGTAGCCTTCGGGCTTTTTGTCGATATAGAGTTCAATTTGCAGCGGCAGCTGGGTGTCGTCGAACAGCCCTGCCGCCATCTGTGTGTGTCCGTGCATCTCACCCGGCAGGGTGATCCGGTACCAAAGCGCCGAGCCGCAGTCGGCGCAGAAGGCGCGCTCGGCCCAGTCGGACGAGGTGAAGGTTTTCACCGGACCCAACGCGGCATATCCGGGTTCGGCCTGAAAGGTCATCAGCATGGAACTGGTCCAGCGGCGACACTGGTCGCAATGGCAGGCGCCCAGCGCGTCTCGCGCAGGGGTCGCGGTCACGGTGACCGCGCCGCACATGCATTGGCCTTGCAATTCGGGCATAGCTATCGCTCCTGATCGCTGGGCTTATTCGGCCGCAACAGCCGCTTTGGCGTTGAACCGGTCGATGATCGCATCGGCGCAGTCACGGCCATCGCGGATGGCCCACACGACCAGAGAGGCCCCGCGCACGATGTCACCGATGGCATAGACGCCCTCCATCTCGGTCTCACCAGTCTGGAACGCCGCCTTGACGGTACCCCAGCGGGTTACCGGCAGGTCGGGCTGACCGAACAGGGTGGGCAGGTCTTCGGGCTCAAAACCCAAAGCCTTGATCACCAGATCGGCGTCTTCAACATAGTCGGCGCCTTCGATCACCTCAGGCGCCTGACGGCCCGAGGCATCGGGCTGACCCAGACGCATCTTCTGCACCATCACGCCGGTCACCTTGTCATCGCCAGTGAACCCTTTGGGCGCGCTGAGCCATTCAAAGATCACGCCTTCTTCCTCGGCGTTTTGCGTCTCGCGCTGCGAGCCCGGCATATTGGCCCGGTCACGACGGTACAGGCATTTGACCGAGGTCGCGCCCTGACGGATCGAGGTCCGCACGCAATCCATCGCGGTATCGCCGCCGCCGATGACGACGACCTTCTTGCCATCCGCATTCAGACGGCCATTGTCGAAATCTTCCACCGCGTCACCAAAGCTTTTGCGGTTCGAGGCGGTGAGGAAGTCGATCGCCTTTTCGATCCCGTCCAGCCCGCTGCCGGGCATGGTCAGATCGCGGGACTTGTAGACTCCAGTGGCGATAATCACCGCATCATGCTTGCCACGAATTTCTTCGAATTTCGTGGCGTCGACGTCGCAATTCAGCTCGAACGTCACGCCGCCATCGGCCAGCAGGTCATTGCGGCGCTGCACGATATCCTTTTCCAGCTTGAAGCCGGGGATGCCATACATCAGCAGACCTCCGGCGCGGTCATAGCGATCATAGACAGTGACCTGAATACCCGCCCGGCGCAGCATATCCGCGGCAGCCAAACCACCGGGGCCGCCGCCGATGATGCCCACGCTCTCGCTACGTTCAGCGCCCGGTGCGACCGGCTTGATCCAGCCTTTGTCCCACGCGGTGTCGGTGATGTATTTCTCGATCGTACCGATGGTGACCGTGCCGTGACCGGATTGTTCGATTACGCAATTGCCTTCGCACAGACGATCCTGCGGGCAGATGCGACCACAGATCTCGGGGAAGGTGTTGGTGGCCTGGCTGGTCTCATAGGCCTCTTCCAGACGGCCTGTCGCGGTCAGGCGCAGCCAGTCGGGGATATTGTTGTGCAGCGGGCAATGAGACTGGCAATAGGGCACACCGCATTGGCTGCAACGGCTGGCCTGTTCTTCGGCCTTTGCGGCTGCGAACTCGGCATAGATTTCGTCGAAGTCTTCCCTGCGATCATCGGCGGCACGCTTTTCCGGCATGACACGGTCGATCTGCACAAATTTCAGCATCGGTTGCTTGGCCACGGGTCAGACTCCATGAATTGGCTTGGTCCGGCCTGTTTAGGGGAACCGGCTCTGGATGAAAAGTCAGATACACTGACCTTTTTCCAAGAAACTTTACCTTCGCAGCGAAGTTTTAGAATTTTATGGGCTTTTTTAGTTCCGATTCGGACCTATTTGAGCACTTTTCTTTCCGTCATGGCGCTTATACCCATTAAAGCCAAAGAATAACCGGTATCCGGGCGGACGGGCAGATGAGTCTTTTTCAGTTGATTCTGGTGGCGATCATCCAGGGCATAACCGAGTTTCTGCCGGTTTCGTCTTCAGGTCACCTGATCCTGCTGCCCCGCCTGACGGGCATGGCAGATCAGGGGTTGGCGATTGATGTCGCGGTGCATGTGGGCACGCTGGGCGCGGTGGTTCTGTATTTCCGGGCTGACGTGAAACAGGCGCTGGCGGGGGTGCCGCAGGCGCTGGCCGGGCGGCTGGATACCCCGCAGGCGCGGCTGGCGATGGGGCTGATCGTGGCCACTCTTCCCACGATTGTTGTAGGCGCAGTTCTGCATGTCACGGGGCTGACCCACGCCTTGCGCTCGGTCGCGGTGATCGGATGGGCGATGCTGGTCTTTGGGCTGGTCCTTTACTGGATGGACCAGAAAGGGCCGCAGACCAAACAAGCCAGCGACTGGGGCCTGCGGGACGCGCTGGTCATGGGGTTGTGGCAGATGCTGGCGCTAATCCCAGGCACGTCTCGGTCAGGCATCACCATCACCGGCGCGCGACAGTTGGGCTATACCCGCGAAGACGGTGCGCGGCTGGCCATGCTGATGTCGATCCCAACCATTCTGGCCTCGGGCGCGCTGCTGTCGGTCGATGTGATCCGTCAGGCCGATGCGCAACTGGCCCGCGACGGCGCAATTGCGGCGCTGTTCGCCTTTGTCTCGGCCCTGTTGGCGCTGAGCCTGATGATGCGCCTGCTGCGCAGCGTCAGCTTCACACCTTACGTGATCTACCGCGTGGTGCTGGGGATCGTCCTGCTGATCATCGCCTATGGCTGATCAGGTCCGCAGGTTGCTGGCCGAGTTCTGAATGTCGTCATACTGACCCGCCGGGCGGAACTTCCACAGATATTCCGGCAGGATCGATTCCAGCGTCACGGGCTCGATGCCCAGATCGGCAAAGCCCTTGGCCCCATCCGACACCACATTGTCCCGGCGCAGGTTTTTCAACTGATCGCGGGTCAGGATGGAATTGGGGAAAAGCTGGAAGCTGACGAATTTCGCAATATCCAGAACGCCCGCCATGATCTTCGCAGCGACGAACGGCATCCCGATGATGACGCGGCGGCGGTGGATCACCTCGAGCATCTGCTCCATCAGCGCGCGGAAGGTTTTGGCCTCGGGGCCGCCCAGCTCATACACGCCCGGCTGCGCCTGCCCGATCGCACCCAGCACGGCGGCCTGCGCGACATCGTCGGCATAGACCGGCTGGAACCGCGTATCGGCACCAACCAGAGGCAGGAACGGGCTGGTCCGGGTCATCCCGGCAAAGCGGTTGAAGAACTGATCCTCGGGCCCGAACACGACCGAGGGTCGCAGGATCACCGCATCGGGCATATGCGCCAGCACGCCGGCCTCACCTTCGGCCTTGGTGCGCGAATAGTCGCTGTCAGACTCTGCATCCGCGCCGATGGCCGAGATATGCACCATCCGGTCCACGCCCTGCGCCGCGGCCAGACGCGCGATCCGCTCGGCCCCTTCCGCCTGCACGGCATTAAACCCGTTCTTGCCCAATTCATTCAGAACACCGACGCAATTCACCACCGCTTGCGCGCCCTGCATCGCCTGCGCCACCGAGGCATCATCGCGGATATTGCACAGGATCGGCTCGACCTGTCCGACGGCACCGTAGGTTTTGACAAACATCGCCTCGTTCGGGCGGCGCACGGCCACCCGCACACGCCACCCTTCGGCGGCCATACGGCGCGCGATATAACGGCCGACAAAGCCCGATCCACCGTAAATCGTGACCAGTTTCGACATGATGGCGCTCCTGCTGTCTGGGTCCTGATCCGATCTACCGCCCAAGCGCCCGGCAAACAAGGCGCAATAACGCCGCGCGGGTCCGAAAAACCGTGCCGAGTGCGTGTCGCAAAAAAACTTTTCCGAAAACTGCCCGAATCCGGTTGACGCCCCCCTTCTGTGGGCTTAAACGCCCCTCCACGACACCTGCCCAGGTGGCGGAATTGGTAGACGCGCTAGCTTCAGGTGCTAGTGTCCGTATGGACGTGGAGGTTCGAGTCCTCTCCTGGGCACCATATCCCCAAAAACATGCAGAGCCAGATTTTGTCGGCGCGTGCCGTGCGGGGTTTAGATTGAGGCCCATCGCCTGCGGTTTACTCCATTCAAGGCAGTGGCAGTTCCGATTACGGTCGACCTGCAACCACAAAAATTGGTCCGCTGCGTGGGCAAAACCTGGCGACCCCGGCAGGATTCGAACCTGCAACCTGCCCCTTAGGAGGGGGCTGCTCTATCCAGTTGAGCCACGGGGCCGCGCATCGCTTTCTGTAGCGGGGTTTTTGCAGCTTGTCATCGGCTTTGCACAACAGTTGAACAGCTTGCCCTGTTCGCGCTACCATCCCCCCGACAAACAATACAGGTATTCCCGGTGACAACAGAAACTAAACGCCCGCTTACCCTTCGTGATGTCTCGGAAGCGTCCGGGGTGTCGGAAATGACCGTCAGCCGGGTGCTGCGCAATCGCGGCGATGTCTCGGACGCCACCAGAACCCGCGTTCTGGCCGCCGCGAAAGAGCTGGGATATGTGCCCAACAAGATCGCAGGCGCGCTGGCGTCCAGCCGGGTGAATCTGGTGGCGGTCATCATCCCCTCGCTGTCGAACATGGTCTTCCCCGAGGTGCTGACCGGCATCAATCAGGTGTTAGAGGACACAGAGCTGCAGCCAGTGGTCGGCGTCACCGATTATCTGCCCGAGAAAGAAGAGAAGGTGCTGTACGAGATGCTCTCGTGGCGACCTTCCGGTGTGATCATCGCGGGGCTGGAACATTCCGACGCTGCGCGCGCCATGCTGGATTCAGCCGGTATTCCGGTGGTCGAGATCATGGATACCGACGGCAAGCCGGTGGATGCGATGGTGGGCATTTCGCACCGCCGCGCCGGGCGCGAGATGGCGCAGGCGATCCTGAAGGCCGGGTACGAGCATATCGGCTTTATGGGCACCAAGATGCCGCTGGACCACCGTGCGCGGAAACGGTTCGAAGGGTTCACCGAGGTACTGGGCAAGCATGGGGTCGAGATCGAGGATCGCGAATTCTACTCGGGCGGCTCGGCGCTGGCCAAGGGGCGAGAGATGACGCAGGCAATGCTGGAACGCTCGCCCGAGTTGGATTTTCTGTATTATTCCAACGATATGATCGGTGCGGGCGGGTTGTTGTACCTGTTGGATCAGGGGATTGATGTGCCCGGTCAGATTGGCTTGGCCGGGTTCAACAATGTTGAACTGCTGCAGGGGCTGCCGCGCAAACTGGCCACGATGGATGCCTGCCGAACCGAGATCGGGCGCACTGCGGCCCAGATCATCGCGGCGAAACTGGCCGATCCGAACACCGAGGCCGAAACCCGCGTGACCCTGACCCCCAAGATCAGCTTTGGCGACACGTTGAAACGGCGCTGACGCGCGATGGCCCTGCAACGTCTGGACAATCGCGCCGCGCGGGCCCTGTTCATGGATCGCCACGCGCTGCTGGAACAGCCCTCGGGCGGTTCAAAGGGTGAGGACCTGTCACAGTTGATCCACCGTCTGGGGTTCGTTCAGCTTGACAGTATCAACACCGTTGCGCGGGCCCATGACATGATCCTCTATGCGCGCAGGCCCAGCTATCGCGCGCGCCACCTCAAACGACTTTATGAACATGACCGGGCGCTGTTCGAGCATTGGACTCATGACGCCGCGATGATCCCGATGGAGTTCTACCGCCACTGGCATCTGCGGTTTCTGCGCGATGCTGAAATGCTGAAAGCGCGCTGGAAGAACTGGCGGCGCGATGGGTTTGAACGGAAATTCGCAACCGTCCTACAGCATATCCGCGACCATGGGCCGGTCGGATCATCCGATGTAGGCAAGGACGAAAAGAAGGGCTCGGGCGGTTGGTGGGACTGGCACCCGTCCAAAACGGCGCTGGAATATCTGTGGCGGTCCGGCGCGCTGACGGTTGTCGGGCGCGATGGGTTCCAGAAGCGCTATGACCTGACCGAACGGGTGATCGACGCGCATCTGTGCCCCGGTGGGGACTGTGATGCCGAGGCCACCACGGATTGGCTGTGCAACGCGGCGCTGGATCGTTTGGGATTTGCGACCTCGGGCGAATTGGCGGCCTTTTGGGATACGATCAGCGCGGCTGAGGCGAAAATATGGTGCGAACAGGCTCTAATACGGGGCGATATCGAAGAAATCGTCATAGATTGCGCCGATGGGAAAGAACGGAAGGTGTTTGCCCGCCCCGGCCTCTGTGACGAGGCGCAGGCCCTGGATGCGGCCCCCGGGCGGATCAGAGTACTGAGCCCGTTTGACCCGATGCTGCGTGACCGCAACCGGGCCGAGCGGCTGTTTGGCTTTCACTACCGGATCGAGGTCTTTGTGCCCGAGCCCAAGCGCATCTATGGCTACTACGTCTTCCCGCTGCTGGAAGGCGACCGGCTGATCGGGCGGATCGACATGAAAGCGCAGCGGGACCGGGGCGTGCTGCATGTTCGCGCACTCTGGCCCGAGCGCAGGCTGCGCTGGTCCGACGCGCGCACAAAGCGGCTACAGGCCGAGTTGGACCGGGTATCTCGGTTTGCGGGGCTGCAGGATGTCGAATTCGCCAATGACTGGCTGAAAACCTCGAAATAGAGCCTTATTTCAGTCCAGAAAGCCCTGCTGCTGCACCAGTTGCCGCAGCTCTGTCAGAGAAACCTCAACCGACCGGCCCGATGTATCCAGCTGGGCATCCGCGCGGCCATACAGCGCCTCGCGGCTGGCCAGAATGCACTTGAGCTGCTCCATCGCCTCGGGATTTCCGGCCATGGGGCGTTCATCGCCTTGCGCCCGCACGCGGTCCATATGCTCGGACGGCGAGGCACGCAGCCAGATCGTATGAAACCGGTTGAGCAGGTTCGTATAGGTCGCGGGCTCGGCCACAATGCCGCCGGCTACCGCCAGCACCAGCCGGTCATGCGAGGCAATCACCCGGTCCAGTGCCTGCGCTTCGAGGTTGCGATAGCCGTCCTGACCATAAAAGGCCATCACCTCGGACAGGGGCATACCGGCCATCTCTTCAATCCGGGCAGTCAGTTCGACGAAGGGCAGGCCAAGGGCGTCCCCAAGCTGCGCGCCCAGCGTCGATTTTCCGGCCCCGCGCAGGCCGATCAGGCAGATCCGATGAGCCCGGGCATCGCCGCCCGGCTGTGGGCGCAGGGCGTCCATCACCGCGCCTTTAACCTCGGCGCTGGCCTGCCGGTACAGTTCGGCCACCTGCAAGGCATCTGAATCCCAGGGATCTTCCTCGCCGATCAGCCACTCGACCTTGCAGTCGAGCGCCTGCGCCACCCGCTGCAGCAGCCCGATCGAGATATTGCCCTCCCCCGCCTCAAGCTGCGCCAGATAGCGCGGCGAAACGTCCGAGCTTTCCGACAGCACCCGGCGCGGAATGCCCCGCATCTGCCGGGCACGCCGGACCCGGGCACCGACGCGGGCGCTCAGGTCATGCAGGTCGACCCCCTTGGCAGGGGCCGGTGGCTTGGACGCATCCATCTCGATCAGACCGTCTGTGTAAAATAATGCACAAAGTACGACGCCGAACCCGCGCGGGCAACGGATTTTGGCAAGGCCTCCCGAACCGGGACGCCGCGCAACCGGTCATTGTCCCTGAAAGACACCATGTCAGAGCCCGCCTCGCGCGCTCTGCTAGGGCTCCATCAAGTGAAGCTCGTTCAACAGATCCAGCAGCATCTCATGCCGATCCGGCCCCAGCGTTGTCCGCGTCTGATCCGCAAGCTCGACGATGGAGGACAGATTCGCGCGAATAATCGCCAGCCCGTCTTCGCTGATTTCAATGATCTGGCGGCGGCGATCCTTCAGGTCCGGGCGCCTGACGATCAGCTTCTTGTCTTCAAGGTTTTTCAGGATTCGGGTCAGGCTTGGCAACAGCAGGCAGGCACGCTCGGCAATCCGGGTCGGCTCCTGCGGGCCTTCCTCCTGCAGGACGCGCAGCACGCGCCATTGCTGCTCGGTCACACCCGCATTGGCAAGCACGCCCCGGATCGGCCCCATCACCCGCTCACGCGCGCGCAGCAGCGCAATCGGCAACGAACGGGACATCAATGGTAAGTTGTCTGCCATGATGAATTTTCGCGCAATTTCATATATTTCGCAAGTTTTTGCTGAAATCGCCGCCCGAAGCCCGATTAGACACCGACGGACCCGGGTAACTGGCAGGACCAAAAAACAGCGCCATGTCCGGTGCCGGAAGCCGGAACCAAGAGCAACAGCCCTAGCCGCGCATCGCCGCGGCGGCCTGCGCATATCCGCCCGAGGCCCCATCGACGAAATGCACATGATCATCGCGCATGGCCGAGGGGACAAAGCAGGTCATCATCGCCTCTTGCTGGGCGTGCAGGCCATAGCGGATCTTGCCTTGCGCCTGCGCGTCTTCCAGCATCCGGGTGATCTGTTCCAGAGTGGCCGGGTCGCAATCCAGTGTCATTTTCAGCCCGTCATCGAACTTGCGGAAATCGGCGTTACGACTGACCATCTCTTTGTAGTGGTCCGGCTCGAACTGCCCCAGCCGCATCCCGGTTTTGAACAGCAGCCCGATCAGCATATTGCCGATCGTCAGCCTTATCTTCTGTGCCAACAGGTTTCGGCCGGCCCGGGACACATGCGCATCGATATCGACACCGGGCGGAGGCCAGCTCATCGGCGGTCCCTTGGCCGGAACCGGGTGCCCGGCACGTTCCAACCCTTCGGCGACGGACAAGATAGATTGGGTCAAGGACGCAAATTCAGCCTCGTTAGAGCCTGAATCTGGTTGTATCACCAGTGACACGATCCGACCGTGCCGCGTGGGGCTGTTGGACCATCGGCAGGACAGGCCGGTCAGATCAGGCTGCGCCTCGGGGCCTGCTGGCGGGATGGTGAACTGCCCGGATTTCATCTCCGCCTCGGCCCAGGCCAGCCCGCCACCCGAGAACATGGCATAGTCGACCCCGGCTGAGGGCGCGTATCGGGCCACTCGCAGGTCGCGCCCGGCAGCGCGGATGTCAGACACCGAAACCAGCGCCGCTCGCAGGGAGATGGCAAACTCGGCCTCGGCCCAGCTTTGCAGCGCAGCCAGCGTTTCCTGCGCAACCCCGACATCCTCGCCCGGCACCGCAAACCCGGCCCCGTCGCCACCGAAGACATAGGGAAACACGCGCCCGCCCAACGCGTTGATCATGCCCGAGATCACGGCAGCCCCGACCATGTTGACAGTCTTGTAGCGACCGCGCGCGATCTCTCCGGTCGAGTCCACGATATCAGCCACGCCCAGCACCCATGTCTCGGGCAAGGGGGTGAATTGCGCCGGGTTGCTGAGGCTCAGGAAGTTGTCTGAAACAGGGACAGAATCGTAAAAAACAGAGTCTAAAGCGGTCATGTTGCTCTCTGAAAATCTTAAATCTGCTTTGAAGATAGCCCAAATGTGAAGAATGTCCTGCCCAATCGTCACCGCCCGACCGCTTGTGCGGAACAGCGCGACGTGCCAAGCATCTGCGCAGATCATTGAGAAGGGGATAAGGCAGATGCAGGCAGGATTGGTGATCTTGTGTCTGGCTTACGTCCTCAGCCAGTTTTTCCGCGCCTTTCTGGCCGTCCTGACCACCGATCTGGGCCGGGACATCGGGGCGACGCCCGAAGATCTCGCCTTTGCTTCGGGCCTTTGGTTTCTGGTCTTTGCCGCAATGCAGATCCCGGTGGGCTGGGCGCTGGACCGGGTCGGACCCCGGCGCAGCTCTGCCGTACTGCTGCTGACCGGGGGCGGGGGCGGGGCGACCTTGTTCGCGCTGGCCACCACGCCGGTCCATGTGGCGCTGGCCATGGCGCTGATCGGGGTCGGATGCTCGCCTGTGCTGATGGCGTCCTACTACATATTCGCCCGAGAGTTCCCGCCTGCCAAGTTCGCCACACTTGCCGCAGTAATGCTGGGTGTGGGGTCTGTGGGCAATCTGGTCGCCTCGTACCCCACCGCACTGGCGGTCGAACTGATGGGCTGGCGCGCGACGCTGGCGGGGCTTGCAATCATCTCGGGCGTGGTAGCGGCAGGGATCTGGCTGTCGGTGCATGATCCAAAACGGGTCGAGACCGAACACAAGGGATCGGTGTTGGATCTTCTGAAAGAACCCGCCTTGTGGGCGATTCTGCCGCTGATGCTGGTGGCCTATGCCCCCTCGGCCGCCTTGCGGGGGCTTTGGGCCGGGCCGTATCTGCGCGATGTGTTTGACCTCAGCACCACGCAGATCGGGCAGGCGACGTTGATCATGGGGGCTGCGATGATCGCGGGCACGTTCTGTTATGGGCCGCTGGACCGCGTTCTGGGGACCCGCAAATGGGTGATCTTCGGTGGCAACGCCCTTGGCGCCGCTGCGTTGGGACTGCTGTGCCTGCGGATCGACGGCGGCGTCTGGATGTCCGTCCTGCTGCTGGCGGTGATCGGATTTCTGGGGGCCAGTTTTCCGGTCATCATGGCCCATGGGCGCGCGTTTATTCCGGCGCATCTGGTGGGCCGGGGCGTCACGCTGCTGAATCTTTTCGGCATCGGCGGCGTAGGGCTGGCGCAGTTTGCCACCGGACGCATCCATGCCGCCAGCGCCGGGATCAGCCCCGCCGCGCCCTATACCGCGATCTTTGGCTTTTTCGCCGCCACCCTTGCCATTGGTTGCGTGATCTATCTATTCAGTCGGGACAGCGTCGACTGATGGATTGGAGAAACCCGTGCAGGATATCGAGGTCATCGCACCCAATCTGAAGCATTCCCTGTCGGGCGTGACAACCACCGTGGTCCGGCTGCTGCCGATACAGGAAAAGATGATACGTATCCGCGCCACAGGCCCCGGCCTTCCGGATGATTTGCCCCATATTAGGCTCTGGAAATTGCTGTTTCTGCCCAATCGCAAACGGGTCTGGCATGCGCGGCGTAATACCGAGATGCTGATGGGGCTGATCCTGCGCACGGTGTTTCGGCGCAACTACAAACTGCTGTTTACCTCTGCCGCGCAACGGGATCATTCCGGGTTCACCAAAGGGCTGATCCGTAAGATGGACGCGCTGATTGCAACGACCCCGCAGGCGGCCTCGTTTCTGGAACATCCCGCAACCGTCATCATGCATGGGGTGAATACCGAACTGTTCCACCCCGCCGAAGACAAGCACGCCCTGCGCCAGAAGCTTGGCCTGCCCGATGGCCTTCTGATCGGCTGCTTTGGCCGCATCCGCCCCCAGAAAGGCGTCGATTTGCTGGTGGAAGCTGCCTTAGAGGTCCTGCCCCATCACCCGGACGCTCATGTAATCTTCACCGGGCGCACCACCAAGGAGTTTGAAGCATTTCAGGCCGAACAGGAACAAAAGCTGCAAGACGCAGGCCTTGGCGATCGCGTGCATTTTCTGGGCGAACGACCGTGGGATGAAATTGTCGAGACCTATCGCGCGCTCGATCTTTTCGTGGCCCCTGCGCGTCACGAAGGGTTCGGCCTGACCCCGCTTGAGGCGATGGCCTCGGGCGTGCCCGCGATTGCTTGCCATGGGGTCGGCGCGTTCAGCGCGCAGATCAAGGATGGCGAGACGGGGCGATTGGTCGAAAAGGACAACGCCCCGGCGCTGGCCGCTGCGCTGGAGGATATGCTGCAGGATCGCGCCGCGCTGGCATCCGCCGGACAGGCCGCCCGCGTCCATGTCGAACAGAATTTTCGAATCGAAGGCGAAGCACAGGCCATCGTCGAGGTTTATCGATCCTTGCTGAAACAACCCTGAACGGTTCTGAACTGCGTCAAATCGGTGTGACGGGGTGAAATAAGCCGAAACGCCTCTTTTTTCTTGGCCGCAACGCGGCTATGAACGCGCGTCCTTAACTTTGGAGACATGAAATGGGCTATCGCGTCGTTGTCGCCGGCGCCACGGGTAACGTGGGCCGCGAAATGCTGAACATTCTGGCGGAACGCCAGTTCCCGGTCGATGAACTTGCCGTGCTGGCAAGCCGTCGTTCGCTGGGGACAGAAGTAAGCTTTGGCGACAAGACACTGACAACCCAGGACATCGATACCTTTGATTTCACCGGCTGGGACATGGCGCTGTTTGCCATCGGCTCGGACGCAACCAAGGTCTACGCGCCCAAGGCGGCCGCGGCGGGTTGCGTTGTGATCGATAACTCGTCGCTTTATCGCTATGACCCGGATATCCCGCTGATCGTGCCGGAATGTAACCCGCAGGCGATCCACGACTACAAGAACAAGAACATCATCGCGAACCCCAACTGCTCGACCGCGCAGATGGTTGTTGCGCTGAAGCCGCTGCATGATCGTGCGAAGATCAAGCGTGTGGTTGTCTCGACCTATCAGTCGGTTTCCGGTGCCGGTAAAGAGGGCATGGATGAGCTTTGGGATCAGACCAAAGCGGTTTACAACCCCACCACCGAGGTTGAGCCGAAGAAATTCCAGAAACAGATCGCCTTCAACGTCATTCCGCAGATCGATGTCTTCATGGAAGACGGCTCGACCAAGGAAGAGTGGAAGATGGTTGTCGAGACCAAAAAGATCGTCGACCCGTCGATCAAGGTCACCGCAACCTGCGTCCGCGTTCCGGTCTTTGTCGGCCATTCCGAGGCCGTGAATATCGAGTTCGAGGAATTCCTGGACGAAGACGAGGCCCGCGATATCCTGCGCGAAGCGCCGGGCATCATGGTGATCGACAAGCGTGAACCCGGTGGCTACGTCTCGCCCATCGAATGCGCGGGCGACTTCGCCACCTTCATCAGCCGCATCCGTCAGGATTCGACCATCGAGAACGGCCTGAACCTGTGGTGTGTGTCGGACAACCTGCGCAAGGGTGCTGCCCTGAACGCGGTACAGATCGCTGAATTGCTGGGCCGTGAGGTTTTGAAAAAGGGCTAACCGGCACAACCGCCGGACCGAACGCCCTGAACCCCGCCCCCCGTGGCGGGGTTCTTGCTTTTGCGGGTGCATTGATCCGGAAAAAACGGCTGAACGGGCCGCTCTGATGTCAGCTGGAAAAACCTTGTATCGACCGAAATAGAATGCAACCCTGCGATCGATTGATCTGCAGTTAGCGAAACGTTGGTCGTGAGGCCGGGTTTTGGTGGCAATGCGTGCGATTACACGAACCGAGGGCTGCAACCATTTGAATCCTGCCAATTCACGAATTCAGCATTTTGTTTGGGTCGATTTTTTGCGAGGCGTCGCCGCCCTTGCTGTGGTGATATTCCACTACCACCATTTCTATCTGGCCGACGCCCTTGATCGCCCGTCTATCCCGCCCATCGGCACGTTTCCTTATGCCGCCATCCTTGAGCCGCTGTACAGCCATTGGGCAGCCAATGCCGTCGAGCTGTTCTGGCTGATATCCGGATTTGTGTTCGCGCATGTCTATCTTACGCGCAAGACAACCGCCCGCGAGTTCGGAGTAGCCCGCTTTGCAAGGCTATATCCGCTCCATTTTTGCACCCTGATCTACGTTGCATTGCTGCAATGGTTCAGCCTGAAGATGGTCGGGCACTGGCAGGTCTACGGCAATAATGACCTGTTTCACTTTGTCTTGCAGCTGTTCATGTCGTCGAACTGGCCCACATTCTCGTGGGGGCTGAGCTTTAACGGGCCGATCTGGTCGGTATCGGCCGAAATCTTCATCTATGTCCTGTTCTTCTTTGCCCTGACAATGATCCGACGATTCCCGCTTGGGGTTCCCCTGCTTCTGAGCGCTTTTTTCTGGTGCTGGTTCGCGCTTCGGCCGGGCGGGCTGTGGTATGTTTCGGATCTGGTATTCGAATGTGGCGGGTATTTTTTCCTGGGCTCCGTTCTGTATGCGCTTAGGCCTTATGACAGACCACTCCGAGCAATCCTGATCATTCTGCTTGGTGCCGCGCTTGTGGCTCTTGGCATCGCGTCCGGGCACCATTTCCTGATTGTTCCCGGCACTTCCGTTGCAATCCTGTGCTTCTTTGTAGCGCTGGATCGGATCGCGCCGAGATCAGGAAAACGGGTGACGGTTGTCGGCGATATCAGCTACAGCCTCTACCTTGTTCACGTGCCGCTGCAGATGTCTGCACTTCTGGTGGCTGATCTGATGTTCGACGGCAGCCGCGCCTTTGCAAACAGTATGGCAACCCTGCCGATCTACGTTGCAGTCTCCATTGCAACGGCTGTTCTGGCCAACAAATGGCTGGAAAAGCCCGCTGGGCGAGCCATACGAAAACGACTCATGGCCCCGCCTGCTCATATCCGCCAGCGGTCCTGAACAGTCTTTCGGTAGTTGCGTTTGTCTACGTCACGACGATCCGTCGGCCTTGGTCAGATCACCCCTGCCCTTCAACCACCGCTTTCAGGTTATCCAGCCCGCGCTCGTAATCTCCACCGACCCATTTATCCATCATCAGCCCCATCCAGCGCGACATCGGGTTCAGGCCCAGATCGGATGTGAACCCCCAGGTGACCTGGGTGGCACCACCTTCGGGCTGCAGCACGAACGAGGCCGAGGCTTGGCCCATCGGACCAAAATCAAGCGCCGTCCTGACCTGCTGGTCCTGCACGCTTTCGACGATTTCCTGCGATCCGGTCCCGACCTGCGGATGCTCGGAACTCCAGTTCAGGGTGTTTCCGACCCCGGCCTCGGGGCCGCTATAGGACAGTTTGGTTTCGGGGTCGCGGGACAGCCAGGGTGACCATTTCTCGGTTTCCTGCATCGAATTCACGTAGGGAAAGATGGCAGCCGGCGGTGCGTCGATGGTGATGCTACGCGACACTTCGGCCTTGCCGGGCAGCAGGTAGGACACCGCGACCAGCGTTGCAACAACCACGATCAGAGTGACAAAAATCCGTTTAATCAATCGCATGAGTATGATCCGATTCCAATAACGACACCGTGATCATAACAAAAAATGACGCGAAATCAGAGGGCTGATCCGCGTCATTCCAAAATGGGCAGGCAGAGGCCCGCTCAGACCGTGACGAATTTCTTCTCAGCCGGGTCGTAGCATTCCAGCCCGCCCTCGCCGATATCGGTCCACAGGCCATGCAGGCTCAGCGCGCCATCTTCGACGGCCGATGATACGAACGGGAAAGTCATCAGATTTTCCAGCGAGGCAACGACGGCGTGACGTTCGAACTGGCGGGCCTGCTCGGTGCTGTCCTCGACATCGGCAACCAGTTCGTATTTCGGTTTGAGGATATCCATCCAGCGCCCGACGAAACTGTCCTTGTTCTCCAACTGCGGGGCCTGCCCCTTGCACATATCGATGCAGCCCTGCACGCCGCCACATTGGGAATGGCCCAGAACGATCAGATGTGCCACTTTCAGTGCGGTCACCGCATATTCGATGGCTGCGCTGGTGCCGTGGTGATCACCGTCCGGCAGATAGGGCGGCACCAGATTGGCGATGTTGCGGTGGATGAAGAAGTCGCCCTGATCCGCCCCGAACATCGAGGTCACATGCACCCGGCTGTCACAGCAGGAAATCACCATCGCGCGGGGGCGTTGCCCTTCGGTCGCCAGCCGCCGGTACCAGACCTGATTTTCCGAATAGGTCGTCGCTTTCCAGCCGTGATACCGTTTCACCAGATAGTTCGGCAAAGGTTTGGCGAAGTTCATTGTGATGCCCCTGTGATCTTGACTGATCCGCTCTGTAACCCGAATTCGCACAAAATTCGAGACATTATCCCCCTGCAACGCAAGGAATTGCAAAGGTATCCGGTGGCAGGGTGGCCCTGTGCCGTGGGGGCATGACGAATGGGGTGAATGTGGTGGACAAGATTATCACGCTTGAACAGAAAGAATCCGTGCGGCTGGACCCGGACCGGCTCAGCAGCCTGTATCATCAGCTGGGCGACACCAACGCGCTGGACGTGCTGTGCCGCACGGTCGAGGAACTGGCGCTGCGCCTGTCGAACTGCGAACGGTTTTGGCGACAGCGCGACTGGCCGGGGTTGCGCAAATGCGCGAAATCTCTGGTGGCGATTGCCGATCAGGTCGGGATGACGGCGCTGGCCCGCGTGGCGGGCGATGTGGCCCATACGGTGGATTACGGCGATGCTGTGGCCACCGGGGCCACGCTGGGGCGTCTGATCCGGGTCGGCGAGCGCTCGCTGACGGCGGTTTGGGATCAGCAGGACCTTTCGGTCTGAGGGGGGTTGCGGGCGGATCATAGGCGGCTAGTCTGGGCGCGATCTGAACCAGCCCGAGACGCCCATGACCCTGTCCTTCGCCCCGCCCTCCGACCCCGCGCTGCCGCTTTATGTGCTGGACCAAGCCGACCTTGCCGACTGGCTGGCGGATCAGCCCGACCGCATTCAGGCTTGGGTCGCAGCCAGCAGCTTTGCCGCCGCGCTGGGTCAGGTACTGCTGCTGCCCGGCCGTGACGGCGCACCAGAGGCTGCGCTTGCGGGCTATGGCAGCGCAGCTAAGCGCGCGCGCAAACGCTTCCCGCTGGCAGCAGCGGCCGAAGCCCTGCCCGAGGGCACCTATCGCATCGCCTCTGGTGTGTCGGCCGAGGTGCTTGAGGCCGAGTGTTTCGGGTGGTTGATGACGGGCTATGTCTTTGACCGTTACGCCCCCGGCGCTGCGGCCAAGGCGCGGCTGGTCGCACCGGATGGCATCGACGCGGCGCGGGTCGAGACGATGGCCAATGCAGAACTGCTGATCCGGCATATGGTGAACACGCCAGCCTCGGATATGGGGCCGGAACAGCTGCAGATCGCAGCCGAGACTTTGGCCGAGGACTGCGGCGCGCGCTGTTCCGTCATCACCGGAGACGCCCTGCTGGACCAGAACTTTCCGATGATCCACACGGTCGGGCGCGCCGCTGCCCAAGCGCCGCGTCTGATCGAGCTGAACTGGGGCAACAGCGGGCCAAAGCTGACGCTGGTGGGCAAGGGCGTCTGTTTCGACACGGGCGGGCTGAACCTGAAACCCGGCGCGTCGATGGGCCTTATGAAAAAGGACATGGGCGGCGCGGCCAATGTGCTGGGGCTGGCGCAGATGATCATGAAGCTGGGGCTGAACCTCCAGCTGCGGGTGCTGATCCCGGCGGTGGAAAACGCGGTGGCAGGCAATGCCTTCCGCCCCGGCGACATCCTGACCGCCCGCAACGGCCTGACGGTCGAGATCAACAACACCGATGCCGAAGGGCGTCTTGTGCTGGCCGATGCACTGGCGCTTGCGGATGAGGGCGGACCTGATCTGGTGATCTCGATGGCCACGCTGACCGGCGCGGCGCGGGTGGCGGTGGGGCCTGATCTGGCCCCGTTCTACACCGATGACGACAGCGCCGCCGAGGCCTTGGCGCGCGCGGCCCATCCCGCCGCCGACCCGGTTTGGCGGATGCCGTTTCACGATCCTTACGAGACGATGATCGAACCGGGTATCGCCGATCTGGACAATGCGCCTGCGGGCGGGTTTGCGGGCTCGATCACCGCGGCGCTGTTCCTGCGTCGTTTTGCCGGTGATAGCCGGTATATGCATTTCGACATCTACGCCTGGCAACGCAGCAAAGAACCGGGACGCAGCAAGGGCGGCTTGGGCCAGGGCCCCCGCGCCCTGCTGGCCGCATTGCCCGAGATTCTGAACCTGTGAGTCAAGCGCAGATCATCAATCCGGTCGTCAACCTGCTGCGCCAGCCCGACGGGCCGCGAGACCGGCAGCTGCTGTTCGGCGACACCGTCTCGGTGACCGATACACAAGACGGCTGCAGCCGGGTTGTATCGGCAAAGGACGGATATACCGGCTGGGTCGTCTCGGACCATCTGGGCCCGATTGAGCCACCGACCCATTGGATCGCAGCAGCCGCGACCCATGCCTATGCGACCCCCAATATGAAAAGCGCCGATCAGGTCTCGCTGAGTTTCGGCAGCAAAATCCGGTCACTGTCCGAGCGGGACGGATTTCTGGAAACCGCCCTGGGCTTCATCCCTGCGGTCCATGCGATGCCTGTCGATACACGGTTGACCGATCCGGTGGCCGCTGCGCAGCTTTTTCTGGGCACGCCGTACCTATGGGGTGGCAACAGCCGGTTCGGGCTGGATTGTTCCGGTCTGGTGCAGGCGGTGCTTCTGGCCTGTGGCATCCCCTGCCCCGGAGACAGCGGCGATCAGGAACGCGAGGTCGGCACGCTTGTCCCGCCGGGCGCACCGCCGCAACGCGGGGATTTGCTGTTCTGGAAAGGCCATGTCGCCTGGGTCGCCGCCGAGAACCTACTGCTGCACGCCAATGCCTACCACATGGCCGTCGCGCTCGAGCCGATGGATCAGGCAATCGCCCGCATCGCAGCGCAAGGGGACGGGCCGGTCACATCACATAAACGGCTCTAATCAAGGTCAACCGAACGGATCAGCTTGCGCTCAAGCACCCTGAGTACCGCCCGCAGGTCGTGGCCGCGTTTCAGGATGCGTCCGTCCATCCCGACCACCGAATACATCCCCTGACGCAGCCGCAGGCGGGGGTGCTTCTCGACGCGATAGATCGGGTGTTCAGCCGTGCGGCGGAAGATCGAAAACACCGCCATGTCGCGCAGGTTCGAAATCCCGTAGTCGCGCCATTCCCCGGCGGCGACCATTCGGCCATAGACTGACAGGATATGAGACATCTCGCGCCGGTCAAACGCGACCGGCATCTGGGCAGAGCCGGACCCGAACCGGCTGGGAGGCTGCATGTTCATGGAACAAGCCTTGCCGGAATTGGCTTTTGAATCAAGTCCGGCGCAAACGCGGTGTGGTATTTTTGAACCGCCGTGCGCGGTTACCGGCGTCCGACCTGACGGCAGATCAGGATCACCGGCAGCAGCCCCACGGCCAGAATGACCAGCGATGGCACCGCAGCACCTTCAAGCCGTTCGTCCGAGGCCAGACGGTAGGCCTGCACCGCCAGCGTGTCGAAATTGAACGGCCGCATGATCAAGGTTGCGGGCAGTTCCTTCATCACATCGACAAAGACGATCAGCAACGCGGTCAGCAGCGATGGCGTCAGGATCGGCAGATGCACCCGGCGCAACGTGCCAAGGGGCGTCTGCCCCAACGACCGCGCGGCAGCATCCATGTTGGCATGCACGGTACTTTGGCCACCCTCGTAGGCGCTGAGCGCGGCGGCCAGAAACCGCACCATATAAGCCGCGATCAGCAACCAGATCGAGCCAGTCACCAGCAGCCCGGTCGAGATATCAAACGTCTGCCGCATCCAAGCGTCCAGAGCATTGTCGAACCCGGCAAAGGGCACGATCAGCCCCACCGCGATCACGCCGCCCGGTACCGCATAGCCCAGCCGCGCCAGATAAGCCGCCGTGGCCGAGCCGCGCCCGGGGCGCAAACGCTGAAAAAACCCGACCGAAACGGCGGCGCAGACGGTGATCACCGCTGCGGTCCCGGCCAGCGTCAGTGAATTCCGGATGAACCCGATATAGCGCTTTGACAGCAGGTTCTGCTCGGATTCCAGCCCCATCTGCACAAGGATCACCACGGGCAGCAGGAACCCGAACAGCACCGGAATGGCACACAGCAGGAACGCCGCCAGCGACTGCCAGCCTTTCAGCTGCGCAGCGGGCATAACCGTGTGACGCTTGCCCGCCTGATAATACTTCGCCTTGCCGCGCTGGGTTCGTTCCGCCACGGCCATGACCAGCGCAAAGCCCAGCAGGCACAGCGCCAGCTGCGCCGCCGCCGCGCGGTCAGCCATGGAAAACCAGCTGGTGTAGATGCCTGTGGCAAAGGTCTGCACCCCGAAATACGAGACGGTGCCGAAATCGGCGATGGTCTCCATCACCGCCAGCAGCACACCGCCTGCAATGGCCGGGCGCGCCATCGGCAGCGACACCCGCCGGAACGCCAACCACGGATTGTTGCCCAGCGCGCGCGCCGCCAGAAAGGCGGTGGCGCTTTGCTGCAGAAAGGCCGCACGGGCCAGCAGGTAGACATAAGGATACAGCACCAGGATCAGCATCACCGCCGCGCCCTCGGTCGAGCGTATCTCGGGGAACCAATAGTCGCGCGGACCCCAGCCCGTCACCTCGCGCAGCGTCGTTTGCACGATGCCGGGATGATCCAGAATGAACGTATAGGCATAGGCCAGCACATAGGCCGGGAAAGCCAGCGGCAGGACCAGAGCGATCTCAAGAAACCGGACCCCGGGGAATTTGGTCATCGTGACCAGCCACGCCGCCCCGGTGCCGATCGAGAATGTTCCGGCGGCAACCAGAACCACAAGGATCAGCGTGGTGGCCGTGTAGCCGGGCAAAACAGTCTCTAACAGGTGCGAAATCGTATCGGTTCCGCCTGTCACCGCCGCCAGCACCACCGCAACCATCGGCAACAGACAGGCCGCAGCCACCACATAGGCCACGCCACCCACCAGCCGGGTGCCCAGCGCGCCGCGATTGCGGGTTCCGTGTTCCGAATATTCGATCTCGGTCATGGCCTGTGCCTGACATCCCTCAAGGTTCGGCCCTTAATCGACCAAAACGCTAGGAAAAGCCAGTGGGCCGCGCCACAAATCTGCGTCACAGGGCGCGCGCGGATCACTCGTAGACGCGCTGATCCTCGATCACCAAACCATCCTTGGGCAGAGAGCCGGGGGCCACAACCTCGATCGCGCCTTTCAGTTTCAGCACCTCGACTACGGATTTGGCGTAAACGCCATCATTGCTGCTGGGGCTTTCGATCTGGACGGTCATGGTGTCCATCTCACCCTGCCGGGCGGCAATGACGCGCGCCTTGACGATCTCATCATGCTTGTCGACCAGCGCAGCCACCTGTTCGGGGCGGACAAACATGCCTTTGATCTTGGTGGTCTGATCGGCGCGGCCCATCCAGCCCTTGATGCGCAGGTTGGTGCGCCCACAGGGGGAGGTTCCGGGCATGATCGCCGACAGATCGCCCGTGGCGAAGCGGATCAGCGGGTAATCGGGGTTGAGCGTGGTCACCACAACCTCACCTACCTCTCCTGGGGCCACGGGGGTGCCAGTGCCGGGGGTGACGATCTCGACGATGACATGTTCGTCGAGGATCATTCCTTCCATCGCGGGGCTTTCATAGGCGATGTTGCCCAGATCGGCGGTAGCATAGCATTGCAGGCAGGCGATGCCGCGGTCCGCATATTCCTGGCGCAGCGACGGGAACAGAGCGCCACCGCCAACCACAGCCTTTGCGAATTGCAGGGCAACGCCCATCTCATCCGCCTTGTCGAGGATGATTTTCAGGTAATCCGGTGTGCCCGCATAGGCGGAACAGCCCACGTCGCGGGCGGCGGTCACCTGCAACTCGGTCTGGCCGGTGCCTGCGGGCAGCACAGCCGCGCCAACGGCCTGCGCGCCGCTTTCAAAGATCATGCCCGCCGGGGTCAGGTGATAGCCGAAACAGTTCTGCACGATGTCACCCGGACCCACCCCGGCGGCGTTCAGAAACCGCCCCATGCGCCACCAGTCGTGATCGGTGCTGCCCGGTTCATAGATCGGGCCCGGTGACTGGAACACATGCTGGAAATGCCGCGCGGGCTTGACGGTGAAACCACCGAACGGAGGCCGCGTGCCCTGCGCCTGCGTCAGATCGGACTTGCGCAACACCGGCAGTTTGGCCAAAGCCTCGGCGCTGGTCACCGCAGCCGCGTCAATGCCCGTCAGGATATCCGCATAGCCGGGGGCCGATTGCGCCCGTGCAATCTGGGCCGGCAACGCGCGCGCGTGATCGGCAGCGCGTTCGTCGGCGGAACGGGTTTCAAGCTTGTCGAAATAGGTCATCGAAAGATCCTCCATCCGCTTACAGCCATCTCTTGCGGCGGCGGTATGAGCGCACGTCGCGAAAGCTCTTGCGGCCTTCGTCCGACATGCCGAGGTAAAACTCCTTAACGTCCGGGTTTTCGCGCAATTCGGCGGCCGGGCCATCCATCACCACGCGGCCCGATTCCAGAATATAGCCGTAATGGGCAAATCTCAGAGCCACATTTGTGTTCTGCTCGGCCAACAGGAAGGATACGCCTTCTTTCTCGTTCAGGTCCTTCACGATGCCGAAAATCTCTTCGACCAGCTGCGGGGCCAGACCCATCGAGGGTTCGTCCAGCAGGATCGTCTCGGGCCGCGACATCAGCGCCCGGCCCATCGCCACCATCTGCTGTTCCCCGCCCGAGGTATAGCCCGCCTGGCTACGGCGGCGTTCCTTCAGGCGCGGGAAATAATTGTAAACCAGTTCCAGATCCTGCTGGACCGCGGCATTGCCATCCTTGCGGGTGTAGGCACCGGTCAGCAGGTTTTCCTCGACCGTGAGGTGTTCGAAACAGTGACGACCCTCCATCACCTGAATAACGCCCTTCTGCACCAGATCGGCAGGATCGCTTTCGTGTACACTCTGGCCGCGATACTTGATCGAGCCCTTCGTGACTTCACCCCGTTCCGAATGCAGCAGGTTCGACACCGCCTTCAGCGTCGTGGTCTTGCCTGCACCATTGCCGCCCAGCAGCGCCGTGATGCCACCCTTGGGCACGGTCAGGCTGACGCCTTTCAGCACGAGGATCACGTGGTTGTAGATCACCTCGATATTGTTGACCTCGAGCAGGGTTTCCGCCTGCACATCTGTGGTTTGTGCCGCATCCAGCATCAGCGCGTGTCCTCATGCCTGCCCACCCGGGGCGGTTTATAAGAAGCGGCAGATGACCCGCCGCTTCGGGTTCTTGGGGCGCCCCGGGGTCGAACCGGGGCGCTTGTGCTTATTCGCAGCGCGACGAGATGTTGTTCTCAGCGGCGTAGGCTGCGGAATCTTCTGCAATCAGTTGGCCGATCACCTCGGCGTCGGTCGGCTTGAACTCCTGAATGCTATTCCAGGTTCCGGTCGACGCATCCCACTGCACGACACCGACCAGACCGGGGCCGCCGTGGTTTTCGCACGAGACCGAGAATTCAGGGCCGAACCCGGCCATGCCGAGGCCTTCCATCTTGGCATTGGTGATTTCGAGCGCTTCCATCCCGTCCCGCATCATCGCCGGAGTGATGTCAGCCACACCGTGCATTTCCTGCGCGGTTTTGATCGCCTCGGCCGCAAGCATCGCTGCATAAAGGCCACGGTTGTACTGCACGGCACCCAACTGGTCACCGGCACCGGCTGCCTTGCCACCATCGACCACGTATTTGCGCAGATCGTCATAGACCGGATAGTCATCACCCAGACCGGTGAATGTCAGCGCCTTATAACCGGTGGCTTTGTCGCCTGCAGGTTCCACGTCAAACTCGGCACCGGACCACCAGACGCCGATGAAGTTCTCCATCGGGAAGCGGATGTTGGCGGCCTCCTGAACTGCGACCTGATTCATCACGCCCCAGCCCCACATGACCACATAGTCGGGCTTTTCACGGCGGATTTGCAGCCATTGCGACTTCTGCTCCTGACCGGGGTGATCCACCGGCAGCAGCGTCAGATCATAGCCGTGCTTTTCCGACAGCATTTCCAGCGTGCGGATCGGCTCTTTGCCATAGGCCGAGTTGTGATAGACCAGCGCGATTTTCTTACCACTCAGGTCACCCCCGTTTTCATCCAGCAGATAGTTGATCGCACCCGACGCGCCGTTCCAGTAATTGGCCGGATAGTTGAACACGTTGCTGAACACCTTGCCGTTTGCCGCCGAGGTCCGTCCATAGCCCATCGTGTGCAGCGGAATGCCATCTGCGGTCACTTTGGGGATCAACTGATAGGTAATCCCGGTGGACAGCGGCTGATAGACCAGCGCGCCTTCGCCCTTGGTGGATTCATAACATTCCACACCTTTTTCGGTGTTATAGCCGGTCTCACACTCGATCACGCGAACCGGAACACCGCCGATACCGCCATCGCGTTCGTTCAGCAGGGTGAAATAGTCGTTATAGCCATCCGAGAACGGAATACCGCCCGCCGCATATGGACCCGTGCGATAGCTGAGGTCCGGGATCACAAGATCCGCCAGTGCGGGGCTTGCAGCCATCAGGGCGCCCAGCGCCATGGTTGCCAGTTTCGTTTTCATCGGGTGTCTCCTCCCTTGATTGATCCGATGTTGAGGTTCGGGCTTGCCACCCGTCTTTTGGTTGGGCCTGCCCCCTAGTGCGGGAACGGCCAGAGTCTCAGTTTCTCTTTCGCCACGCGCCACAGCTGCGCCAGCCCGTGCGGTTCGAGGATCAGGAACATGATGATCAGCGCACCGACGATCACCAGCTGCAGATGCGCCACGATATCCGTGGGCCAACCCAGAACATCGACGCCGACCACTTTCAGAACCACCGGCAGCAGCACCAGAAAGGCCGCCCCGGCGAAGGAGCCAAAAATAGATCCTAATCCGCCGATAATTACCATGAACAGCACCAGGAACGATTTCTGGATGCCGAAGACTTCTCCGACCTCGACCGCGCCCAGATAGACCGCGAAGAACAGCGCCCCCGCGATGCCGACAAAGAACGAGCTGACGGCAAAGGCGGTCAGCTTGGCCTTGAGCGGGTTCACCCCGATGATCTCGGCCGCGATGTCCATGTCGCGGATCGCCATCCATGTGCGGCCCGTGGTGCCGCGGGTCAGGTTGCGTGCGATGATGGCGCAGACCGTCAGGAAGATCAGGCAGAACAGATAGGTGGCCCAGGCAGGCGCGTTCGGCCCGGTGATGATGATGCCGAACACCTCACGCTCGGGCGCGTTGATCTGACCGGAGGCCGAATAGTTGTAGAACCACGGCACCCGGTTGAACAGCCACACAAGGAAAAACTGCGCCGCCAGCGTGGCCACGGCCAGATAGAACCCCTTGATCCGCAGGGACGGCAGGCCGAACAGCACACCGACGATGGCGGTGATACCTCCGGCCAGCAGGACGTGGATGAACATGCTGACATCCGGAAAGGCGGTCATCAGCTTGTAGCAGGCATAGGCCCCCACCGCCATGAACCCGCCGGTCCCCAGCGAGACCTGTCCGCAATAACCAACCAGAATGTTCAGCCCGATCGCCGCGATGGCGTAGATCAGAAAGGGCAGCAGCAGCGCATTGGCCCAGTAATCGTTGATGATGAACGGGATGATCCCAAACGCCACCGCCAGCACCACGTAGTACCGATACCGGTCAAACTTGATCGGGAAAGTCTGGCTGTCATCGACATATGAGACTTTGAAGTCCCCGGCTTCACGATAGAACATTTCTTACTTTCCCCATTCTTCCTGCGCCCGATTTCGGGCAGCTGCGTCCAGTTGGTTGGACCCTTTGGCGTATCCGGTCGCCTCGGACGCGCGCACCAGTTTCAGATAGGCCAGAACGCCCATGATCAGCCCGGCAAAGGCCAGAATGGCCGCGATGGTCAATTGACCTGCACTCAGATCATCCGAGGTGAGCGCGATATACCCAAAGGCCCAGAACCCCGCCCATGCGATGACGTTGATGATGGCGATCAGTTTGGTCATGAGATCGAAGCCTTTTCCTCATTTCCGCGGTCGAGGAGCACCAAGGACGTTCCGACCAGCGACAGAGCAGTGATTGCGAGTGGAAATGTCCCAAAAATGATCCCAGTAATTCCAATGCTTACCATTACGCCAAACACAGAAATCGCTGCAAAAAACAGCAGTGAAAGCGCGACTAGAAAGCCAGCTACCGCCATAGTTCTTTCGAAGAAACCAGTCCTGAAAAGCAGAGCGGCAATGGCAAAATAGAGCAATGCCACCAATATCGGTGCCGCGTAGATCATCAATTTCTTCAGCAACCCAGAGCGGAATACGCCCTCATCGGTCCATAGCTCTGGGACACCCCAAGCGGCCAGCGCGCAAAGAAAAACCATGCTCGCAGAGACACCCAAAATCATGGGGAACTTAAACCCTTTCAATGATCTTCTCCCCAAACAGACCCTGCGGTCGGAACACCAGAAAGATCAGCGCCAGCACATAGGCAAACCAGTTCTCGGTTGCGCCGCCCAGCGCGGGGCCGAGGGCAAATTCGAACAGCTTCTCTCCGACGCCGATGATCAACCCGCCGACGATGGCTCCGGGGATCGAGGTGAACCCGCCCAGCATCAGCACCGGCAACGCCTTGAGCGCGATCAGGCTCAGCGAGAACTGAACGCCCGATTTGGTGCCCCACATGATCCCTGCGACCAACGCGACGAACCCGGCCACCGACCAGACCATGACCCAGATGAAGTTCAGCGAAATCCCCACCGACAGCGCCGCCTGATGGTCATCCGCCACCGCACGCATCGCCCGGCCTTGTTTGGTATACTGGCTGAACGCCACCAGCGCCGCCACCAGAAGGGCCGCGATGATCGTTGCCACGATATCCAGATTATCGATGAAGAAACCATAATCGAAGATGTTAAAGGTCGTCTCGTCGATCCACAGGTTGATCCCCTGCGGCAGACCCACATCCAACGTCTTGATCTCGGACCCCCACATCAGGTCGGCCACGCCCTCAAGGAAATAGGCCAGACCGATGGTAGCCATGAACAGGATAATCGGCTCCTGCCCCACCAGATGTCGCATCACGAACCGCTGCACCGCCCAGGCCAACAGGACCATAACGGCCATGGTCAGGATAATCGCCAGCAGCGCCGGTACATTCCAGCCAAAGTAATGGATATGCGTGCCAAAGGTCGCATTGATCAGATGCGCAAAGGGCACCTGTCCTTTCATGATCCCGACCAGCGTCATTGCCGCAAACAGGGCCATAACCCCTTGGGCATAATTGAAAATCCCGGACGCCTTGTAGATCAGCACAAAGCCCAGCGCGACCAGCGCATAAAGCACCCCGGCCATCAGACCGTTGAGGATGACCTCCATCGCAAATACGAGTTGTTCAGGCATTGGTGCCTCCCCAGATTTCCATTTGGCGATCAATCATGACTGACCCCCAGATAGGCGTCGATAACCTCTTGGTTGTTGCGGACCTCATCCGGTGTGCCGTCACCGATCTTCTTTCCGTAGTCCATAACGACCACCCGGTCGCTCAGGTCCATCACCACGCCCATATCGTGTTCGATCAGGGCAATCGTGGTGCCGAACTCGTCATTCACGTCGAGGATAAAGCGGCTCATGTCCTCTTTTTCTTCAACATTCATCCCGGCCATCGGCTCGTCCAGCAGCAACAGCTTGGGCTCTGCCGCCAAGGCACGGGCCAGTTCGACGCGCTTTTTCAAACCATAGGGCAGACGAGACACGGGCGTTTTGCGGATGTGCTGAATTTCAAGGAAATCGATGATCTTCTCGACCGCCTCGCGGTTCTCGGTCTCCTCCGCCTCGGCCTTCCCCTTCCACAACGCCTGCTGCAGGATGTTAGTCTTCATAAAGCTCAGACGCCCGGTCATCACGTTGTCCAGAACGCTCATCCCTTCGAACAGAGCGATATTCTGGAACGTCCGCGCGATGCCCTGCTGCGCCACCTCAAAAGGTCGCATCGGCGGGCGTTTCGACCCATGAAACCAGACCTCACCCTCCTGCGGGACATAGAACCCCGAAATCACATTCAGCATCGAGGACTTGCCCGCCCCGTTCGGCCCGATGATGGCGCGAATCTCACCCTCGCGGATGTCGAACGAGATATCCTTGATCGCCACCACACCGCCAAAGCGCAGGGTGATGTTCTTCATCTCCATCACCACGCCGCCGATCTGGCGGCCGTCTTCGGTGACATATCCTTCGGAATTATCCAGCATCAGACCCTCCCTGACACAAAAAACGGGACGGCGGGCGGGGCGATGACCGCAAGGTCGAGCGGCGCTCGAACGGCCCTCATTCCGCGGCCACCTTATGCGGCGTGACCGGCACAACCGGCGCATCGACAATCTCAAGCGTCGCCGAGATCGAACCCTTGCGGCCATCCTCATAGGTCACTTCGGTCGTGGTCGACACGCTGTCCGACCCGTCATACAAAGCGGCGATGATGTCGTGGAACTTGTCCTCGACAAAACCGCGCCGCACCTTCCGCGTCCGCGTCATCTCACCGTCATCGGCATCCAGTTCCTTGTGCAGCACCACAAAGCGATGCACTTGACAGCCCGACAACATCTCATCCGCCGCGACCGACTTATTCACCTCTTCTACATGGCTGCGAATCGTCTCTAACACACGCGGATGTCCCGCCAGTTCCTGGTAGGAGGCATAGGCCACGTTGTTGCGTTCGGCCCAGTTGCCCACCGCCGTCAGGTCGATATTAATGAAAGCGACACAGCGATCCTTGCCGTTACCAAACAGCACGACCTCAAGAATATCGGGATAGAATTTCAGCTTGTTCTCGACATACTTGGGCGCAAACATCGACCCATCGGCCATCTTGCCCACATCCTTGGCGCGGTCGATGATCCGCAGATGGCCCGAGCCCTCCTCGATGAACCCGGCATCCCCGGTGGCCACCCAGCCCTCGGCGTCCTTGGTCGAGGCGGTGGAATCCGGGTTGTTGTAATACTCCACAAACACCCCGGGCGAGCGATAATGGATCTCGCCCTTATCATCGATCTTCAACTCAACATCCGGCGCAGGAACGCCAACCGTATCGGCACGCACTTCGCCATCAGGCTGCACGGTGATGAACACAGTCGCCTCGGTCTGGCCATAAAGCTGTTTCAAGTTGATGCCCAAAGAGCGATAGAAATCAAAGATTTCCGGCCCGATCGCTTCACCCGCCGTATAGCCGACGCGGAACCGGCCATAGCCCAGCGTATCCTTGAGCGGACCGTAAACCAGCAGGTTGCCCAGCGCATATTTCAGCTTGTCACCAAAGCCCACGGGTTTGCCATCTAGCAGCAACCCACCGACCTTTTTGGCATGCGCCATGAAGTGGTGGAACATATTGCGCTTCAACTTGCCCGCGTCTTCCATCCGGATCATGACATTGGTCAACTGGGTCTCGAACACGCGCGGCGGGGCGAAGAAATAAGTCGGCCCGATCTCGCGCAGGTCGGTCATCATCGTGTCGGCGCTTTCGGGGCAGTTCACGCAGAACCCGCACCAATAGGCCTGACCGATGGAAAAGATGAAATCCCCGACCCAGGCCATCGGCAGGTAAGACAGGATGTCTTCGTTCCGGGTCAGATGGTCGAACTCAGCGGAATTCTTCGCGCTTTCAATGACATTGCGGTTTGACAGCACCACGCCCTTGGGCTTGCCGGTCGTTCCGCTGGTATACAGCATCACGCAGGTATCGTCATAGGTGATCGCCGCAATGCGCTTGTCGAGCTCGGCGTCGAACCGGAAATGCCCGGCGCTGCCCTCAGCCATGATGTCCTCGAGCGCGTTCATCTGGGAGTGGTCATATTTCCGCATACCGCGCTTGTCGGTATAGAGGATGTGTTTGACCTGATGGAGGTTTTCCTGAATCTCGATGACCTTGTCGACCTGCTCCTGATCGCCGCAGACCACGTATTTCGCGCCACAATGTTCCAGCACATAGGCCATCTCTTCGGCGACCGAGTCCTGATACAGAGGCACAGGCACAGCGCCCACCATCTGCGCGGCCACCATCGACCAGTAATGCGCCGGACGGTTGCGGCCTATGACGGCGATGTGGTCGCCTTTTTCAACGCCCAGCTCCAGAAACCCCAGCGCGATGGCGCGGATTTCCTTGGCCGTTTCAGCCCAGGACCAGCATTGCCAGATCCCGAATTCCTTTTCCCGATAGGCCGGGGCATCCCCGAACTGCGCGACATTGCGGTGTAACAGCGCCGGAAGGGACTGCATCCCTTCGGCACCCGACTGCGTCTGAGCCAATCTTTCTCTCCTCCCCACCCGACCCCTCCCCGGGTCGGAAATGGCGGGTCCGGGATGGTGCCCGAACGCCAATGCCCCATTGAGGGCACGGTCACGATCAGCGTCAAGTTTTGCCTGATGTTTTCTCAATTCTTACGAATTGTAACAGGGCTGGAGGGGTGATCTTTCGAGTTGTACGAAACGCATAAGAAGGCTTACCAGCTGTCATGCGTTGGCGGAGAGTGGCCGTTTAACGGCATTAGTGACTTTGGTTCCAGTTACATCAATTGATAATTCCTACGAGCTAAGCAATACAGGAATGTTAACTTGAGAAGGAGCAGTACTTGCTGACGTATGCATCATAAGCCTCTGTAAACGTAATAGCTTTTGTTTCTACACCGGGCCCTGTCATCGAAATCACCATGCTATCTCGCCACTCGTAATAGTGGCTATTTCCGTCACCTCTAGGAGAAGGAGACGTATCCGACGAGGGCTCTCTTAACACCGATCGTTCTTGTCTCGTGAGCGTGCCATCTCGCATTGTGAATCCGTACAGCGCCAAACCTACCTCAGGTGTACCGTCGTAAAGCTTGCCATAGGCGTACTTCTTTCCAGGAAAACGATTGTCCTCATTGAGTTGAGCGTCAATCATATCGAATTGGAATGAAGTCCAGAGAACCCAGCCATGGTTGGGTATTTCGCGCCACCTAAAGGTGGTCATTTGACACCCATCAACCTGAACTTCACGGCGTTCATCTTCGAATTGATGGCTTCCCCCTTGCATCAGAGCCGCGACGAGTTCTTCCCTTTCGCCCGCGTACGCAGTCGTAGAAAGAAAAATCAAAACTGCCGAAATATTCTTCACAACTTTTTCTCGATATATATGGAAAACACTACAACCAATCCCTTAGAATCGGAATCAACGGTACATCCGCCGCAGGCATCGGATAGCTCCGCAGATCATTCGCCCGCACCCATTTCAACGCCTGACCTTCTTTTGACTGCGGGATGCCCTCCCACTTGCGGCAGGCGAACAGCGGCATGAGCAGGTGAAAGTCGTCATAGCTGTGGCTGGCGAAGGTCAGGGGCGCGAGGCAGGAGGCCCAGGTGTCGATGCCCAGTTCCTCGTGCAATTCGCGGATCAGGGCGGCTTCGGGGGTTTCGCCGGGTTCGATTTTGCCGCCGGGGAATTCCCAGAGACCGGCCATGGATTTGCCCTCGGGGCGTTGGGCCAGCAGGACGCGGCCCTCGATGTCGATCAGGGCGACGGCAGATACCAGAACTGTTTTCACGAGCGATAATCCGCGTTGATCTCGATATAGCCGTGGGTCAAGTCGCAGGTCCAGACGGTGGATGTGCCCTCGCCCAAGCCCAGATCAACGGCGATGACCAAATCCTGACCTTTCATGTAGGCGGCAGCGTCTTCTTCGCTATAATCGGGACTGACCCAGCCTTTTTCGGCGACAAGGATGTCTCCGAAGGAAATGCTTAGCAAGTCACGGTCGGCGGCGGCTCCGGATTTGCCGATGGCCATGACGATGCGGCCCCAGTTGGGGTCTTCGCCCGCGATGGCAGTTTTGACCAGAGGCGAGTTGGCGATGGCCAGCCCGTGGGTTTTGGCGTCTGCGTCCGTGGCCGCTCCGGTCACACGAATTTCTACGAATTTCGTGGCCCCTTCACCGTCGCGCACCACTTGCTGCGCGAGGTCCAGCATCACCGTTTCCAAAGCGTCCGCGAAGGCGGCATTGCCGGTGACATCGACGCCCGAGGCTCCAGTAGCGCAGAGCAGCAGCGTGTCCGAGGTGGAGGTATCGCTGTCGACGGTGATGCAGTTGAAGGTGCGATCTGTCTGGGCGCTCAGCATCGATTGCAGCACCGATTGGTCGATCTGCGCATCGGTGAATACATAAACCAGCATCGTCGCCATGTCGGGCGCGATCATGCCAGACCCTTTCGCAATTCCTGCAATAGAGACTGTTTTGCCGTCAATCTCGACCTGCGCGCTGGCTCCTTTCGGGAAGGTATCCGTGGTCATGATGGCGCGCGCCGCGTCTTCGATGGCGTGGCGGCTGAGGCCTGTTTTCAGCGCCTCAAGCTGCGATACGATCTTCTCATGGGGCAGCGGCTCGCCGATCACACCGGTCGATGAGGTAAAGACACGCTCGACCGGAACGCCGGTGGCTGTGGCGACGGCTTGCGTAAGCTCGGCCACCGAGGTCTGGCCGTAGTGCCCCGTAAAAGCGTTGGCATTGCCCGAGTTCACAAGGATCGCCGCGGGCCCGTCCGAAGGCCCCCCGATCTTGTCCTGACAATCCAGCACCGGGGCCGCGCGGGTGGCGGACCGGGTGAACACCCCGGCCACCGAAGTGCCGGGGTCCAGCACGGCCAGCATCACATCGGTGCGGCCCTGATACCGCACCCCTGCTTCGACGGTGGCGAAACGTACGCCGTCGATGGCGGGCAATTCGGGAAAGCCCGCCGGGGCCAGCGGAGAAACCTTTGTGATCGTGGCCACGGGGATTACTCCTGAATCAGTTCGATCTGGCGCAGGATTTCGGGGCCTGCACCTTCCAGCGCGGGGCGTTCGATCTGTGCGCTTTGGGTCAGTTCGTCAATCTTGGCCTGAATCGCCTCTTGCCGGATGGTCTGGGACAGATCGCCCCGCACAGCCTCAAGCGCGGGGGCCTGCGATTTGCGCTTGTCGTTCAGCGTGACAACGTGCCAGCCAAACTGCGTTTGCACCGGATCCGAGACCTGACCCTTTTCCAGAGCGATCACCGCGCCTTCGAATTCGGGCACCATCTGGCCGGTGCCGAACCAGCCCAGCGCGCCGCCATTCGGACCCGAGGGGCCGGTGGATTTCTCTTTCGCCAGTTCAGCGAAATCAGCGCCGTCATCCAGTTGTGCCTTGATGGCATTGGCCTCTTCCTCGGTCTCGACAAGGATGTGGCTGGCGTTGAATTCATCCTCGCCTTCGAAATCGGCGAACTGCGCGTCATAGGCGGCCTGAATGGCCTCTTCGGTGACGGTGGCGGCGGTGATCGCCTCGACCGTTTGCACCGCGCGCAGGGATCGGGTTTCGTTTTCCAGCCGCAGCGCGTTCAGGGGGTTCAACGCATCCTGTTCCTGACTCAGCAGGTGCTGCTGGACCAGCTGTTCGAGGATGAAGTCATACAGCACCTCATCTTCAAGCTCCTGGTACTGCGCGGGCAATGCGGATGCGGTCGCGATGACGTGACCCAATGTGATCTCATCCCCGTTAACGCGGGCCACGACGGTCGATGCATCGGGCGCGGTTTGGGCGGCCAGCGGCAGCGCCATCACGGCGGTCAGGGCCAGCGATGGCAGAAAAGTGAGGCCTTTGGGCATGGATTCATCCTATTTCTTTGCCGCGACAGGGCGCAGCGTTGACACTGTGGAACCTGCCGCTTACATCGCCTTGAAGCCTTGGACAGGGCCGCCTTTCACCCCCCGTATCTATGGGTTGCGCGCAAGGTGGGCAAGCCTGTCGCAACCACGATAAGAACAGATCCGCTGGAGTGAACATGCTGGGACTCGGAACGCTCGCCAAAAAGGTGTTCGGAACACCGAACGACCGCAAGATCAAGGCGACCCGCCCCCTGATCGAAAAGATCAACGCGCTGGAACCCGAGTTCGAGAAACTGTCCGACGAGGGCCTGATCGAAAAGACCGCCGAGCTGCGCAAACGCGCGCTGGATGGCGAGGCGCTGGATGACCTGCTGCCCGAGGCTTTTGCCAACGTCCGCGAAGGCGCCAAGCGCGCGCTGGGACTGCGCGCCTTTGACGTGCAGCTGATGGGCGGCGCGTTCCTGCATCAGGGCAATATCTCGGAAATGAAGACCGGTGAGGGCAAGACGCTGGTCGCCACTTTCCCGGCCTATCTGAACGCGCTGACCGGCAAGGGCGTGCATGTGGTCACGGTGAACGAATACCTAGCCAAGCGCGACTCGGAATGGATGGGCAAAGTGTTTGCCGCTGTGGGCATGACCACCGGCGTGATCTGGTCGGGTCAGCCCGATGCCGAGAAGATGGCCGCCTACAAATGCGACATCACCTATGCCACCAACAACGAACTTGGGTTCGATTACCTGCGCGACAACATGAAAGCCGATCTGGAGCAGGTCTATCAGAAGTACCACAATTTCGCGATTGTGGACGAGGTGGATTCGATCCTGATCGACGAGGCGCGGACGCCGCTGATCATCTCGGGTCCCTCGCAGGACCGCTCGGACCTGTATACCGCCATCGACGCGCTGATCCCGACGCTGAACGAAGATCACTTCTCGCTGGATGAAAAGAGCCGCAGCGTCACCTTCACCGATGAAGGCAACGAGGTTCTGGAACAGCAGCTGCTGGCCGCCGGTCTGATCCCCGAGGGCCATTCGCTCTATGACCCCGAAAGCACCACAGTCGTGCATCACGTCAATCAGGGCCTGCGCGCGCATAAGCTGTTTACCCGCGACAAGGACTATATCGTGCGCGACGGCAACGTGGTGCTGATCGACGAATTCACCGGCCGCATGATGCCCGGCCGCCGCTTGTCTGAAGGTCTGCATCAGGCCATCGAAGCCAAGGAAGGCGTGCAGATCCAGCCCGAGAACGTGACGCTGGCCAGCGTGACCTTCCAGAACTATTTCCGCCTCTATGACAAGCTGTCGGGCATGACCGGTACCGCGCTGACCGAGGCCGAGGAATTTGCCGAGATCTACGGCCTCGGCGTGGTCGAGGTGCCGACCAACAAGCCCATCGCCCGTCTGGACGAGGACGATCAGGTCTATCGCACCGCCGCCGAGAAATACGGCGCGATGATCAAAGAGACCAAGACCGCCAAGGAAAAGGGCCAGCCGGTTCTGCTGGGCACTACGTCGATTGAGAAATCCGAGGTGCTGAGCCAGCTGCTGAGCAAGGAGGGCATCGAACATAACGTTCTGAACGCCCGCCAGCACGAGCAAGAGGCGCAGATCGTCGCCGATGCGGGCCGCTTTGGCGCGGTGACCATCGCCACCAACATGGCCGGGCGCGGCACCGATATTCAGCTGGGCGGCAATGTCGAGATGAAAGTGCTGCAGGCGCTGGCCGAAAACCCCGAGGCCGACCCCGCCGAGCTGCGCACCGCGCAGGAGGCCCGCCACGCCGAAGAAAAGCAAAAGGTGCTTGAGGCCGGCGGTCTGTACGTCATGGCGTCGGAACGGCATGAAAGCCGCCGCATCGACAACCAGCTGCGGGGCCGGTCAGGCCGTCAGGGCGACCCGGGCCGCACGGTGTTCTACCTGAGCCTCGAAGACGACCTGATGCGCATTTTCGGCTCGGAACGTCTGGACAAGGTGCTGACCACGCTGGGCATGAAAGAGGGCGAGGCGATCGTCCATCCCTGGGTGAACAAGTCTCTGGAGCGCGCGCAGTCCAAGGTCGAAGGCCGCAACTTTGACATGCGCAAGAACGTTCTGAAGTTCGACGACGTGATGAACGACCAGCGGAAGGTGGTGTTCAGCCAGCGCCGCGAGATCATGTCGTCAGACGACCTGTCCGAGATCGTCTCGGACATGCGCGAGCAGGTGATTGACGATCTGATCGACGAATACATGCCGCCCAAGTCCTATGCCGATCAGTGGGATACCGAGGGTCTGCATGAAGCGATCAAGGACAAGCTGACCATTGATGCGCCGGTGCAGGACTGGGCCGCCGAAGAAGGCGTGGATGACGAGCACATCCGCGAGCGTCTGGTCAAGGCCGCAGACGAGATGATGGCGCAGAAGGCGGTGGCCTTTGGCCCCGAGAACATGCGCAACATCGAAAAGCAGGTGCTGCTGCAGACCATCGACGGCAAATGGCGCGAACATCTGCTGACGCTGGAACATCTGCGCTCGGTCGTGGGGTTCCGGGGCTATGCCCAGCGCGATCCGCTGAACGAATACAAGAACGAAAGCTTCCAGCTGTTCGAAGGGATGCTGGATTCCCTGCGCGAAACGGTGACACAGCAATTGTCGCGCGTGCGCCCGCTGACCGAAGAAGAACAGCGCGAGATGCTGGCCCAGATGCAGGCCCAGCAGGCGCAGTCGCAGCAGGCGGTCGATCAGGCCGCAAACCGGGCCGAAGCGCTGGCCGAGGCCGATGCCTCGGGCGATGCGCGGCCGGGCTTTGTCGAGGACGACCCCGCAACGTGGGGCAACCCGTCCCGCAATGACAAATGCCCCTGCGGATCAGGCAAGAAATTCAAGCATTGTCATGGCAGGCTGACCTAACGTTAGCCACAATCCGACACAATGAGTCCGCCTCGCGGCCACATATTGGCCGCGATTGGCGGCCAGATTGCGACTCGCTCCTTCAACTGGGGAGGGTGACTTGTTTGTAATTAAGAATTACGTGACCACGGGCGGAACCGTTGCCTGCGCCCTGGCCATCGGATATCTGATGCAGAGCGGATCGGCTCGGCATCCTGCGCCTGAAGGCGCAGAACGTGTTGCGTCGATCTCGGCGCAATCGGCGGGCCTGCCCGGGCTCGAGAGCGTTGTGCTGACCTCGTCTTCCCCCACGGATGCGCGCAACGACGTCTCGCCCGAGGCAGCGCCGACCGCCCGCGTCCAGCCCCGTTTCCCGTCGAATTGCGACCTGTCGGCGCGGGCGATGGCCGTGCCGGGTGCCAATGCCCGGCTGCAAGTCAAGGCGCCCTGTCATATGGATGAACCGGTCGAGGTGCATCACAGTGGGCTGGTCTTTTCGACCCGCACCGACGCGCTGGGCCGACTGGACCTGACGATTCCCGCGCTGGCGGAATATGCAATCTTCCTGATCTCGCTGCCCGGTCAGACCGGCACCGTCGCCACCACTCACGTCCCCGAGATCAAGGGGTTCAACCGGATCGCGCTGCAATGGCAGGGCGAAACCGACCTGCAACTACACGCGCTGGAATTTGGCGCCAGCTATGGGCAAGAGGGCCATGTCTGGTCCGGGCCCCAGGCCAGCGGCGCGGGGTCGGTCATCCATCTGGGTCAGGGCGACTCGGCCGAGGCGCGCAATATCGAGGTTTATTCCTTCCCGGTCGGCACCACGACCGAGGCCGGTGCAATCGCCCTGTCGGTCGAGGCCGAGGTGACCACCGCCAATTGCGGCACCGCCCTGCCGGTGCAATCGCTGGAATGGCGCGCCGATCAGCGCCTGCGCTCACGCGATCTGACGCTGGAAATGCCGGGCTGTGACGCCACGGGTGATTTTCTGGTGTTGAACAATCTGTTCCCAGACCTGACAATCGCTGCAAAATAAACAGCAGGCAGGTCGACACTTCCCCATGACATTTCTTCGTGCGGCACTGGCCGCGCTCATTGGCCTGTGCGGGGCCGCGGGCGCGGCGGCGCAGGATATCACCCTGACCTCACATGACGGCAAGGTCGAGGTGGTCGGCACCCTGCTCGGCTATGATGGCGAGTTTTACCGCGTCGATACCCAATTCGGAGAGCTGACCGTTGATGGCTCGGGCGTCACCTGCGATGGACCCGCCTGCCCCAACCTGACCGACTTCGTGGCCGAGATTCGCCTGTCCGGCGCGTCCGTGATGGCCGAAACCCTGCTGCCCGCGCTGATCGACGGTTTTGCCGCGCAAGAGGGGCTGGTTGTTGCACAATCGCCGGATGGCACGGGGTACGCCCTGCACCAACCCGACCGGCAAGCCCCTCTGGCCCGGTTTCTGCTGCGCGCCGCCGACACCGGACAGGGCTTTGCCGATCTGGCCGGAAACACGGCGGACATCGTATTGGCCCAGCGCGAGATACGGCTGTCTGAGCAGGACATGGCGACCGAGGCCGGGCTGGGCGATCTGACCCATCCGCGCCGGTCGCGGGTTCTGGCTTTGGACGCGATTGTGCCGGTTGTCGCGGCAGACAATCCGGTGCAGCAGATCTCGGCCTCGGATCTGGCGCGGGTGTTTGCGGGCGAGATCAGCAACTGGGGTGATCTGGGCGGCCCGGACGCGCCGATAGCGCTGAATCTGACGGTCGCGGGGTCAGGGTTGGCGCAGGCGGTGGACGACCTGCTGATGACCCCGGTCGAGGCGGCGCTGTCCGGGGCAATCACCCGCCACCCCCGCAACAGCGATCTGGTGCGCGCCGTGGCCGATGACCCTTTTGCCATCGGCGTCGCCAGCCTTGCGGAAACCGGGCGCGCCCGGGCCCTGCCACTGGCTGGAGGCTGCGGCCATGCGATCCGGGCAACGCGGCAAGCGGTAAAAACCGAAGATTACCCTCTGACCGCGCCCCTGTTCCTGTACCTGCCGCAGCGTCGCCTGCCCCGGATGGCGCGCCAGTTTCTGGCCTATACCCAAAGCCCGGCGGCGCAGGTGGAGATCCGGCGGGCCGGGTTTGTCGACCAAGCGCCCGAAACCATCCGCGTCGGGCTGCAAGGCGACCGGCTGGCCAACGCCATCGCAACCGGTGGCACCGAGGTGGGGCTGGACGCGCTACAGCGCATGATCGAAACCCTGCGCCCGATGCGCCGCCTGTCGCTGTCCTTCCGGTTCGAGCCGGGATCATCGCGCCCGGATGCGCAATCCCGATCCAACATCCTGCAACTGGCGCAAGCGCTGGAAAGCGGCACTCTGGACGTGCGCAAACTGGCTTTTGTCGGCTTTAGCGACGGGGTCGGCGGGGCCGAGGCGAACACCCGCATCGCCCAGCGCCGCGCCCAGACCCTGCGCAATCTGGTACTGGCCGCCGTTGAAACCAGCATCCCCGACAGCATCGAGATCGCGGTCGAAGGCTTTGGCGAGGCCATGCCCATGGCCTGCGACGACAGCGAATGGGGCCGCAAAGTCAACCGGCGGGTCGAGGTCTGGGTGCAGTAGCCGTCACAGATATCCCTGTGCCCGGAAGCTCAGTTCAGTTGATTTGCCGATGATCAGATGATCGTGCAAGGTCAGCCCCAGCGCCGAGCACGCATCCTGAATCCGGTTGGTCATGTCGATATCCGATTGCGAGGGCGTCGGGTCGCCCGACGGGTGGTTGTGCACCAGGATCAGCGCCGAAGCGTTCAACTCCAGCGCCCGTTTCGCCACCTCGCGCGGATAGACCGGGACGTGATCGACGGTGCCCTTGGCCTGTTCCTCATCCGCGATCAGCACGTTCTTGCGATCCAGATAGAACACCCGGAACTGCTCGGTCTCGCGATGGGCCATTGTCGTGTGGCAATAGTCCACCAGCGCGTCCCAGCCAGAGATTACATGCCGCTGCATCACCCGCGCACGGGCCATGCGATGGGCACAAGCCTCAAGGATTTTCAAATCGGTGATCACCGTATCGCCCACGCCTTTGATCTGGCGCAGCCGTTCTTCGGGCGCGGTCAGGACGCGGTTGAAGTCGCCGAACGTGTCCATCAAGGCCCGCGCCAGCGGTTTCACGTCTTGCCGGGGGATGGAACGGAACAGGACCAGCTCCAACAGCTCGTAATCCGGCATCGCGGATGACCCGCCTGCCATGAACCGTTCGCGCAGCCGCTTGCGGTGGTCTTTGATGTAGGAGGGTAACCGACCACCGGGCAGCGGCTGCGCGGGCGCTTCGTCCGTATCGAACAGCATGGGGGCTTCGGCAAAGGCGTCCTGTGTCATGGGCCAACCCTGACGCAGAATCAGTTTCCGAATGGTTAACGTGCCTCACCCGCCATGCGCGCCGTGGCGCGGCGGATGATCATATGCAGCACAATCGAAAACACGCCCAGCGTCAGCATTGCCGCAAACATCAGATCGGTCTTGGCGCGGCCATTGGCCAGCAGCATTAGATACCCCAAGCCCTGCGAAGAGCCGACCCACTCGCCAATCACCGCCCCAATCGGCGCATAGACCGCCGCCAGCCGCATCCCCGACGCCAGCGGCGGCAGCGCGGCGGGAATGCGGATATGCCACAGCACCGCGCGCGGGCTCGCCTGCATCGTGCGCGCAAGGTCCAGATAGCCCGCAGGGGTTCGCATCAGCCCGTCGAAGAAGGACGAGGTGATCGGGAAATAGATGATCAGAACAGCCATCGCCACTTTGGACCAAAGCCCATAACCCAGCCACAGAGTCAGCAGCGGTGCCAGCGCAAAAACCGGCAGCGCCTGCGTGAACACCAACATCGGCTGCACCAACACCCGCGCGGCGCGGGAATTGGCCAATTGCAACGCTGTCACCACGCCCAACACGGTTCCGACGGCCAGACCGATGACCACCTCAACCGCCGTGATCCATGTGTGCTCGGCGATCAGCCAGCGGTTCTGCCACCATGTCTCGGCCACCAACGCCGGGCCCGGCAAGATGAATTTCGGCAACCCGGTCAGGCTGACAATCGCCTGCCAGACGGCCAGAGCAAAGATGGTTGCTGCAAGGGCCGAGAGGACTTTCATGCGGCCTCTCGCAGCAGTTTCAGCAGCGCGCCTTGTGTTTCCAGCGTCTCAAGATCGTCCACGCGGCGCGGCGCGGAGGCTGAAGGCGGATCACAAGGCGTCAAGCCGTGCTGCGTCATCACCATGATGGACTGCCCCAGACGCGCGGCCTCGGCCGGGTCATGGGTGACCAGCAGGACGGTGCGACCCTGCAATACCTCGGCGGCCAAATCCTGCATGTCGGCACGGGTGCGGGCGTCGAGGGCTGAAAAGGGCTCATCCAGCAGCACGATGGGGCGGTCCTCCATCAGCGTGCGGGCAAGGGCCACGCGTTGCCGCTGACCACCTGAAAGCTCAGCCGGTTTCTTGGTCAGGTGATCCTGCAGGCGCATCCGCTCGATCAGCCGGTCCCGCCGGTCCAGATCGGGCGCTTCGCCGCGCAACCGCGCACCCAGAGTGACATTCTGCGCCACGCTCGCCCAAGGCAACAGCAGATCATCCTGCGCCATATACGCCACGCGTTTGGTCACCGGCTGCCCGTCGCTGGCGTTAATCTGACCGCTGAACGCGGCGCCGGTTTCCAGCCCCGCAATCAGCCGCAGAACGGTGGTTTTGCCAACGCCCGATCCGCCCAGCAGACAGGTCCACGCCCCGGACCCGAGGGTCAGGGTCAACGGCGCGAACAAGGTCGCGCCGTCGATGGTGGCCGTGCCGCTGATGGTCAGATCGGGCGCGGGGGTCATGGCGTCAGGCCCATTTGCCAGAAATTGACCTCTAGATCGGTCGCGGTGCGGAAGGTTTGGCACAGACGATCCCAGCGCGGAGAAGTTTCAAAATCCGCCCCAATACGCCGTGTTAGAGCCTGATCAAGCAATTCCCCGACCGCCTTACACGCGCTTTGGTAGTCTTCGCCGGCATAGGTGTTGATCCAGTCGCGATAGGTGTCCGAGGTTGCCTCGGTCGCCAGCCGCGCGCCGATCTCGCCATAGCCCATCACGCAGGGCGCAAGCGCCGCCAGCAGGTCGAGCAAATCGCCGCTGTATCCGGCCTCGAGCACGAAGCGGGTATAGGCCAGATTCTCCGCCCGTTCGGGGGTTGCAAACAGGTCCTCTTGCGAGATCCCTGCCGCCTCGCAGATACCGATATGCAGTTGCATCTCTTCGGCGACCAGCGCGTTGACGGTGCCCACAGCCGTCAGCATTTCCGAATGCGTTTCCGATTTCACCACGGCCAACGCCCAGGCGCGAGAAAAGTGGATCAGGAACACATAATCCTGCCGCAGATAGTGCAGGAACGCCGCGCGCGGCAGCGTTCCGTCCTTCAGGCCCTCGACAAAAGCGTGGCGGGTATAGTCCCGCCACGGGTCCTGTGCGGCATCCCGCATCAGGGTGAAGGCTTTGCCATACCCGCTCATTGCGCAGTCACGTCGATGGCGATGTCGCTGACCGGGTTGATGCTGTCGATCATGCCGCTGTCTTTCAGGAATTGCTCGAACCGCGCATAGCGACCGGCCTCAAGACCCGCCGGACGCAGAGCAAAGCGCGGCAGCGTGTCGACCCAGGCGCGGGCGTTCAACTCATCCTGCAGTTCGGTCGAGGTCGCGGCGAAAATCTCCCAGCTTTTTTCCGGGTTGTTGACGATATATTGCGTCGCCTTCTCGGTCGCGGCGAGGAAGCGGGTGACTTTGTCGATATCCATCGTTTCGGGGTTAGCGACGTAAATCAGCTCATCATAGGGCGGCACGCCTTCTTCCTCGATGTAGAAACAGGTGCCGGGGACGCCTTCGATGTCCATCTGGTTCAGCTCAAAGTTCCGATACGCCCCGATCACCGCATCCACCTGACCGGACATCAGTGACGGCGAGAGAGAGAAGTTCACGTTGATCATCTCGACCTCGTCCAGCGTCACGCCGTATTTGCCCAGAACGGTGCCCACAACGGCCTCTTCCACGCCTGCGACGGAAAAGCCGATCTTCTTGCCCTTGAGGTCGGCGGGCGATTTGATCGGGCCGTCCTGCAGCACCAGCAGGCAGTTTAGCGGGGTCGCGACTAGCGTGCCGACGCGTTTCAGCGGAAGGCCTTCGTGGATTTGCAGGTGCAATTGCGGCTGGTAGGACACGGCCAGATCGGCCTGACCTGCGGCCACCAGACGGGGCGGAGCGGACGGATCGGCGGGCGGGACAATCTCGACCTCAAGCCCTTGCTCGGCGAAATAGCCGTTTTCCTGCGCCACGATGATGGGGCCGTGATCGGGGTTGATGAACCAGTCCAGCAGGACGGTCATCTTGTCCTCGGCCCAGGCGGGCGCGGCGGCCAGCAGGGCGATCGCAGCGATCAGTTTTTTCATAGCTCGCGTTTCCTTTTTTCACGAGGTTGAGGCCGCGACGAGGACAATCTCGCCCGGCCAATCCGGTTGAATCCGTTCGGCTGCGCGCCATGCCCGCAGACCGGTGGCGCAGCAGAGTGCCAGTCGTTTCCCTTTGTTAGCGTCGATATTGTTCAGGTCATTTGGTGAGATACGCTGCGCGCTGGGGTGCACAGGGGTCGGTGCTTCGTCGAGGGCGCGCAGTTCGACAATCTGGTCCTCAGCCGTCAGTTGACTGGCCGAGAGAAAGCGGAAACAGCTACTGGGCTCGGGCGCATCATCGAACCGGAAACTGCTGCTGCGCAGAGTGCGGCCATCATACTGGACCATCTGACCCAGAGGAGACGGGTCGAGCCCGAGTATCATGTTCAGCGCCATTTGCGCCTGCATCGCTCCAATCGTCCCCACCACGGGGCCAAGAACGCCCGCCGTGGCGCAACTGGCCCCGCTGTCCGGCGCATCCGGAAACAGGGCGCGCAGCGACGGAGCTCCGCTGCAGAACCCGCCGACATAACCCGACAGCCCCAGCACCGAGGCGCTGATCAGCGCTTTGCCCTGCGCCAGACAGGTGTCCGACAGGATATAGCTGGCGGCATAGCTGTCGGCGCAATCCAGGATCACGTCTGCCCGCGCCACTAAGGTGGCTGCATTCTCGCTTGTTAGAGTCTGTTTTTGGCCAGTGACCGCAATCTCGCCATTCAAAGCGCGACACCGATCCGCAGCGATTTCGGCTTTGGGTCGCCCACAATCCACCTCGGCAAACAAGGTCTGGCGATGCAGGTTCGACAGATCGACCGTGTCGCTATCCACGATCGTGATCCGCCCGACGCCAGCCCCGGCCAACAGAGGCAAGACTGGCGCAGCCAGCCCTCCGGCCCCGACCACCAGAACCCGAGCCGAGGACAGACGCGCCTGCCCTTTGGCCCCAACCTCGGGCAGTAACGTCTGGCGCGCGTAGCGGCTCATCTGGTGACCTCGATCCATTGGCGCACCCGCGCCTCGGGGTCGTCGTTCAGGGTAATATCCGTGACGACCGAGACGATATCCGCCCCCGCCTCAAGCACACCCGGAGCACGTTCGACGCTCATCCCGCCGATCCCGACCAGAGGGATACCGCCCACGCGCGCCTTCCATTCGGTGACGCGCGGCAGGCCCTGCTGATGCCATTTCATCTTTTTCAGAATGGTCGGATAGACCGGACCCAGAGCAACATAGTCCGGGTCCATGGCCAGCACCCGCTCGAGCTCATCATCATCATGGGTGGATACGCCCAGCCCGAGGCCCGCGCGGCGGATGGCGTTCAGATCGGCATCGTCCAGATCCTCCTGCCCCAGATGAATCCAGTCGCAGCCCAGATCAATCGCAGCCTGCCAATAGTCATTCACCACCAGCACCGCGCCATGATCCCGGCACAGGTCGCGCGACACGGCGATCTGATCGCGTACCACATCCTCGGGCTGATCCTTGATGCGCAACTGCACCAGCTTCACGCCCAAAGGCAGCATCCGCCGCAGCCAGTCCGAGTGATCAAAGATCGGATAGAAACGATCCAGCGTCATGACAGAAAGGCCTTTCCGATCACAGGGGTTGAAGGTTCGGCCATATCGCGTGCCTCGATCGGGTCGGCCTGATGGGCCAGTTGCCCGGCCTCGATCGCGCGCATCATGGCGCGGGCCATCATCGCGGGATCTCCGGCGCGGGCTACGGCGGTGTTCAGCAGAACGGCATCATAACCCAATTCCATCGCATGTGCGGCATGGCTGGGCAGGCCGATACCTGCGTCGATCACCAGCGGTATGTCGGGAAACTCCGCCCGCATCGCGCGCAAAGCATATTCGTTATTCAACCCCCGCCCCGAGCCAATCGGAGCACCCCATGGCATCAGCACCTCGCACCCGGCCGCAAGCAGGCGTTCCCCCACGATCAGATCGTCGGTGGTATAGGGGAAGACCTGAAAGCCATCCTCGGTCAGAATGCGCGCAGCCTCGACCAGTTGGAACACGTCCGGTTGCAGGCTGTCGGTGTGACCGATCAGCTCCAGCTTGATCCAGTTGGTGTCGAACACCTCTCGCGCCATCTGCGCTGTGGTCACCGCCTCCTTCACCGTATGGCACCCAGCGGTGTTGGGCAGGATCAACACGCCAAGGTCCTGAATCATCTGCCAAAAGGTCTGCCCTGCCCCGGATTCACGCCTCAGAGACACCGTGGCCACCCCCGCGCCGCTGTCGCGGAACGCCTGTTCCAGGATCGCAGGGCTGGGATATTGCGCGGTGCCCAGCATCAGCGGGTTGGGCAATTCGGTGCCGTAGAACCTCTTCATGCTTAGCCCCCTTGCATCGGTGCGACGACCTCAACCCGGTCGCCATCTGTCAGCTGATGGGCAATGCGCAGGCTGGAGGGCACGAAGCTTTCGTTCACCGCCGTCGCGACACGGCCCGAGAACCCACATTCCTCCAGCACCTCGGCCAGCGTCGCAGCCTGTACCTCGCACGCCTCGCCGTTAAGCACGATCTTCATCGACCATCTCCGAATATTTGTTCTCAAGCGCCAGATCAGCCACGCCCTGCGCCAGCGCGGGGGCCAGCAGGTACCCATGGCGGTACAGTCCGTTCGCATAGATTGTCCGGCCAAGTCGCCGGATACGCGGCAGGTTGTCCGGGAAGGCCGGGCGCAGATCGACGCCAATTTCCAACACTTCGGCCTCACCGAATGCAGGGTTCAGCGCATAGGCCGCACTGAGCAGTTCCAGCATCGAGCGCGCGGTGATCCGGCTGCTATCCTCGGATTCGATCATCGTCGCGCCCAGCATGTAGATGCCATCCCCCCGCGGCACGATATAGAGCGGCATCCGTGGGTGCAGTAACCGCACGGGCCGGGTCAGGGTCACATCCGGGCAGCGGATCACCAGCATCTCACCCTTCACGCCGCGCAAATCGTGCAGCACCTCACGGGCATGCAGGCCGCGGCAATCGATGGCATGGTCCAGCCGAGCAGGGGCGAGCTTCCGGTGAAACGTGACGCCCTTGTCTGTCAGGTCGCGATACAGGTCCTGCAATGCCTGACGTGGCTCTACATGCGCTTCGTCCCTGAAATAAAGACCCTTGCCGAAACCGTACAGATCAGGCTCTAAATCGCAGATTTCGGCTTGATCGACATCCCGAAACTCCTGCGTCCGACGCGCAAACCGGCGCAGGTCCGGTAAGTCACGCGTATTGGCAACCACCAATGTCCCCCGCCGCTGCACCGCAGTCCGAGCCGTCCACCAATCGATGGCCTTCTGCCCCAGCCGCAAGACAGGCTCCTCGGCGTTTTCATATTCGCACCACGGTGCCAGCATCCCGCCAGCCCACCACGAACACCCGTGCGGGCCCGGAGGGCCGCCGGGATCGAACACCTGCACCGTCGCCCCGCGCGAGACGAGCTCGCTGGCGACGGCCAATCCGGCAACACCCGCGCCTATGACGGACCAGACGGTCACGCAGGCCAAATCCGATAGAAGTGATGCACAGGGCCGTGCCCCTGCCCAATCCTCAGATCGTCCGCCGCCGAAATCGCGCCTTGCAGATAGTGATGCGCCTGCGCGACCGCGTCGGTCAGGGGTAGATCTTGGGCCAAACCCGCAGCGATCGACGAGGACAAGGTGCAACCCGTCCCGTGGGTGTTCTTTGTGTCCTGCCGCGGTGCCCGGAACTCACCCACCACGCCCGAGCCATCTATCAAAAGATCATGGCAGACGTCCCCGGCCCCATGACCGCCTTTCATCAGAACGGATGTCGCCCCCAGCCCACACAACGCTAGGCCTTGCGCAATCATATCTTCCGGCGTCTCAGCAGAGGGTTGATCCAGCAGGCGCGCCGCCTCGGGCAGGTTCGGGGTCAGCACCGTTGCGCGGGGTAACAAGACCTCGCGCAATGTCTGCACCGCTTCATCGGCCAGCAGCGCATCCCCTGATTTGGCAATCATCACCGGATCCAGCACAATGGGTCCATCGAATCCCGAAATCGCCCCTGCGACGGTGTGAATGATCTCAGGCGTGGCCAGCATCCCGATCTTGATCGCGCGTACGTCCAGATCACCAAGAACCGCATCGATCTGCGCGGTGATGACATCCAGCGGGATGCCATGCACCGCTGTCACCGCCTGCGTGTTTTGCGCAGTCACGGTGGTGATCACGCTGGCCCCATAAACACCCAGCGCCGACATGGCTTTCAGGTCTGCCTGAATCCCGGCCCCGCCGCCACTGTCCGAACCGGCAATCGTCATCGCAATAGGCGCCATCCGTGTGCTCCATCTCTGTTGGGCAACGGGGCGTGGAAAACGTCTGACGTGTTAAGACCGTTCCCTCCGCCGGAATTGCCCGGATCAGGTTCGATGGGTTGATGCAGTTGCACCTCTCAGCCCCTTTAGAGGGGCACCCCAACGGTTGGCGCGGAACATCTCAGGCGCAGCACAAAGAATCAAGGGATTTTTGCGAGGCTCTGCCTCGCGCTCCGGGATATTTCTGGCCAGATGAAGTGCGGATCCCCTGCTTCATCTGGCTCTAAATATCCCGGGGGAGTCGCGGCTTGCCGCGGCGGGGGCAGAGCCCCCGGATTTCGGCGTATCAGCCTTTCATCCCGTCCCAGAAGGATTTAACGGATGAGAAAAAGCTTTTCGATTCCGGGTGATTGTCTTCACCGAGATCATCGAATTCCCGCAGCAGTTCTTTCTGGCGGCTCGTCAGATTGACCGGGGTTTCGACGGCCAGTTCGATGAACATATCACCCACACCGCCACCACGCAGAGCGGGCATACCCTTGGCGCGCAGCCGCATTTGGCGGCCCGACTGGCTGCCCGCGGGGATCTGCACGCGACCGCGGCCGCCATCGATTGTGGGCACTTCGATCGAACCGCCAAGCGCCGCCTTGGCCATGCTGACGGGTACGCGGCAATAGAGGTTCACGCTGTCGCGCTCGAACAGTTTGTGCTCGGATACTTCCACGAAGATATAGAGATCACCCGGAGGGCCGCCGCGCATTCCGGCCTCGCCCTCGCCCGCCAGGCGGATGCGGGTGCCGGTTTCGACACCGGCAGGAATGTTGACGGACAGTGCGCGTTCTTTTTCCACGCGCCCGGCCCCGCCGCAGGATTTACAGGGGTTCTTGATGATCTGACCCAGCCCGGAACAGGTCGGGCAGGTGCGTTCGACGGTGAAGAATCCCTGTTGGGCACGCACCTTGCCCATGCCGGAACAGGTGGGGCAGGCCGTGGGTTCGACGCCACTTTCGGCGCCGGTGCCCTCGCATGAGGAACAGGCGACCGCCGTGGGTACGTTGATGGTTTTCTGCAGGCCTGCATAGGCCTCTTCCAGCGTCACGCGCAGGTTATAGCGCAGGTCGGATCCGCGTGCAGCGCGGCGTCCGCCGCCGCCTCCGCGCTGGCCACCCATGAAATCGCCGAACAGGTCGTCGAACACGTCCGAGAAGGCGCTGGAGAAATCGCCCTGCCCAAAACCGCCACCAGGACGGCCGCCGCCGCCCATACCGTTTTCAAAGGCGGCATGGCCAAAGCGGTCATAAGCGGCCTTTTTGTCGGCGTCGCGCAGCACATCATAGGCCTCGTTGGCCTCTTTGAACTGCGCTTCGGCATCCGGATTGTCCTTGTTGCGATCCGGATGCAGCTGTTTGGCTTTCGAGCGAAAGCCTTTCTTGATCTCATCCGCAGAAGCGCCCTTGGACACGCCGAGCACTTCGTAATAGTCGCGTTTGGACATCAGTATTTCCTTCTGCCTCAACGTATTTGGGCCGGCCCGGCAACCGGACCGGCCCAGATTGGCACGGTTACCCGTTAGTTACGCTTGTCGTCGTCCAGATCTTCGAACTCGGCGTCGACGATATCGTCCTCACCCGGCGCGGCATCTGCGGCTGCGGGCTCATCTTCGCCCTCTTCCGCTTGTGCCTTATAGATCGCTTCGCCCAGTTTCATGGCCGCCTCAGTGACGTTCTGGATGCCTGCCTTGATCTTGTCGGCATTGTCCGATTCCAGCTCATCCTTGAGCGCGGCAACGGCCAGTTCGATTGCTTCGACGGTCGACGGGTCGACCTTGTCGCCATGTTCCTCGATCGATTTCTCGGTCGCGTGGACAAGGCTTTCGGCCTGGTTCTTGGCTTCGACCAGCTCTTTGCGGGCCTTGTCTGCCTCGGCGTTTTCCTCGGCATCCTTGACCATCTTGTCGATGTCGTCGTCCGACAGACCGCCAGAGGCCTGAATGGTGATCTTCTGCTCTTTGCCGGTGCCTTTGTCCTTGGCCGAAACCGAGACGATGCCGTTGGCGTCGATGTCAAAAGTCACCTCGATCTGAGGCATGCCGCGCGGTGCAGGCGGGATTTCTTCGAGGTTGAACTGACCGAGGATCTTGTTGTCCGCAGCCATTTCGCGCTCACCCTGGAAACAGCGGATGGTCACGGCGTTCTGGTTGTCCTCGGCGGTCGAGAAGACCTGAGACTTCTTGGTCGGAATGGTCGTATTGCGGTCGATCAGACGGGTGAACACGCCACCCAGCGTCTCGATCCCCAGCGACAGCGGGGTCACGTCCAGCAGAACCACATCCTTAACGTCACCCTGCAGAACACCGGCCTGAATGGCGGCGCCCATGGCAACCACTTCGTCCGGGTTCACGCCTTTGTGCGGCTCTTTGCCGAAGAACTTGGTGACCTCTTCGATCACTTTCGGCATCCGGGTCATACCACCGACCAGAACAACCTCATCCACGTCGCCCGCCGACAGGCCTGCGTCTTTCAGAGCGGCTTGGCAAGGCTTCATCGACTTCTTGATCAGGTCGCCAACCAGCGATTCCAGCTTGGCACGGGTCAGTTTCATGACCATGTGCAGCGGCTGACCGTTCGAGCCCATCGAGATGAACGGCTGGTTGATTTCAGTCTGCGAGGTCGAGCTGAGTTCGATCTTGGCTTTTTCAGCAGCTTCTTTCAGACGCTGCAGAGCCATCTTGTCCGCAGACAGGTCGACGCCGTGTTCCTTTTTGAACTCGTCTGCCAGGTAGTTGACGATGCGCATGTCAAAGTCTTCACCACCCAGGAAGGTGTCGCCGTTGGTCGATTTGACCTCGAACAATCCGTCGTCGATTTCCAGAATGGTTACGTCGAAGGTACCGCCACCAAGGTCATAGACCGCGATGGTTTGGGTTTCTTCCTTGTCCAGACCATAGGCCAGAGCGGCAGCAGTCGGTTCGTTGATGATCCGCAGCACTTCGAGGCCGGCGATTTTACCGGCGTCTTTGGTGGCCTGACGCTGAGCATCGTTGAAATAGGCCGGAACGGTGATAACCGCCTGCGTGACGTCCTCACCCAGATAGCTTTCTGCGGTTTCCTTCATCTTACCCAGAGTGAAGGCCGAGATCTGGCTTGGGGAGTATTTCTCACCGCGGGCTTCCACCCACGCGTCGCCATTGCCGCCATCAACGATAGCGTACGGCACCATTTTCTTGTCTTTTTCGACTTCGGCATCATCCACGCGACGACCGATCAGGCGCTTGACGCCAAAGATCGTGTTGTCGGGGTTGGTGACCGCCTGACGTTTTGCAGGCTGACCGACCAGTCGCTCATCCTCGGTGAAGGCGACGATCGAGGGCGTGGTCCGCGCCCCTTCGGCGTTTTCGATGACCTTCGGCTGCGAGCCGTCCATGATGGCCACGCACGAGTTGGTGGTCCCGAGGTCAATCCCGATTACTTTTCCCATTTTTGCAATCCCTTTCTCTTCAAGGCGATGTCCCGAGGGTTGGACCCGTTGCGGCATCCTGCCCCCGATTGATGTGCGCGACAGCACTACACCATCGCGCGTCGAGGCGTATATAAGGGCGCAATCTGGGGCCTGCAAGCGTTCAGAAACGCAGGTTTTCGGGATTCTGTGGCCTTTTTTGGCAAGGTTTTGGCAAGGTTTGGGGATTCTTGAATGGCGCGGCTGGTTTTGCGCGGATTTGATATCCGCAAGGGTTATCTGGATGCGGCGGCGCAAACCGGCCTGATCGATTTGCTGAGGCCGATTCTGAAAGCTGCGCCGCTGTATCGGCCCGTTACGCCTTCGGGCAAAGAGATGTCGGTGCGCATGACCTCGGCCGGGGCGTTGGGCTGGGTCACGGATCGGGCCGGATATCGATATCAGGACAGCCATCCAAAGGGCATGACATGGCCTGCAATCCCGGATGAGATCCTTGCGATCTGGCAGGACCTGACGGGCGCGGATCGTGAACCAGATTGCTGCCTGATCAACTATTACGGCGAAGGCACCAAGATGGGCCTGCATCAGGACAAGGACGAAGCCGATTTCTCTTGGCCCGTGCTGTCGATCTCATTGGGCGATGACGCGCTGTTCCGCATCGGCAACACCACCCGCGGCGGCAAGACCGAGTCGATCTGGCTGAGTTCCGGCGATGTGGTGATCATGGGTGGCCCCGCGCGGCTGACCTATCACGGGGTGGATCGTATCCGGTTTGGGTCATCCAAGCTGTTGCCAAAAGGCGGGCGGCTCAATCTGACGCTGCGGGTCGCCACCTAGCGGCGGGCATCCCAGCTTTTCGAGACCTGCTTGCGCGTGTAGAACTCAGCCAGCAACCCGATCATGGTCAGAACGATGCCGACCCAAAGCGCATATTCCCAGTTGGTATTACGCGGGAAATAGTTGCGGAACACAAAGCCCCGGCACTGGTCGATGATGTGAAACAGCGGGTTCCACGCAAACATGGACAGCATGACCCCGCCCAGCGCATTGGCCACGAACATCTTGCCGGAAAAGATCATGTTCAGACGCCGATAGACCTGACTGAGAATGCCAACCACCTGAGGAAACCAGGGCATCAGGGCAAGAAAAAGAAGCCCCGCCGCGCAGCCCGTGAACCACGCAAGGACCAGCATTCCAAACGCGCCGCCGGGCTCTTGTATCTCAAGCGGTGAGACAGCAGCGCTGTAGAAAAATAAAATCACCAAGATCGAGACGATCTGCGTATAAAACGCCCCCAGCGCGGCCGCCAGAAGCATCACCATCATGCTCATCGGAGAATGCAATGTCATGGGGTTGTTCCCCGAACCCACCTTCATCACCCCCATCACGGATTTGATATGTGTCAGATACATGAAGATGCCCGAGAGGATGTAAAGAACGAACTCTCCGCGGATCTTGGGCGCCCCGAACCGCCCCAGCAATGTCATGAGCAGATAGAAGAACGTTGCCAGCACGAGCGTCTGCAGGATGTTGACCACAATCGCCAGAACCGCATTGGTATGTTGTGCGCGAATATCCCGCACCACCGCATGAAAAATCAGCTCGGCCGTGGTAAAGGCGCTGCCCAGCATTGACTGACTTCGTTGGTACTTGAACACTCGATCGCTCTTTTCTGCTGCGTTGCCCGCGACTGTGGCACGAAATTCTTGCTGTTCCGTATCCGCCGCATCATAAGTCCGTCAGCAATTCGGATCAATAAACACAGGAACGGAGCTTTTTTGTGACCTACGACGCCCTTATTCCCGTCATCCGGCGGCTGGCCCTGCAGGCCGGGGACAAGATCATGCAGATCTATGAGGCGGATGATTTCGACGTCAAAGTCAAATCCGATTCCAGCCCCGTGACCGAGGCGGACGAAGCGGCGGACGCTCTGATCTCAGCCGGGCTGCGCGACGCCTTCCCCGATATCCTGCTCGTGACCGAGGAACAGGCGGCCTCGCATTCCGAAAAGGGCGATACCTTCCTGATCGTTGACCCGCTGGACGGAACCAAGGAGTTCATCAACCGGCGCGGCGATTTCACGGTGAATATCGCTCTGGTCGAAAACGGCGTGCCGACCCGTGGCGTGGTCTATGCGCCTGCGCGGGGCCGCATGTTCTATACGCAGGCCGATGGGCAGGCGGTTGAGGAAACCGGCGCGCTGGACAAGGATCAGCCGGGCGCGGTCACGCCCATATCAGTCTCTAAACCTGACAATTCGGCGCTGATGATCGTCGCCTCGAAGTCGCACCGCGATCAGGCGACCGAGGATTACATCAACAAGTATCAGGTGCGCGACAGCAAAAGCGCCGGGTCATCGCTGAAGTTCTGTCTGGTCGCGACCGGTGAGGCCGACCTATACCCCCGCGTAGGCCGCACGATGGAATGGGACACCGCCGCAGGCCATGCCGTTCTGGCCGGTGCGGGCGGTGATGTGGTGCGCTTTGACGACCATTCGCCGTTGACCTACGGCAAAGACGGCTATGCCAATCCGTTTTTCATCGCCTATGCTCCGGGCGTCGACCTGAAGGAAGCCTGATGTCTGTTCTGATCGCCATCCCCGCCCGTTATGCCTCGACCCGCTATCCGGGCAAACCTCTGGTGCCGCTGACCGGTGCCAATGGCACCAGCATGACGCTGATCGAACGGTCTTGGCGCGCGGCAATTTCCGTCTCGGGCGTGGACCGGGTGGTTGTAGCCACCGACGATGATCGCATTCGCGAAGTCTCGGAAGGGTTCGGGGCCGAGGTGGTGATGACCTCGGACACCTGCCGCAATGGCACCGAACGCTGCGCCGAGGCGCATGAGGTGCTGGGCAGCGGCTATGACATCGTGGTCAACCTGCAGGGTGATGCGCCGCTGACCCCGCATTGGTTCGTCGAAGACCTGATCAACGGATTGCGCGCCGCGCCCGAGGCTGGCGTGGCCACACCGGTCCTGCGCTGCGATGGTGATGCGTTGAACGGGCTGCTGAACGATCGCAAACATGGCCGCGTAGGTGGCACAACTGCGGTGTTCGGGAACGACCACAGCGCGCTCTATTTCTCGAAAGAGGTGATCCCCTATACCGCCCAGACCTATGCCAGCACCGACCCGACCCCGGTGTTCCACCATGTCGGCGTCTATGCCTATCGCCCCGACGCGCTGGCTGCCTATCCCGGCTGGGAGAGCGGACCGCTTGAGACGCTGGAAGGGTTGGAACAGTTGCGCTTCATGGAAAACGGTCGCAAGGTTCTGTGCGTCGAGGTCGAAGCCAAGGGCCGCCAGTTCTGGGAACTGAACAACCCGCAGGACGTCGCCAAGATCGAGGAAATGATGGCCGCGATGGGGCTGGAATGACCCATATTCTGGTCACCGGCGGCGCGGGCTATATCGGCTCGCACGCCTGCAAGGCGCTTGCGCAGGCGGGCTATGTGCCAGTGACCTATGACAGTCTGGTCACCGGCTGGCGTGATGCGGTGAAATTCGGCCCCTTTGAACAGGGCGACCTGCTGGATCGCGCGCGGCTGGATGAGGTGTTCGCCAAATACCAGCCCGCCGCCGTGATGCATTTCGCCGCCCTGTCTCAGGTCGGCGAGGCGATGTCCGAGCCCGGCAAATACTGGTCGAACAATGTGGCCGGATCGCTAACGCTGATACAGGCGGCGGTGGATGCGGGCTGTTTGAACTTTGTGTTTTCTTCAACCTGCGCCACCTATGGCGATCATGACAATGTGGTGCTGGATGAAGCCACGCCGCAGCATCCGCTGAACGCCTACGGGGCCTCGAAACGGGCCATTGAGGATATCCTGCGAGATTTTCAGTCCGCCTATGGGTTGAACCACGTGATCTTCCGCTATTTCAACGTGGCCGGTGCCGACCCCGAGGGTGAGGTGGGCGAGTACCACCAGCCCGAGACCCATCTGGTGCCCCTGATGCTGGACGCCATTGATGGCAAGCGTGACGGGCTGACGGTGTTCGGCACCGATTACGACACGCCGGATGGCACCTGCATCCGCGACTATGTGCATGTCTGCGATCTGGTCGACGCGCATGTTCTGGGGCTGCGCTGGCTGGAGCAAGGCAAAGACAGCCGCGTTTTCAACTTGGGCACCGGCTCGGGCTTTTCGGTGATGGAGGTGATCGAGCATTCCAAATCCGTCACCAACCGCGCGGTGCCTTATACGATAGGCCCGCGTCGTGCCGGGGATTGCACGCGGCTGGTTTCGGGCTCGGTCCGGGCCGAGAAGGAGTTGGGGTGGAGCCCCAAACGCTCAACGTTAGAGACGATGATTACCGATGCGTGGCGCTGGCACCAGACCGGCAGCTACCTAGCGTGAGCACGCAAGACCAACCGCTGAATTGGGTGCAGCGTTACAAGCTGCGCCTCAAACGCAAGCGGCTGTTGTGGCGGTCCTTTCGCAGCCGCCGCCAGTTGAGCGCATTGGCAGATCGCACAGATCAGATCACCCCCGGCGCGATCCTTGCCCTCACCACCCTGCGCAATGAGATCACCCGCCTACCCTGGTTTTTCCGACATTACCGGGCGCTGGGCGTGGATCACTTTCTGATGGTGGATAATGGCAGCGACGACGGATCGGTGCCTTATCTGCTGGATCAACCGGATGTGTCGCTGTGGCAGACCGGTGCCAGCTATCGCGCTGCGCGGTTCGGGCTGGATTGGCTGACATGGCTGCAGATGCGGTATGGCCACGGCCACTGGACGCTGATGATCGATGCGGACGAGCTGCTGATCTATGCGCATCACGAAACGCAGACCCTGCACGATCTGACCAAATGGCTGGACGCGCGTGGGCAGCCCGCCTTTGGCGCGCTGATGCTGGACCTCTATCCCAGGGGGTCATTGGGCGCGCAGGACTACGATCCGCAAACCGATCCGACCGACATCCTAACCGGGTTCGACCCCGCCCCCTATCGAGCCCAGCGCCAGAGCCCGACGGGCAATCTGTGGGTACAGGGCGGGGTGCGGGAACGGGCGTTTTTCGCCGATCAGCCGCGGAAATCCCCGACGCTGAACAAGATCCCTCTGCTCCGTTGGTCTCGGCGCTATGCTTACGTGAACTCGTGCCATTCTGCCCTGCCGCGCGGTTTGAACTTTGCCTATGACGGGCCGGGGGGTCAGGCCCCGTCGGGCGTGCTGCTGCACACCAAGTTCCTGCCCGAGATCGTCGAGAAATCCCGGTCCGAGAAACTGCGGCGGCAGCATTTCCACGATCCCGATCAGTTCGGCCCCTACTATGACGGGATCATCAACGGACCAAACCTGTGGACGCCACAATCGGTGCAACTGCGGGATTGGCAGCAACTGCAGGACCTTGGCTTGATGAACGCAGGCGGTTTCCCGGACACAGAGGGGAAGTAAACCGGATTTAAACCCGTTGCCTCGCAAGGTGCGGAAATGTCATAAAACGGTAATTGCCCGGCACCACTCAGGCCACAGGCGGCCCCGGGCAGACGCGCATATCAAAAAGGTTGGGCAGCCGCGTGAGCCTTTTGGATTCCTATCGCATGAGAGTGCGGCGCAAGCGCCGCCTGCTGCGCTGCCTGCGCAAACGACGCGATCTGAAGGCCGTAAACGACCGGACGGCACAGATCCGCGCCGGGGATGTGCTGTTGATGAGCGTGGTGCGGAACGAAAAAATCCGGCTGCCCTATTTTCTGGACTATTACCGCAAGCTGGGTGTCAGCAATTTCCTGTTCGTCGACAACAACAGCGATGATGGCACGTCCGAGTTCCTTCGGGATCAGCCGGACGTATCGCTATGGTGGACCAATGCCAGCTACAAGCAATCGACCTATGGGGTGGACTGGTCGAACTATCTGCTGCGCAGCTATGCCCATGGCCATTGGGTGCTGACCGTCGATCCCGACGAATTCCTGATCTATCCGTTCTGCGACACCCGTTCTATCGGAGCACTGACCGATTGGCTGGACGATACCGGTGTGCGCAGCTTTGGCACCATGTTGATCGATATGTACCCCGAAGGCGCAATCGAGGACGCGCCCTATCACGAGGGGCAAAACCCGTTCGAGCTGGCCCCGTGGTTTGATGCGGGGAACTATATGATCACCCGCAACCCGACCTATGGGAACCTGTGGATACAGGGCGGCGCGCGGGCGCGGGTGTTCTTTCAGGACGCGCCAAAAAAGGCCCCGGCCCTGAACAAGATACCGCTGGTGAAATGGCATCGCCGCTATGCCTATGTCAGCTCGACCCATGCGCTGCTGCCGCGCGGACTCAATCAGGTCTATGAGGAAAAGGGCGGTGAAAAGACCAGCGGCGCGCTGCTGCATGCAAAACTGATCGACACGCTGGGCGAAAAGGCGCGCGAGGAAATGCAGCGCGGTCAGCATTACCGCGCCTCGGGCGAATACAAGGCCTATGCCGAGCAGCTAGAGGATAGGCCGGTTTTCTGGAACAAATGGTCCGAGAAATACATCAACTGGCGACAGCTTGAGATTCTGGGCCTGATGTCCAAGGGGAACTGGGCATGAGCAGCTTGGGTATTGTGATGCTGGTGCATACGGCGCTGGATCGGGTTGCGCAGGTGGCGCGGCACTGGACCGCCTCGGGCTGCCCGGTGGTCATCCACGTGGATCGCAAGGTGGGCCAAAAGACCTATGCCAGGTTTGTCGCCACCTGCGCCGATGACCCGCTGATCCTGTTTTCCGACCGTCATGTCTGTGACTGGGGGCGCTGGGGCATCGTTGCGGCCTCGCAATCCGCGGCCTCGCTGATGCTTGAGCGGTTTCCGGATGTCCGGCATGTCTACCTGTCCTCGGGGGCCTGCCTGCCGCTGCGCCCGGTGGGCGAGCTGATCGATTATCTGGCCGACCGCCCCCGTGTCGATTTCATCGAAAGCGCCACCACGCGCGATGTCAGCTGGACCGTGGGTGGACTGGATCTCGAACGCTTTACCCTGCGGTTTCCGTTTTCATGGCGCAAGCAGCGCAGGCTGTTTGACGCCTATGTCCGCCTGCAACGGGCTCTGGGAATGCGCCGCACGATCCCCGAGGGGCTGGTGCCGCATATGGGCAGCCAGTGGTGGTGCCTGACGCGGCAGACGCTGTCGGCGATCCTGCAGGACCCCAAGCGCAAGGATTATGACCGCTATTTCCGCAGCGTCTGGATACCGGATGAAAGCTATTTCCAGACGCTGGCGCGGCTTTATTCCACCCATATCGAAAGCCGGTCACTGACCCTGTCGAAATTCGACTATCAGGGCCGTCCGCATATGTTCTATGACGATCATCTGCAGCTGCTGCGCCGGTCCGACTGTTTTGTGGCCCGCAAAGTCTGGCACAAGGCGGATCGGCTGTATCAGGCGTTTCTGACCGATCAAAGCAGCGCCATGACCCCGGCCGAGCCCAACCCGGGCAAGATCGACCGTCTGTTTTCCAAAGCGGTCGAGCGGCGGGTCCGCGGCCGCGACGGGCTGTATATGCAAAGCCGCTTTCCGCGTCATACGACCGAACTCAACCTGACCGCCCACCCGTATTCGGTGTTTCAGGGCTTTGCCGAGTTGTTCGAGGATTTTGCGCCCTGGCTGGCCAACACCACCGGCGCACGGGTGCATGGCCGCCTGTTCCACCCCGATCACGCAGAGTTTGCCGGGGACACGCCCCTGATCAACGGCAGCCTCAGCGATTGCGCCAGCCTGCGGGATTATAACCCCGCGGCGTTCCTGACGAACCTGATCTGGAACACACGGGGTGAGCGTCAGTGTTTCCAGTTCTGCCCGTCGGACACGCAGAAAATCAACGATTTCCTGATCCGCGACAAGAATGCCCAGATTTCGATTGTCACCGGGGCATGGGCGGTGCCGCTGTTCCGCTCAAACATGAACTTCGCCGATATCCGATGCGAGGCGGCGCGGCTGCAACAGCTGGAAACCAAACAGCTAGAGCTGCTGGACACGGCCCGTGCCAAGGCGCGCATCCGGGTCTGGACGATGGCGGATTTCGTGGAATCTCCGATGGATCCGTTGCAGACGATTCTTGAGGATATGGGCGCCCCGCAACCCAATCACCTGACCGAAGCGCCCACGATGATAGACCTGACCGGGTTCGGCAAGTTCCTGCAAAACCTCAAGAATCAGGGGATGCACCCGTATCTGATGGGGGATTTCCCCGCCGATGACATATTCGGAACGCAGCCCAAATCCTTCAAGAAACCCTATCTGGTGCAGTAACCCGGAATGACCCGCGCCTTTGACACTTTCATCGTGCTGGCCGATATGCGCACCGGCTCGAACCTGCTGGAACAGCATTTGAATGCGTTTGACGGCATCACCTGCCATGGCGAGGCATTCAACCCCTATTTCGTGGGCCTGCCGAAACTGGATCAGCTGCTGGGCTTCACGTTAGGCGACCGCGATGCCGATCCGCTGGGCTTGATTGAGGCGATCCGAACCGCCCCCGGCGCGATCAACGGGTTTCGGTTCTTCAGCGACCATGACCCGCGCGGTCTGGTGCCTGCTCTGGACGATCCGCGCTGCGCCAAGATCCTGCTGACCCGCAATCCGCTGGACAGCTACCTGTCGTGGAAGATCGCGAAAGCCACGAAACAGTGGAAGCTGGTCAATATCAAACAGCGGCGCGACGCGCAGGTCGCGTTCGACGCCGATGAATTCGCCGATCAGCTGGCGCAACGGCGGGAGTTTCAGCACACCGTGTTGAACCACCTGCAAAAGACAGGCCAGGCTGCGTTTCAGATCGACTACGAAGACCTCAACGATCTTGAGGTTCTGAACGGCCTTGCCGCGTGGCTGGGCGTCGACGCGCGACTTGAGGCATTGGACCAACATCTCAGACGTCAGAACCCCGCGCCCGCCCTGTCAAAGGTCACCAATCCTGATGAGATGGAGCAGGCGCTGTCGCATCAGGACCGGTTCGGTCTGCATCACATCCCCAGCTTTGAGCCGCACCGGGGCCCTGCGGTGTCGCGCTATGTTGCCGCGCCGCAGACGCCGCTGCTGTATCTGCCGGTGCGCGGAGGGCCCGAGGCTGAGGTGGCGCAATGGCTGGCGGATCTGGACGGGGTCGAAGCCGACGGCCTGCTGACCGGGCGCAATCAGAAACAGCTGCGCAGGTGGATGCTGGACCACCCCGGTCACCGCAAATTCACCGTTCTGCGCCATCCGCTGGCGCGGGCACATGCGGTGTTCTGTGCCCGCATCCTGGGTACCGGACCAGGGGCCTATCGCAAGATTCGCAACATGCTGCGCCGCCGGTATGAGCTGCCGATCCCCGAGACGTTTGATCCGGCGTGCTATACGCTCGACCAGCATCGCACCGCATTTGCAGCCTTTCTGGTGATGCTGCAGCGCATTCTGGCCGGTCAGACCGCCGTGCGTGTGGATGGCGAATGGTGCGGTCAGGCGCAAACGCTTGAGGGGATGGCCGGTTTCACCCTGCCCGACCTGATCCTGCGCGAGGATGAGATCGCCACCGCCCTGCCCGATCTTGCACAAAAGCTGGGCCACCCGAACCCCGCAACCCCGGGTGCGGCGCAGGCGGACACACCGTTTTCTCTGGCCCAGATTTACGACGCCGAGCTTGAGGCGCTGGCGGTCGAGGCCTACCAGCGTGACTATCTGCTGTTCGGGTTTGGGGACTGGAAGCCGCTGTGATCAGGGGCGCAGGGTGATGACCGTGCCCTCGTTCACCATCGCGTAAATCTCTTCCATCTCTTCGTTCTTGACCGCGATGCAGCCTGCCGTCCAATCCACCGTTTTCTTGGCCCGCTTCCGTTCGGAGCGCTTGTTGGGCTGGCCGTGGATGAAGATATCACCGCCCGGATCGACACCCGCCGCCTTGGCCTGCGCGCGATCCGCCGAGTTGGGATAGGAAATGCCCAGCGACAGGTGATAGCGGCTGCGCGGGTTGCGGCGGTCGATCAGATAGGTGCCCTCGGGCGTGCGCCCGTCGCCTTTCTTGGTCTTGGTGCCCGCCGGGGCAAAGCCAAGATCGACCTTGTATTCCTTCAAAATCTGCTCGTTATGCAGAAGATAAAGCTTACGCGCGCCCTTGTTGATGACCAACGACGTCACCTCGGGGCCATCATAAGCCAGAAATCTGGGGCTGGCTGAGGCACATGCCGAAAGGCTCAGCGTGGCCACCGCACCCAATCCAAATGCTCGACGATCCATGAGTTTCACTGCCTACTGCTCTTTTTTTTTGCAAGTATTACGTCAGACCCGCCAAAACGGAAATCACTTTTTGATGTGCGCCTGTTCGGTCAGGCGGCGTTCGATGGATTCCAGCCGCTCGAGCACCTCGTCGCGATAGGCGTCGGTTCTGACCTCATCCTCGGCATGGTGCGCGTCCTGCATCGAGTTCACGATCAGACCGACCAGCAGGTTCACCACGGCGAAGGTGGTGACCATGATGAAGGGCACGAAAAACAGCCATGCGTAGGGATAGACCTCCATCACCGGGCGGACGATGCCCATGGACCAGCTTTCCAGCGTCATGATCTGAAACAGCGTATAGGCCGACAGACCCAGATCGCCGAACCAGTCGGGGAAGGTGGCCGAGAACAGTTTGGTCGAGATCACCGCGCCGATATAGAACAGGATGGCCATTAGCAGGAACACGCTGGCCATGCCCGGCAGGGCCGAAATGAAGCCTTCGACCACCCGGCGCAGGCGTGGCGCAACCGAGATCACCCGCAGCACCCGCAATATCCGCAGCGCCCGCAGCACCGACAGCGCCCCGGCGCTGGGCACCAGCGCGATGCCCACGATGATGAAATCAAAGATATTCCATCCGCTGGTAAAGAACCTGCGCCCCGTCGCGATCAGTTTCATCGCAATTTCCGCGACAAAGATGGCAAGGCACAGCCTGTCCAGCGTCACGATCAGCGGGCCCGCAACCTCCATCAGCGTGGGCGAGGTTTCCATGCCCAGCAGCACCGCGTTGAACATGATCACGCCGGTGATGAATTTCCCGAAAGCGGGCGCTTCGATGATGGGCAGCAAGCGTTGGGCGATCCCCATGCGGGTGTCTCCTGTCAGGATTTCGGGTTCAGGGCGAACCGGGCGGCAAGTTCGGTGTGTGACGACCATCGAAATTGGTCAACCACCTGTACCCATTCAAGGGTGTATCCCGCGTTAACCAGCGTCTTTGCGTCGCGGGCAAAGGTCACAGGGTTGCACGAAACATAAGCAATCACCGGGCGTTTGGCCTGCGCCAGCTCGCTCACCTGCGCCTCGGCCCCGGCGCGCGGCGGGTCAAGGACCACAGCGTCGAATTTTTTCAATTCGCCGGGCATCAGCGGGCGGCGGAACAAGTCCCTCGTCTCGGTCGTGACCTGTTTCAGCCCTTGCGCCTTGCGCCAGCCCTGATCCAGGGCTTTGGTCATTTCACCCTCACCCTCAACCGCGTGGATTTCGGCCGTTTGCGCCAGCGGCAGGGAGAAGGTGCCGCAGCCCGCGAACAGATCGGCGATACGCTTTGCGCCCTGCGTCGCTTCGGAAACGGCCTGCTTTAGAGCCTGTTCTCCATCTTTAGTCGCTTGCAAAAAGGCACCCGGCGGCGGTACGACAGCCACAGGACCGAACCGTTGGGTCGGAGGTTCGCGCATGGCGATCACCTCCCCCTCCCAACTCAGCCGGGCGAGGCCATGATGTTCGGTTGCTTGCGCCAGCGCCAGTTCGAGCCGGCCGTCCAGTGGTTTGCCTCCTTTGACCGACACGTCCAGACCAACCTCGGACAGGGTCAGCGTCACGGCCAGAACGCCCTTGCGGCTGCCGCCCAGCAGCGCCAGCGCCTGAGCCACCGGAATGGCGGCGATCAGGTCGGGATGCAGCAGGTGGCAATCGAGGATCTCGGTGATCGTGTCGGACGCCCGCCCGTGGAACCCGGCCAAAGTGCCCTTCTTGGTGCGCCGCACGGCAATAGTGGCGCGGCGGCGCGAACGGTCAGGTGAGGTGTGAATGGGCCGCATCGGGGCATCGAGCCCCTGCGCGGCCAGCGCGTTGCGCACCACCGCAACTTTCCAGTCGGCGACAAAATCATCGGCTGCGTGCTGCAACTGGCAGCCACCGCAGGCCTTGTAATGGCGACAGGGTGCTTTCACCCGCTGGTCCGAGGGTGTTTCGACCCGGATATCGGTCAGCATTTGACCAAGCAGCGTGCCACTGACCACCTCACCCGGCAGGGTGCGGGGTGCATAGACGGGGCCATCTGCGATGCCGTCGCCCTGATGGCCAAGGCGGGTTATGGTGTGGTGCTGCGTCATGGGGGCCTGATACCGGGGGTTTGGACGCAACAAAACCCCTTTGGGTCCTTTGCGTTTGCTTTGGATCGAAATACGCTGCCTCTCCCTACGGTCGAACGCGCATTCCGATGCTTGATTTGTGAGAAACGCAAAGGCCCCTTATTCAGCTGCTTCCGCCTGAATGAACCCGCCAGACTGACGGTGCCAGAACCGGGCATAAAGCCCGCCGCGTTCCAACAGCACCTCATGCGTGCCACTTTCAACGATATGCCCCTGATCCAGAACGATGATCCGATCCATCTCGCTGAGCGTGGACAGGCGGTGGGCGATGGCGAGCACGGTCTTACCCTGCATCACCCGATGCAGCGCGGCCTGGATTGAGGCCTCGACCTCGGAATCCAGCGCCGATGTGGCTTCGTCCAGCACCAGAATCGGTGCGTCTTTCAGGATGGCGCGGGCCAGAGCGATCCTTTGCCGCTGCCCGCCGGAAAGCTTCACCCCCCGTTCCCCCAGATGCGCGTCATAACCCTTGCGGCCCTGCGCGTCCTGCAGGCCAAGGATAAACTCATGCGCCTCGGCTTTGGTGGCGGCCTCGATCATCTCGGCCTCAGTCGCGTCGGGACGACCATATAGGATGTTCTCGCGCGCCGAGCGGTTGAACATCGCGGTTTCCTGCGTGACCATCCCGATCTGACGGCGCAGGCTGTCCTGCGTCACCGCCGAGACATCCTGACCGTCGATGTGAATAGTGCCCTTTTCCCCGTCATAGAGTCTGAGCAGCAACGAAACCAAGGTCGATTTCCCAGCACCCGACGCACCCACAATGCCCAGTTTCTCACCCGGGGCGGCGGTGAAATGCAGGTCCGACACGCCACCTACATTCCGGCCATAGGCAAAGCTGACGTGATCGAATGCGATCTCGCCCTGCGTCACCCCAAGCGGGACGGCATTTGCGGCGTCCTCGACACGGTCGCGTTTGGTCAAGGTGTGCATCCCGTTCTCGATCTCGCCGACATTGGCATAAAGCCCCATCAGCGTAAAACTGACCCAGCCCGTCATTTGCGAGATGCGCACGGACACGGCCCCTGCCGCCACGATATCGCCGGTGGTCGCATTGCCCGCCTGCCACAGCCACAGGGTCGCGCCGATCAGCATCACCGGCAGCACTCCGGCCAGCGTCATCAGGATGAACCGGAAACTGGCCGAGAGCAGACCGAAATCCAGTGCCTTTTTCCGCAGATCGACCAGCGCAGTTCGGGCGGCTTGGTCCTCGTGTTGCGCATGGGCAAACAGCTTGACGGTCTTGATGTTGGTGATCGTATCCACGATCTGCCCCGACACCATCGCCCGCGCCCCGGCCCGCGCGCCCGAGCGTTTGCGGATGCGCGGCAGATACCAGCGGACCAGCAGGAAATAGACGCTCAGCCACAGGACAAAGGGCAGCATCACCAGCGGATGAATAGACCCTAACAAAAGCAAAGAGCCCGCAAGTGAGGCCAGCGCGAACACAATGGCACTGATCGTTTCCGAGACCACCGAGGTCAGCGCGGTTGCGGTCTGAACCTGTTTCTGCGCGATCCGTCCTGCAAAATCATCGTCGAAATAGGTGACCGACTGCCCCAGCGTCCAGCGATTCAGCTTGGCCAGAACCAGCGGCGGGATATTGGGCATGACCACGTAGTTGTTCGAGAACGCTGAAAGGCCAAAGAACACCGGGCGCAGCAGCATGAAAAACGCCACTGCGCCAAGGATCATCCACAGATTGCTGCCGGTCAGAAACGCATCCGGCCCGCCGAGCGTCGCCACATCGATGACGCGGCCCAATATCCACGCGGTTCCGGCCTCCATTGCGCCTGCGGTGGCCGAGAACAGGGCAGCGATGAACAACATTGGCCATGCACCGGATAGGGCCCAGCGAATGAACGCCCCCAGCGTTTGCGGCGGGGGCGTGTCGGTGTCTTTGAACGGTTGGATGAGGTCGGCAATCCTCATTCGGCGGCCTCCGGGTTCAGGAAGCCCCCAGATTGCCGCGCCCAGAACTGGGCGTAAAGCCCACCCTGCGCCAACAGATCGGAATGGCCGCCCTGTTCCACGATGCGGCCCCCATCCATGACCAGAATGCGGTCCATCTGCGCGATGGTGCTGAGCCGGTGGGCAATGGCGATCACGGTTTTCCCCTGCATCATACCATAGAGCGTTTCCTGTATCGAAGCTTCGACCTCGGAATCTAGGGCGGATGTGGCTTCATCCAACAGCAAAATCGGCGCATCCTTCAGGATCACCCGCGCCAGCGTTACCCGTTGCCGCTGACCCCCCGACAGTTTCACGCCGCGTTCGCCCACGTGCGCATCATAGCCTTTGCGCCCCTGCGGGTCCTGCAGGTCAAGGATAAAGTCATGCGCCTCGGCTTGCTTGGCGGCGGCGATCATCTGTTCCTCGGTCGCGTCAGGGCGACCATAGAGGATATTGGCCCGGACCGAGCGGTGCAGCAAGGCGCTGTCCTGTTGCACCATGCCGATATGGCTGCGCAGACTGTCCTGTGTGACCTTCGAAATATCCTGACCGTCGATCAGGATCGCGCCTCGCTCGACGTCATAGAACCGCAAAAGCAGCTTAACCAGGGTCGATTTTCCTGCACCCGAACGCCCGATCAGGCCGATCTTTTCACCCGGCTGGATGGTCAGGCTGACATGATCCAGCCCGCCGGTTTCGCGGCCATAATGATGCGACAGGTCGCGGATTTCGATCTGACCATTCTTCAGGCGCAAGGGCTTTGCGTCTGCATCATCCAGCAAACCGACGGGCTGCGCGATGGTCTGCATCCCCTCGGCGACGATCCCCAGCTCGCGAAAGAAACTGGTCAGCGCCCACATGATCCAGCCGGTCATCGAGTTCAGCCGCAGGGTCAGCGCCGTGGCTGCTGCAACCACCCCAACCGATGCGCTACCCTGCATCCACAGAGCAATGGCCCAGCCACACACGCCGACAATCAGGAACCCGTTCAGCGTGACCAGAGCGGCATCCATGATGGTGAAAATCCGCATCTCGATCTGAAAGGTGCGCCGGGTTTCCTCGATCGCCTCACGCGCGTAATCCATCTCCTGCGTGTCATGGGCGAACATCTTGACCGAATGGATATTGGTATAGCTGTCCACAACCCGTCCCGTCACGGTCGAGCGTGCATCAGATGCCGCTTGCGACGCCGGGCCCACGCGCTTGACCGTCCATGCGACCAGCGCGCCATAGAACACGAACCAGATCAGCAGGGGCAGCAACAGGCGCGCATCCGCTGCGATCAGCAGGATGGCCGCACCGATCATATAGGCCAGCGCAAAGGAAATGGCGTCGAACACCTGAAACACCACCTCGCCAGCGGCGGGTGGCGTTTGCATGATACGGTTGGCGATGCGCCCTGCGAAGTCATTCTCGAACCAGCCAACCGATTGACGCAGAACGTGTTTATGCGCCCGCCAGCGGATCAGCGTACCAAAATTGGGCAGGATCGCATTGTTCAGCAACAGCACGTCCACCACATGCAACAGCGGCCTAAGAAACAGAACAAACAGCGCGATCAGCACCAGTTCGGTCCCGTGCGCCTGCCACAGTTCAGCAGGTGAGCCGTTCAGCAGATCAACGATGCGGCCCATATAGTAGATCAGCCCAAGTTCAACCGCCGCCACGATGACCGAGATCAGTGCGGTCCAGGCAAAAACGCGGAAAAATGGCCGTGAATATTCCAGCATGAAGGGCCACAGCCGTGTCGGCGGCGTGTCAACTTCGTCATAGGCGACAAAAGGGTCTACAAGATTTTCGAAATAGCGAAACATAGAGGGTGCTCCGATTGAGCAGATAATAGGTCATGCGAAGAAAGATGGCGTCTGAACACCACCCCTACGGGTCAAGTGTTCAGCCTTAGCTGTCCCAGATCCCGTAATACATTCGCAGTCCTCCCTCGGTTTGAGTCAGGCGCACCCTGCCAAAACTTGCGGGATTTGTCATCCCCTTTTGAGACTTCGTCTTAATCCGCCAGCAATTCTTCGCGGTTCAGCGCGAAATCCGAGGCGATCCAACGCGCCTCAAGCTCGGCCAGTTTTGCGCCCAGCGCGGGACCTGAGAAGGCGGGGATCAGATCGGCAGCCTTGATCGGAAAACTGGCCGCGGCCCCTTGTTCCAGAGCGGCGGCAAGGTCGTTTGACCATGGCTGTTCCAGAAACGCACATCGCAGCAGGGTTTCGTGCAAACCGCCTTCGGACCCATAGCGATAGCCGAGTTCCGCGACGCTGGTGGCCGCCATGGCCTCGTCGCGCATTCGGGTCAAACGCTGCAGCTGCGCACGGCTCAGGCGCAGGGTTTTGGCGGCCTCCGGTGGCGCGATTGCGGCCAGACGACGAATCGCCTCGGGCGCGGCGTGGGCGTCCTGTTCCAGCTGGATCAGAACGGCCAGCGCCCGGTCATCTGCACTTGGTAGCAGTTGCGCCAGCACCCCGGTGCTGCGCATGGCGGCAACCGAGGGTGTTGGGTCGGGCGCGGCCAACAATTTCAACATCTCGGCCCCGACGCGTTCGCGGGAAAGTGTCTCTAAACCGTCCAAATTTGCGGCAATTGCAGCCAATGCATCAGGGTCGAACCCGGCCTCGGCATCGCCGTACCACGCGTGAAACCGGAAATAGCGCAGCGACCGCAAATAGTCCTCGCGGATACGATCCTGAGCCTCGCCGATAAACCGCACCCGCCGCGCCTGCAGGTCTGGCAAACCGTCCAGCGGGTCAAGGATCGTGCCATCGGGACGAGCATAAAGAGCGTTCATGGTGAAGTCGCGGCGCGCAGCGTCCTCTTCCACCTTGTCCGAAAACGCGACGACTGCCCGGCGGCCATCGGTTTCGACATCGCGGCGAAAGGTAGTGACCTCGTGTGGGATACCATCGCTGACCACAGTGATCGTGCCATGATCAATCCCCGTGGGGATCGGTTTCAACCCGGCCTGCTGCGCCAGTTCCATCACCCGTTCGGGCCGCGCATCGGTTGCAATGTCGATATCCGAGACCGCAGCCCCCAGCAGCGCGTTACGCACGCAGCCCCCCACAAACAACGCCTGCGCGCCACTTTCGGTCAACGCGGCACAAACCGCCTGCGTTGCCGGCTCACGAATCCAGTCTTCGGTGATCTGCTTCATTCGCCCATCCGTGCGGCCAACCCGCGCAGCATCCGCGCCGTGGCACCCCAGATGTAATAGGGGCCATAGGGCACGGCATAGTAATATCGTCTTTGGCCGCGCCAACGGCGCGACTCGACAACATAATTCTCGGGGTTGAGCACATGCGCAAGCGGGACCGAAAAAACCTCGTCCACCTCGCCGGGTTCAGGGACGGTGTCAAAACTGGATTCCACCACAGCAACCACGGGCGTGACCGAGAACGACGTGACCGTTTCATGGGTCGGCAGGTGACCCAGGATCCGTGGCAAGTCGGTCGGCAGGCCGATCTCTTCCTGCGCCTCGCGCAATGCGGTGGCGGTGACGTCCATGTCCCCGTCATCCTGTTTGCCGCCGGGAAAAGCGATCTGACCGGGGTGGTGTTTCAGCGCCGATGATCGCTTTGTCAGGATCAATCGGGGCGCGTCATAAGCCAACGAAACAGGCACTAACACACCGGCAGGGCGCAGTTTGCGCCCTGCAAGCAACACTGTGTCGGGGTTCAGGTCAAAGTCGCTGGACCCCGCACCGTCCCGGCCCAACGCCGCCGTCAAATCACTGATCAGATCACGCGCCATCCGGACCTTCGGCCTCGAACCCGACAGTGGTCGGGTCCAGCACGTAATGCGCGCCGCAGAACTGGCAATCGGCGGTGACGGTGCCCTCGTCGGTGGTCATCGTCGCGATATCCTGCGCCGAATAGATCGACAGGCTTTGACGCACGCGATCCTCAGAACAGGTGCAACCGAACCGGACCTGCTGCGCGTCATAGACGCGGGGTTGTTCCTCATGAAACAAGCGCACAAGCAGATCGGTGGGCGCAATCGACGGACCGATCAGCTCCAGATCGTCCACGGTGTCCAGCAGGATGTTGACGCGGCCCCAGTTCTCACCCTCTTCCCCGTCTACCAAATCGGCGGCAGTCAGAATCTCTCCGCTGCCTTCGCCGGACGCGGCGAAGGGCGAGGCCTTGGGCATATGCTGCAACATAATTCCGCCCGCGCGCCAATGCTCTCCGACGCCGGGTTCGGTCGATTTGCCAAAGCTCAGCGAGAATCGCGTGGGCAGCTGTTCGGACTGCGCAAAGTAAGCCTCGGCGCAGGCGCTCAGCGATCCTCCGGCCAGCGGGGTGATGCCCTGATAGGGCTGCGTGCCCTCGCCCTGGTCGATCATGATGGCGAAATAGCCTTCGCCCACCTGATCAAACGGCGCGGCGTCGGTCAGCCGGTCCCGGTCAAAGCTGGCATAGGCGCGGATTTGCGCGGGCTCACCCTCGACCTGCGGCGCGTAGTAATCGGTTGCGATCATCCGCACCGGGCCTTTGGACTGCACCTGCAGCGACAGCTTCCAGCGCAGCGAAACCGTCTGCCCGATCAATGCGGTCAGCAAGGCCATCTCGGCCACCAGCGCCTCGACCACTTGCGGATAGTCGTGCTGTTTCAGGATGCCGCCCAACACACCATCCAGCCGAGCCACGCGGCCACGCATGTCGGGTACATCAAGTTGAAAGGGCAGGACGGTATCGTCCCACGCGATTTTGGTTCCAAGAGACATGAGGGTTTCCTTACACGCCACAGGTTGGCATACCGCCACCATATAGGTCGAACAAATTGTGTTGAAAGGGGCCATACATGATCAGACGGTTCGGTGAAAGCCCCGAAGCCGGGCGCAGATATACGCGGCGTGTGGGCGTCTATTCCCTGCTGCCACAGGGCAACCGCCTGCTGCTGACCTGTCAGCTGGAACCCGGCCCCGATCTGCAACTGCCCGGCGGCGGCATTGATCCGGGCGAATCCCCAATCACCGCCCTGCACCGCGAAGTGTACGAGGAAACCGGCTGGCTGATCGCCGATCCCCGTCGCGTCGGCGCGTTCCGCCGGTTCACCTATATGCCCGAATACGATCTGTGGGCCGAGAAAATCTGCCTGATCTACCGCGCCCGTCCCGTGCGCCGCATCGGCCCGCCGACCGAACCGTTTCACGAAGCCCTGTGGATGGAAACAGCGGACGCCGTGCATCTGCTGGGCAACGAAGGCGACGCCCATTTCGCCCAGCGCCACCTTCTGGGCCTTTAGGGCCTGTTATATTCGAAGAACACGGCCGAGACGTCATCCTCGAGCCCGTGTTCAGGGGACATGACCTGCGTCAGCCGCCAGAACATATCGTCCAGAAACTCTGACCCCACATTCTCGGTCAGGCAATCAGAGGCCATGCTGCGCAGCCCATTTTCATCCAGCAGGCTTCCGTCTTTCAGGCGACATTCGGTGAAACCGTCCGAATAAAGCAGCAGCTTGTCGCCGGGTTGCATATAAGTCTCGGTCTGGTGAAACGGAACATCCGGCAGCAGGCCGATGGGCAGACCGCCCTCGCCCAGAAACTCGGCCCCGCCATCAGCGCGCAGCAGCAAGGGGTGCGGATGCCCGGCCTGCACCATCTTCACATGACCGTTGCGCAGATCGACGATGGCATAGACCATAGTGAAATATTCCTCGACCCCGGTATCGGCGATCAGACGGGAATTCAGCAGAGCAGCGACCTCTTCCGGGGGCAGCAAGGCATAGAACTTGTTAAAGCGCCGCTCCATCGCGACATTCTGGTCGAAATGCGTGCTGGACAGGTATCCGCCCAGCCGTGCGGTCATCATCGCCGACGTGATGCCGTGACCGGACACATCGATGCTGTAAAACCCCAGCCGGTTGACGCCGGGCGAGAACATGCCCACCAGATCGCCGCCGATATGGCCGCAGGGTTTCAGCAACAGGCTGACCCGGGACTTGCCGAACTGGCCGATCAGCTCGGGCACCAGAGAATCCTGGATCTTGCGGGCCTGCATCAGATCCTTGTCGATGGCGTCATGGGCCAGCTTCAACTCGTTCAGGGCGGTCTCGATCATGCGATTTTTCTTGGACAATTCCCGCTGCATATCCAGAATTCGCGCCCCCGCCGAGATCCGCGCGCGCAGTTCATCCGCCTCAAGCGGTTTGATCAGAAAGTCATCGGCCCCGGCATCCAGCCCCTTCGCCACCTCTTGCTTTTCGCTTTTTGACGTCAGCAGGATGAAATAGCTGTATTGCTCGCTCTCAAGCCCGCGAAACGTCCGGCAGAATTCCAGCCCGCTCATCCCCGGCATGACCCAGTCGCTGAGGACCAGATCGGGCGGATCTCCGGCGCACAGATCAATCGCCGCTTCGCCGGTATCGGCCTCGAGCACCTCGAACCCCCATTTCCTGAGCGAAGCCACCAGGATCCGCCGCTGCAGCCGGCTGTCATCCACGACCAGAACCTTGCGGATCGCGCCGAAGTCCGGCGCGACCCGGCTGTCTGACTGACTGACGTCCGGCACCATGGAATCCCTGCATTTGTTCAACGTCCAAGATGCCACGACGCTAGGGGTGCGGGTTTAACATCTGATGAAAGCCCCCGGGGCTGGCGATTTAACTGCATCTTTACCGCCCCCGCGCTATGCAGAACCCAACCGCAAGAGGGTGACATGATTTACTGGTCCAGAGTCCGGCAATTGCGCGACGAGGTCGGCGCAGATGAATTCGATGAAGTGGTCGAGATCTTTCTGGACGAGGTGCAGGAGGTGATCGCGAAGCTGCGCAACGATACCGCGCGATCCGAATTGGAACAGAACCTGCATTTCCTGAAAGGCAGCGCGCTGAGCCTTGGGTTCGACAGCTTTTCCAAGCTCTGTCAGGATGGTGAGCGTCGCGCGGCGGCGGGCGAAAGCGCTACGGTCGATCTGACCGAAATACTAGCCGCCTATGACCAATCAAAAGCGCTGTTTCAGGACGGGCTGGCCGAAAACCTCCGCTAGATTACGAACTGGGCCAGCGTCTCATCTTCGGTGATGTCGGTATAGGTGAACCCGGCCTCGTCCAGTTGGGCAAACAGACGCATGAAATTCTCGGGTCTGCGGGTTTCGATCCCGATCAGGACCGAGCCGAAATTGCGCGCCGATTTCTTCATGTATTCGAACCGGGCGATATCGTCCTCGGGACCGAGGATGCTCAGGAACTCTTTCAACGCACCTGGGCGCTGCGGCAGGCGCAGGATGAAGTATTTCTTGACCCCTGAATAGCGCTGCGCACGTTCCTTGACCTCGGGCAGCCGTTCGAAATCGAAATTCCCGCCCGAAGTCACACAGACCACGGTCTTGCCGCGCACAAAGCTTTGCACATCGCCCACCGCCTCGATGGCCAGCGCGCCTGCGGGTTCCAGAACGATGCCTTCGACATTCAGCATCTCGATCATGGTGGCACAGATGCGGTCCTCGGCCAGGGTCAGCACATCCGACAGGTGGCGTGATTTCAACAGCTCGAACGGCTTCTCTCCGATCCGGCCCACGGCCGCGCCATCGACAAACGTATCCACATGATCCAGCGCCACAGGATGCCCCGCCGCCAGCGCCGCGCGCAGGCAAGCGCCACCCGCCGGTTCGACGAACAGGCAATGGCTGCGGTCCCCGAACCAGGTCGCCACGCCCGAGGACATACCGCCGCCGCCCACCGGCAGCACGACATGGTCGGGCACGGCCCCCAGTTGTTCTTCGATCTCAACCGCCAGCGAGGCCTGCCCTTCGATCACATCCGTGTCGTCGAAGGGCGACAGGAAATGGCCGCCCTGCTGCGCGCACCAGGCTTGGGCAGCGGCCAGCGTGTCGTCGAAATAGTCTCCGGTCAGGTGGATCTCGATATTATCGCCGCCGAAGATTCGGGTCTTCTGGATTTTCTGCTGAGGGGTTGTGACCGGCATGAAGATCACGCCCTTCACGCCCAGATGCTTGCACATATAGGCCACGCCCTGCGCGTGATTGCCCGCGCTAGCGCACACGAACAGCTCCTGCCCCTGCTGCTTGCGCATGGCATTAAATGCGCCCCGGATCTTATACGACCGCACCGGGCTGAGGTCTTCGCGCTTCAGCCAGATATCGGCCCCGTAGCGCTCGGACAGATGGGCGTTGCGCTGCAAGGGCGTCGCCGGGAAGACAGAGCGCATCGCCTGTTCGGCGGCGCGGGCGCGGGTTGCAAAATCAGTCATGCGCCTGTCACTGGCCTATCCCGCCCGAAAGGGCAAGGAATACATATGTGTGCGGACCCTAGTCCAATTCGCGCTTTTCGATGAAGATCCCGTACATGGTCGTCAGGATGCTGATATTGACCATCGGCAGGATCAGCGTTCCGAAAAACACCGACAGCAGCACCCCCAGAACCGGGACAGCGGCCAGCATGGTAAAGCCAAGTTGCACCAAAAGCTGAAACAGCATGGCCACGATCACCAGAACAACGATGGTCCCGGCGATTCCTTCTGTCTTGCTCCATGCCTCGCCCAGGGTGATCGGATGTCCGATTGCGGCCGCAGGCAGAATGATCGACAAGCGGTACAGGCTGATCGCCAGAAAGATACCATAGACCAGCGATACAACGACGGACACGATCGCAAGAGCCTGGCCCAACACCGCAAAAATCAGCGCGATGGGGATGTAGCCCACCATCGCCAGCAGAACCAGCAACAGCGCACGGCCCAGATAGGCAAGAATACGGTCGGTGCGGAAGGGCGGGACAATACCGCTGGGATATTCCTCGAGCAGGATGAACCGGTGCCAGGACACCGCGATCCAGAACATGACGACCGACATGACCACTACCATCGACAGGATGAAGATGATGACCGTGCCCGGCGACAAATCCGCCGGCAGATTGCTTGTGTCATCGGTGAAGACATCCATGGGCAGGCCCAGCGCCAGAAACAGCCCGACGATGACCAGCGTGGCGATCAATGCCGGGCCCACAGTAATCTGCAGAACCTGCGTGATGTTCCCAAATACCATCCGCAGGGAATGCGCAAAAATTTTCCAGCCCAGCATCTGAAATCTGCCCTTTTCAATCGGTCCGTGTTCTCTATCCCACCGTTTCATCCCAATTCGCAGGCCGGGTCAACGCTGATAACTTGCCCCCAAGGCCAAAACCCGCTAGGGGCCTAGCGTTCTACGCATAAAGGAAGTCAGATGTCCGCGCCCAAGAAAGTTGTTCTGGCCTATTCCGGTGGCCTCGATACCTCGATCATTCTGAAATGGCTGCAAAGCGAATACGGCTGTGAAGTCATCACCTTTACCGCCGATCTGGGTCAGGGCGAGGAGCTGGAACCGGCGCGCGAAAAGGCCGAGATGCTGGGTATCAAGCCCGAGAACATCTATATCGAGGACATCCGTGAAGAGTTCGTCCGCGATTTCGTCTTCCCGATGTTCCGCGCCAATGCGCTGTATGAGGGGCTGTACCTGCTGGGCACCTCGATCGCGCGGCCGCTGATCTCGAAACATCTGGTCGATATCGCCCATGCCACCGGAGCCGATGCGGTAGCGCATGGCGCGACCGGCAAGGGCAATGATCAGGTCCGGTTCGAACTGGCCGCCTATGCGCTGGAACCCGATATCAAGGTGATCGCGCCGTGGCGCGAATGGGATCTGACCAGCCGGACCCGCCTGATCGAATGGGCCGAGGCGCATCAGATTCCGATTGCCAAGGACAAGCGTGGCGAGGCTCCGTTCTCGGTCGATGCAAATCTGCTGCACACCTCGTCGGAAGGCAAAGTGCTGGAAGACCCCGCTGATATGGCGCCCGATTATGTCTATCAGCGCACCGTCCATCCCGAAGATGCGCCCGACACGCCGGAATTCATCGAAATCGGCTTTGAGAAGGGCGACGCCGTCAGCATCAATGGCGAAGCACTCAGCCCCGCCACCCTGCTGACCCGTCTGAACGAATATGGCGGTCGCCACGGCGTCGGGCGGCTGGATCTGGTCGAGGGCCGGTTCGTGGGTATGAAATCCCGCGGCATCTATGAAACCCCCGGCGGCACCATCCTGCTGGAAGCGCATCGCGCCATCGAATCCATCACCATGGACCGCGGTGCAATGCACCTGAAGGACCAGCTGATGCCGCAATATGCCGAGCTGATCTATAACGGTTTCTGGTACTCGCCCGAGCGCGAGATGCTGCAGGCCGCCATCGACAAGTCGCAAGAGCATGTGACGGGCACCGTCCGGGTGAAGCTGTATAAAGGTCTGGCATCGACCGTCGGGCGCTGGTCCGATCATTCGCTGTATTCCGAGGCCCATGTGACCTTTGAAGACGATGCCGGGGCCTACGATCAGAAAGATGCCGCCGGTTTCATCCAGCTGAACGCGCTGCGCCTGAAACTGCTGGCCGCCCGCGACAAACGGCTGGCCAAGTAATCGGTCCATTCAATCAATCAAAGGCCCGGCGTCCGATTGGAGGCCGGGCTTTTTTTGCGCCGGTTCCCGTGGGGTCAGCCTTGTCTGCCGCCGCCTGCGGTCTTTACCCATGGACCTGATCAGAAGGGAGAGGATCATGCTGCAGGACATCGCCGACGGGATTCAGAAAGGCCTGAACGGCAAAAACTTTGACGGCTCGCTGAAATTCGATTGCGGCGATGATGGGGTTATCGTACTGGCCGATAATACCGCCTCGACGCAGGATCGCGATACCGACTGCACCATCCGCATCTCGCGCGAGAATCTGACCAAGCTGTTGACCGGCAAGCTGAATCCGATGACCGGGGTGGCGCTGGGCAAGCTGAAAATCTCGGGCAATATGGGCGTGGCGATGAAGCTGGGGCAGCTGCTGGGGTAACGGGCGATCACGGATAAACTCGTCTCACCAGCCCGTGACAAACGATGTCAGCGCATTGCAAGCGGGCAGAACTAAGGGCAGCCTGATCTCAGAAGGAGACCTGCCATGACCCGGACCGTTTACCTTGACTACCTGAAACCCACAGCGCTGTTCGTGCTGATCCTGCTGGCCGCGATGCTGCGCGCCCTGCCCGCCCCCGCGGCAGGAACCGAGACGCTGACCGTTGCGGGTGGCTGTTTCTGGTGCGTGGAATCCGATTTCGAATCCGTCCCCGGCGTGATCGGCGCGGTGTCGGGCTTTACCGGCGGCAAGGCGGCAAATCCGACCTATGATCAGGTGTCCAAGGGCGGAACCGGCCACTACGAGGCCGTCCAGATCACCTTTGACCCCGCCCGCGTCTCGCGCCAGACGCTGCTGAATATGTTCTTCCGCTCGGTCGACCCCACCGATGCGGGCGGTCAGTTCTGCGACCGGGGGAACAGCTATCGCACCGCCATATTTGTCTCTAACAACGGGGAAAAAGCGCTGGCCCAGCGGGCCAAGTCCGACGCTCAGGCGGCGCTGGGTCAGACCGTTGTCACCCCGATCCTGCAGGCTGGTACCTTTTATCCCGCCGAAGAATATCACCAGGACTACTACAAGGGCGACAAGCTGGTCTTCACCCGCTTCGGACCCAAACGCCAGAAGAATGCCTATAAGGCCTATCGCAAGGCCTGCGGCCGCGACGACCGTGTCCGTCAATTGTGGGGCAGCGACGCACCATTTGCAGCCGGATCCTGATCACGCCCCCGCTTGGATCAGCGATCAATATGCCCCATGTTCCGCGCCGCTGGCCCGCAAGGTCCGCGGCGCGGCGCATTTCCGGGTCACCGACCCTTCCGGACGGTTCTGCCGCTTGCAAGATGCCATCCGCTCCGGCAAGAACAACCAGAGGCATCCCGGCACGCGGGATGGCAGGATCAGTGATCTGATCCCCTGGTGAAACGGATCGGGATTGTCGGGATGGCGGGCCACTAAGGCGCGCTCGGCGATGGCCGGTAATTTGGGTAAGGCGGCACATGAACAAGTCGGCATCCGGTGGTGTCACGCCCATGATGGCACAATATCTGGAAATCAAAGCGGCCCATGCCGACGCGCTGCTGTTCTACCGCATGGGCGATTTCTACGAGATGTTCTTCGACGATGCCGTCAACGCCGCCGAAGCGCTGGACATCGCTCTGACCAAACGCGGCAAGCACGAGGGCGCGGATATCCCGATGTGCGGCGTGCCGGTGCATTCCGCCGAGGGCTATCTGCTGACCCTGATCCGCAAAGGGTTTCGCGTCGCCGTCTGCGAACAGATGGAAAGCCCGGCCGAGGCGAAGAAAAGAGGCTCTAAATCGGTGGTTCGCCGGGATGTCGTGCGTCTGGTGACCCCCGGCACGCTGACCGAGGACGCGCTGCTTGAGGCCCGCCGCCACAACTTCCTGGCCGCCTACAGCGCGGTGCGGGACGAGGCCGCGCTGGCCTGGGCCGATATCTCGACCGGCGCGTTTCACGTGATGCCGCTGACCGGCGCGCGGCTCAGCCCGGAACTGGCGCGGCTGGCCCCGTCGGAACTGATCGTGGCCGACGGAACCGAGCCCGCGCTGCACGAACCAACCCGCGATCTGGGCATCTCGCTGACCCCCATCGGACGCGCCAGCTTTGACAGCACGGCTGCGGAAAAGCGCATCTGCGGGTTATTTCACGTAGGTGCGCTGGATGCGTTCGGCAGTTTCACCCGTGCCGAGGTTTCGGCCATGGGCGCCCTGATCGACTATCTTGAGATCACCCAGAAGGGCAAACTGCCCCTGCTGCAAACCCCACTGAAGGAATCCGAGGATCGCACCGTCCAGATCGACGCCGCCACACGCCGCAATCTGGAACTGACCCGCTCGCTGTCCGGTGGCCGTGCGGGCTCGCTGCTGTCAGTGGTCGACCGCACTGTAACTCCGGGCGGCGCGCGGCTGCTGGAACAGCGCCTGTCCAGCCCCTCGCGCACGCTCGACGTTATCCACGCCCGGCTGGACGCCGTGACCTTCGCGACCGAGGACAGCCTGACCGCCTCGGACCTGCGTGAAGCGTTACGCAAAACCCCCGATCTGGACCGCGCCCTGTCGCGCCTGTCGCTGGACCGCGGCGGCCCTCGTGATCTGGCCGCCATCCGCAACGGGCTGACGCAGGCGGCGGCGATTGCCGATCTGTGCGCCAACCACACCCTGCCGGTCCTGCTGGCCACCGCGGTACAGAACCTGACCGGCTTTGCCGATCTGCTCACCCTGCTCGACGAGGCCCTTGTGGCCGAGCCCCCCCTGCTGGCCCGCGACGGCGGCTTCATCTCCCCCGGCTTTGACAGCGAACTGGACGAAGCCCGCACCCTGCGCGACGAAGGCCGGTCGGTCATCGCCGGGTTTCAACAGAAATACGCGGAACATACGGGCATCACTTCGTTGAAGATCAAGCACAACAACGTGCTGGGCTATTTCATCGAAACCACAGCCACCCATGCCGAAAAGATGCTGAACCCGCCGTTCAGTGAAACCTATATCCACCGCCAGACCACAGCCAATCAGGTCCGATTCACCACCGTCGAACTGTCCGAGATCGAAACCCGCATCCTGAACGCGGGCAATCTGGCACTGGAAATCGAAAAAAGACTCTATCAAAGGCTTTCGGATGCAATTCTGGACCGCGCCGCCCGCCTGAACCAAGCCGCCCGAGGGCTGGCCGAGCTCGACCTGACCACCGCTCTCGCCGATCTGGCCCGAGGTGAAAACTGGGCGCGCCCGCAGGTCGACACCTCGCGCAGCTTTGACGTTCAGGGCGGCCGTCACCCGGTCGTCGAACACGCCCTGCGCCAGCAAAGCGGCGATGCGTTCATCGCCAATGATTGTGATCTCGGCGCCGAGGATGGCGCTGCCATCTGGCTGCTGACCGGCCCCAACATGGCCGGTAAATCCACTTTCCTGCGCCAGAACGCCTTGATCGCGCTGCTGGCGCAAATGGGCAGCTACGTTCCCGCCGAACAGGCCCATATCGGCGTCGTCAGCCAATTGTTCAGTCGCGTCGGCGCGTCGGACGATCTGGCAAGAGGCCGCTCGACCTTCATGGTCGAGATGGTCGAAACCGCCGCCATCCTCAATCAGGCCGACGACCGCGCGCTGGTGATCCTTGATGAAATCGGTCGCGGTACAGCCACCTATGATGGCCTCTCCATCGCCTGGGCCACGCTCGAACACCTGCACGCCGCCAACCAATGCCGCGCGCTGTTCGCCACGCACTATCATGAACTGACCGCGCTGGCCGGTGAACTCGAAGGCGTCGAAAACGCCACCGTCGCCGTCAAGGAATGGGAAGGCGAGGTGATCTTCCTGCACGAGGTCCACAAAGGCGCCGCCGACCGCTCATACGGCGTTCAGGTGGCGCAACTCGCAGGCCTGCCCGCCTCGGTCGTCGACCGCGCCCGCGTCGTGCTGGACCAGCTGGAAAAGACCGAACGCGAGGGCGGCAAACAGAAGGCGCTGATCGACGACCTGCCCCTCTTCTCAGCCGCGCCGCCACCGCCGCCGCCCGCCCCCAAAGCCTCGCCCGTCGCGGCAATGCTTACCGACATCCTGCCCGACGAACTCACCCCCCGCGAGGCGCTCGACCTGATCTATAAACTGAAAGAGGCGGCCAAATCCTGACCGCCCCTTCTTCTGTTCAAAAATACTTCCGCCGGAGGCTTGGCCTCGAAGAGGTCAATCAGCTCGCAGGCGTCGAAGAAACCCCAACCTGCGCCGGCCGCAACAACCGGTCATGCAGCATGAACCCTTCGGCAGACACCTGAATGATATCCCCCGCGCGTGTCCCCGGCACCGGAGCCTCAAACATCGCCTCATGCACGTTCGGATCAAACCGATCACCAACTTCAGGCGTGATCACCTCGATCCCATGTTTCTGGAACACATCCTTCAGCGCCCGCATGGTCAGCTCGACCCCTTCCAGCAGACCGGCAGCAACCTCTTTCTGCTCATCGGTTGCGGCCTCAAGCGCGCGTTTCATGTTGTCGTAAACCGGCAGCATATCGCGCGCCAGTTTGGACCCGCCATATTGTTCCGCATCCCGACGTGCCTTGTCGCCGCGCTTGCGCGCATTTTCGGCATCCGCCAGTGCGCGCATGAACCGGTCTTTGTATTCATCCCGCTGCGCCCGCAGCTCATCCAGTTCCAGCGCTTCTTCACTGATCTCGGCGATTTCCTCGGCCAGTTCTTCTGCTTCGGCGGACATGATATCGTCCAGAAATTCTTCGTTCTTGGGCTCTGCCATTTCTTACCCTCTAGCTCCGGTCGGAAATCAGCTTGCCGACCAGTTGCGCTGTATAATCCACTATAGGTACGATCCGCCCGTAATTCAGACGTGTGGGTCCGATGACCCCGACCGCACCGATTATCTTACGATCAGCGTTCATATATGGAGACACCACCAAAGAGGAACCCGAAAGTGAGAAAAGTTTGTTCTCAGAGCCGATAAAAATGCGCACACCTTCGCCGTCTTCGGTCAATTCAAGGAATTCGGCGATATCACGTTTGCGTTCCAGATCATCAAACAGTGTGCGAATACGGTCCAGCTCATCGGCCTCGCCCGGATCACCCAGCAGATTCGCCCGCCCTCGCACGATCAACCGGGCCGAGTCGCTGCCATCTCCGTCCCAAGCCGCAATCCCGCTTTCGACCATCTCACGCGCCAGGACATCAATTTCCTGTTTCCGCGCATCGATCTGAGACAGCATCTGCTTGCGCACTTCGCTAAGGGTCCGCCCCTCGATCAGCGCATTCAGGAAATTCGCCGCCTCGCGCATGGAACTGGGCGTCTGTCCCGGCGGCGGCGTGAACAACCGGTTTTCAACATGCCCGTCCGAGAACACCAACACCACCAAAGCCCGGTCATGGCCCAGCGAGACGAACTCGATATGCTTGATCTCGGCCTCATGTTTGGGCGTCAGCACCAGCGACGCGCCTTGTGTCACGTGAGACAGGGCCGAACCCACTCGGTCCAGCATCCCAGCCACATCGCCCGCCTTAGAGCCTAATGTTTCATCAATCTTCTGCCGGTCATCGACCCCCAGATCGCCGACCTCAAGCAGCCCGTCCACGAACATCCGCAACCCTTGCTGCGTCGGTATCCGCCCCGCGCTGACATGCGGGCTGTCGAGCAGGCCCAGAAACTCCAGATCCTGCATCACGTTGCGCACGGTGGCGGCGCTGACCTTTTCCGACAGGGTGCGTGTCAGAGTGCGGCTGCCCACCGGTTCACCACTGTCCAGATAGCTTTCGACGATCAGCCGGAACACCTCACGCGACCGGTCATTCATCTCGTTCAGAATCTTGCTTGCTTCGCTCATCCGCATCCCCTGCTGGGTCGTCATTAAATAGCAGGTATTCGAAAGGTCAATCGGGGTTGCATCGTAACGCCACGGGGCGGTATCCCCAAGCCATCAGATAAAGGAATGCCCATGCGACCCTCAGGACGTAATCTAGACGAAATGCGCGCTGTTTCCATCGAGACAGGTTTCACCAAACATGCCGAAGGGTCCTGCCTGATCAAGATGGGCGACACCCATGTGCTGTGCACCGCCACAATCGAGGATCGCGTGCCGCCCTTCATCAAGGGCTCGGGTCTGGGCTGGGTCACCGCCGAATACGGAATGCTGCCCCGCGCAACAAATACACGGATGCGCCGCGAGGCCGCCAGCGGCAAGCAAGGCGGTCGCACCGTTGAAATCCAGCGCCTGATCGGCCGTGCCCTGCGCGCCGGTGTGGACCGTGTCGCATTGGGCGAACGCCAGATCACCGTTGATTGCGATGTGATCCAAGCCGATGGCGGCACCCGCTGCGCCTCGATCACCGGTGGTTGGGTCGCGCTGCGTCTGGCGGTAAACAAGCTGATGAAGGCTGGCGATGTGATCTCTGATCCGTTGGTCGATCCCGTGGCCGCCGTGTCCTGCGGAATCTACGCCGGGCAGCCGGTGCTGGATCTGGATTACCCCGAGGACAGCGAGGCCGGTGTGGACGGCAATTTCATCATGACCGGCTCGGGCAAGCTGATCGAAGTGCAGATGAGCGCCGAAGGCTCCGTCTTCAGCCGCGCGCAGATGGATCAGTTGATGGATCTGGCGGAAAAAGGCGTCGGCGAGTTGGCCGCAGCCCAGAAAGCCGCCACCGCATGACCCGCAAATTCGACGGCGACCGGCTGCTGGTCGCCACCCACAACAAAGGCAAGTTGGAAGAGGTCGCGCATCTGCTTGAACCTTTTGGCGTAAACGTGGTGGGCGCGGGCGACATGAATCTGCCCGAGCCCGAAGAAACCGAGGATACCTTTGTCGGCAACGCCCGGATCAAAGCCCACGCCGCCGCGCAAGCAACCGGCCTGCCTGCCCTGTCTGATGATTCCGGCATCACCATCGACGCGCTCGACGGTGCGCCCGGTGTCTACACCGCCGACTGGGCTGAAACCGGCAATGGCCGCGATTTCCTGATGGCGATGACCCGCGCGCATACTGAGCTTGAGGCGAAAAACGCCCCCCACCCCCGCACCGCGCAATTCCGCAGCACGCTGGTGCTGGCCTGGCCCGACGGTCATGACGAAGTGTTCGAGGGCATCGCCCCCGGCCATCTGGTCTGGCCGATCCGGGGCGAAGGCGGCTTTGGCTATGACCCGATGTTTGTCCCCGAGGGCCACGACATTACCTTTGCGGAAATGGATCGCTGGGAAAAGAACAAGATCAGCCATCGCGGCCGCGCGGTGGAGATGTTCGTGAAAGGCTGCTTTGGCGGATGATTGGCGCAACGGGGGCTTTGGCCTGTATGTGCATTGGCCCTTTTGCGAGGCCAAGTGCCCCTATTGCGACTTCAACAGCCATGTTTCCCGAAATATCAATCAAAAACAATGGCTTGACGCCTATCTGAGCGAACTGCGCCGCTCTGCCGCCGAAACGCCCGACCGGGTCCTGAACACGATCTTCTTCGGTGGTGGCACCCCATCCCTGATGGAACCCGACACTGTAGCGGCGGTGATCGACGAAGCCCGCGCGCTCTGGCGCCCCGCCAATGACATGGAAATCACGCTCGAGGCCAATCCCGGTTCGGTCGAGGCCGGGCGCTTCGCAGCCTATCGCGACGCCGGAGTAAACCGGATTTCCATGGGCGTGCAGGCCCTGAACGATGACGACCTGCGTCGACTGGGCCGTATCCACACCGTCGCCGAGGCCCGCGCCGCCTTTGACATCGCGCGGACCTGTTTCGAGCGCGTCAGCTTTGACCTGATCTATGCCCGCCAGCACCAGACGCTGGAGGACTGGCGGGCTGAGCTGTCCGAGGCGCTGTCGATGGCCGTCGATCACCTGTCGCTCTACCAACTGACCATCGAAGACGGCACCGCCTTTGGCGACCGCTATGCGGTGGGCAAACTGCGCGGCCTGCCCGAAGACGATCACGCCGCCGATATGTATCTGGCCACGCAGGACATCTGTGACGCGCACGGATTGCCCGCCTATGAGGTCTCGAACCACGCCCGGCCCGGCGCGGAATCGCAGCACAATCTGATCTATTGGCGCTATGGGGACTATGTCGGCATCGGCCCCGGCGCGCATGGTCGGATCACTCTGAACGGGCGCAAGCTTGCAACCGAAACCTACCTGTCGCCGGCGAAATGGCTGTTGGCTGCGGCGCAAGGTCTGGGTGAGAGTGATCGGATCGAACTCAGTCAGCAGGATCAGGCATCTGAGTACCTTATGATGTGTATTCGCCTCTCAGAGGGTCTAGGTGTTGATAGATATCAAGGATTGGCAGGCCACGCGCTCCCGCAGGACAAGGTTGCTGCACTGGTCGATCTGGGGATGATCGAGCTCTGCGAAAACCGTCTACGCGCCACACATGATGGGCGCGCGGTGCTGAACGCGGTAATCCGGGAAGTTCTGGAATGATGCAATATCTCTGGGCCGGTCTGGGTTTGCTCTGCGTCGCGCTTGCCATGATCGGCATCGCCATGCCCTTACTGCCGACCGTCCCGTTCCTGCTGCTGGCCGCGTTCTTCTTTGCGCGCTCGTCGTCGCGCCTGCATCACTGGCTGCTGAGTCACAAGACCTTTGGTCCGTTGATCCTGGATTGGCAAAGCTCGGGCGCAATCCGGCCTGCCGCGAAAAAGGCGGCCACCGTCTCGGTCACCGCCGTGTTTGGCCTGTCAGTTTTGATTTCCGTCCCGGCGCATGTCTTGATTATTCAGGCGGTTGTGCTGGGCGGCGTCATGACCTTTATCTGGACCCGGCCTAACGGCTGAGCTTGGCGCACAGATCATCCAGCTGATCGAGGTTTTCATAGGTCAACACAACCTGCCCCGACTCCGATCCGGTCTTGTGATTGATGGTCACCTTCATCGCCAGAATCGCCGAGAGGTCTTTCTCGAGCGCGCGCGTATCCGCATCTTTCCCGGCGTTCAGATTTCTGGACCGCGGTGCCGGGGTGTCAGACCCGCCCTGCTGCTTCTTGACCAAAGCCTCGGTCGCCCGAACCGACAACCCGTCCCGAACCACCTGTTTCGCCAGCTCCGACGGGTTTTCCGCCGTGATCAAAGCCCGAGCATGACCCGCCGACAGCTTGCCCTCGATCACCAGAGTTTGCACATCCATCGGCAGCGACAGCAGGCGCAGCAGGTTGGCGATATGGCTGCGGCTTTTGCCCAAAGCCTCGGCCAGTTTTTCCTGCGTATGGCCAAACCGATCCATCAGTTGCTTGAAACCGGCGGCCTCTTCGACTGCGTTCAGGTCCGCGCGCTGGATGTTCTCGATGATCGCGACCTCAAGAACCTCGGTATCGTCGAATTCGCGAACAATCACAGGGATTTCATGCAGTTGCGCCATCTGGGCGGCGCGCCAGCGACGCTCGCCCGCGACAATTTCATACTGCCCCCCTGCGATGCTGCGCACGATCAGGGGCTGAATGATCCCCTTCTCTTTCACCGAGGCCGCAAGCTCATCCAACTGCTCTTGCGCAAAGCGGCGGCGCGGCTGATCCGGGTTGGCCTGAAGTTTTTCGATCGGAACCTTCAGATCTGGGCGGCGCGGCTCGGACGCGATCCGGCCGTCGGCCTCGGGTGTCACGTCGGCCATCAACGCCGACAAACCGCGACCCAGCCCGCGGGGTTTGCTTTTCCTGACGCTCATTTGCTCTCCTGACCGCGGCTTAGGCGGCCGCTTTGTTGTTCTTATGCATGATCTCACGGGCGAGGTGCCGATAGGCCATCGCCCCCAGAGACCCGGAATCATATTGCAGAACGGGCAGCGCGTAAGACGGCGCCTCGCTCACCCGCACATTCCGGGGTATCTTGGTTTTAAATACCATCTCACCCAGATTGTCACGCGCATCCTTTTCGACTTGGCGGGACAAGTTGTTGCGGTTGTCATACATGGTCAACACAACACCTTCGATTCTGAGGTCCGGATTCGCGGTCTGACGGACCTCACGGATCGTCAGCATCAACTGCGACAGACCTTCGAGCGCGAAGAATTCGCTCTGCAGCGGCACAAGCACCGAATGCGCCGCGACCATGGCGTTGACCGTCAGCAGGTTCAGCGATGGCGGGCAGTCGATCAGCACGAAATCCAGACCAAAGGCGTCAATCGCGGTCTGACGCAACGCATCGTGCAGCAGATAGCTGCGCTTCTCGTTTGAAATCAGTTCGATATCCGCCGAGCTGAGATCAACTGTCGCCGGAACCACATAGAGGTTGCTGATCTCGGTCTCCTGCACCACGGCTTCAAGCGGCGCGTCGTCCAAGATCAGGTCATATGTCGTCCAATCCCGATCCTCGACACCCAGCCCGGTCGACGCGTTGCCTTGCGGATCAAGGTCGACCACCAGCACCTTGCACCCAGCCTCGGCCAACCCCGCGGCCAGATTGATTGCTGTTGTTGTCTTTCCCACCCCGCCCTTCTGGTTGGCGACCGCGATAATCCGGGGCCCGGCAGGGCGAGACAGATCAACCACGAGTGACTCCTTTGACTTTCAGGATAACGGCTTGGGGTTCCGTTAAACTTGTAATCGGCTCGGCCTCGAATTTCCATTCCTTGCGCGCATCGTTCAGTTCTTTTTTCCAGCTTGCGCCTTTCGGCAACAGCGCGATGCCGTTCTGGCTTAAATGCCTGTCACAAAAAGACAATAACTTGCTCAGGTCCGCCAGTGCCCGGGCAGACAGGATATCCGCCTCAAGCGGTTCAATATCCTCGATCCGTCGTGATATGACCTTGCAATTGGCGCCGCATTCGCGCGCAACAGTGCGCAGGAAGGCCGATTTACGCTGGTCGCTTTCTACCAAAGTGAATTGCATCTGGGGCGCCGCTTCGACCGCCATGATTGCGCATACCAGCCCCGGAAATCCTCCGCCGCTACCCAGATCAATCCAACGCGCGCCGGGATCAACGCACCGGAAGACCTGCACCGAATCCTGAATGTGGCGCTCCCATATGGTGCTCAGGCTGTTCCGCGACACAAGGTTGATCTTAGGATTCCAACGCTCGACCAGGTCTACATACGTATTGAGCTGATCAAATGTTTCACGTGAAACATCCAGATCCTCGGGCGTCATACCGTTCCGGGCGGTCATGCTTTGCGCGCCCTCGTCTCGCGACGCAGTTTTGCCAGCACCAGCGTCAGTGCCGCCGGGGTTACCCCTTCGACACGTCCGGCTTGCGCGATATTCTCGGGCCTGGCCTTCGACAGCTTTTGCTTCATCTCGGTCGACAGGCCATCTAGCGCGAAATAATCAAAATCCCTTGGAATCGTGTGAGATTCGTCACGTTTCATCGCTTCGACGTCACGCTGCTGCCGCTCGATATAGTTGGCATAAAGCGCATCACGTTCGACTTGCCGCCGCGTATCGTCATCGGTGGCTGCAAGTTCGGGATCAAGCGCAATCAGATCGTCGAAGGTGACATCCGGGAAGGCCAGTATCGCCATCCCGTCCCGGCGATTTCCATCCTGATTGACTGCGATCCTGGCCGCGCGAACTTCTTTCGGCGTATAAGTTCTGTCAGTCAATCGAGCGCTCACCGCCCGCAGCTTATCCGATTTTTTTGCGAAAACCTGTTGCCGCAGCGCGCCGACACAGCCCAGTTCAATGCCTTTCGGTGTCAGGCGTTGATCTGCATTGTCGGCGCGAAGAGACAAGCGGAACTCGGCGCGGGAGGTGAACATCCGATAAGGCTCCGCGACCCCGCGGGTGGTCAAATCATCGATCATCACGCCGATATAACTGTCTGATCTCGTGAAAAACACCGGATCGCGCCCTTGAACCTCGCGCGCCGCATTCAGTCCGGCGACCAGACCTTGGGCCGCAGCCTCCTCATATCCTGTGGTGCCATTGATCTGCCCCGCAAGATATAACCCCGGCGCATCAAGCAGCGACAGCGAAGCACTCAGCACACGCGGGTCGACATAGTCGTATTCGATGGCATAACCCGGCTGCAGGATCTCTGCCTGCTCAAGGCCTTTGATCGAGCGAACATAGGCCACCTGAACATCCTGCGGCAGAGAAGTCGAGATTCCATTGGGGTAGACCGTGTGGTCGTTGACGCCCTCAGGTTCCAGAAATATCTGGTGCGATTCCTTATCCGCAAAGCGCACGATCTTGTCTTCTATCGAGGGGCAATATCTGGGACCGACCCCATCGATATGCCCGCCATACATGGCGGATCGGGACAAGTTACGCTCGATGATCTCGTGGGTTTGCGTGTTGGTATGGGTGATGCCACAGGCGATTTGCGGCGCCGTCACGGTCGTCGACAGGAACGAGAACAGCGTCGGCTCGGGGTCACCGTCTTGCCGTTCAAGAGCGTCCCAATCGATCGTCCGTCCATCCAGACGCGGCGGTGTGCCGGTTTTTAGCCGCGCCATGGGCAGCGCGAAACCATCAAGACGTTCGGCAAGCCTCACCGACGGGCGGTCGCCCATACGACCCCCGGGTCTTGATACATCACCGATATGGATCACGCCGCGCAGGAACGTACCCGAAGTCAGAATGACCGTCTTTGATGTAATCTCTGATCCGTCCGCCAGAATAACACCCGTAACCCGCGTGCCGTCCATGCGGAAATCCACGACCTCTCCCGGGATGACGGACAGAAGGGGCTGGCCCTGCGTTTCCTTCAGCATGGCGGCGCGATACAAGGCCCGGTCCGCCTGGGCGCGCGGGCCCTGAACAGCCGGGCCCTTTCTTCGGTTCAGAAGGCGGAACTGAATCCCCGCCTGATCTGCAACACGCCCCATGACACCATCCAGCGCGTCGATCTCTCGAACCAGATGACCTTTGCCCAGCCCACCAATCGCGGGATTGCAGGACATCACACCGATATCTCGTTCGGACAAGGTCACCAGCGCCGTCGAGACACCCATGCGGGCCGCCGCATGGGCGGCCTCGGCCCCGGCATGGCCCGCGCCAATCACCACCACATCAAAATCTGAATGTTTCACGTGAAACACTCCTCACTTACCCAGACAGAAGCTGGCGAATATCTCATCGAGAAGGGTTTCAACATCTATTCTGCCCACCAGAGATTCAAGCGCGCGGATTGCGGTCCGCAGTTCCTCAGCCGCTATATCATACATCTCGGGTCCTGATTCCAGAACCGTCTGAGCAGCCTTTAACGCGTCGCCGGCCCGAATCATCGCGGTGCGGTGCCGTTCCCGCGTCGCGATACCATGGCTAGTAGTTCGCTCACTTAGAGCCCGCGATATATTGTTGATCAGCCGATCAATGCCCTGCCCGGTTTTCCCCGAAATACCCTCTGCCGCACCCTCTCGCAGGTCGGATTTCGGATGAACGTGAATATCCCCGCCCCGCATCTGAATCCCCAGTGCATCCGGCGCGTCAGTCAGAAACACCCGTAGATCGGCGGCCTCTGCCCGGTTGCGGGCCAGTTCGATGCCCAAGCTTTCGACATGATCTTCGGTCTCGCGCAGGCCGGCTGTATCCAGCAACGTGACCGGCAACCCACCAAGATCCATCCGCACCTCGATCACATCCCGCGTGGTCCCGGCATATTCCGAGGTGATCGCCGCCTCACGGCCAGCCAACGCATTCAGCAGCGTTGACTTGCCCGCATTCGGAGGACCCACAATCGCCACCTCAAAGCCCGAGCGGATGCGTTCAGCAATCCGAACCCCGTCGGCCTCGCGCGTCAAATCCGCTTTCACGCCCGCAATCAGGCTGCGGACTTCTGGTGTGACATCCGTCGGCACCTCTTCATCGGCAAAGTCGATTACCGCCTCAAGCAAGGAGGCGGCCCGGATCAGATCGCGCCGCCAGCCCTCGGCCAGCGTGCCCAGTGCCCCGGACAGAATGGTTTGCGCCTGTTTGCGCTGCGCTTCGGTTTCTGCGTCGATCAGATCGGCCAGCCCTTCGACCTGGGCCAGATCCATCTTGCCGTTTTCCAGCGCCCGGCGCGTGAACTCTCCGGGTTCGGCCAGACGCAGGTCGTCGCGATCCGATAGGCACCGCAACACCGCGTTGACCGAGGCGGTACTGCCGTGGATCTGGAACTCGGCCACATCTTCGCCGGTGAAGCTGGACGGTGCCTGAAAGGTCAGAACCAGCCCGTCATCCAGAACCGCACCGTCCGGCCCGCGCAGCGTCCGCAGGTGCATCCCGCGCGGAGGCAACCCGCCCCCGGTCAGCGCGTTGGCCGACTTATGCGCATCAGGTCCGGAAAGACGGATGACCGCTACGCCTGCTTTGCCCTGGGCGCTGGCCAGGGCGAATATCGTATCCATGGATAGCCCCCGCGACAGTGCCGGACCGGCGTCAGGTGTTCATCGAATCGAAGAACTCGCCGTTTGTCTTGGTCTGTTTCAGTTTCGACAACAGGAACTCGATGGCGTCGGTCGTGCCCATCGGGTTGAGGATGCGGCGCAGAACGAAGGTCTTGGCCAGATCGCCCTTGTCGACCAGCAGGTCCTCTTTCCTTGTGCCGGATTTGAGAATGTCGATGGCCGGGAACACACGCTTGTCGGCAATCTTGCGGTCCAGAACGATTTCCGAGTTACCTGTACCCTTAAATTCTTCGAAGATGACCTCGTCCATCCGGCTGCCGGTGTCGATCAGCGCGGTGGCGATGATGGTCAGCGAGCCACCCTCTTCGATATTCCGTGCCGCACCGAAGAACCGCTTGGGCCGTTGCAGGGCGTTCGCATCCACACCACCGGTCAGAACTTTACCCGAGGATGGGACCACGGTGTTAAAGGCTCTACCAAGTCTTGTGATCGAATCGAGCAGAATAACAACATCCCGTTTATGTTCGACCAAACGCTTGGCTTTTTCGATCACCATCTCAGACACGGCAACGTGGCGCGTTGCCGGTTCGTCAAAGGTCGAGGAGACAACCTCACCCTTCACCGAGCGCTGCATGTCCGTCACCTCTTCGGGCCGTTCATCGATCAGCAGGACGATCAGATAGCACTCGGGATGGTTCTTTTCGATCGAATGCGCAATGTTCTGCAGGATCACGGTCTTACCGGTCCGCGGCGGGGCCACGATCAGAGACCGCTGGCCTTTACCGATCGGCGACACAAGGTCGATCACACGAGCAGACTTATCCTTGATGGTCGGGTCCTCGATCTCCATCTTCAGGCGCTCATCAGGGTAGAGCGGCGTGAGGTTGTCGAACAGGATCTTGTGCTTGGCCTTATCGGGGTTTTCGAAATTGATCTTGGTGACCTTGGTCAGAGCGAAATAGCGCTCGCTTTCGTTCGGGGCCTTGATCTCGCCTTCGACCGTGTCGCCGGTGCGTAGCGAATGCTGGCGGATCATGTCGGGCGAGACATAGATATCGTCCGGACCGGGCAGATAGTTCGCCTCGGGCGAGCGCAGGAAGCCAAAGCCATCCTGCAGCACTTCCAGCACGCCATCGCCGCCAACGGTCCAGCCCTCATCTGCGCGTTCGCGCAGGATCTGGAACATCATCTCGCCTTTGCGCATGGTCGAGGCGTTTTCGATCTCAAGCTCTTCGGCCATGGCTAGAAGGTCTTTGGGGCTCTTGGCTTTCAGATCGGCAAGATTCAGGGACTCGGTCGTCATGATATACACCTTCACCGCGAAGGATTGCGGCATGGATTGGAATTTCAGCACGGAAGATACGCCGCCCGGACGGGCGTGTTAAAACCTACATATGCGCGCAAGCTTACGGAGTCAAATGACCCCTCAGAACTTCACAACGACCGCCAGAACGATGGCAATCATCAGAAGGGTCGGAACCTCGTTCATCATGCGGTACTGCCGTCCAGTGAGCTTATTTCGGCCTTCTGCGAAGTCTTTGCGTCGGGCCATCAGCCAATGATGGAACCATGTCATCCCGATCACCGCCGCACCCTTGATCCAGGGCCAGCTCCAGTCCCAGCCGACGATGCCGGGGGTGAACACCATGATCAGGCCACAGACCCAGGACACGATCATCGCGGGGCGCATGATCACGCGCAGCAGCTTTTCTTCCATTTCAAAGAAAATCGGTTCCGCCCCATCGACGGCCTGCGCCTTTTCGACATGATAGACAAACAATCTGGGCAAATAGAACAGACCCGCCATCCAAGAGATTACCGCCATGATATGCAGGGACTTCACCCACGGGTATATCGTGAAAAGAAGATCGGTCATCGGGGGCTCCGGGCATTGCTTGGGACCCTCCCTAATAAAAAAATAAGAAAAGAAAAAGGATGATGGTTTTGTAGGGAGATCAAAATCGGTGGATTACTTTTTTATCCATGCCTTCTCCCCAAGTGGATGGATTTCCTTGGATTGGAAGAGATTCTGTTAGGAACGTGAATAATATAATTATTTCATATAGTTAATTCGAATACAGGCCATCCAATCTGGGGATAACTCTTGGGCCAAGCGGGGATATCCCGGTTATTCCATCTCCCTCAGTTATCCTTACCCCGGTGGGATCGAATTCGAACGACTCGGGGAAGATCGCGGCCAAAATCCCGGGCTTGCGTGTCAACCGGAAAACCATACAAACCGTTCAGGACAGCTCAACGATTTACACAGGGGGTTTTCCACATGACTGTCCCCATTCTTCTGGCCTCGGGTTCGTCCATCCGGGCGCAGCTGCTGCGCAATGCGGGGGTTCCCTTCGACGTGCAGACGGTGCGCGTGGATGAGGAGACCGCCAAGCGGGCGTTGCTGGCCGAAGGCGCTGCGCCGCGTGATATCGCGGATACGCTGGCCGAGATGAAGGCGCGCAAGGTCAGTGACAAGAACCCCGGCGCAATGGTTCTGGGCTGCGATCAGGTGTTGGATTTCGAAGGGCGCGTGTTGTCGAAACCAACCTCCCCCGAAGATGCGTTGGCTCAGCTGAAGGCGATGCGGGGCAAGCGGCATATGTTGTTGTCGGCGGCGGTGATTTACCGCGACGGCGAACCCCTCTGGCGGCATGTCGGGCAGGTGCGTCTGCAGATGCGCGCCAGCTCGGATGCCTATCTGAAGGCCTATGTGGCGCGCAACTGGGACAGCATTCGCCATGCGGTTGGCGCATATAAGCTGGAAGAAGAAGGTGTGCGCCTGTTTGCCACCATTGACGGCGACTATTTTAACGTCTTGGGTATGCCCCTGCTGGAACTGCTCAATTTTCTGGCCGTGAAAGGGGTGATCGACCAATGACGGACCATTCTATTCCGCTGGCCGGGGTGATCGGCCATCCGGTTGCGCATTCCCGGTCGCCGAAGCTGCACGGGCATTGGCTGAAAACCTATGGGCTGGCCGGGCATTATGTCCCGATGGATGTGGCCCCGGCTGATCTGGAGCAGGTTCTGCGGACTTTACCCAAGGCGGGGTTTGTCGGGGCCAATGTGACGGTTCCGCATAAAGAGGCCGCGCTGCGTCTGGCCGATCACGTGTCGGATCGCGCCTCGGTCATCGGCGCGGCGAATACGCTGACCTTCCGGCAGGATGGCTCGATCCATGCCGACAACACCGATGGCTACGGATTCATCGAAAACCTGCGCAGCGGCGCGCCGGACTGGGTTCCGGGTGATGGCCCGGCAGTGGTGTTCGGCGCAGGCGGGGCCGCGCGCGCGGTGCTGCAAGCCTTGGCCGAGGCGGGCGTGCCCGAAATCCTGCTGACCAACCGCACACGGGCCCGCGCCGATCATCTGAAAGAGGAATTCGGCCAGCGGATCACCGTGGTCGACTGGGTACAGGCCGGAAACGTGATCGAAAACGCGGAACTGGTGGTCAACACGACCTCGCTGGGGATGCAGGGCCAGCCGGAACTGCGGGTGCCGTTGGACGGGCTGCAACCCGGAGCGGTGGTTACCGATCTGGTCTATGCCCCGCTGAGAACCCGCCTGCTGCAAACGGCGGAGCAGGCCGGATGCACCACGGTTGATGGTCTGGGCATGTTGCTGCATCAGGCCGCGCCCGGCTTTGAGCGCTGGTTCGGTGTTCGACCTCAGGTGGATGACGATCTGCGCGCGGCTGTGCTGGCATGAGCTTCGCTCTGGGTCTGACCGGTTCGATCGGGATGGGCAAAAGCACCACGGCGCAGCTGTTCGCAGACGAAGGCTGCGCGGTGTGGGATGCGGATGCGGCGGTGCATCGGTTGTATGCAACCAGCGGCGCAGCGGTTGCGCCGATGCGGGCAGCTCTGCCCGACGCCGTTGTTGAAGGAGCGGTCAGCCGCGACGCGCTGAAACGGATCATTGCCGAGGACCCGACCGCGCTGAAACGGATCGAGGCAATCGTGCATCCGCTGGTCGCCGCCGACCGGGCCGCTTTTCGGGATGCGGCGACCGCGGACATTCTGGTTTTTGATATCCCCTTGCTGTTCGAGACCGGCGGCGAGGCCGCGATGGATGCAGTCGCCTGCGTTTCGATCCCTGCTGAGGAACAAAAGCGCCGCGTGATGGACCGCGGCACCATGACCGAGGCGCAGTTCGAACAGATCCGCGCCAAGCAAATGCCGAATGACGAAAAATGCGCGCGGTCGGATTTCATCATCGTCACGGACACTCTGGACCACGCCCGCGCGCAGGTGCAGGATGTGGTCAGGCAGATACGGGCGGGGATGGCAGATGCGTGAGATCGTACTGGATACCGAAACCACGGGCTTTGATCCCGAAAGCGGCGACCGCATTGTTGAAATCGGCGCGGTCGAGTTATGGAATCATGTGGCGACGGGCGAGACCTATCACGTTTACATAAACCCCGAACGCGGCATGCCCGACGAGGCGTTCGGCGTTCACGGGATCGGCCCCGACCTGTTGGAAAACCCGCGACCACCGGAAAAGGGAGAGGTGACGCTGAAGGACAAGCCGGTCTTTGCCAAGGTCGGTCAGGGGTTTCGGGATTTTGTCGGCGACGCCAAGCTGGTGATCCACAACGCGTCGTTCGATATGAAGTTCCTGAATGCCGAGCTCAAATGGATGGGTGCGTCGCTGATCCCGATGGATCAGGCCATCGATACGCTGGCCATCGCGCGCAAACGGTTTCCGGGCTCGCCCGCCTCGCTGGACGCTTTGTGCCGCCGGTTCGGGATCGACAACTCGAACCGGGTGCTGCACGGCGCGCTGCTCGACTCCGAGATATTGGCCGAGGTCTATCTGGAACTGATCGGCGGCCGCCAGCCCGATTTCGGCCTGTCCAATTCGGGTTCAAATGCAGCAGGCGGTGCAGATGAATGGAGGCCATCCCCGCGGCCAACCGCCCTGCCACCCCGGATCACCGAAGACGAACGTGCGGCCCATCAGGAATTTGTGGAAAAACTGGGCGAAAACGCCCTGTGGACCCGCGCCTGATTCCGATCACGCGCGGGTCGTAAGCAATCAGGCTTCGGTCTTTTGCGCCTGTGCGGCCTGACGGCGCGCCAGTTCGTTGCGATAGAGCGCGACGAAATCGATGTTGTCCAGATTGACCGGCGGATAGCCCCCGTCGCGGGTGATGTCGCTGACGATGCGGCGCAGGAAGGGGAACAACATGCGCGGGCATTCGATCATCAGGAAGGGGTGCATCTGATCCTCGGGCACGCCTTCCACGTGGAACAGGCCGCAATAGTCGATCTCGCACAGGAATAGAACGTCCTCCATGCCCTTGGCCTTGGATTTCAGGTTCAGCTTGATCGACACTTCAAACTGATGATCGGCGGTGCGTTTTTTCGCGTCCAGATTGACCTGCACGGAAATCTCGGGCTGTACGTCGCCCGATACGCCCTTTTGCGCCATCACGTTTTCAAAGGACATATCGCGGATGAACTGCCCCAGTACGCGCATCTGGATCTGGGGGGGTTGCGGGGCGGCGGTGTTTTCCGCGGCGCTTTCTTCGGCCATGAAGCTACTCCAAAAATGAAATTCGCCACTGATTAGCAAGTTGGGCGGGGCACCTCAATGCCGGTGCGGCCCTTCGACCCATTTCGAGGGCTTATCCGGGTGCTGCCGAGGCCGCACTTCGGTGAATTCACCGTCGATCACGTCGTCCTGCGCAAACGGATCGGGGCCTGACCGGAACTGCGCGCCGGTGCCCATCTGAAACTGCGTGATCGTGGCTTTGGACTTCAGATAGCGGAACACCGCCACCCGGATACCCGGAACAAGCAGCGCAAAACCAATGGCATCGGTGAAAAACCCCGGTGTCAGCAGCAAAACGCCCGACAGCAGGATCATCGCCCCATGGGCCAGCGGCTCGGTCGGGTCATCGAGCTGGGCAAAGGATTGCTGCAGATTGGCCAGCGCCATGCGACCTTGTGTCCGCACCAGAACCGTGCCCAGAACCGCCGTCAGCACCACGATGGCCAGCGTCGGCCACAGCCCGATCAGGCCGCCGACCTGGATGAACAGGGCGATTTCGATGATGGGGACCAACAAAAATGCCAAGAACAGATACATTTGCGTTATCCTTCAGGATGTGCCGGGCTGTGGACTTGGCCCGAACTGTCACCTACATAGTGGCATGAGGCCCCGTATACAAAGCCCCGGTTCTGAAAAGAGGACGAAATGAACTCACCCCTGATCCAGCTTCTTGTGCTGGCCGGCATTGCCATCTTCCTGATCCTGCGCCTGAAAAGCGTTCTGGGTACCCGCGAAGGTTTCGAGAAGCCTCCGCTGCAGCAGCCCGAAAGCAATACCGCGCGCCGCGATTTCGAGGTGATCGAGGGCGGCCCGGATCACGACATCACCGACCACGTGGCCGAAGACAGCGAACAGGCGCAGACCCTGGCCGCGATGAAACGGATCGAGCCCGGGTTTTCCGTCAGCGAATTCGTGCAGGGTGCGCGCGGGGCCTATGAGCTGATCGTGATGGGCTTTGAAAAGGGCAATCTGGACGAGATCCAGCCCTTCCTGTCGGAAGAGGTGTTCGACAGCTTCGTCTCGGTCGTCGCCGCGCGCGAGGATCAGGGCCTGACGGTCGAGGCCGAATTCATCGGCGTGCGCGAAACGACGCTGACCGATGCGCGGTTCGACAAGGACAGCAATGAGGCCGAGATCACCATGCGCTTTGTGGGTGAGCTGACCTCGGTCGTGCGCGATCGGGGTGGCGACATCATCGAAGGCAACCCCAACGCCGTCAAACGCCAAAAGGACAGCTGGACCTTTGCCCGTGTCATGGGCTCGGACGATCCGAACTGGCTGCTTGTTGCCACGGACGCATGATTGCCGCACTCCGGTCGCTTCTACTGGGGGTTGTCATGACCACCGCCAGCGCCGCCGGAGCCGAGGCGACGCGAACCATCCTGTCATTCGATGACCTCGATGGCTGGGCCGCCGATGATCACGGGGCGGCCCTGTCGGTTTTCCTGAACACATGCGGCGATTTGGATGATCCGGACTGGCAGGCGCTGTGCGGCGTGGCGCAGACCTATGAGCCCGACGCCGCGCGGGCCTTTTTTGAATTGTTCTTTCGTCCTGTTCTGGTGGAAGACGGTGACGACGCCCTGTTCACCGGCTATTTCGAGCCCGAACTGGACGGGTCGAAAACGCGCACGGACAAATACCGCTATCCGCTCTATCGCATGCCGCCCGAGGCGCGCGGCGCGGGCCAATGGCTCAGCCGCCGCGATCTGCTGACCGGCGATGTGATGTCGGGTCGGGGGCTTGAAATCGCATGGGTCGATGACCCGGTTGAGCTGTTCTTTCTGCAGATTCAGGGCTCGGGCCGGATACGCCTGCCCGATGGTTCGGGCCTGCGGGTGGGTTATGGCGGGGCGAACGGGCACCCCTATCGGTCGATCGGGGCCGAGCTGATCCGACGCGGTGCGCTGGGCGCGCATGAGGTCAGCGCCCAGATGATCCGCGCCTGGGTGCGCAAGAACCCCGAAGCCGGGGCGGAACTGCTGTTTCACAACCCCTCATATGTGTTTTTCCGCGAGGTCACGCGCGTTGCGCCCGAGTTTGGACCGCTGGGCGCGATGAACCGCTCGGTCACCACCATGCGCAGCATTGCCGCTGACCCAGCCTATACGCCGCTGGGCGCGCCGGTCTGGGTTGAGAAGGACGGCAAAAACCCCCTGCGACGCTTGATGATCGCACAGGATACCGGGTCGGCGATCAAGGGCGCGCAGCGGGCCGATATCTTCTTTGGCACCGGCGATGACGCCGGTCAGGCTGCGGGCCGTTTGAAAGACCCCGGCCGGATGGTGCTGCTGCTGCCGATCCAGCGGGCCTATGCCCTGCTGCCGGATGAGTTCTGATGACTCGGCGCAAACTGACCTCGGATGAGATCGAGCTGTGGCGCAAAGTCGCCAAACAGGCCGAAAGATTGCACCCCGAACTGCCGCAGACCGTGCACCCGACCACCCTGCCCAAGCCGAAGCCGACCAAGACGCCCAAGGCGCGCATCGATGCGTTTGAACTGGGCCAGATCGCGCCGTCGAAACCGGCGCGGCACAGTCTGAAACCCTCGGTGACCGAAGGTATGCGGGCCGCGCCTGTGCAGATGGACACCAAAGCCTTTGGCCGCATGAAGCGTGGCAAGCTGAAGCCCGAGGGCAAGCTGGACCTGCACGGGATGCGGATGGCTACGGCTCATCCGGCGCTGATCCGTTTCGTCCTGACCGCGCAGGCGCAGGGCAAGCGGCTGGTGCTTGTGGTCACGGGCAAGGGCAAAGACCGTGACGAACCCGGCCCGATCCCGACGCCGCGCGGTGTGCTGCGCAATCAGGTGCCGCATTGGTTGTCGATCCCGCCGCTGGCGCAGGCGGTGCTGCAGGTTACACCGGCCCATATCAGCCATGGGGGCGACGGGGCCTATTACGTCTATCTCAGGCGTGTACGCTGAGGGGCTAGGGTGACGTCACCCGGGCCTGCCCGGTTTCGGTCAGAACGATCTCGGTCGCGCCGGTTGGATTTCGAACGCTCGCAGGCGCTATGACATCAAATCCGCGTTGCTCGGTTCCGAAAGTGTTACTGACCCGCCGGGCTGATCCGATGATGGCCAGCAAAGCCGGCGAGGTCGCAGCGATGAAGTGCGAAGATTCCGCATCGCTGTTGAAGGCTGTCGTGTCGATGATATTGATCTTATACTCGGACAACGCATCGGCCGAGCTGATATTGCCCAACCGCTCGCCCTTTGTCGTGCCTCGCAACCGCGCCGAAATGTTCAGCAATTTGTCTTTCTGCGAAACCATCACGATGAACGGATCCGGTGGTGTTTTGATCGTATCCATTTGTGAGCGGAACAGGTCGATATCCAGATCGGGTGCAATCAGAACAACGCCCTCAAGATTGCGGTTCGACCAACCGGGTTCGCGCAATTCGGCCTGTCGCATCATTTCCATCGTCAACGCGGTGCCCATCGAATGTGCGACCAGAAGGACGCGCTGAACCCCCATGGATTTCAGTTGTCGAATGGTCTGCTCTAACCCGTCGCGGGCAAACAACATGCTGTCCAGATCATAGGCGTAGCCATAGCCCGTTGCCTGGCTGGGCCAGGAATAGACCATCGTGGCGCCGGGAATTTCAAGGTCGTGGCGCAGCTGCGCGGCACGAAAGGCGGTTTCCGATTGTGTCGTGTTGTAGCCATGGACAAAGATCGACACTTCATCCACACCGCGCAGTCGGGATTTCAAATCCATGGGACCCCGCAGCTCTTCCACCCCGGCCATGACGAACTGCTTGTTGGGGTTGGGGTTGGCATAAGAAAAGTCCAGTGTCCCCGGCGTATGGCTTGGTGGGATCGAGACGGTCATCTCAAGAAACTGCAACCTGTCAGCCCGCCGAAACCCGTAAGAGCCATCGGGCTCGCGCGCGCGGGTCGTTGTGGCATAGATGGTTTCCGGTGTGCCGACGTTCAGCGCCGAGGGCACGACTTCCGAAATGGTGCGGTCAACACATGCGGTCAGGGTCACCGCGACGGATGCAATCAGGATGTAACGAAGCACAAGGCGGCCCTCAGCTAGACTGTGCCCAATGCTAATAAATCCTGACCCGACGTCCAGCAGCGCAGGGTCGCAACAGCGGCGAAAACCGGCCTGTCCGTGTTACAGAACGTAACGGCTGAGGTCGGTGGATTTGGTCAGTTCACCCAGATTGTCCTCGACAAACTGTGCATTCACGGTGATTTCGACCCCGGCCTGATCGGGCGCGGTGAATGAGAGTTCCTCGAACACGCGCTCCATCACTGTATATAGCCGCCGCGCGCCGATGTTTTCGACGCTCTGGTTCACATCCGCCGCGATCTTGGCCAGCGCGGCAATGCCGTCATCGGTAAAGCTGACGGTGACTTCTTCGGTGCCCATCAACGCGGTGTATTGGCGGGTCAGAGCGTTATCGGTTTCGGTCAGGATACGCACGAAATCTTCTTCGGTCAGCGCCCGCAGCTCGACACGGATCGGCAAACGCCCCTGCAATTCCGGCAACAGGTCCGAGGGCTTGGCGATGTGGAACGCCCCGCTGGCGATGAACAGGATGTGGTCGGTTTTCACCGGACCATGTTTGGTGGAAACGGTGGTGCCTTCGATCAGAGGCAGCAGGTCGCGCTGCACCCCTTCCCGGCTGACATCGCCGCCGCGTGCTTCGGCACGTGCGCAGACCTTGTCGATCTCGTCCAAAAAGACGATGCCGTTCTGTTCCACCGACTCCAACGCCACACGGTTGACGGTTTCGTCATCCAGCAGCTTGTCGGCCTCTTCCCCGATCAGCGCGTCATAGCTGTCGGCGACGGTCATGCGCTTTTTGACAGTGCGCCCGCCAAAGGCCTTGCCGAAGATATCGCCCAGATTCATCATCCCCATCTGCCCGCCGGGCTGGCCGGGAATGTCGAACATCGGCGTCGGGTTCGACGTGTCCGAAAGCTCCAGCTCGATTTCTGTATCGTCCAATTCGCCGGCTTTCAGCTTTTTGCGGAACATCTCGCGCGTGGCCTCGCGGGCGTCTTCCCCGGCGATAGCAGCGATCACGCGATCCTCGGCAGCCTGATAAGCACGGGCCTTCACATCCTCGCGCATGTATTCGCGGGTCTGGATGATTGCCGCGTCCGCCAGATCACGCACGATCTGTTCCACGTCTCGACCGACATAGCCGACCTCGGTGAACTTGGTCGCCTCGACCTTGATGAAAGGCGCGCGGGCCAGTTTGGCCAGACGGCGGCTGATCTCGGTCTTGCCGACGCCGGTGGGGCCGATCATCAGGATGTTCTTGGGATAGACTTCATCCCGGATATCATCCGCCAGTTGCTTGCGCCGCCAGCGGTTGCGCAACGCCACGGCCACTGCGCGTTTGGCATCCTTCTGCCCGATGATAAAACGATCCAGTTCCGAGACAATCTCGCGCGGGGTCAGGTCGGTCACGGGTGGCGGTCCTTTCGATCAGCGGTTTGGCTTACGTAGTCACCGCGCAGGCGAAAACAACAGCGGCGGCGTTGCTTAGCAACGCCCAACCCGGTTTGCAAATGCTTTCCTTAGGCGATCGGCGCGCCCTCTGATACAGTGATTTCAAGGTGTTGAGGGTCCGGAGCGCGCAGATGACGAAAATTGCCAAGATCACCCTGCTGTTTGTGGTGTTTGTGGACCTGATCGGACAGGGGTTGGTGTTCCCCATCATCAACTCTTTGATCATGGAGACGAAATCGGGCTTCCTGCCTGAAAACACCCCCATGGGACGGCGGCATTTCTACTACGGGCTGGTGATTGGGTGCTTCTTCCTGTCGTGGTTTCTGGGCGTTGTCTACGTGTCCAAGGTCTCGGATTCCATCGGGCGCAAGAATGCCCTGCTGATCTGTCTGGGCGGGGCGCTGGTGGGCTATGCGCTGACCATCGCCGCGCTTTACATGAACAGCCTTCTGATGCTGATCATCGGGCGCTCGATCACGGGGTTCACCGCCGGGAACCAGCCCATTGCGCAGGCGGCGATGATCGACGGCAGCACCGATGCGGCAGACCGGGACCGCAACATGGGCTATATCGTCACCGGTGTCAGCTTTGGTCTGGTCGGAGGGCCCATCATCGGTGCGGTCCTGTCCGACGCGGCCCTGCTGGGCAGCGCGGCGACACTGAAAACCCCGTTCTACGGGGCCTTTGTGCTGGTCGTGATCGCCATCTTCCTAGTGACCACATTCTTCAAGGACACACGGGCCGAGCGCGCGCCCTTTGTCTTTCGCCCCCGCGACATCACCGACAGCCTGATTGCCGTGCGCGGGCATCCGATGGTGTTGAAAATCCTGCCGGTTTACGCGCTGTTCATGATCGCCAACGTCACCTTCTATGTCTTCGTCGACAATTTCCTGACCAGCGCCTGGGGCTATGGCGTGATCGGCGGCAGCATGGCCATGGTTGTGATCGGTTTCGCGCTGGCCTTCTCAAGCACCTTCCTGGTGAAACCCGCGCAGCAGAGGTTCAGCAAACACCAGATCATCTATTTCTCGCTGGTGGTCATGGTGATCTGCGGCTTTGGCTTTGCCTTCAGCCCCAGCGGCGTACTGAGCTATATCCCCGTCTTCTTCTTCTACTTCTTCTTCGGCGTATCCTACCCGACCTTGCTGGGCCTGTTCTCATCTTCGGTCAGTGAGACGGATCAGGGTTGGGTCATGGGCGTCACCACTGCGGTGTTCTGCCTTGCGGGCGGCATCATGTCTCTGATCGGCGGCGGGCTGATGAGCGTCGACATCCGCTTGCCCTATTACATCGTGATTGCCACCGCGATCATGGGTCTGATCGGAATGCACCTGCGCTGGAAAGGCAAAGAGATCAAGGCGCTGCTAGCCTGATATGGTCTCAACCGTCAGATTGCCATTGGTGTAGACGCAGATATCTGCGGCAATCGCCATGGCCTCGCGTGCGACCGTTTCGGCGGGCTTGTCGCTGTCCATCATCGCCCGCGCGGCGGCCAACGCAAAGTTGCCGCCCGATCCGATGGCGGCCACGTTATGTTCGGGCTCCAGCACGTCCCCTGCCCCGGTGATGACCAACAAATCCTTGCCGTCGGTGACGATCAGCATCGCCTCAAGCTTTTGCAGATACTTGTCCGTGCGCCAGTCCTTTGCCAGCTCGACCGACGCACGGGCCAGTTGACCGGGTGTCGCTTCCAGCTTGGCTTCCAGTCGTTCCAGCAGCGTGAAGGCGTCAGCGGTGGATCCGGCGAAACCCGCGACGACTTCAAATCCGCCGGGCGACAGGCGGCGTACCTTGCGCGCGGTGCCCTTGATCACGGTCTGGCCCAGACTGACCTGCCCGTCCCCGGCAATCACAACCTGTCCGCCCTTTTTGACGCCGATGATGGTCGTGCCGTGCCAACCGGGAAAATCGCTGTCTGCCATGAAAGCCTCCGTAATCCGTGGCGATATATATGGGCCGGGCGCGCGGACGGCGCAACCGTTCTTAAACTGCCTAAAAGATATGCACACAGCGCAAAGCGGGGCTGTCGAACCAGCATTTGTGGGACTCATGTGCCGGGGCTAAACGGGCGGGACAACCGACAACGGGTCGGCTGTTTCTGTTTGAAGGAACGCGCACATGGCTACGATTACCAAAAACCACGCGCCACTCGGAGCAGTCACCATCCTGCACGTAGTGGACGCAATCATCCATCGCTTTGAAAGCGTTGTCGAATGGCACCTTGCGCGGAAAACCCGCCAAGAGCTGGACCGCCTGACCGACGAGCAACTGGACGATATCGGCCTCAGCCGCAGCGACATCGACAACTTCTGATCGCCGCTGGCACAGCCTAATCAAGATGGCCGTCTGATCCTCAGGCGGCTTTTCTTTTTGGGGCAAGACAAAAGCCCATGAAAAAAGGCGCCCCGGTTCGGGCGCCTTTGTTTTGTCTATGCGGTTGGATCAGATCGACTCGTCAATCCAGCTTTGCAGCGCCGCTTTGGGGGCCGCGCCCGCACGGTTCGATACGACCTGTCCGTCCTTGAAGATGAACAGCGCCGGAATGCCGCGCACGCCCATGGCTGCGGCCGAGTTCGGGTTGCTGTCCACGTCCACCTTGGCGATCTTCACCTTGCCGCCGTATTCATTGGCCAGTTCTTCCAGCGCGGGACCGATCTGTTTACAGGGTCCGCACCACTCGGCCCAGAAATCCACAACTACGGGAACGTCCGAGTTCTTGACCTCGGCGTCAAAGGTATCGTCGGTTACGGCAACGGTCGACATATTCTGTCTCCTGAATGGGGAATGCTTGGGCACAGAACCTAGGTGCCGCGTTGGGGGAGGTCAAGATATCGGGTGGTGGGTCAAGGCATCTGTCACAAGATCGTGTGGCAGCCACATCAGCTGTGCCGTGCGGGTCCAAAGGATCGCGGTTCGGATCTGATGATCGGGATAGATTTGTGCCAGCGCTTGGGCATAGGCCGCCATCTGGCGCAGCAGCCCGTCCGGGCAGGCCTCGGGTGTGTCCGGGACGGTGGTGTTTGACTTGAAATCAACCACATGCACCTCGGTATCTGTGACGATCAGCCGGTCGATGACGCCGTGCATCCGGGTGCCGTTTAGGTCGGCAGAGACGGGCACCTCGGCCAATGCCCCGGGCGCGAACACCTGTTGCAGGTGATCAGCGGTGAGTACCATTTCAGCCTCGGCGACGATCTCTTGCCGATCCGTATCGGACATATCGGGCAGCAATCGGGCGCTCAGCTGCGGCCATTGGTCCCTGTCGGTGGCGGGCAAGTGTTCCAGCAGCAGATGCAGCCGGGTGCCGCGCAGTTTGGCGGCCTCTTCATCCTGCCCCGCATCCCCCGGCAGCGCCTTTGCCCCGCCAAGATCCGAGGGGCTGATGGTGTCCACCGGTTCGGGTGGTTCCTTCGCCGCCTGCCGAAACATCTCGGGCAGTTCCTGTTGCCGGGACGTGTCCGCGTGGTGGTCGACCAAGGGCAGCGCATCCCAATCGCCATGCGCCAGCCGTTGCACCTGTGTTCCGGGCAACTGCGTCGCCCCGGCGCGGGCCATCGCGGCCTCGACCATCTGGTACCAACTGGTTCCATCCTTACCGACATCGCCTGCCGCAGCAACGATCAACCACTTTTCTGCTCGTGTTAGAGCCACATAGAGCAGCCGCAACCGCTCATTTTCTTCCCGCTTACGCGCCTCTTCCCGCGCCGCGGCGACCAGCGCGGGCGATGCGTCGGCGGGCACCTTCCACAGCGGCGTCTCTTTGGCCATCATGATCTCGGCATCGCGCGGAGGTTGTCGTTTGCCCGTATCCGGCAGGATCACAATCGGCGCCTCCAGCCCTTTTGAGCCATGAACGGTCATCACCCGGATCACGTTGCCGACACCGCTCATCTGCCGCTTGATCTCAAGATCGTCGGTCTGCATCCAGACCAGAAATCCGGTCAGGCTGGGGACATCCGTGCGCTCATAGGCCAGCGCCTGCGACAGCAGCGCGTTGATCCCATCTTCGGCCTCGGCCCCCAACCGGCCCAGCAGTTTGCGCCGTCCGTCATGCCGCGTCAGGATGCGTTCGATCAGATCATAGGGGCGGAGAAAGTCGGTCTGACCCCGCAGGTCATTGAGAATTTCCAGTGTTTCGGGGAAGTCTTCGGCCCGCTTGCGCAGCGCGGCCCACAAAAAGGCCTCGTCGCGCCGATGCGCCAGATCGAACAGCTGCTGTTCTGACCACCCGAGCAGAGGCGATTTCAGCACCGTTGCCAGCGATAGACTGTCTTCGGGCGTGGCCAGAAAACTCAGCAAAGCAGCGAGGTCCTTGACCGCCAATTCGGCACCCACTTTCAGACGGTCCGCGCCCGCGATGGGCAGGTCCGCGGCCTTGCAGGCGCGAATGATCTCGGCAAACAGGTCCGAGCGGCGCTGGACAAGGATCAGAAAATCCCCCGGCTGCACTTTGCGGCACACAAAGTCGCCGGGCGTGTCGCCATCTTCCGGGATGGTCTCGCCGCGCGCGATCATATCCTTGATTGAATGCGCGACCTGCTCGGCCAGAACAACGGTATGATGCCGCGCGCCGGGTCGGTCGACGGGGTCGGTCCAGTCGCCCTCGTCATCCTCCTCGACCTTCTCGACCACGGGCCACAGATCGACGCGACCGGGAAGATCGGCCTTGAAAGCGCGGTGCAGCGCGTCCTTGTGAAACCCGGCCTCAGTGTGGTTTTCGAACAGAATATCGACTAATCCAAGGATCGCGCTGGAGGATCGGAACGAATATTCCAACGTCGAATCCCACAGTTTAGAGCCTGATTCTTGCAACCTCCGCCCAAACTCGGCCTGCATCCGATCAAAGGCCTGCGGGTCAGCGCCCTGGAAGGAATAGATCGACTGTTTCTTATCGCCGACCACAAAGATCGTGCGCTCAACCCCGGACCGGGCCCCTTCTCCGCTGGTGAATTCCTGCGCCAGTTTCTCGATCACGTCCCACTGATCCGGGCTGGTATCCTGTGCTTCGTCCACAAGGATGTGGTCGATGCCACCGTCGAGCCGATACAGAACCCATTCCGCCACCGCCGGATCGTTCAGGACCTGCCGCGCGCGCAGGATCAGATCGTCGAAATCGAGCCAGCCGCGCAGTTGCTTGCGCCGCTCGTATTCCGGCAGGAAGGCAGCGGCAAAGCGATGTAATACATGGGTTTTCCGGGCCGCCACCAGCGCCAGACGCTGTTCTCGTGCCGCCTCGACCCGCAGCATCAACGCCTCAAGCTGGGGCATCCGGTCGGCCAGCGCTCCCTCGCGCAGCGCTTTGGTGGGAAAGCTGTTGATCTTGGCGGTGAACGGTTCTTTCGCGGATTTTCCAGTCAGCAGAACGCTTTCCAACAGCGGCAAATTCCCGAGCGTTGGTTCGGTGAAACCGGCCAGCTTGGCCGCGGCTTTGGCATTATTGCCGCCGCTCTCGGTCAGCGCAGGCAGCGTGGATCGGATCAGGTCAACCTCTCCACCCATGTAAACGCGGCCCAGCAGGATATCTTCGTCGAAATCTGACGGCAGATCAAAGCGTTGCAGCAGGTCTGGCCATGCAAGCGGCTGCGCAAAATGGCTGCGTTTCTGTGCGATGGCGCCGGTCAGCTTGTCAAAGCCGGTGTCGGTAACAAAACGGGCCACATCCTCGATCAGCGCGGCCTGCGGGCCCTCGGCAAAATCCTCAACAATCTCTTCGCGCAACAGGGCGGCGGCGCGGTCTTCCATCTCGGTGAATTGGGGGCTGACCCCGGCCTCCAGCGGAAACCGCCGCAGCAGAGAGGCGCAGAAAGAGTGGATCGTCTGGATTTTCAGCCCGCCCGGCGTCTCGATGGCGCGGGCAAACAGGGTGCGGGCCTGCGCCAACCGGTCACCGCTGATCGCACCTTCGACACCCAGATCGGTGAGTTGCGCCAACAGCGGCGTGTCGCCCAGCATCGCCCATTCGCCCAGCCGTTTGAACAACCGGTTCTGCATCTCGCTGGCGGCGGCTTTGGTGTAGGTCAGGCACAGGATATGTTGCGGCTGCACCCCGTCCAGCAGCAGCCGCGCCACACGGTCGGTCAGAACCCGCGTCTTGCCCGAGCCCGCATTCGCCGCAAGCCACGTCGAGGCATCCGGGCGCGCGGCCTGCACCTGTCGTTCGGTGGCATCATTGCGCGGGGTCATCGCAAGTCCTCCGGTCGGGTTTCGGCGGATCGATCCCATTCACCGAACCGAGCGAGATGATCATAGTCCCCGATATCGGTGTCCTTGTGCAGCATCCGGCGCGAGGAAAAGCCCTGATCCGGCTCTAAATAGACAGAAATGAGCTGTTTGAGGTCGGCCAGCACCTTGTCAGCCGGCTCTTTCGCCAGCGGCGCGTCGACCTCTTTATAGGTCCCGCCCATACCGATGAAGACGGCCTGCGCCACGGGCAGCGGGTCGAAGCCCTCGATCCCGCCCTGTTCGGCAATCGCGGCCTCGATCAGAAGCTGTTTGTCGAACTTGGCCTGTTGGCTCTCGGTGGGGGGCATCCCGGTCTTGTAGTCGATGATCCGCATCGCGCCGCGGCTGTTCAGATCGATCCGGTCGGCGCGTCCCGCGATGGTGAAATCCAACGGCGTCAGCGCCAGTTTCATGGCGACCTCAAAGGCGACGGGCCCACCGTCACCGCGGCGCTGGATTTCGGCGGACAGAAAACTGTCGGTGATCCGGTCCAGCCGCGCCAGCCACAGTTTTTGCGCCGTGGGCCACGCGACATGCTCACTCAGCAATGCCACTGCGCGTTTCAGGAAATTCTCTCGGGTCAGCAGGGCCGGGTCCAGCAGGCTGTCGCGGACGAATTGTTCCAGAACCTCATGGATCACGATCCCGCGCAGCAGGGCGTCGGGGGCGCGGACCAGCGGGTCCAGCGGTTTCAGGCGCAGGACGTGGCGCGCGTAGATGGCGTAAGGGTCGCGGATCAGGCGCTTGATCTCGGTGACCGACAGACGCCGGGGCCGGGCCGAGACGGGGGGGCGGGGTGAGGGGCGATGCGCGGCGTCGATCCGGGGGGCTTGTTCCAGTGCTTCGGCCCAGCCCAGCCATTGCCGACCCCGCGCGCGCATCGCGGCCAGAGCATCCGCGCCGCCTTGTTCGGGCAGGCCCTGCAGCAGGTTGGTCATCCGGTTCAGCCAACGCGATGGTACGGTTTCTGCATCGTCCGAGCGGGTGGCGCGAGACAAAACCACCTCGGGCGCGCCCACCGCCTGCTGGAAATCATGTGCGGACAGGCCGATGCGGCGTTCGGGCAGCAACAGCCCGGCGGCGTTGCGCATCTGCCGGTTCAGCCACGGGTCGGGTGCGGGGGCCTCGGGCCAGCTGCCCTCGTTCAACCCGCCGAGGATCAGCAGGTCGGCCCCCTGAACCCGCGCCTCGAGCGTGCCCCAGATCATCAGATGCGGATGTGGGGCGTCGCGGTCGCGCACTTCCTCTCCGGCAAGTAGCGCGCCTAGAAGGTCGGCGAAATCATGTGCGGTCATTGCTCCGCCGTGCTGCGCCTCGGCTTCCAGCGTGGTCATGACCGTCAGCGCTTTTTGACCGGCGTTCTTGTCCCAAAGCGTGCCGGGTGCGTCCGTTGACCCGGCAGAAATTGCTTCGGCCAGCCCTCGCAGCCGTGCCACCCAATCGGCCAGCGGGCGCTCAGCCGGGCTGTATTGATCGCAGAAGGATTGGATCACCCAGCGAGTCCAATCGTCGGGTGCTTCGGCGCGGATGGCAAAGGCGGTCAGGCTGGCGCTGTCGGGGAAGGGCGGGCCGTGGCGACGCAGGTCAAGCTCAAGATCGCGGGTGTGCAGCAGGTGCGCGCCGCGCGCCGCGCCATCGTGGCAGAGCGGGTGTTTGAGCAGGGTCAGCAGCGCCTCACCATCCAGACGGTGGGCAAACAGCCCCGCCACATGGCGCAGGAACCGGCCCGGTGGCGACAGTTGCAGCGGCAGGCCCGCGCTGTCATCGGGCAGGATGTTCCAGCGATCCAGCGCGGCGCTGACCTGTCGGGTCAGCATCCGGTCGGGGGTGATCAATGCCGCGGTTTGGCCGGTCTCGGCCGCCTGACGCAGACGCAGCGCAATCGCCAGAGCCTCGGCCCGGGGTGAGGCGGCCTCGATCAGCGTCACGTCCTGGGTTGCGCCCTGCAGATCGGTCAGGGAGGGCCCCTCGGCCATCCACGCATCGGTGACCGGGGCAGGGCGCAGGGCAAGCGAAATCAATTTGTTACGAGTGGGTGAGGGTGGTTGATCCGCAGTCCAGCGCTGAATCTGGTCGGGTGTCAGATCAAGGTCGCGCATCAGTTTGTGAAAGCGGTATTGCGGATGATCCTCTGATGTCAGAGCGTCATCAAGGCTGCTCCAGACCTGAGCAGGCTGATCGAAATCATAGCCCGGCAGTACCAGCGCCCCCTGCGGCAGGCGCGCGATGGCCTGCATCAGCATCATCGTTGTGCCGCGCGATCCGGTGGACCCGGCAAGGATGATCGGGTGCTGCGGCGGGGTCTTTTCCCAACGCGCGATCAGACCTTCGACCACGCGCCGTTGCCGCGCCTGCGGGTCCAGCGCGTCGGGGCTGGTCTGCATGAAATGATCGGCGATCCCAATAAAGGCCTGCGCCCGGGCCCAGTGGCCGGACATATCGCTGACATCCAGCGCCCGGATCGCATCCGGAGAGACGCCTTCACCCTGCATCTCGTCAATCAGCGCCGCCAGACTGTCGGACAGGTCAAACAGCGACGACCGCGCGGCCAGATCGGGCTGCTGATCCAGAAGTTTCGCGATCAGTTGCGTCAGCTCTAGCCGTCTCCGTAACGGCGGGATCGCGGGCGGCACCTGCGCAAGATCAGCGCCGTCGCCCAGATCGGTGACCAGAGACAATCGTGGCAGCAAACAGGGCGGCCCCTGATCGAACAGCTCGCGCACGCGCCGGGCCATGCGGCGGGTGTTGACCACCAGTTGAACCCGGGCCAGCGCCTCGGGCGGGTGTGATGCAAACCGGTTGCGCAGCCCGTCGACCAGAACGCGCGGGAAGTCCGCGCCGGGTGGGACGGCAAAGACCCGGGGCAGGGTGCCGGGCTCAAACATCGGCGAGCAGACCTTCGGCCAGCGCGATTCCCTCGGGGCGGCCTACGTCGCACCAGCGACCGGGGTAGGCCAGCGCAAACAGGCGGCGATCCTGAAGCATCCGATCCCACAGAAGGTTCAGCGAAAACGCATCCTCGGCAATATCGCGCAAACCTTCGGTCTTAAGGATTTGTGCGCCGCCATAGATCAGGTCTTGGCCACGGGTGATCCGCCCGGCTGCGTCCTGGGTGAAATCTCCGGCACCTGTGTGGCCAATCGTCTGGCCGGTGGGAATGCACATCAGCAGGGCGTCCATCCGGGTTGGGTCCCAATGGTCCTGCAGCATTTGCAGCGGGTTGGGCCCGGCCCAGATCGCGTCGCTGTTCAGGGTGAACACCGGACCCGACCCCAGCATCGGCAGCGCAGCTCGCAGCCCGCCGCCGGTTTCCAGAATCTGCGGGGCCTCATGTGACAGCAGCACGCCTTTCGGGGTCAGGTGGCGGGCCATCTGATCGGCGTGATAGTGGGTGTTGGCCACCACGCGCACCGACTGCAGCGGCGCGAACAGGTCAAGCGCGTGGTCGATCAGGGGCCGCCCGGCCACCTTGATCAGCGGTTTGGGCTGGTCCTTGGTCAGCGCACCCATACGCGTGCCGAACCCGGCGGCAAACAGCATCGCGGCTTGGGGGCTGTCGGTCATTGCGGCCTCAGCTTTGCGAGGTTTTCGGGGCTGGGTGCGGGCAGGGCCTTGTGCAGAAGATCAGCCACCGGAACTAGCGCGGGGTGTTCCAGATCGCGCATCAGATGGGCCCAGGCGGCGGGGATCAGATCGACGTAATGCGGCTTGCCGTAATCTGTCGCCAACCGCGCGAACCCGCCCAGAATACGCAGATTGCGTTGGGCACCCAGCACCGCATAAGCGGTGCGGAAATCATGTCCGTCAACGCCGGTCGCCGAGATATAACGGTCGATCATCCGCATCTCGATGCCTGCGGGCACGGTGCGGCGCACATCCTGCAGCAGCGACATCAGATCATAGGCGGGATGGCCCAGCATCGCGCTTTGAAAATCCAGCAGACCGACGCGGGCCAACCCGTCGCGCTCGGGCAGCCAGATCAGGTTTTCGGCGTGATAGTCGCGCTGCACCACAACGCGGGTGCCGCCGGTTTCGCGGTGCAGGATGTCGGCAAACCGCAGCTCGAACCGGGCGCGGGCTTCGGCGTCATGGGTTCCCAGCACGCCCTGGGTGTATTTGGTGAAGGACAGCGCCGCGAACTCGGTCATCATGGCCGGGTCGTAACTGTCCAGCGACAGGGTCGGGGCCGCGTGCAGATGCACCAGAACATCCGTGGCCGCGCCATAGAGCTCCCGTTCGGCCTTTGGATCATCGCGCAGGACGCGGGCAAACAGCGCATCCCCCAGATCTTCAAGCAGCAGGAACCCGTATTCGGCATCTTCCGCATAGATCTTCGGTGTGCTCAGGCCAAGCGAGCGCAGATACTCGGCCATGCGGGCAAACGCCTGGATATCTTCACACTTGTCCGGCGGTGCGTCCATCAGCACCGCAGTCCGGCCGGTCGCGGGATCGGTCAGACGCTCGTACCGGCGGTTCGAGGCATCGCCGGCCAGCGGCGTATGCTGCGCCCCGCGCCAGGGTGTCTGGGCAATCAGCGCCTCGGCCAGAACCGCCCGGTTTGTCATGAGGTCCCCTCCAGTCTGGTGGTCCATTTCGGGTCTGCCCAGCTGAGGTCCAGATGCCGCATGTCCGGGCCATCCGGGTCGGCGGCAAAGCGGATCAAAAGCGCCGCGTCAGGTGTCAGCGCGCCCAGTTTTTCAGGCCATTCGATCAGGCAGATACTGGTGTCGAAGGCCTCGATCAACCCCAGTTCCTCAACCTCTTCGACCGAGGAGAGGCGATAGAGATCGGAATGCCAGATCTCGCCGATCTGGGTGTCATAGACCTGAACGAGGGTGAAGGTGGGTGAGGGGACATCCTCGGGCACCGACAGCACGGATTGCACCAGCGCGCGGGCGAAATGGGTCTTGCCGCTGCCGATAGCGCCGTCCAGCAAAATAGTGTCGCCGGGGCACAGCGCAGCGCCTAGGCGGGCGGCGAGGGCGGCGGTGTCCTGCGGTGAGCGGAGGGTAAGCTTGAGCGGCGCAATCATGGCGCCACAATGAACCTGCGCCCCGGTGGCCGCAACCCGGATCAGGCGCTGATCTTGCGGATTTCCTCTGGGGTGTGGGCGCTGTCGCTGGTGCCGAACCGGACGATGGTCGCGCCATTCTGCATCGGGTTGACCGTACAGGTCAGGATGGTGCCGTTGCGCAGCGTCAGATCGGCGGACCATTCGACCCGGTTCTCGCGTGCGGCGACGAAATCGCGGATTTCACCTAACACTGGGGTGGCGGTGCAGCGGTCCTGCCACTGGCGGGTGACGTCCAGCACGGTCACGGGCTCAAACCCAGCCTCATCGCTGCCGCCCCACAGCATCCGATAGGCATAGTTGGTCAGCGCCAGCGTTCCGTCATCCGAGAACACCGCGATCGCATCTGCCAGCTTGTCCAGAATGGATTGCATCAGGTCCATCTCGGACCGGAAGCGACGGGTCAGCGTGATCTCGGCGGTGATATCCTCGAACAGGAAGGCCACCGCGCCGTCGGGATGCGGGCGGCCGCTGACGGAATAGACCGACCCCGAGGGCAGCGACCACGTTTCCTGATAATTCCCGTCCTGCGCCGCCTCAAGCAGATCGTTCATCTGGTTGCGCCAGCTGCGATAGTTCTTGGGCTCGGGCATCATGTGCTGATCGCGCAGCCGGTCGAAAAAGCTGGACAAGCTGGGGCGGCAGCTGAGGAAATCGGGCGGCAGCGTGGTCAGGTCGATCAGCGCGGGGTTGAACAGGGCAAGCTGCCGGTTGCGGTCGAAAATGGCCAAACCTATCGACAGCTGGGCAAAGGTCTTGGTCATGGTCTGGACGAATTTGCGCTGCGCCACCTCAGCCTCGACAATCGCATTGATATCAACCGCATAGCATAGCTGCCCCTGTTCATGAGATACCCGGGTCAGGTCGAACCAGAGCTTCGCGTTACCGCCTTGCACCGGTATCGGGACGCGGGTTTTCCGACCCAGCTGTGCCTCGTCCTGCGGAGTGGGGAACAACGGGATCGTCAGATCGGCATCGGGGCCGCAGGCCTTGCGCGCCAGCGCAACATAAGCTGCATTGCACCAGCTGACCTTGTTGGCGCTGTCCAGCAGCCAGACCGGGTAGGGTGCCTGGTCCATGGCCAGCCGGATCGGATCATCCTGATCCCACCGGGCCACAGGGGCGCCGTCGGTCAGGTCGCGCAACTGCACCCGGACGATGCCGTCGATCCATTCGCAGACAACTTCGCGCTGGACTGTGCAGTCGATGGCAGGGACCACCAGATTACCCTTGTAGCAGACGATTTGCGGGGTTTCGGGGAAGGCCGGGAAATCGCGCTGAAGCAGCCGCCGCAGATCGGCCCAGCAGGTGACCGCCTCATACCCGTCCAGCGCAATATCGGAATGGCCGATCAGATGTTCGTCTTCGAACAGGAACACCGCATCGAACAGGCACCCCCGGGCCGACAGCCCGTAATCGCCCCCTCGATATGGTCTGCGCGGCAGCAACCAGCGTATTGCAAAACCCGCCGAAACCAGACTGATTGCAGCCACAATGATCCAGTCAGCCATTGCTGTCGCGTCCCTGAAAAACCCTCAGCGCCTTGTATGCCGGTGAAATGTTAACGGGGTCTTAACTCAGATCTGAAACGGCTGGTTCGCGCCCGAGGGCACTGGGGTATCGCCGGTCTGCGCGTCGATCAGCTTGCGCGGCCAGACCACCTTGACGATGGCCCCGCGCCGCTCGGGCTGATCGGTGAGGTTCTGATAGGGGTCGGCCCCGTTGGCGAAGTAAAGCTCGGCCCCGCTGCGTTCCAGCAGGGTTTTGGCGATGAACAGGCCCAGGCCCATGCCTTCATATTCCGGGCGGCTGCTGCGGTCGGCGCGCCGCCGACGCATGAACGGATCCCCGATCCGCCCGATGATATGCGAAGGATACCCGCGCCCGTCATCCATGATGCAGACGGTGATCTGGTCTGCCGTCCACCCGGCCTCGACCCAGACTTGCGTCTGGGCGAAATCCACCGCGTTCTGGATCAGGTTGCGCAGCCCGTGAATGATCTCGGGCTTGCGCAGGATCGACGGCTGCTGCACGTCCCCGTCCTGCAGCGGCCCTTCGGCGAAATGCACTTCTGTGCCACGGTCGACATGCGGCTCTGCCGCTTCGTGGATCACCGCCGACAGCGGGGCCTGACGCAGATGCAGGTCGTCTTTGCCCGCCCGGCCCATGTCGCGCAGGATATCACGGCACCGGTCCGCCTGTTCACGGATCAGGGCGGCGTCTTCCTTCAGCTCGGGGCGGTCGTCCAGTTCCTCGATCAGTTCCGAGCTGGTGAGTTTTATGGTTGCCAGCGGCGTGCCAAGTTCATGCGCGGCGGCGGCGACCACGCCGCCCAGATCGGTCAGTTTCTGTTCGCGTGCCAGCGCCATATGAGTGGCCGACAGCGCCTCGGACATCGAATGCACCTCGGAGCTGACGCGGTGGGAATAGGCGCCCAGAAACACGATGGCGATGATGATCGCAGCCCAGTTGCCGAACAGCAGGATGTCGGGGATGTCCAGCACCAGACCCAGATCGGTGCGCAACGGCAGGTGAAACTGCGCCAGCAAAGTGGTCAGGATCACCGCCACCCCGCCGATGATCAGGGTCGAGCGTGTGCTCATCACGCTGGCGGAAATCGTGACAGGGCCGACCAGCAGCAGGGCGAACGGATTGTTGAGCCCGCCGGTCAGATACAGCAGGAAGGACAGTTGCAGCAGGTCGAACAGCACCATCAGGAAGTTTTCAAACTCGGACAGGCGCTTGTTTTCGGGGAACAGCAGGATGGCCGTGAGGTTGCCCATGACCGAGACGCCGATGGCGAAATAGCACAGGCCCAGCTCTAGCTGCACGTGATAGGATTGCTGCGCCACGGTGATCGCGGTGATCTGGCCGACGATGGCGACCCAGCGCAGCAGGATCAGCGTGCGCAGTCTGATCCAGGTACTGCGCTCATGCCCGCGCCAGAGGCTGGTATTGGAATCGGTCATCGGTCGATTATGTCCTATTGCGTCGGCCCCTCATGTTGATAGGTGTCCGCGCCGAAACGATCAATAACCCCTCATGCGAGGAACGCCGCCATGATCCGCCTTTACGCCATACTTGCCGCCGTTGTTCTGGCCGTCGGGCTGGGGGCCATGTGGCTGCTGACCCGGGGCGCGGGATCGGATGACCGGTTCGCCCAATGCCGGTCCAGCCAGATCGCGGGCGGCACCGCAGCCATTGGCGGCCCGTTCGAGCTGATCAACGCCGAAGGCCAGACCGTGACCGACAAGGATGTGATCACCGAACCGACGCTGATCTATTTCGGCTATACCTTCTGCCCCGATGTCTGCCCCTTCGATATGTCCCGCAACGCCGAGGCGATCGACATTCTGGCCGAGCGCGGCCAGTCGGTGACGCCGCTGTTCATCTCGATCGACCCCGACCGCGACACGCCCGAAGTCATGGGCGATTACGCCTTCAACCTGCACGAGCGCATGATCGCGCTGACCGGCTCGCCCGAGCAGGTCAAGGCGGCCAGCAAAGCCTATAAGACCTACTACAAGGCCCATGACAAAAGCGACGAGTATTATCTGGTCGATCATTCCACCTTTACCTATCTGGTCACCCCCGGGGATGGATTTCTTGAATTCTTCAAGCGTGAGGACACGGCCGAGCAGATGGCGGACAAGGTGGGCTGCTTTATCGACCGGCTCTAGGGTACGACGGGTTGTTTGACCTTTGGAATGGCGCTGCTATTACTCATGTTTAAGCCAAAGGCATGAAATAGCGGAAAGACCCACATATGGCAGACAGTTCCCAGCTTGAGATCGGCCCCGACAAATCGCTGCTTCTGGTAGATGATGACGAGCCGTTTCTGAGACGTCTGGCCAAGGCCATGGAAAAGCGCGGGTTCGAGGTTGAAACCGCAGGCTCCGTCGCCGCAGGCCGCGCCATCTCCACCGCCCGCCCGCCCGCCTATGCGGTGGTTGACCTGCGGCTTGAGGATGGCAACGGTCTGGACGTGGTCGAAGTTCTGCGTGAAAAACGCCCCGACAGCCGGGTTGTGGTGCTGACCGGCTATGGAGCCATCGCCACCGCCGTGGCCGCCGTCAAGATCGGCGCGACCGACTACCTGTCCAAACCCGCAGATGCCACCGACATCACCAATGCGCTGCTGGCCAGAGGCGACGAACTGCCCCCGCCGCCCGAAAACCCCATGAGCGCGGACCGCGTACGCTGGGAGCATATCCAGCGGGTCTATGAGCTGTGTGATCGGAATGTTTCCGAAACCGCGCGGAGGCTGAACATGCACCGCCGGACATTGCAGCGGATTTTGGCGAAGCGCAGTCCGCGGTAGACTACTGACTGAGCCCAGAAAGTGTTGCAACTCCTAGCTAAAACCGCGCCTGAAACTTGGGTGCAACGTCTGGGTGCATTGGTTTTTGGCGCCATCTCGCTATTGTCTTTGCTTGTTGTGGGCGGTGTCGTTTTTCATGCTTGGACTGAACCATGGACCATCGCAGGCGTATGGGCGAGCGCCTTTGGTTTGGTACTTTGTACTTTGCTGTCTCTGATTGGCATCGTGCATGCTTTGACGGCAGCTTTTCCCAGTCTTCTCGGAAGCAAGCAGAAGCGATCATCTCAGCCGCACATTGATGTAAGCGAGTTAAATGCCGAGAAGCTGAGGTTTCTCTATCAGATTATCGGCTGGCTCTCTCTAGTCGGTTTGTTGGTTGTAGGGTATTTCTACATTTCCCACTGATTTACTTCGCCAATCCGAAACCACGTCAACTGTTATTCCATATTTTGGATTAATGCGCGATGCCGCTCCGCATACGCCTGCCTTACCTCAACCGGCGGTCTCAACCTAATCTGTAACCCCTCCATCACCGCTTTATCCGGTCGACCAAAAAACTTCGTCGCCTCGGCCTCGGAGAACCCCGCGATCTGCGTCGCCTCCATCCAGGCGCTGATCTTGTCGGCCTTCTTGATCTGCCGTTTCACTGTCTTCGGCACCTCGGCGGGCAGCCCGAACCGGATATGAATCGCCACCGCCAACCGATCATCCAGCGCGCCGTAATCCGGGCCGACGGCGGATTTGACGGGCGAGATCATGTCTCCGATCACATATTCGGGGGCATCATGTAACAGGGCCGCCAGCCGCCATTTCACGGGTGCTCTGGGCGCAATCCGCCCAAACAGCTCTTCTACCAGCAGCGAATGTTCAGCGACGGAATAAGCGAAATCGCCGCCCGTTTGCCCGTTCCAGCGCGCCACAAAGGCAAGGCCATGGGCGATATCCTCGATCTCGATATCCACGGGCGTCGGGTCCAGCAGGTCCAGCCTGCGGCCCGACAGCATCCTCTGCCATGCGCGGGGTTGTGTTGCCATTTTGCCATGCCTTGTGAAGTGGGACACATAAAATCCGTGTCTTTATGCTATGATGTACCTGTCCGGATCACCGGCTGCCAACATTTTCTTGAGCACTCGTGCTTTGAAACCGTTCGGTACGATCCCGACATCAAGGACTGAGGGGGGCGCTGACTCCTCCCAGTTGCGCCCCTCTCGAAACGAAACTCGTATCGAAAGGAGCTTGTCATGTTCAAGCGTCTACTTGGAATTGCCCTGACCTTTGGTATGGCCGCGACCGCGCCGCCGGCTTTTGCCCAGAATAACTGTGCCGTCCGCGATCAACTGATTTCCAATCTGCAGGACAAATACGCCGAGGAATTGGCCTTTGGCGGATTGCAGAAATCTCGGGGCGCGCAATCTGTGATGGAGGTCTGGACCTCAAAGGAGACGGGAAGTTACACCGTTCTGGTCACGCAACCCAACGGCATCAGTTGTATTGTCGCTGTTGGTACTGATTTTTTCGAGGCGATCCCCAAGATCAAGGTCGAGGGTACGCCAAGCTGATTATCAAGGCGTAAGTTCCCGTTTCCGGCCATCCTCGTTGCCACTTGCCCGAAGGAATGCTAGGGGCAATCCGGATCAAGATTTACCGGAGTGGAGCACCTGATGGCCGGGGACTATATCGTTAAAGACATTTCGCTGGCGGGCTTTGGCCGCAAGGAACTGGATATCGCTGAAACCGAAATGCCGGGGCTGATGTCTCTGCGAGCGGAATACGGCGACAGCAAGCCTTTGAAGGGCGCCCGTATTGTGGGTTCGCTGCATATGACCATCCAAACCGCTGTTCTGATCGAAACGCTGGTCGCGCTGGGCGCGGATGTGCGCTGGGCGTCGTGCAACATCTTTTCGACGCAGGACCACGCGGCGGCGGCGATTGCCGATGCGGGCATTCCGGTCTTTGCCATCAAAGGCCAGACGCTGGAAGAGCACTGGGATTATCTGGACAGATCCTTCCTGTTCGAAGACGGCCCCAACATGATCCTGGACGATGGCGGCGACGCGACGCTGTATATCCTGCTGGGCGCGCGCGCTGAGGCGGGTGAAGACATCATCCCCGTTCCGGGTTCGGAAGAGGAAGAGGTGATCAAGAAGCAGATTGCCAAGCGTATGGCGGCCTCGCCCGGCTGGTTCACCAAGATGCGCGACCAGATTCAGGGCGTGTCCGAGGAAACCACCACCGGTGTGAACCGTCTGTATCAGCTGGTGAAAGACGGCCACCTGCCGTTCCCCGCGATCAACGTGAACGACTCGGTCACCAAGTCGAAATTCGACAACAAATACGGCTGTAAGGAATCGCTGGTCGACGGTATCCGCCGCGCCACCGACACCATGATGGCTGGTAAGGTTGCTGTCGTCTGCGGTTATGGCGACGTGGGCAAAGGCTCGGCTGCCTCGCTGCGTGGCGCAGGTGCCCGGGTGAAAGTCACCGAAGTCGACCCGATCTGCGCCCTGCAAGCTGCAATGGACGGGTTCGAAGTCACCCTTCTGGAAGACGAAGTCGCATCGGCGGATATCTTCATCACCACCACCGGCAACAAGGACGTGATCCGCATCGAGCATATGCGCGAGATGAAAGACATGGCCATCGTTGGCAATATCGGCCATTTCGACAACGAAATTCAGGTGGCCAGCCTGAAGAACCACAAATGGACCAACATCAAGGAACAGGTGGACATGATCGAGATGCCTTCGGGCAATCGTCTGATCCTGCTTTCCGAGGGCCGTCTGCTGAACCTCGGCAACGCGACCGGTCATCCTTCGTTCGTGATGTCGGCGTCGTTCACCAACCAGGTTCTGGCGCAGATCGAACTGTTCACCAAGGGCGATCAGTACGAAAACAAGGTCTACATCCTGCCCAAGCATCTGGATGAGAAAGTCGCGCGTCTGCATCTGGACCGTATCGGCGTGAAGCTGACGCAGATGGATGCGGAACAGGCGGCCTATATCGGTGTGAAACCTGAAGGCCCCTATAAGCCCGAGCATTACCGCTATTGATCGCGGGTCGGGTATGACCAAACCTTCTGGACGCCGCCGGTTGATGCAACTGGCGGCGTCTTTCTTTTCGATCATTGTATTTCTATGTCTTGTTGGGTCGGCCGGGTATCTGCTATTGGCGCATCCCAAGACCCCGCTTCCTGCGCATTGGAATCCCCTTCGGGACCTGACCCTGACAGCCCCGGTCACACCTGCCACCAAATTCCAGTTGAACCGCGCGCTGGCGGACGAGGCACAGTGCCGGGCGGTGCTGTCACAAGCTGGTGCAGCATTCTCGGAGATGGAGGATTTGGTGGTCGATCAGAATTGCGGCATCGCAGGTCGGGGAACGCTGTCACAGTTGGTCAGCGCCCGGGTCAGCGGGGTCGAGACCCGCTGTACGACCGCCCTGCGTTTGGCGATGTGGGAACATCATGTGGTGCAACCCGCCGCGCGCGAGCTGTTGGGAATCGAGGTGCGCGCGTTGCGGCATCTCGGCAGTTACAATTGCCGCCGCATGCGCACTGCGCAGGGTGCAAACAGCGGATGGAGCAGCCACGCCACGGCGGATTCCATCGATATCGTGGGGGTTGAACTGGCGGATGGCAGGACACTTAGCCTGCTACAGGACTGGACCACGCCGGGGCCTGAGGCCGATTTTCTACACCGGATCGGAAAAGGGGCCTGCGACTGGTTCCGCGTGGTGCTTGGCCCGAACTTCAATCGTCTGCACGCGGATCACTTCCATCTGCAAGGCCCCGGTTGGGGCTATTGCCGATAGGGTTTCCGGCCCCGCATCAGCAGGACCGGGGTTTTCGCTTAGCGTCCGCTGACCGCGTCAGACAGCGATTTGAACCGGACGATCTTGTAGATGCCCTTAGAGGCATCCTCGCCATTGTTCAGAACGGGTGAGCGGTGCAACTCGTTAATCGTGGCATAGACATACCCATCCGCACCGATCGAGAACCCGTCTGGCCACGGCAATTCATCATCCGACTGGAACAGAACCTCATAGGTCCCGTCCGGCTTGGTCACACCCAGCGCATTATCCGTCATCGCCGTGATATAGACATTGCCGCCTGTATCTACGGTCGAACCATCCGAGATCGGCTTATCGCCATAGCGTTCGACCTGCGCCTCAAGATCAGCATCTGACAGGCTTTCATCCAGCAGTGCGGCGGTCGGGATGCGGTACATCGCGCTGGCCGTCATCGGGGCGAAATAGACCCATGTGTTGGTCGGATCGACGGTGATCGGGTTGATGCCGATCTTGGCCGGATTGCCGCCGAGCGTGATCTCGCGCCCGTCGATCACCATCGGCGTATCCTCGGGAATCGTATATTTAGAGCCTTCCAGAACCCGCCGCGCGCGCCCGGTGTCCAGATCAACCACGATAATGGCCGAGTTCTGACCGTCGCCTGTATCCGAGATATAGATCGCTCCATGATCGCGGTCCACGGCCAGATCGTTCAGGAACGAGGTCGGGCGCGCGACAGGTGCACCGATGTAATAGATCGCATGCAGCGTTTCGGTATTGGTGTCCCAACCGACGATGCGCCCGGTCTGGTTCTCGCCCTGACCATCCAGCATCCACAGGATACCATCGCGGTCGGCCCGCAACCCCAGCACACCGTTCAGCCCATCCGCATCGTCCTGCGGCGCGCGCGCCCAGTCTTCGGTCGGGTAGGGTTTGGTGGAGCCGTCCGGCATCACCTCGACCACGCGCAATTCGGGGCCGTAGAATTCATGCACCGACATGAACATGCGCCCATCGGGGCCAATGGCCAGATTGCCCGGGGGCATGGCCTTTTCGAACTCAAGATAGGTTTCCAATTCCGCTGCAGTTGCAGGGGCGGCCAGCGCAAGGGCGCAAATGGCGAACAGGTGTTTCATGGGGTCCTCCTCTGATACCAGCTCAGATACCATTTGAAATTTTTCACGATAACTGGCTTGATCCTGAAACCAGCATCAGGATTTTTCGAATGTACCACGTGAACGACCTGCTCACCTTTGTCTCGGTTGCCAAAACCGGGGGCGTGGGGTCCGCCGCAAAGGCGCTGGGCGTTTCGGCGGCGACGGTCAGCCACCGCATTGCCAAGCTTGAGGATGTGCTGAACCTCAAGCTGTTTCACCGCAACAGCCGTACCGTGCAATTGACCAACGAAGGTCACATCTTTCTGGACCGGATCGAGCCCGTTCTGGCCGATCTGCGCGACGCCGAACTGGACGCGGGCAGCGGCACCGGCGCGCTGCGCGGGCATCTGCGGGTGACGCTGTCGCCCTGGATCCTGTCGCGCTTCATCATGCCGCTGATGGAGGATTTCCAGACCCGCCACCCCGACCTGTCTGTCGAATTCCTTGCGGTCGACCGTTATGTCTCGCTGGTGGATGAAGGCATCGACTGCGCCATCCGCGTGGGCCAGCTGGCCGACAGCACCCTGAAGGCCCGCAAGTTGAGCGACAATGACCGCCTGATCTGCGCCGCGCCTGCGTTTTGCGACCGCTACGGCACGCCGCAGACTGTCGAGGATCTGCGCCTGATGCGCTGGGCCTGCCTGCCGTGGCAGACCCGGTTCGACCTGCGCGACGGCACCCGCCTGACCGTGCCCACCCGTATTGCCGTATCGAACTCGGACATGCTGACCGAGGCGGCGGTGCAGGGGTTGGGCCTTGCGGTCAAATCCCGTCTGGCGGTGCAGCGCGAACTGGACCATGGGCTGCTGCGCGAGGTCATGCCCGGCGCCTTGCGCGCACCCGATGCGCCGATTGCCTTCGTTCACGCCGGCAACGCCACGCCGGGCCGCAAGGTGCGCGCCTTCTCCGATCTGGCCACGCAGGCGTTTCAGGCCCGCGCTTAGGGGGAAAGCGCCGAAATTTTCCCTTTGTGCGGCGCGCCGATCTGGCTAGGCTTTCCGCACCTGCCCCAAGGGTTTGATTTTAACGCAGCAATGACTGTTTGACGGGAGAATGCTTTATGGGAAAACGTGACGAGCTGATCGCCAAATACGCCGAAGACCTGAAATCGAAATGCGGCATGGATGCCGATATGGACCTGCTGACCAAGGTCACGATCGGCTGCGGCCCGGCAATCTATGACGCCGACGCCTCGACCGTGGCGGCCAGCCAGGAGGGTGAGCTTGAGACGGTCAAGAACAACTTCCTGATCAAGAAGCTGGGCCTGTCGGACGGTCCCGAGCTGATGGAAGCGATCAACAAGAGCATGGAGACCTATGGCATGTCCGAGCGCAACAAATACCGCGCCGTGGTCTATTACATGCTGACCAAGCATTTCGGCAAAGAGTCGGTCTATGGCTGACGCCCCCGGCGGGCGTCTTGGATTTGAGATGTAATTTAAGGACTTGGTGTTTGAACCGTCCGCCTTCTGTGGGCTAAGGTCACGGAAAGACCAGGACGGTCAGAGCCATTGAATTCCATACGCGTGTGGTGAGTTGGGAGCACGCGGGGGGTAGGGAAGGTTCTGCATCGTCAGGACCTTCCCTTTTTTCTTCAATCGGGCTGCGTCTCGCCCAGCCCGCAGATCACCGCCCATTCGGCCTCGGCCACCGGTTGCACCGACAGGCGCGAATTGCGTACCAGCACCATCTCGGCCAGCCGTTCATCGGCCTTGATCTGGTCCAGCGTGACCGGCGTGGTGAAGGGGCGCACCGCCTTGATGTCGACGCACTCCCAGCGGTCGTCATCGGTGGTGCTGTCGGGATGGGCCTCGGCGCAGACTTCGACAATGCCGACAATCGCCTTGTCTTTTTGCGAGTGGTAAAAGAACCCCCGGTCGCCCACCGCCATCTGCCGCATGAAATTGCGCGCCTGATAGTTGCGCACGCCGTCCCATTCCTCGCCCGCGTCGCCCTTGGCAACCTGCTGGTCCCAGCTCCAGGTCGAGGGTTCGGATTTGAACAGCCAATAGGCCATCAGCCCACCACCCGTTTCCATGGGATCAGCTCGACCGACTCGAACAGCCCCGCCATGGCATAAGGATCGTTCGCGGCCCAGTCCTGCGCGGTGGCCAGATCCTCGACGTCGAGTATGATCAGCGAGCCGATCATCGCCTCTCCGTCCAGCAGCGGACCGGCCTGCGCGACGACGCCGGTCTCTTCGATATAGGCCAGATGGGCGGCGCGGTTGTCCAGCCGGGTTTGCAGCGCGCCAGCCTTGTCGCGCGCGATCAGGGCGATCAGCATGTTATTCCTCCTTCAGGGGTCGGTTGAGCAGCCAGACGATCGCTTCGCCAACGCTGCATTCTCCGGTACTTATCTCTGCTACTATCGTGCTTATGGGCATGTCCAGTTCTTCGGTCGCAGCAATTTCGGCCACAGCTTTTGCTGTCGCGACACCTTCGACGGTCGTGTCGGCATCAAACTCGTCCAGCCGCCCCAAAGCCAGTCCAAAGCGATAGTTTCTCGACTTTTCAGACGAACAGGTCAGAACCAGATCGCCCATGCCCGAAAGCCCCATCAAGGTTTCGGGTCGCGCGCCGCGCATGGCGGCGTATCGCTGCATCTCGGCAAAGCCCCGGGTCATTAGGGCAGCGCGGGCGCTGTCGCCCAACCCTTCGCCAATGCAAGCACCGCAGGCAATTGCCATGACATTTTTTAGTGCCCCGCCTAGCTCGGCCCCGATCACATCGGTGGTGCGATATAGGCGCAGGTTCGGTCTGCTGAGCTGATGCTGAAGTTGCTCGCTTTTTTCATCATCCGCACAGCCCAGCGTCAACGCCGTGGGCAACCCACGCGCGATGTCGTCGGCAAAGCTGGGCCCGGTCAGCAGGGCAGGGCAGGCGTCCGGGACAGTCTGCCGGATGACCGAGACCGGCCCTAGCCCGGTCGACAGCTCGATCCCCTTGCAGCAGGCGACCAGCGTCTTGCCTGTCAGAACCGGGGCATGGTCCTGCAGGGCACCGCGCAGTTTCTGCATCGGGATCGACAGCAGCAGCGTTTCGCTTTCCGCGGTCTGCGCGATGTCCGAGGTGACGGTAATCCGGTCAGGTAATGTTACGCCGGGCAGCCGTGCCGCGTTTTCGCGGGTGGTTTGCATCAACCGGGCCTGTTCCGCATCGCGCGCCCACAGGGTCACCGGCCCGTTCCTGGCCAGTGAGATTGCCAGCGCGGTGCCGAATGCGCCCGAGCCCAGAACCGAAACGCTCATGCCTTGGCCCCCTTCTTGCCGCTGCCCAGCATCGCCGGGCTGGTCTGATCCAAGGGCCAGCGCGGACGGGCGGTCAAGTCCAACCCGTCGCGTGCGCCGCTGCGAAACCGCTCGAGCCCGGCATAAGCGATCATCGCTGCATTGTCCGTACACAATGCCAATGGCGGGGCGATAAACCGCGCGCCTGCCTCGGAACAAACAGTCTCTAATCCGGCGCGAATAGCCGAATTGGCCGCCACGCCGCCCGCAACGGCGACAACCGGTTCAGGTGGTTTTTCGGCCAGATACAGCGCCAGCGCCCGGCGGGTTTTCTCGGCCAGCGTATCGACGACGGCCTGCTGAAACCCGGCGCACAGATCGGCGCGGTCCTGCCGCGTGAGCCCGCCTTTTTCACCAACGATCTGGTCCCGCATCCGCATCAGCGCGGTCTTCAACCCCGAGAACGACAGGTCACATCCGGGTCGGTCCAGCAAAGGCCGGGGAAAGCGGAACCGGTTGGGATCACCCGCGCGCGCCTCAGCCTCGACCGAGGGTCCGCCGGGTTGTGGCAGGCCCAGCAGACGGGCGGTCTTGTCAAACGCCTCGCCCGGCGCGTCGTCGATGGTGCCGCCCAGACGAGTAAAGCTTTCCGGCCCGTGGGCGATCAGATATTGGCAATGCCCGCCCGAGACCAGCAGCATCAGATAGGGAAACGCGATCCCGTCCGTCAGCCGCGGCGTCAGCGCGTGACCTGCCAGATGGTTCACTCCGATCAGCGGCAGCCCGGTTGCCGCGCTGATCCCTTTGGCGCACATGACGCCGGACATCACCCCTCCGATCAGGCCGGGCCCGGCGGTGACGGCCACCGCGTCGATCTCGGCCAACGTCAAATCCGCCTGTGTCAGAGCCTGTTTTACGCAGATATCCAGCTTTTCCGCATGGGCACGTGCCGCGATCTCGGGCACCACGCCGCCATAGGCGCTGTGCAGGTCCGTCTGGCCATGCACGACCGAGGCCAGAATCTGCGCCCCAGTCTCAGCCCCCCGCACCACGGCGGCTGCGGTATCATCACAGCTGCTTTCCAGCCCGAGGACGGTAAGTGTTTGCACCATTGGCCTGATCCGTTGCATCATGATCTTATGGCGGGGTAGCACCCCGCGCGGACGCAAACAATCCCAGGGCCGAAGGCACCGACCGTTGTATTTGTTGATGACCCGCCCTCGCGCCGCCTCGGACAGGTTCGTTGCGCAGCTGCCCGACAGTGTTCGGTCCCGGGTTTCGGTGCTCTATTCCCCGCTTCTGGACATCAGGCCGCTGGCTGTGCCGGTGGACACCGGCGATATGCGCGGGCTGATCTTTACCTCGGCCAACGGGGTGCAGGCTGCGGCGTCGTTGGACGTCGATCGCGGGCTGCCTGCCTGGTGCGTGGGCCCGGCCACAACGCAGGCCGCGCGATCGGCGGGTTGGGATGCGCAGATGATCGGCGGCACAGCCGAAGAGCTTGTGGCCGGCCTGCTACGGCTGCGGCCCCCCAGCCCTCTGCTGCATCTGCGCGGCGAACACAGCCGCGGCAATATCGCGGAACGACTGACAGGTTCCGGCCTGACCACCCGCGAACAGCCGGTGTACCAGCAGCACCTGCTGCCGCTCAGCGATGAGGCTTCGGTCGCAGCCGAAGGTGATGAGCCGGTGATCGTGCCACTGTTTTCACCTCGCACGGCGCGACAATTTGCCAATGTCTGGCCCGGCTCTGCCCCCCTGTGGCTGGTCGCGATCAGCGATGCGGCGGCGGAACCCGTTGAATCCCTGGCTTTCGAACGGTTGATCATCGCCCGCGAACCGACCCCGGCCCGGATGCAGAAAGCCGTTAAAAAACTTGTGAAATACGCGATGCGGGTTGAGGGCGCGCCGGGTGCGGATTAACTTGGGTTGGTCTGTTGTTCATGTGTTTTTGGAATCAATAAGGGGAATAAGGCGGTGGCTGATAAGAAAAAACCCGATCAGGAACCGGTCGAAGACCCCAATGTTGAAGAACAGACCGAGGATACCGGGGCTGAAAACGCCCCCAATAAAGCGGACGATTCGGTTGACACGACCGAGCCCGCTGCCGAGGTAACTTCCGAAGCCGAAGCCGAAGCCGAAGCCGAAGCCGAAGCCGAAGCCGAAGCTGCGCCCGCGCCGGTCGAGGAAAAGATCATCGAGCGCACCGTGGAAAAGCGCGGCGGCTTTGTCCCGGCGCTGATCGGGGGCGTCATTGCCGCCGGGATCGGGTTTGTTGTCGGCAATGGGGGCCTGCTGTCGCAGGGTGGTGACCAAACCGACACTATCGCGGCGCTTGAGAAGAAGCTGGCCGATCAGTCGGATCAACTCAGCCAACTGGCCAAGAGCTTGTCGGACAGCCCTGATATCTCGGGCCTGTCGGACCAGATCACCGCCCTGACCGACAAGCTGACCCCGATCGAGACCGATCTTGGCACGGTCAAATCCGGCCTGGATGCGCTGGGCGGTAAGGTTGATCCGCTGGCCGACCGTCTGACCGAGTTGGAAAAGCGCCCTGTCACCGATGCGGCCTCGCCCGACGCGGTGGCGGCTTATGAGGCGGAACTGAAGAAATTGCAGGACTCACTGGCCACCCAGCGGGCCGAGGTGGAAAAGATGGTTTCGGACGCACAAGCGCTCGAGGCCAAGGCTGCATCCGAGGCCCGCGCGGCGACCAACACCGCCATCCTGTCGCGGCTGCAGGGCCAGTTGGACACGGGCCAGCCTTATGATGAGCTTGTGAGCGAGTTGAAGGCGGGCGGGGTCGATGTGCCCGCTGCGCTGTCGGACCCGGCCGAGAAGGGGGTCGAGACGATGGCCGCCCTGCGTGCGTCTTTTGAACCGGTCGCGCGGACGGCGCTGGCCGATGCGCGTGACGCAGACAAAGGCACTGGGCTGGTGGCGTTTCTGCAGCGCCAGACCGGCGCGCGTTCGGTGACGCCGCAGCAGGGCGACGACCCTGATGCGGTTCTGTCGCGGGCGCAGGCGGCGCTGGCCGATGGCGATGTGGCCACCGCGCTGACCGAGTTGAAAGCGCTGCCCGAGGCGGCGCGGGCCGCCTTGGCCGAGTGGGAACAGGCGGCCCAGACGCGGTTGTCGGCGGTGGAAGCCGCACAGGCGCTGACATCCGGCGCGAATTCGAACTGAGGGGCCTGACATGCTGTGGTCATTGTTAAAAATCCTTGTTTTTGTTGCGATTATCGGCCTTCTGGCCCTGGGCGCCGGGTTCCTGATGGAATCCAGCGGCGGGGTGCAGATCACCGTCGCGGGCACGGAATACACACTGGGCCCGCTACAATCGGTGATCGCGCTGGGCGTGTTGGTGCTGGCGGTGTGGCTGTTCTTCAAACTGCTCAGCCTGCTGATTGCAACGCTGAAATTCCTCAACGGCGATGAAACCGCCCTGTCGCGCTATTTCGACCGCAGCCGCGAACAGCGCGGGTATCAGGCGCTGTCGGATGGGTTGATGGCGCTGGCCTCGGGCGAGGGGCGCATTGCGATGACCAAGGCGGCCAAGGCCGAAAAGCTGCTGAACAAGCCCGAACTGACCAACCTGCTGGTGGCGCAGGCGGCTGAGATGACGGGCGACACGCGCAAGGCGTCCGAGACCTACAAGAAGCTGGTGACGAACAGTGCAACCCGCTTTGTCGGTGTGCGCGGGATCATGAAGCAGAAACTGGCCGAGGGCGATGACGACACCGCCCGCAAACTGGCCGAAAAGGCGCTGGCGATGAAGCCCCGGCACGAGGAAACACAGGACGTGCTGCTGACCCTGCAGACCAAGGCGCAGGACTGGGCGGGCGCGCGCTCGACCCTGACAGCCAAGCTGAAATCGGGCCATCTGCCACGCGACGTGTTCAAACGCCGCGACGCGGTGCTGGCCCTGTCCGAGGCGCGCGATATTCTGGATGAGACCAGCACGGTCGAGCAGCAGGAGCACGCGATCGAGGCCAACCGCCTGTCGCCCGACCTAGTGCCCGCCGCCGCGATGGCTGCACGGGCCTATCTGGCCAAGGGCAAGCCCCGCGCCGCGACCAAGATTCTGAAAAAGGCGTGGGAGGTGCAGCCGCATCCCGATCTGGCCCATGCCTTTGCCGAGATCGCGCCGGATGAAACCCCGGACCAGCGGATCAAGCGCTTCACTGCCCTGACCCGCATTCACCCCGATCACATGGAAACCCGCCTGATCCGCGCCGAATTGAACATCGTGGCCGAGGATTTCCCCGAAGCCCGTCGCGCGCTGGGCGATCTGGTCGAGAAACAGGCCGATGCGCGGGCCTATACGCTGATGGCGGCGGTCGAACGGGGCGAGGGCGCCTCGGATGCGGTGGTGCAGGGCTGGCTGGCCAAGGCGCTAACGGCGCCGCGCGGTCCGCAATGGGTGTGCAACAACTGCCATGACATTCAGCCCGAATGGGGGCCGGTCTGCCAGAATTGCAACAGCTTTGACACGCTCAGCTGGCAGACCCCGCAAACGCCTGAGATCGCCAGCGCAACAGGTGTGCACATGCTGCCGCTGATCGTCGGCGCGCTTGAGAATCAGGCCGAGATAGACGAGGCCGACGCGGACGAGGCGGCAGAGGATGAAACCCCCGCCGAGGCACCCGAAGAGGATGTGATCGAAGCGCAGGCCGAACCGGTTCAGGATGATGTCGCCCGGCAGGCCTGATCGTCAGCGCGCGGTTTCGACGTTGAACGCGTCGTTCCACAGCTTGAACAACTCGGCCCGCCGGTTCTGATCGCGCGCGACCAGCAGGGCAGGTGACAGCGGAATGAACCGCCGGGCGCTGGGCGCAAGCCCGGTATCGGCGGCGTCCAGACGGGCCACCAGACCCGAGGCGGCCAGCAGGTCCTGCGCCTCGGGCGACAGCAGGAAATCCAGCAGCCGGGTGGCGGCCTGAATGTTCCCGGCCTGCCGCGGGATCATGTAGGCGCGGGACAGGACCAGCGTGTAATCCTCGGGCAGGATGACACCCACACCGGGGGCCTCGGCGCTGGCGACATATGACCCCAGCACGTTATAGGCGATCAGGAACCGACCCTGCGCCACGTCGTCAATGATGCGCGCCGAACAGCAGGTGGCCACCGCGTCGATGCGCGCAAAGCCTTCAATCAACGAGCCGAAGGTCGTCGCCTCAAGGCTGTCGCCATAGGCAAACAGATATCCAAGGCCCGAGGCGGCGATGTCATAGGTGGCAACCCGCCCGCGCAGCAATTCGGGCTGGGTGCGCATCGCGTCCAGCAGGGCAAAGCGGCTGCGCGGAACCTCGTGATCCTTCAGCCCGTCCTTGTTGTAGACGATGACGGCGGGCTCGGTCGTGATCCCCCACAGCTCGTCCCGCCAGCGGCGGGCGGACGGCAACGCCTGCGTCGCGGGTGAGCTATAGCGGCTGGCACAGGCCGCGTTGACCAGCCACACCATCTGCTGCACCGCCGAAGACAGCACCGCATCCGCCGCGCCTTCGCCGGTTCTGCAGGCCGTCCGGCTGTGCTGAAACAGCGCGTTTGACCCCCATTGCTCGTAGGTGATGGTCAGGTTCGGGTTCAACGCCGCAAACCGTTCGATCACCGGGCGGATGATGGCGATGTCGGTGGTCGAGCGCACCAGCATCGCCTCGGGGCCTTGCCCAAACTGTGCCGTATCTTCCTGCGCCCGTGCAGCGGTTGTCAGGGTCAGCAGGAAAAGACCGATAAGCCGGATCATGAGGCGCCTCCTTCCGATGCCGCCGGAAAGCTGAGCGCGGCGCGAAAGCCGCGGTCGTCGCTGGCCATTTCGACCGTGCCGTCAAAGGCCTCGGCGGTGGATTTCACGATGGACAGGCCCAGCCCGGTGCTGTCCTCGCCCGAGCCTGCGTTGCGGTTGAACCGCGCGCCCAGATGGTCGGCAATCGCCCGGTCCGGCCCCGGCCCGCAATCGCGCACCCAAAGCACGGCGCGACCCCCAGCCAGTTCGGCCCCGATGCCGACCGGAGGCTGCCCGTGCCGCAGCGCATTGCCCAGCAGGTTCTTGGCCGCCTCGCCGATGGAAAAGGCATCGGCCCGCACCAGCACCGGCTGTTCGCCGATCTCCAGCCGGACCTCGACGCCGGGGGCGATGACCTCGTGATCGCGCTGTTCGACGATCTCCAGCGCCACCTCGCGCAGATCAACGGGGCGGCGGGGGGCGCTGTCGATACGGTGGATCACCATGGCGCGCGACAGAAGCTGATCCAGCAGCGTACCCAGCGACCGGGTCCGGCCCAGCAGCCGATCCAGCGCCCGGGCGCGGGCCGGGGCGTCGGGGTCGTCCTGTGCGATCTCGGCCTGCACGCGGATGGCGGCGACGGGGGTGCGCAGCTGATGTGCGGTATCGGCGATCAGGTTGCGCATCGTATCCACCTGCCGGTCCAGCCGCCCCATGAACCGGTTCATCGCGCCCAGCATCACCTGCAATTCACGCGGCAATCCGGCGCTGGGCATCGGCGTCAGATCATACGGGTCGCGCCCGGTCAGATCATCCGACAGCGCCTCGAGCGGGCGCAGGGCCGAGCGGGTGACGAACCACGACATGATGACCAGCAGCCCTCCGGCCAGTGCCATGGGCAACAGCGCGTCGCGCATCAGCCCAGCGGTCATCGAATGGCGCGCGCGCAGGGTCTGACCGACCAGAACCTCGACCTCGCCCGAGAAATCACGTTCGGCAAACAGCCGCGCCACGCGGACGAACCGTGCGGGCTCGCCATTCAGATCGGCGGCGAAATATTGCGGCGCGGTGCCGGTGGCGGGCGGGGCGTCGATCACCGTGTCGCGGTCCAGCCCGGTGATGAAGGGGCCGCCGGGCACCTGAACCGCGTAGTAGATACGGTCCTCGGGCGCCTGCGCCAGCAGCTGAAATGCCGAAACCGGCAGGTCCACCACCGGTGCGCCGTCCTGAATGCGTACCGATTCCGCGATGTCGCTGGCCGCGCCCAGCAGCAGTCGGTCATAGGCCTGCCGCGCTGCCAGCCGACCGTTGGCCCAGATCGACAACGCTACCAGCAGCCCGCCCAGCACCAGGATCAGCACCACGGCGCTGAGCACGCGGGCCGTCAGGCTGTGGGGCAGGTGCAGGCTACCCATCCAACCCGATCCGATATCCCACCCCGCGCTGGGTGGTGATGCTTACGGCACTGCCCGAGAATTTCTTGCGCAGCCGGGCGATATACAGCTCGATGGCGTTTTCGCCAACATCGGCGTCCTCGAACCCATAGAGCGAATCGTAAAGCCGCGCCTTGGACATATACTGCCCCTCGTGCCGGATCAGGGCGTCCAGCACGGCGGCCTCGCGCGCGGTCAGGTTCAGGCGCTTGCCGTCCAGCGTGGCGCTGCGGTCCTTGGGGGCGTAGATCAGGGGCCCCAGCGTGACCTGTTCGGTCTTGCGATCCGCATCGCGGCGTACCAGCGCGCGCAGCCGGGCCTCAAGCTCGCGCTGATCGAAAGGCTTGCCCAGATAATCGTCGGCCCCCTTGTCCAGCGCGGCCACGCGATCCTCGACCGAGGTCAGCGCCGTCAGCATCAGAACCGGTGTCCGGTCGCCCGACGCGCGGATCTTGGCAAGGAAGTTCAGACCCGACCCGTCGGGCAGGTTGATGTCCAGCAGCATGGCGTCATAGCTTTGCACCGCGCGGAAATCCTGCGCCGCCTCGACCGTGGTGGCCAGATCGCAGACGACGCCGGACCGCGCCAGATGGGCGACCACACCCTCGGCCAGATCCTCGGCATCTTCGATCATCAGAACGCGCATATCCCCCTCGCCCCCTTGGTCAGTTTGGCGTGACAGGTTCGTGACAGGTTTATCGTTACACAGAACGGACCCGCACGAAAGACCCCGACCGTGGCAGGGATCGGTTTCGGCCGCGCGCGCGGCCCAAAAAGACCCTAGGAGGAGGAACGAATGAAACTGTTTGGAACCAGTGGCGCAATTGCGGCTGCTGTCTTTGCCCTGTCCGGCGTAGCTGCCAGTGCACAGGAATGTATCGCCCCCGCCAACCCCGGCGGCGGCTGGGATTTCACCTGCCGCCAGGTGGGTAAATCGCTGCAGGATCTGGGCCTGATCGACCAGACCATGCAGGTGGTGAACCTCGCCGGTGGCGGCGGAGGTGTGGCCTTTGCAGAAGTTGTGAACAAGCGCGGCGAAGATAATGAGCTGATCGTGGCCGCCAGTGCCGCAACCGCCACCCGTCTGGCGCAGGGCGCGTATCCCGGCAACACCATGGATCAGGTCCGCTGGCTGGCCGCCATCGGTGCCGATTATGGCGTGATTGCCGTCGCGGCCGACAGCCCGGTCAACACGCTGCCTGAACTGCTGGATCAGATCAAAGCCGACCCGACCGCCGTGTCGGTCGCGGGTGGCTCGGCCGTGGGTGGCTGGGACCACCTGAAGGTGCTGATCGCCGCCAATGCTTATGGCATCGAGGATGTCCGTTCGGTCAAATACATCGCCTTTGATGGCGGTGGCGAGGCCGTGACGCAGCTGCTGGCCGGTTCGGTTCAGGCCTTTACCGGTGACATTTCCGAGGCCAAGGGTTTCGTGGATTCCGGTGACATCAAGGTCATCGCCGTCCTGGCCCCCGACCGCCTGCCCGGTGAGTTCGCCGACTTCCCGACTGCAAAAGAGCAGGGCGTTGATGCAATTGGGGCCAACTGGCGCGGCTTCTACGCTCCGGGCGGCATGACCGACGACGCCTATGGCGACTGGGTCGGCAAGATCGGTGATCTGTACGCCTCGGACGAGTGGAAAGAGGTCATGGCCGCAAACGGTCTGGCCCCGCTGGACCTGCAGGGCGCTGACTTCCAGAACTTCGTGGCGGAATCTGTCGGGCAGATTCAGACCATCTCGAAAGAGATCGGGATCATTAAGTAACCACTCACGAAGACCCGGGCGCGGCCTTGTCTTGCCGCGCCCGGGATCACCAGATTTACCCGCAAAAATAGGAGACACCGATGAGTGACCGTATCTTCGGGGTCGTCGGACTGCTGCTGGCCATCGGATTTGCCATCTCGGCGCTGGCCATCGAGGAAAGCTTTCTGTCCGATGCCGTCGGGCCCAAGGCCTTCCCCCTGATCATCGCCGCTATTCTGGGCCTGTCGAGCCTTGTCATCGCCATCCGCCCGGATGCCGAACCCGAATGGCCCACGCTGGGCCGTCTGGTCGAAGTCGGCGCGGCCGTGGTCGTGATGATCCTTTATGCCGAGTTCCTGCCCATCGCGGGCTTTGTTATCGCCACCGCCTTTGCTGCCGCCTATCTGGCCTGGCGTCTGGGCTCGGGCCCGATCGAAAGCGTCATCGTCGGCATTGGCACCTCGCTGGGCATCTACGTCATTTTCCATCTGGTTCTGGGCCTGTCGCTGGCCCGTGGCCCGCTGGGGTTCTGAGGAATAGAACATGGAAACTCTTGCATCTCTTGGCGACGGGTTTGCCATCGCGCTGACATGGCAGAACCTGATGCTGGCCCTGCTGGGCTGTTTTCTGGGCACCATCATGGGCGCGCTGCCCGGTCTTGGCCCGTCGAACGGCGTGGCCATCCTGATCCCGCTAGCCTTTACGCTGGGGCTGGGGGCCACGCCCTCGCTGATCCTGCTGACCAGTGTCTATTACGGCGCAATGTACGGGGGCCGGATCTCGTCGATCCTGCTGAACATCCCCGGGGACGAGCCCGCCATGATGACCTGTCTCGACGGGCATCCAATGGCGAAAAAGGGCTTTGCCGGTGAGGCGCTGTCGCTGTCGGGCATCGCATCCTTCGTAGGCGCGTTTCTGGCCACATGGGGCCTGATCTTCCTTGCGCCGCAGCTGGTGAAGATCGCGCTGCTGTTCGGCCCGGCCGAGTATTTCGCCCTTTTCGCACTGGCGTTCATGACGCTGGGAGGCGTGTCCTCGACCAATCAGGCGAAATCGGCCTTCGCCGCTGCCCTGGGTCTGGGGCTGGCCACCATCGGCGTCGATACGCAGACCGGCGTGCCGCGTTTTACCTTTGGCGAGGTCCATCTCTATGACGGGTTGGATTTCCTTGTGGCCATCGTGGGCCTGTTCGCCCTGTCCGAAGTGTTCATCTTCCTTGAACACCGCCACGGCGGGTCGGATGCCACCAGCAGCAAGCTGAACATTGGTCGCCTCTATCCGCCGCTGTCGATGGTCAAGAAATGCACACCGACCATGCTGCGGACGTCCTTCCTTGGCTTCATCGCCGGTGTTCTGCCGGGGGCGGGCGCGTCGCTGGGCTCGTTCATCTCGTATTCGATGGAGAAACGGCTGGTCGATAAAGAGAACACCTTTGGCACCGGTGATCCCCGTGGCGTGGCCGCGCCCGAGGCCGGCAACAACGCCGCTGCTGGCGGCGCCCTGGTGCCGATGCTGGCGCTGGGCGTGCCGGGATCGGGGACCACAGCCGTGCTGCTGGCGGTTCTGCTGGCGCTGAACATCACGCCGGGGCCGCTGCTGTTCACCCAGAACCCGGATGTGGTCTGGGGCCTGATTGCGGCGCTGTTCATTGCCAACTTCATGCTGCTGGCGATGAATATCCCGATGGTGGGCCTGTTCACCCGCGTGCTGATGGTGCCCTCGCGCATTCTGATGCCGATCGTGGCGATGGTCAGCTTTGTCGGCATCTACGGCATCTCGGGGTCCAGCTTTGATCTGCTGGTGATGATCGGGTTCGGCGTCATGGGCTGGGTTCTGCGCAAGCTGGACGTGCCGCTGGTGCCGATCATCCTTGGCACGCTGCTGGGCAACTCGATGGAGAACAACCTGCGCCGCGCCGTCACCATCGACAACGGCAACTGGTGGACCCTGATCGACAGCCCGCTGTCCATCGGTCTGTGGGCGATCGCGATCATCGGCTTCGTCCTACCCTTGATCGTGGGCGCGCGCCTGAAGGCCAGGATGCACCAGCGTCGCGACGAAGAAGGCGCGATCAGCGACTGATTACTGTTGGGGCCGTCCGTCAGTTGGCGGCCCCAAACTCCGATTGTTCCCGTCAAATCCGTTTGCTAACGTCTGCTCACGCCGGGGGAGGGCGTGCAGACCGAAATGCTGGACTATTCGCATAACGCCTGGCTTGTGGCGGCCTCGTTGGCCGTTGCCTTGATGGCGGGCTTTACCGGTCTTTACCTGACCCATGGCGCGTCGCGGCTGGATAGCCAGCGGCGCAAGCTGGTGGTGGCGCTGGCGGCGGTCGTGCTGGGCGGCGGCATCTGGTCGATGCATTTCGTCGCCATGCTGGGGCTGCAGCTGCCGATCCTGTTCTATTACGACGCGCTGATCACGCTGATCTCGGCGCTGGTGGCGATCCTGATGGTGGGGCTGGCGCTGCTGCTGCTGCATTTCCGGCTGCGCACGGTTCAGACCATGGTCTGGGCCGGGGTGATCGTCGGTCTTGGCATCGTGGTGATGCACTATATCGGCATGGCGGGGATGCAGCTCTGCCGCCCGGTCTACAACGCTCTGGATGTCGTCCTGTCGACGCTGGCCTCGGTGATCCTGTCGGTTGCTGCGATCTGGGTGGCCTATGGCAACCGGACCCAGCGCAACATCCTGCTGGGCACGGTCTGTTTCGGGCTGGCGGTGTTCACCATGCATTTCGTCGCCACCGGCCTGACCGATTTCATTGCCAGCGACAGCCCCGGCGGCGCGGGCCCGGCGCTGGACAATCAGGTTCTGGCCATGGGCGTCACCGTCTCGGTCTTTCTGATCTGCGGGGCCTTCCTGCTGACCGGGATTTCCTTCGTCGAGCCGAAAGAGGCCCCCGCACAGCCCACCCCTGCGCCCGAACCCGCAGCCCTGCGCGCCGGTGTCCCGTTCGAGCGCGAAGGCCAGACCTTCTTTGCTGAATCCGCCCGCATCGCCGCCATCCGGGCCGAGGGGCATTACACCGTCCTCTACATGGGGTCTGAGAAACTGTTCTGCCCGTGGTCGATCACTGAGGCCGAAACCCGCCTGCAACCTGACGGGTTCCTGCGCGCCCATCGAAGCTATCTGGTCAATCCCCGTCATGTCTCAAGCTTCGAACGGCACAAGGACAATGGCACCTGCTATTTCGACGGGATAGACGCCCTGCCCAAAGTGCCGGTCAGCCGGTCGCGGCTGACCGATATCCGCGACGCGTTGGGTCTCTGATCGCAGTTCGTGCAGCCCATTCGCATTTCGTGAAACAAGCTGCGCGCCCTGTTTCCGTTGGCTGGAATGGCTGATCCCCGCATCCTCTGCTGGCTGCAGGTCCCCCAAGACATACTGCCCGGACCCAGGGAGGAAACATATGATACCAGCCGGTTTTGAGTATCACCGGCCAGGCGACATCGCCTCGGCCATCGGCATTCTGCAGGAACACGGAGACGAGGCGCGCGTGATCGCGGGCGGGCACAGCCTGATCCCGATGATGAAACTGCGCATGGCCGAGATGGGCCATCTTGTCGATCTGCAGGCCATCGAGGAATTGAAAGGCATCGAGGTCGGGTCCGACACCGTGACCCTTGGCGCGATGGTCACGCAGCATGAGCTGATCACCCATGATGGCCTCGCCTCGGCCATTCCGCTGATCCGCGAGGCGGCGTTGCAGATCGCTGATCCGCAGGTGCGCTATGTCGGGACGGTTGGCGGCAACGTGGCCAATGGCGATCCGGGGAATGACATGCCGGGGCTGATGCAATGCCTGAACGCGACATTCGATCTGTCCGGCCCCGATGGGTCCCGCAGTGTCGCCGCGCGGGAGTTTTACGAGGCTGCGTATTTCACCGCCCGTGAGGATGAGGAAATCCTGACTCGGATTTCGATCCCGGTGCCGGGTGCCGGTGTCGGTCAGGCCTATGAAAAGCAAAAGCGCAAGATCGGTGACTATGCCACCGCCGCCGCCGCCGTGATGGTGGGCAACGGAACGGCCTCGGTCGCGATGACCAATTTGGCCGACACGCCGGTCTGGTCCGAAAGTGCAAGCGCTGCGCTGGCTGATGGCGATGTGAACGGCTGCGTTGCTGCGATGCTGGATGCGATCGAACCCGTTGCCGACAACCGCGGACCTGTCGAATTCAAGAAACATGTGGCCGCCGTGATGCTGCGCCGCGCCATCGACCGCGCGCAAAGCCGCGCGGGTTGAGGGGAGGAAACCATGTCGAAAATGCACGTCAAACTCACCGTGAACGGTAAAGAGGTCGAAGGTCTGGCCGAGCCGCGCACGCTGTTGATCCACTTCCTGCGGGAAGACCTGAAAATCACCGGCCCTCATATCGGATGTGAAACCAGCCATTGCGGGGCCTGCACCGTGGATATCGACGGCAAGTCCGTCAAATCCTGCACGACCTTTGTCGCGCAGGTAAACGGCGCCGATATCACCACCGTCGAGGGGCTGACCAATGACGATGGCAGCCTTGGTGTGTTGCAGGAAATGTTCCGCGAGCATCACGGGCTGCAATGTGGCTTCTGCACGCCGGGCATGATCACCCGCGCGCACCGCTTGCTGCAGGAAAACCCGAACCCGACCGAGGAAGAAATTCGTTTCGGAATGGCCGGGAACCTGTGCCGCTGCACCGGATACCAGAACATCGTCAAGGCGATCTCGGCCTCCGCCGAGGTTCTCAATGGGCAGAAGGAGGCCGCGGAATGAACGACCAGACTCTGACCCCCGAAGAACGCGCCGCCAACCTCAAAGGGATGGGCAGCTCGCGCAAACGCGTCGAGGATGTGCGCTTTACCCAAGGCAAGGGCAATTATGTCGATGACATCAAGCTGGACGGGATGCTGTTCGGCGACTTTGTGCGCTCCCCCTACGCACATGCCCGCGTTGTCAGCGTGAACAAAGAGGCCGCTCTGGCGCTGCCCGGCGTGATCGCTGTTCTGACCGCTGAGGACCTGTCGCCGCTGGGCCTGCACTGGATGCCGACCCTGGCTGGTGACAAGCAGATGGTGCTGGCCGATGGCAAGGTGCTGTTCCAGGGCCAGGAGGTCGCTTTTGTCGTCGCCGAAGACCGCTATATCGCGGCGGACGCTGCGGAACTGGTCGAGGTTGAATATGAAGAACTGCCCGTTCTGACCGACCCCTTCGAGGCGCTGAAGTCCGATGTGGTTCTGCGCGAAGACCTTGAGGGCCAGACCGAAGGCGCGCATGGCCCCCGCAAGCATCACAACCACATCTTCACATGGGAGCAAGGCGACAAAGACGCGACCGAGGCTATTCTGGCAGAGGCCGATGTCGTGGCCGAAGAGATGGTGTACTATCACCGCACCCATCCCTGCCCGCTGGAAACTTGTGGGTCCGTGGCCAGCATGGACAAGGTGACCGGCAAGCTGACGCTCTACGGTACGTTTCAAGCCCCGCACGCGATCCGGACTGTTGTGTCGCTGATCTCAGGCATCGCCGAGCACAATATTCGCGTGATCAGCCCTGATATCGGTGGCGGTTTCGGCAACAAGGTCGGGGCCTATGCGGGCTATGTCTGCTCGGTCGTGGCCTCAATCGTGACCGGCCAGCCGGTGAAATGGGTCGAGGACCGGATGGAGAATCTGATGTCCACCGCCTTTGCCCGCGACTACTGGATGCAGGGCAAGATCGCCGCCACCAAGGATGGCAAGATCACCGGTTTGTGGTGCCATACGACCGCGGATCACGGCGGGTTTGACGCCTGTGCCGATCCAACCAAGTTCCCGGCAGGCTTCATGAATATCTGTACGGGGTCGTATGACATCCCCACCGCTTATCTGGCCGTGGATGGTGTCTATACCAACAAGGCTCCGGGCGGGGTGGCCTATCGCTGTTCCTTCCGTGTGACCGAGGCCGCCTATTTCATCGAACGCATGATCGAGGTTCTGGCCATCAAGCTGAACATGGACGCGGCCGAGCTGCGGCGGATCAACTTTATCACCAAGGACCAGTTCCCGTATCAGTCTGCGCTGGGCTGGGAGTATGACTCAGGCGATTATCACACCGCTTGGGACAAGGCGCTGAAGGCCGTGGACTATGACGGTCTGCGGGCGGAACAGGCGCAGCGGGTCGAGGACTTCAAAGCTGGTAAAACCCGCAAGCTGCTGGGCATTGGTCTGACGCATTTCACCGAAATCGTGGGTGCCGGGCCGGTGAAGAACTGCGATATCCTCGGGCTTGGCATGTTTGACTCGTGCGAAATCCGCATCCACCCAACGGGGTCTGCCATCGCGCGGCTGGGGACGATCTCGCAGGGTCAGGGTCACGCCACGACCTTCGCTCAGATCATAGCCAGTGAGATCGGCCTGCCGGCTGATGATATCACGCTGGAGGAAGGCGACACCGACACGGCACCTTACGGTCTTGGGACCTATGGGTCTCGGTCCACGCCTGTGGCCGGAGCGGCAACGGCGATGGCTGCGCGCAAAATCCGTGCCAAGGCGCAGATGATCGCGGCCTATCTGCTTGAGGTTCATGATGATGACGTCGAGTGGGATGTGGATCGCTTCGCGGTCAAGGGCGCGCCCGAGCGGTTCAAGACGATGAAGGAAATCGCATTTGCCGCATATAATCAGGCGTTTCCAGGGCTCGAACCCGGTTTGGAGGCCGTCAGCTACTATGACCCGCCGAACATGACCTATCCGTTCGGGGCCTATATCTGCGTCATGGAGATCGACGTGGATACCGGCGAATGGGACGTTCGCAAGTTCTATGCGCTGGACGATTGCGGCACCCGGATCAACCCGATGATCATCGACGGGCAGGTCCATGGGGGCGTGACCGAGGCGCTGGCCATCGCGATGGGGCAGGAGATTGCCTATGACGAGATGGGCAATGTGAAGACCGGTACGCTGATGGACTTCTTCCTGCCGACCGCGTGGGAGACGCCGAACTATATCACCGACTACACGGTGACGCCGTCCCCGCATCATCCGATTGGTGCCAAGGGTGTGGGTGAGAGCCCGAATGTGGGTGGCGTGCCGTGCTTTTCGAATGCGGTGCATGATGCGTTCCGGCCGTTTGGGTTGGTGCAGAGCCATATGCCGCATGATCATTGGCGGATCTGGAAGATTGCCAATGGGTTGGGGATGCATGGGTGATTGGGTTCGGACCGGCTTGGGCCGGTCCGATCGAGCAAGGGGGCTCTGCCCCCTTGGACCCCCGGGATATTTTTAGCCAGATGAAGATTGGATCCTGGTTTTGACTTTGAGTGATGTGCAGAACGGGTTGGCCGCGCAAGGCTATGTTGCTGATGATCGGTTGGCGATGGCGTTGCATCTGGCGCGGGCTTTAGGGCGGCCTTTGTTGCTGGAGGGGCCTGCTGGGGTTGGCAAGACCGAGGTGGCCAAGGCGATGGCGGCCTGGCTTGAGGCGCGGTTGATCCGGTTGCAGTGTTACGAAGGGCTGGATGCCAGCCACGCGATTTATGAGTGGAATTATCAGCGGCAGTTGTTGGCGATCCGCGCGAGTGAAGCGCACGGAGGCGTTGGGGAAGCGCAGTTGTTTTCTGACGCCTATCTGCTGAAACGACCCTTGTTAGAGGCTATTTCGCAGGATGTGCCTCCGGTTTTGCTGATTGATGAGATTGACCGGGCGGATGAAGAGTTCGAAGCGTATCTGCTGGAAATCTTGTCCGACTTTCAGGTCACGATTCCCGAGCTTGGGACTGTTGAAGCGAAGGCGCGGCCGATTGTGATTCTGACGGCCAATGGGACGCGGGATCTGTCGGATGCGCTGCGTCGGCGGTGTCTTTACAGTTTTCTGGATTACCCGTCGAAAGAGACAGAGATGGCGATCCTGCGGGCGCGGATGCCCGAGGTTGAGGCGCTTTTGGCGCGTCAGATCATTGGCGTTGTTCAGGCGCTGCGCAAGGAAGACCTTGAGAAGGTGCCGGGGATTGCCGAGATGCTGGATTGGGCAGCGGCCCTGTCTGGGCTGGGTGTCAACGATCTGGCGCAGGCGCGCGACGAAATACAGGCGACTTTGGTCTGTTTGCTGAAGACGGCGGCAGATTTTGGTGCCGCGCCGCCCGAGGTGATGGATCGCCTGATTGGAAAGGTCGCCTGATGCAGGTGACGCGCTTTCCGTCTCGGGCCTTGGGCCTTGCCGACCGGATGTCGGGGTTCATCGCGCATCTGCGCATGAACGGGTTGCGTGTGGGGCCGAAAGAGACAGGCGATGCGCTTGCTGCCCTGACTGCGGTTGACGCGACCGATGTCGATCAGGCGCGGCAGGCGTTGTGTGTGCTGTTGGCGGGCGATGCCGAGGACTGGCGGCGGTTCGACGCGTTGTTCGATGCTTATTGGTACAACGCGGGCAAGCAGCGAGCGGGTCAGGCGCAAGCAGCGCATGTGCGCGTGCAGTCAGCCAAGCCGATGATCTGGCAGGGGTCGGATCAGGACGCGGAGACCAGGCAGACGGATACAGATCAGGCAGCCACCACTCCTGGCCCGGGCGACGGGGAGGTCGAAGGGATGGACGGGAAGCTGATTGCGACCCGCAAGGCCAACCTGTCGCGCCGGGACCTGCGTGAAGTGATGGACGAACAGTCTCTAAAACGGGCGGAAATGGCGGCTGAGCGTTTGGCGCGGGCGATCCGGGATCGGCGGTCGCGGCGGCGGAAACGGGCCTTGCGCGGCACGGCTTTGGACATGCGGCGCATTCAGCGGGCCAGTCTGGCGCGCGGGGGTGAGCCCATCGACCTGTTCCGTCGCGCCCGCCCGCCGCGCCCGATGCGGATTGTGGCCTTGTGCGATGTCAGTGGCTCGATGACCGTTTATGCGCGCGTTTTTCTGGCCTTTCTCAAGGGACTGATTGGAAGCGGCACGCAGGCCGATGCCTATCTGTTTCACACCAGGCTGATGCGGGTGACGGATGCGTTGCGGGACCATGATACGATCCGTGCGGCGGGGCGGCTGTCGCTGATGGCCGAGGGCTTTGGCGGTGGCACCGATATCTCCGGCAGTCTCGAGAGCCTTCTGGACGGCTATGGCGCGCAGGCGCTGAATGGGCGGACGGTCGTGCTGATCCTGTCGGATGGCTATTGCAGTTCCGATCCGCAGGCGCTGGGCGCGGCGCTTGCGCGGATCCGGCGCAAGGCGCGGCGGATCGTTTGGCTGAACCCTTTGAAGGGCTGGGATCGTTATGAGCCCATAGCGGCCGCGATGCAGGCAGCGCTGCCGCATCTGGATGCGCATCTGCCTGCCAATACGCTGCAGGCGCTGGCTGCGCTGGAACCTCAGTTTCGCAAGTTGTGAAAGGACCCCATATGCCCGGTTTCGACATATTCGACACCATCGAAGACCTGCGTCAGAGCGGGGACAGTTTCTGCGTCGCCACGGTGCTGCGCACGGCGGATGTGACCTCGGCCAAGGCGGGGGCCAAGGCGGCGATTGCACGGGATGGGCGGATATTGGGCCATCTGGGCGGGGCCTGTGTGCAGCGGGCGGTCCGGGCGGCGGCCCAGGCGGCGCTGGAGAGCGGCCAGCCCGCGATGATCCGTGTGAAACCCTCGGACAAGGTGGTGGCCATGACGGACTCGGACGGTGTGCAGACCTATAAAAGCGGATGCCCCAGCGGCGGCACTGTCGACCTGTTGGTTGAACCCTATCAGCACGCGCCGAGGCTGGTGATCTTTGGCGACACGCCGATTGCTGCGGCACTGGCGGCGCATGGTACTCTGGCCGGGTTGCGGGTTTGCCTGCCGACAGGGGCGGCGGAAGCTCAGACCCGGTTTGACCCCGATGACCTGCCTGCGCTGGGTCTTGAGCCGCGGGATTTCGTCGTTGTCGCCTCGCAGGGCAATGGCGATGGCGCGGCGTTGCAGGCGGCGTTGGGCTCGGCGGCCCGTCGCGTGTCGATGGTGGCCAGTCGGCGCAAGGCGCAGGTGCTGTGTGACAAGCTGATCAAGCAGGGGATGGACCCTGCGCGCGCGGCGCAGCTCAAGGCGCCCGCCGGGCTGGATATCCACGCCGTCGACCCGCATGAGATCGCACTTTCGATCCTAGCCGAGATCGTGCGCTGGCGAAACACTGATACAGTGAAGGAGAGCCGTGACGATGAAAAGCTTGCGTAGATGGCTGCGGGCGATCTGGCCCGCGCGCCCCGAATTAAGCGCAAAAGAAGCGACCGAAGAGGCGCTGCGCGTCTATCCAAGATGTTGTTGATCAAAGGGAAACAGGAATGGAACTGAGTGACGAAATCCGCATCAAGGCCCCGCGCGATGTTGTGTATCAGGCGCTGAACAACGTCGATGTGCTGCGCGACTGCATCCCCGGATGCGAAGAGTTGATACAGGCCGGTCCCGATCAGCTTGAGGCCAAGGTGGTGCTGAAGGTTGGCCCGGTGAAGGCGAAATTCGCGGGCGAGGTGACGCTGGACACCTCGAACGCGCCGAACGGGTTTTCCCTGATGGGTGAAGGCAAGGGCGGCGCTGCCGGGTTTGCCAAGGGCGGCGCGGATGTGACGCTGACCGAAGACGGGGATGAGACGGTTCTGGCCTACACCGCCAAGGTCGATATCGGCGGCAAGATCGCGCAGTTGGGCAGCCGGTTGATTGCGGGCACCGCCAAGAAGCTGTCAGGCAAGTTCTTCACGACATTCGGCGAGGTCGTCTCAGAGCAGACCGTGCCCTGACCGGGTGATCTGAGACGTGGTCTCGTGCCGGTAGCGTTCCACCGGCTGCAGGATGGCCGACGGAAAACCGGGCTGGTTCGGGGCATCCGGCCAGCCCTGCGGCTCCAGCGCGAGGCCGGCGAACGGGCTGTAGACTTGCCCGTTCAGACCGACCCGGCCCGGTTCGTCGAGCCCGGCGGCGGAATAGACCTGCAGCCCCGGCTCGGTCGACGCCAGATGCAGGCAGAGCCCCGAGCGCGGCCCGCAAAGCGATGCCACAGGCCGCAACGCCTGCCGCCCATCCGAGACACAGAAATTGTGATCAATTGCCTGCGTCCCGATCCGGCGACGGGTCTGGAAATCCAGCGGGCTGCTCGTGACCGGGGTCAGTGATCCGGTTGGGATCAGGTCGTCATCGACCTGTAGATAGTGCGGCGCATCAATTTGCAGGTGGTGCTCAGCGATGGTCTCGCCGCCATCGAGGTTGAAATAGCTGTGCGGGGCAAAGCTGCAGGGGGTGGGGCGGTCGCATTCGGCATCGATCGACAGGCGCAGGGTGTGATCTGCCCCGATCTCATAGGTCGCGCGGACGGTCAGATGTCCTGCAAACCCCATGTGCCCGTCCGGCATCTGCAGCGACAGGGTGGCAGCATTTTCGCTGACCGCCTCGATCTGCCAGACCTGACGGGCGCTGCCCGCGCTGCCGCCGTGCAGCGTGTGTCTGCCCCGAAAGTTGGCGTCGGTGTGGTGGACCTGCCCGTCAATCTCATAGCACGCGCCACCGATGCGGTTGGCGAAACGGCCAACGATGGCACCGAAATAGGCGCTGCTGTTCACATAGCCGTCCAGCGTCGACCAACCCAGCACCAGAGGATGCGATACGCCGTCCAGCCGGAGGTCCTGCAGCGCGGCGCCATAGGTCAGGATGCAGGCCCGCAGCCCACCGTTCTGCAGCGTGATGCGATGCACCGGCTGGCCATCAGGCATCTGCCCGAAGGGGCTGATATTCGGGGCCTGTTCCATGGTCGTCTAAACCCCCTCGGGCGGGTTGGGGATGGCGCGGTAGTGTTCTTTAGAGATACGCTCGATCCCGTGTAGCCCAAGGGCTGCCCGGTCCGCCGGATCAAGCTGTTCGATGGCCGACCGGACGGCGGCAAAAATCGCGTCCGCGTCATTGCCGAGTGCGGTGATCAGGGGCAGGCCCGGAGTGGGCTCGGTCCAGTCCAGAACGCGCAGCTTTGGGGCAAACCCCTCATGCGCGCGCATCAACCGCCATGAGACCGCGTCCAGTGCGGCAATATCCGCCCGACCCTCGGCCACCGCCCGGGCCGAGCCCAGATGTCCCCCGGTCTGCAGGCGGTTTTCAAACCAGAACCCATGCGCCGTCAGATGCCAGTAGGGCGCGGCATAGCCCGATTGCGAGAAGGTCTGGTTATAGGCAAAGACCGCATCCCGATACGCCCCGAATTCTTCGCGCTTATCATCGGCGCGCACCACCAGCGCGCTGCGGTAATAGCCGGGTGGGCAACCCGCCAGCCCATAATCCGGTGTGCCCACCAGCGCGACCTTATCGTGCAGCCACGTCCGGTAAGGTATCCCGCAGGTCTGGCTGAGCACCAGATCGGGGTCCTGCCAGACCGAGAATTCCTCGGCCTGCTGCGACAGATGTTCGGGGCTGTCGATCCCGGCTTGCCGCAGGGTTTGGCGGATCAGGGACCAGTACCGCCCATGCGCGCCCTCAAGCTGCGGGCGGGCGTACATCATCAAGCTGGCGATCATTGCATCTGCCCGAACAGCTCATACAGCTCGATGGTGGTCTTCACCCCGACCTTCTGCTGAATGCGGCCTCGATGGATTTCCACCGTGCGCGGGCTGATGCCCAGCTCAGCCGCGATTTCCTTACTCGACGTGCGGGCGGGGTGGGTCAGGATATGGTGCAGCACCTGTTCCTCGCGCTCGGTCAGCAGGCCGCGCTTGTCCGCCAGCTCCTGCCGTCGGGCTTTTTCCGTGCGCAGTTGCGCACCCAGTTCCCATGCGGATTCGATCCGTTCGATCAGAACGGTCAGGTCAAAGGGCTTTTCCAGAAAATCAATCGCACCGGCCTTGGTCGCCCGCACCGATTCCGGGATGCCACCGTGCCCCGAGACAAAGATGATCGGCAGGGTCGAGTTCTGACGGACCAGGTGATCCTGCAGTTCCAGCCCGTCCATGCCGGGCATTCCGTAATCCAGAATCAGACAGCCCGCCGCATCCGCGCTGACCTGATCCAGAAACGATTGCGCATCGGCGAAATGCGAAACCACCATGCCCCGCTTGCCCAACGAACGGGACAGGGCGATGCGCACATCATCATCGTCATCGACAATATAGACGGTCGGCTTGGTCATGACGTGCCCTCTGCGTCGCTGTCGCTGCGGCGCAGGGTGAAACAGAACCGCGCGCCCGATGTGCCGTTGGGATCATGCCAGATCGTGCCGCCATTGGCCTTGACGATGGTGCGGCAGATCGACAGGCCCAGACCCATCCCGTCGGTCTTTTGGGTATCGAACGTGTTGAACAGGGTCACATCGGCGCTGACACCGGGCCCGTTATCTTCGACCCGGACCTCGACAAACTCCGCCGTGATCTCGGTGGCGATGGTGATCCGGCCCGCAGGGACCGGCGCGCGGGCTAGCGCGTCGATGGCATTGCGCAACAGGTTGACCAGCACCTGCGCGATCTGCGTGCGGTTGCCGATGACCTGCGGCAGAGGGGTCTCGGCATAGGTCAACGCGATGTCATGCACCCGGGCCTCGCCCTCCATCAGGGTGACGGTCTGCCGGATCAGCCCGCCCAGCTCGAACGGTGTTTGCCGCCCGCGATCCTTGCGCACCACTTCGCGCAGGGCGCGAATGATGTCACCGGCGCGGCGCGACTGGCGGTCGATATCGGTCAGGATCTGGCTCAGCTCGGGGTCGGGATCGCCGATTTCCTCAAGCGTGATCTTGGCCGCATCCACATTGTAAGAAATCGCGCTCAGCGGCTGGTTCAGCTCATGCGCCAGCCCCGAGGCCATCTCGCCCATCAGATTCACCCGCGCCACATGCGACAGATCACGGCTGAGGCGGCTGGCCTCGTCCTCGGCCTGTTTGCGGTCGCTGACATCATCGACAATGGCAACCGCGTGGTCCGGCACGCCGTTTTCATCTCGGATCAGGATCGCATTCACCCGCAACCAGATGGTCGAGCCGTCCTTGCGGATAAACTGGTTTTCCACGATGAATTCGGAATCCTGCAACAGTGTTTCGCGGAACTTGACCGCGATCTGCTGGCCATCATCGGGCAGCGTTTCTGCCAGCGTCATGGCCTCCAACTCGCCGGGTTGATAACCCATGATGTCGCAAAGCTGCTCGTTCACCCGCAGGAACCGGCCCGTTTCCGGCGAAATCTGCGCCATCCCGCGCGAGGCCAGATCGAAGGTGCGGCCATAGGCGGTCTCAAACCGCTGCCGCTGGCGCACCTCCTGCGCCAGCGCGGCTCCGGTATCTTCAAGTTCGCGATAGGGGCTGTGCAACCCTTCCTCGGGGGTAATTTCGCCGCTTGAAACGCGCCGGGTCTGGCTGGCGAAGCTGCGCACCGGGGCATAGATACGATCGGCCAGTGCCAGACCGATAGCGCCGGTCAGGATGGCGATCGACAGCGCAATCCAGATGCCCTGCACCCGGTTTTTCTTGATCTCGCCGATGAAGTTGTCTTCGGCGGCGTAAAGCCCGATCAACCAGTTCAGGCCGGGCTCCGACACGTCGATCAGCATTGCGACATAGTCCTGACCACCCAGTTCGAAATCGGTATGAACGGGGCCTTCGACCTCGGCCTTGTCTTTCTGCACTAACGTACCAAAGGCCTGTCGTGCCAATGCGTCGTTGATCTGGTCAACCATCGGCAGTTCCGGATTGTCGAAATCCGCATCCTGATCGATCAGGACCAATGTCGGATGCGCCAGAACCGAGCCATCCTCGTTCAGCACCAGCGCCGCGCCGCGTCGTTCCGACCAAATGTCCAGCAGAAAGCCCGACAGCGCATCGATCTGGATATCGATGCCCAGAATGGCGCGGATTTCGCCCGCGTCGTCCAACACCGGCACGCCATAGGTGATCCCCGGCTGGCGGGTCGTGTAGAAGATATAGGGCTGCGTCCAGATCGGGGCTTTCGCGGCATCGACCATCGTGAACCACGGACGGGTGCGGGCCTCGTACGTGTCGGTCTGGGTCTCGGCGGTTTCCAACAGGGTAAAACGGTCGTTGCGCCATTGGAAATCCGCCGGATGTTCGGTGATCTCGGGCGCAAAGGGCGGGATGGTTTTGGTGCGGTAGCGACCGGGTTCTTCGGTGCGCATCACATAGACGAAGCGCCCGGTTTCATCGGCCAGATAAATCCCGGCCAGCTGCGGGGCCACTTGCAATTGCTGAAAGAAATGACTTTCCAGCGCGGCGGTATCGTTGATGTCCAGCACATCGTTTTCCGCCAGCCGCCGCGTGGCATCCAGCACCTGCCGCGCCGGGTTCAGAAAGTTCTTAACCTGACCGATGACATTGACGCTGACCTCGTTCAGCGAAATGCGCGATTGCCGCAACAGCGCGTTTTCCGAGCTGACAAAGGTCGACAGCGTGACCGACAGCACCGCCACAAACTGCAGCCCCGCCAGACACAGGGCCAGCGTCGCGCGCAGCGATCTGCGCCTGCGGGCGGGTTCGGCCTGATCCCGGCGGAAATCCTGTTGCGCTGTGCTGTCCAATCTTCTGTCCAGATGGTGGTTGCGGATGGGCTCGGACCATGATGCCCGCGCCCTGGCCCCCAAGCCTATACGTAATCTACCGTATAGACACGCGCCGATTGGTTTCGCTTTCATCTTTTGCATCTGGGTGGCTGATTCCAAAACCGTGTTTTGGGTCGATCAGGCATTCCCACAAGGATCAAAAAAGACTGACAACAGGAGTGTCAAAGTGCTCAATAAATCTTCGATCACAGCGGCTGTAACTGCTGCGTTTCTCGCGCCGGCTGTTTATGCAGAGGAGTTTATCACGATTGGGACGGGTGGTGTAACGGGTGTTTACTATCCGACGGGTGGTGCGATTTGCCGTTTGGTGAACAAGGGGCGCAAGGAACATGGGGTTCGGTGTTCGGTGGAATCGACGGGTGGGTCGGTTTACAACATCAACACCATTCGCGAGGGCGAGCTGGAGTTTGGTGTGGCGCAGTCGGACTGGCAGTACCATGCGTATAACGGCACCT